>CAKRIZ010000001.1 GCA_934351445.1 uncultured Eubacterium sp.
GTAGCAGCGCGAGCAAAGGCGTGTCTGATTTTGCTGCCTTTGCACGATGGAGAGGAGACTCGTAACTCGTGGAAGCCTCTGCTGAACACGAGTTTGGTTTTTCCGAGGCTCATCGGAATGGTTCGTGCAACGAAAGCAAAACAGGCATGCTTGCGGGAGCTGCGACCTCTTAACAATGTGCTTGCATGACCCAAAACCTGACAAAAATAGTTTTGCAAACGCCTGGTAGCGCATAGTATAGAAAGGAGGCCATCATGCCACAGATACAATTACTGGATGAGGCGACAATTGAAAAGATTGCTGCAGGAGAGGTCGTGGAACGGCCTTCTTCCGTTGTGAAAGAGCTTGTAGAGAATGCGATTGATGCAAAAGCAACATTCATTACTGTGGAGATCAAAGAAGGAGGATTGTCTTTTATCCGGATCACAGATAACGGCTGTGGTATTGATAAAGATCAGATCCGTCTGGCATTTTTGCGCCATTCCACGAGCAAGATCCGTTCGCTGGAGGATCTGTTGTGCATCAAGTCGCTTGGATTCCGTGGTGAAGCATTGGCGAGTATCAGCGCAGTCGCCCAGGTAGAACTCATTACAAGACCACGCGGGGCGCTGACTGGCGTCAGATATGTGATCGAAGGCTCCAAAGAAAAAACATTCGAAGAGATCGGTGCGCCGGAGGGAACGACATTTCTGGTACGCAATCTGTTTTTCAATACACCGGTGCGGCGCAAGTTTTTAAAATCAGCACAGACAGAAGCCGGTTATGTCGCAACGATCGTAGAACGTCTGGCACTGTCACACCCGGAAGTATCGTTTCAGCTCATCGTGAATAACCAGCAAAAGCTGCATACATCCGGCAACTGTAACCGAAAGGATATCATTTATCATATTTATGGGAAAGATATCGCTTCGAACCTCTTGCAGATCGAGCAAAACGAAGGCGGTGTAGGAGTGTCCGGCTATATCGGTAAACCGTTGATCTCCAGAGGAAACCGTAATTTTGAAAACTATTATATCAATGGGCGCTATATGAAGAGCCAGATCGTTGCCAAGGCAATTGAAGAAGCATATAAGCCATATCTGATGAACCATCAGTATCCGTTTACCGTACTATATCTGACCATGGATGAAGAATTGATGGATGTGAATGTACATCCGACAAAAATGGAAGTACGTTTTGCAAATGGTGAGCAGCTCTATCAGACGCTGCTTCACATGCTGCGCGAGGTACTTCAGGGGCGCGATCTTGTACCGGAAGTCACAGCCGGTGCAGAAAAAAGCAGACAGGAACATGGATCGGAAGCTGCCGCTGAAAAGCCGCAGGCGGCGGACCAGCCTACGCGTGCACCACAACCATTTGAACGTAACCGGCTCTCAGAGATCCGCCGTGCGGTCGCAAAAGACAGTCCGTATGAACGCAAATATGCGCCGCGCCCGCTGCTGGAACCAAAGCTGGAATCAAAGCCGGAACCAGGCGATGGTGGTATGGAACCGGCTCAGACGGCAGGCACTACAGCATCCGATGCCCCCAAAGAGATACAAAAAGGAACTCTGCCAGGGACTTCAACAGAGAATCCGCCGGTAACAGGTCAACAGTTAGGACTTACAGATATATTCCGTGAGGAAAATGGTTATCAGACCGGATTCATTGAGCAGGCGAAGCGGTCCAATATACATGTGATCGGTCAGTTATTCGATACCTATTGGCTGACGCAGGCAGATGACAAGCTCTATATCATGGATCAGCATGCCGCTCACGAAAAGGTATTGTTTGAACGCAATATGAAGACGTTTGCCTCACGGGAATATACGTCCCAGCAGCTCAGCCCGCCGATGATACTCAGCCTGTCGATGCAGGAAGAACAGGCACTGAAACAAAATCTGCCCGAATTGCAGAAGCTGGGTTTTGAGATTGAGGAGTTCGGTGGACGCGAATATTCGATTTTGGCAATCCCGGACAATCTGTATAACCTGGATGCCAGAAATCTGTTTTTAGAGCTACTGGATGACATGGTCTCTGAGACAGGGACACAGGTTCTGACCACGGAGATGATCTGGAATAAGGTCGCAACGGCTTCCTGCAAAGCAGCGGTCAAAGGCAATCAGAGAATCAGTGCGGCTGAGGCCGAGACACTGATACAGGAGCTGCTGACACTGGACAATCCATACCATTGTCCGCATGGCAGGCCGACGATGATCTCTATGAGTAAATATGAAATCGAAAAAAAATTTAAGCGGGTTTTGTGAAAAACTTTATATTTTGAAGGGAATACATCTATGAACGAAAAAAATATGGTGATTCTGACCGGACCTACCGCAGTCGGCAAGAGTGCACTGTCCATTGCACTGGCAAAAGCACTGGATACCGGTATTATATCGGCAGATTCCATGCAGGTATATAAACATATGGACATCGGCTCGGCAAAGATCACACCGGAGGAGATGCAGGGGGTGCCCCATGCACTGATTGATGTTTACGAGCCGGATGAACCATTTCATGTCGTACAGTTTCAACATGATGCCAAAGCTGCGATGGAGCAGCTCTGGGACAAAGGTCAGCTGCCGCTTATCGTTGGGGGAACCGGATTCTATATTCAGGCACTGCTGTATGATGTCGATTTTTCCGAGGAGGACGCGGATCTGAAACTGCGTCAAAAATACGCACAACTGGCACAGTCTGAGGGAGCAGAAGCACTCCATGCGCAGCTGGCACAGGTCGATCCACAGGCGGCAGGGCAGATCCATGCAAATAACATCAAGCGCGTGATCCGTGCACTGGAATTTTATGAAAAGACCGGCACACCGATCTCGGCACATAATGCAGCCGAGCGGGCAAAGCAGTCTCCGTATGGATTTGCATATTTTGTACTGACAGACCGCAGGGAGCATCTGTATGAGCGGATTGACGCCAGAGTCGATGCCATGATGGAGCAGGGATTGCTCGACGAAGTAAAAAAACTGCGCGATATGGGATATATGAGAGATCTCGTGTCCATGCAGGGACTGGGTTACAAGGAATTGCTGGCTTATCTCGACGGTGAGTGTTCGTTAGACGAGGCGGTCTATATGATCAAGCGCGATACGAGACATTTTGCCAAGCGCCAGCTCACCTGGTTTCGCCGTGAACGCGACGTGATCTGGGTAGACAAGTCTGCATTTGATTACGATGAAGACAAAATTTTATCTTATATGTTACAAGAAATAGAAAAGCGAGGATTAAAATAATGGAACAGCAGAAAAATAGCGGTTTTGACCTGCAGAAAATCTATGAACAGATGGGGATTGACGAACCGGTGTACCGTTTCGGTGAAAAAATAGCTGCAGAACTGGAACCGCGTTTTGCACAGATCGACCGTGTAGCCGAATATAATCAGTTGAAAGTCATTGCGGCCATGCAGAAAAACCGCGTGAGTGCCGAGTGTTTCAATGCATCGAGCGGATACGGCTATAACGATCTCGGGCGTGATACACTCGAACAGGTCTATGCGGATGTATTTCATGCACAGGCGGCGCTCGTGCGTCCACAGATCACTTGTGGTACACATGCACTGGCACTGGCATTGATGTCCAATCTGCGGCCGGGCGATGAATTGTTATCCCCCGTTGGAAAACCCTACGATACACTCGAAGAAGTGATCGGTATCCGTCCGTCAAAGGGTTCACTGGCAGAGTATGGCGTGACGTACCGACAGGTCGATTTTCTGCCGGATGGCGGTTTCGATTATGACGGCATCCGTGCTGCGGTCAATGAACATACAAAATTGGTGACGATCCAGCGCTCCAAAGGATATCTCATGCGAAAGACACTTTCCGTCGCACAGATCGGGGAGCTGATTGCATTTGTAAAAAGTATCAAACCCGATGTGATCTGTATGGTAGATAACTGTTACGGTGAGTTCGTAGAGACGATCGAGCCGAGTGATGTCGGAGCCGATATGGTCGTTGGTTCCCTGATTAAAAATCCGGGTGGTGGACTGGCACCGATCGGTGGATATATTGTCGGTACGACAGAATGTGTAGAGAATGCGGCATATCGCCTGACTTCACCGGGACTTGGCAAGGAAGTAGGAGCCTCACTTGGTGTGATCCAGTCTTTTTATCAGGGACTGTTTCAGGCACCACTCGTTGTCAGTGGGGCATTAAAAGGCGCTATTTTTGCGGCAAACCTGTATGAACGGCTTGGTTTTACAGTATTGCCGGACGGCACAGAGAGCCGGCATGATATTATCCAGGCGATTGCACTGGAGACACCGGAGCGCCTGTGTGCATTCTGCGAGGGCATCCAGGCGGGTGCGCCGGTAGATAGTTACGTGACACCGGAGCCGTGGGATATGCCAGGCTATGACAGTCAGGTCATCATGGCAGCCGGTGCATTTGTGCAGGGCTCTTCGATCGAATTATCTGCTGACGGGCCGTTGCGCGAGCCATATAATGTGTATTTTCAGGGTGGACTGACCTGGCACCACGCAAAATTCGGCATCCTGATGTCTTTACAAAAACTTTATATTCGAAATCTTGTTAATAAGGACTATCTGTGTTAAAATAATTTGATAGTTGTACTCTGGATCTGCAATGAGGAGAGAGCAGAAAAGAGGACAGATGACCAATCATATGACAGCAAAGGAGCTTCCGGTATCGGAGCGTCCTTATGAAAAATGTCTGTCGGCAGGACCGCAGGCATTATCAGATGCAGAACTGCTTGCCGTGATCTTAAAGAGTGGCAGTTCAAAGATGAATGTTATCCAGCTGGCACAGCAGCTTCTGCAGGCCGGTGGAAAGAACTTACTAAATCTCCATTACATGTCCACGGAAGAACTGATGTCTTTTCCGGGGATCGGTGAGGTCAAGGCGATCCAGCTCAAATGTGTGGCTGAGATATCCAGACGGATTGCCCAGACTGACCGCAGGGAGCACATACAGCTTACGGATGCGGGATCTGTAGCCGCCTATTATATGGAACGTCTCAGGCATGAGCCACGGGAGCAGCTGTTAGTCAGCATGTTTGACATCAAATGCCGGCTGCTCTGCGACCATATCATAGCAACCGGTTCGGCACGCGCGGTACTTGGCTCACCGCGTGAGATTTTCCTGCAATTGTTGGAAAAAAAGGCAGTGTCTTTTATTTTACTGCACAATCATCCGAGCGGTGACCCGACACCGAGCAGGGAGGATGCCCATCTGACACAGCGCATAAAAGAATGCGGTGACCTGATGGACATACCGTTGTCTGACCACATCATTATTGGGGATAATAAGTATTACAGTTTTCGAGAAAACAAACACATTTTAGTTTAGGAAAATAATTTAGGAGAAAACATTATGAGCAGCAATGTATACGGAATCGATCTCGGTACAAATAACCTCAAGGTATTCTGTAAATCGAGCGGTAAGATACTGAATGAGAAAAATACCGTGGCGATCGTCAATAAAAACCAGTTATATGCATATGGGGATGCCGCATATGCCATGTATGAAAAGGCACCGGATACCATACAGGTGTCGTTTCCGGTTGTTGGCGGTGTGATCGCCGAATATAATTTCCTGCAGACGATGATTTTTGAATTTTTAGAGAAGCATTCCAAGGGCAAAGTCCGCGGAGCGGATTTTATCGTAGCGGTTCCGACTGATATTACAGAAGTAGAGAAAAAGGCATTCTTTGACATGTTTTATAAGAGCCGTGTAAAGCCCAGACTCGTTCAGGTGTGTGAGAAGCCGATCGCAGATGCCGTAGGGCTCGGTCTGGATGTCAATGAACCGACCGGCGTGATGCTGGTAGATATCGGTGCGGATACGACAGAGATCTCCGTGATCTCCCTGGGTGGACTGGTTCTCAGCAGCCTGCTGCATTTTGGTGGAAACCAGCTCGATGATTCGATTATTTCTTATGTGCGCAAGAACAATAACCTGCTGATCGGCCGAAAGACGGCCTGTGCATTAAAAGAATCCATCGGCTGTGCGCTGCCGGGCAGCGAGGAGACGATGATGATTGTCGGACGTGATGTTGTCAGCGGTCTGCCGATTGAGACAGAAGTGACTGCTGCACAGGTACATGAGGCGATCCAGACAGATCTGAATGATATCTGCAATTCTATCAAGATGACACTGGAGCATACACCGCCCGAACTCGCGCGGGATATCATCCATGCCGGTATTTATATCACTGGCGGATCTTCACGTATCCGCAAACTGGATGAGCTGTTTTCACAGACCACCAACATGCAGGTAAATACTTGCGAGGACCCGGAAGAATGTGTGGCAAGAGGACTGGTAAAGATTGTCAGTGACACAAAATTCAAGCATCTTGCATACACGCTGAAGGCAAAGATCTATAAATAATCGCTGAGGTTTGAATCAAAATGGCACGTGTAAAACGTAAAAATAAAACATCGGTTCCCGCAAAATATATACTGCTGGCATTGACCGGAGTCTGTTTTGTGTTCATGTTCGGAAGTTTTACTTTCGGCTGGGCATCAGGACCGGTCGGTGATGCAGCAAGCTATGTATTTATTCCTATGCAGCGCGGGCTCACGACAGTCGGCAACTGGATCTCGGACAAGACCTATGAGCTGGCCAATCTCAAAAACGTAATGAAAGAAAATGAAGAACTGAAGGCACAGGTAGATGAGCTGACCGATGAGCTGAATACGAGAAAACTCGAACAGTACGACACCGAAGACCTGCGCGCACTGCTTGCATTGGATGAAGGCTATTCTGAGTACCATAAAGTAGCTGCCAGCGTGATCGGCAAAGATGCCGGCAACTGGTTCGACACGTTCCTCATCGACAAAGGAAGCAAAGACGGCATCTCTGCCGGTATGAATGTGATTACCGGACGTGGTCTCGCGGGTATCATCACGGAGGTCGGTCCCAACTATGCAAAGGTCCGCTCGATCGTTGATGATATGAGCAGTGTGAGCGGCATGGTATTATCGACTTCAGACAATTGCGTGATCAAAGGTGACCTGCAGACGATGGATGAGCGTCAGATGATTACGTTCAGCAATCTGAAGGATACCGATAATAAAGTAGCTGTAGGAGATCAGGTTGTGACTTCCTATATCAGTTCTGAATATGTACAGGGACTTTTGATCGGATATATCAGTGAGATCCATGTCAATTCCAACAATCTGACCAAATCCGGGCTGATCTCACCGGTCGTTGATTTTGAGCATGTCAAGCATGTACTGGTGATCACTGATTTGAAGACTACTACACAGACTCAGGAGGAATAGATCTGTTATGCGTCGAAAAATTACGGTATTTCTGATCGTGCTCGTTTGTTTCCTGCTTCAGACGACACTGTTCCAGTCCATATCATTCCTCACCGTTGCACCGAATCTGCTGATTATCGTGACAGCGTCTTTCGGTTTTATGCGTGGGAAAAAAGAGGGCATGTATATCGGATTGTTGTGCGGTATTCTGGTTGATATTTTTTATGCACATGTTTTGGGCGGATATGCATTGCTGTATATGTATATCGGTTATATGAACGGTTTTTTCCGAAAGCTGTTTTTCCCGGAAGATTTCAAGCTGCCGATGCTGCTGATCTCAGCCAGTGATTTTATATACAATTTTATGATATATTTTTTCCTGTTCCTGTTCCGTAACAGACTGGATTTTCCTTATTATCTGTCACATGTGATCCTGCCGGAGCTCGTTTATACGCTGCTTATGATGATTGTCCTGTATTTTATCATATTGAAGGTCAATCGACGGCTGGAGGAAATAGAAAGAAAGAGAGCTGCAAAATTTGTTTCGTAATATCAAGAGCTTTATTAAACAGATATTTCAATCAAGAATTCTTTTTTTGGCAATCCTGTTTATCGGAATGTCTGCCTGTCTGCTGCTTCGCCTGTTTCAGCTACAGATCATCAACGGAGCTGACAGCCAGTCTGACTATCTGATGCGTGTTATCAAGACGAGACGCCTGAACAGTACGCGCGGCAGCATTTTTGACCGGAATGGTAATGTGCTGGCCTATAATGAACTGGCATATGGCATTACGATTGAGGATAACGGCAGTTATGCCAGAGAGGGATCTTTGAGTGCCACGCAGGTGAAAAACCGTTCTATTAACGAAGATCTGCTGCGGGTGCTCCATACCATGGATCAGAATGGGGATACCATCGACAATGATTTCTCCATACAGTTAAATGACAATGGGACCTATGAGTTCACCGTCAGCGGCTCCAAGCTGCAGCGGTTCCGTGCAGACATCTACGGAGAGACAAATACCGCGGATCTGGGCTATGATGAAAAACTGGGTTATGACACGGCTGCGGCGACTCCGGATCAGATCATGGCATACCTGGCGAGTGATAACAGCAATTGTTTTGACATCTCATCGGATTATTCTAAAAATGACGCTTACCGCATTGCGATTATCCGTTACCGTATGCGCCAGAACAGTTATCAGAAATATATTGCTGCGTCCATTGCATCAGACGTCAGCGAAGAGACCGTCGCCTATGTCAGTGAACATTCCGATGAGTTGCAGGGTATTGAGGTCACAGAGGATACGATCCGCCGTTATAACGATAGCAAATATTTTGCCCATCTGATCGGCTACACCGGCCAGATTGATGAGGAAGAGTATCTGGCTTTCGGCGGTGATACAGAGGGCTCCGAATATTCGCGCAACGATACCGTTGGAAAATCCGGTATCGAGCAGTATATGGATGCCGAACTCAAAGGAAAAAAAGGCGAGGAAAAACTCTATGTAGATAACCTCGGTAAAGAGTTAGAGACGATTGAACGGACGGAGCCGGAAGCCGGGAATGATGTCTATCTGTCGATTGACATGGATCTGCAAAAAGCAGTCTATGACTTGCTGGAACAGGAGATCGCCGGTATCGTCTATTCCAAGATTATTAATGTAAAAGAATATGAGGCTGCCGGTGCTTCGGATATCAAGATCCCGATCGATGATGTGTATTATGCACTGATCAATAACAATGTGATCCGGATGGATCATTTCGCGGCAGAGGATGCGTCTGAGACAGAGCAGTCCGTCTATCAGGTATTCAGCAAGCAGCGTGAAAAAGTTCTCGAAGCAATCCGTAAGGAATTGACAAAGAGCAATCCGGCTGCTTATGCGGATCTGTCCGAAGATATGCAGATGTATATGAGTTATATCGTGTCTATGCTGATGGATCAGGAAAATCCGGTGATTTTATCCAATAAAATAGACTGGAACGATGAAACGTACATTGCATGGAAAAATGACTCCATCAGCCTGCAGGAATATCTGTACCATATTATCAACGAGCAATGGTTTGACGTGACAAAATTTCCGTCAGATACGAGATATTCCGATTCCGAGGAGTTTTACCGGCTGTTTGTAGATTATATTCTGGAACATCTGGAAAATGACGAGGGCTTTTGCAAACGGATCTACAAACACATGATCCGTGATGATCTGCTCACCGGCACACAGGTATGCCTGATCCTGTATGATCAGGAGATCCTTGACTATGATGATGAAAAGATTGCCGAGCTGAAAAATCACACACTCAGCCCATTTGATTTTATGATGGAACGGATCCGGAATCTGGAGATCACACCGGCACAGCTAGCGCTCGATCCATGTACCGGCTCCTGCGTGCTGACGGATGTGACAACCGGCGAACTGTTAGCATGTGTGACATACCCCGGTTATGACAACAACCGACTGGCCAATACCGTAGACAGTGCATATTTTGCATCGCTGATGGATGATCTGTCATCGCCGTTCTATAACAATGCGACGCAGCAGAAGACCGCACCCGGTTCTACCTTTAAGATGGTGACTGCTACCGCCGGCCTGACTGAGGGCGTGATCTCTACGACAACGCGTATTCAGGACAAAGGAAAATTTGAACGTGTAGAGGATGGACCCAAGTGCTGGATCTATCCGGGTGGCACACACGGCAAGATCAATGTATCAGAGGCGCTCCGGGATTCATGTAACTATTTCTTCTATGAGCTCGGATGGCAGTTCTCACAGGTTGGTGACAACTATGTAGAGTCAGCCGGCATCAATGTATTGAAGAAATACGCCGAGATGTATGGCCTGGGTGAAAAGACAGGTATCGAAACAGTCGAGAGTACACCGGAGATTGCGGATGCATATCCGATCACGGCTGCGATCGGACAGAGTAACCACAACTATACGACCATCGCATTATCCCGATATGTCACTGCCGTGGCCAATTCCGGAACGGTCTATAATTATACGCTGTTAAACAAGCTGACCGATACAGAAGGAAATGTACTGAAAACCTATACACCGTCCGTGCATAATGAGATGGACGAGATCTCATATACGACATGGGATGCGATCCACCGCGGAAACCGGATGGTTGTAGAAAATCTAAGCTCCTTTGATGATTTTGAACGGATTGAGGTCGCAGGTAAAACGGGTACTGCCCAGCAAGTCAAGAACAGACCAAACCATGCATTGTTTGTCGGATATGCACCGTACAATGATCCAAAAGTATCGATCACAACACGTATTGCATATGGATATACATCGCACAATGCAGCGGATGTATCTGCCAATATCCTCAGATATTATTTCCATCTGAAGACTGCGGACGAGCTGATTACCGGCGAAGCAGCAAATGTCGGAAATAATTCAAATTCGTTTACGGATTAAGCAGTTTTGCGGTATACTATAAGTGTGACAGTAAATAAAACAAAAAGAGAGGCGAATCGCATTGCAAAAACAGCCTGTTATCATTAAAAGTTCAAAAAACGGTATTAATCTGGTGCTCGATGAGACCATGCCGTTTGACCTGCTTTTAGAAGAGGTTAAAAACAAATTTGTAGACTCAGAAAAATTTTTCAAAAATGCCCGGATTGCGATCTCCTTTGAGGGACGCAGTCTGAGTGAGGCAGAGCAATATGCGGTCATTGATGTGATCCAGCAAAATACTACGATCTCGGTCGTCTGCATTATGGAGCATGATGATCTGATGGATGAAGTAATCAAACGCCGCATGGACGCGTATGTAGAGACACACTCCCCACAGACCGGACAGTTTTATAAAGGAACACTCCGGTCCGGTCAGCAGCTCGAATCAGAGACAAGCCTGATTGTGCTCGGAGATGTGAATCCCGGGGCGAAAGTGATCGCAAAGGGAAATATTGTCGTGCTCGGTGCATTAAAGGGTACCGCCTATGCCGGAGCCGATGGCAACAGCACCTGTTTTGTGGCTGCACTCGATATGAATCCGATGCAGATCAAGATCGGAGATTATATCGGCCGTTCTGCTGACCGCAAGGAGCCGGTGCGCGGATTCCGTAAAAAAATAAAGGAAGAAGCGGCCGGGCCGCAGATTGCAACCGTTTATGAGCAACAGATTTTAATCGAGCCGATTTCATCCGGCTTGTTAAAAAACATTTAGTATTTAGGAGGAATTAGTACATGAGCGAGGTTATCGTAATTACATCAGGAAAAGGCGGTGTCGGTAAGACAACTACCACAGCAAACGTGGGCACCGGATTGGCACAGTTGGATAAAAAGGTAGTTTTGATCGACACAGATATCGGGCTCCGCAATCTGGATGTCGTTATGGGTTTGGAAAACCGGATCGTATATAATCTGGTAGATGTGGTAGAAGGCAACTGCCGCATCAAACAGGCGCTCATCAAAGATAAAAAATATCCGAATCTGTTCCTGCTTCCCTCTGCACAGACGAGGGACAAGTCATCCGTGAATCCCGAACAGATGAAAAAGCTGATCGAAGACCTGCGCGAGGATTTTGACTATATTCTGTTAGACTGCCCGGCCGGTATCGAGCAGGGATTCCAGAATGCCATTGCAGGAGCAGAGCGCGCACTCGTTGTGACGACACCGGAGGTATCTGCCATCCGTGATGCAGACCGTATCATCGGACTGCTTGAGGCAAATGAGATCGGAAAGACCGAGCTGATTGTCAACAGACTTCGTATGGATATGGTCAAACGTGGGGACATGATGTCTGTGAAGGATGTCTGTGAGATTTTAGCCATCAATCTGATCGGCGCAGTGCCGGATGATGAACAGATCGTTATCTCAACCAACCAGGGTGAGCCACTCGTAGGCTCTGACTGTCTGGCAGGTAAAGCATATCAGAATATCTGTCACCGTATTCTGGGCGAGGAAGTACCGTTCCTTGACCTGGATGTCAAGGAGAGCTTCTTTAGTAAGCTTGCAAACGTGTTTAAGAGATAACAGGGGGATACATACATGGGATTCATGGATATATTTAAGAAAAAAAGTTCCGGGGATGTCGCAAAAGACCGTCTGAAGCTGCTATTGGTTTCCGACCGGGCAGACTGTTCGCCGGATGTGATGGAAGCCATCAAAAATGATATTATACAGGTAATTTCAAAATACATGGAGATAGATGCGGAAGGTCTCGACATCCAGATTACACAGACAGAATCCGAAACCAACAACGGTACAGTCCCTGCACTGTATGCAAATATCCCCATCAAGGATTTAAAGCATAAATGTTAAAAAGGTATTCAATTCGTAATTACAATTTCAGACTGGTGATCTATCTGGTGGCACTGACGGTTCTCGGAATACTCGTCATCGGCAGTGCCAAAGAAGGCAACAACCAGAGCCGTCAGATTATGGGACTTGTTCTCGGACTCGCTGCCATGGTTTTCATATCGTTGCTGGACTACAGTTTTATCCTGCGTTTTTCATGGATCTGGTACGGACTCAATCTTGTAATTCTGGCAGCAGTGATTGCGGGATTTGGAGCGAACCACAAGGGTGCTACGCGATGGATTGAGATTGCGGGTATCCAGTTCCAGCCATCGGAATTGTCAAAGATTGTCCTTATCTTGTTCTTTGCTGCATTTTTGCAAAAGTACAGGGAGAAAGTCAACAGTATCAAAATTTTATTTATCTATGCCTTACTGTCAGCAGCACCACTTTTTCTCGTACTGAAAGAGCCGGATTTGTCCACAACGATTGTGACAGCACTAATTTGCCTGACCCTCTTGTTTATCGGTGGATTAAGCTATAAAATAGTGTTAGGTGGTCTCGCAGTCGCAGTACCTTCACTGTTGGTTGCGTTGTATGTGATCGCATCCAATCCACCGGGCGCAGACGGTGCGCTCGAAGGCTATCAGAATATCCGTATTCTGGCGTGGCTTTATCCGGATCTGTATCCACAGCAGGCATTGCAGACACAGAATTCCATGATGGCGATCGGTTCCGGCCAGCTTAGCGGTAAAGGACTGTATAACACGGATGTGACTTCTATCAAAAGCGGCGGATTTATCGCAGAGGCACATACGGACTTTATTTTCACTGTCGTCGGAGAGGAACTTGGCTTTATCGGATCGGCGCTTGTTGTGATTCTCATGGCACTGATTGCCCTGGAATGTCTGATCGTTGCCAGACGTGCCAAAGATCTGTCCGGAAGACTGATCTGCTGCGGTATGGCAGCATTGATCGCCTTTCAGTCATTTGTAAATATTTGTGTTGTAACCGGTATGTTTCCAAACACTGGAGTGACGCTGCCTTTTGTCAGCTATGGCCTGACTTCGCTGGTCACAAACTTTGCCGGAATGGGATTTGTACTCAATGTCGGATTACAGCCAAGAAAATATGGAACGGGGGAAATTACATGAACGTAGGATTGATTGCCCATGATGCAAAGAAAAAACTGATGCAGAATTTTTGTATTGCTTATCGCGGAATATTGAACAAGCATACTCTCTATGCAACCGGAACGACCGGACGGCTGATCGAGGAAGTTGCGAATCTGAATGTTCACAAGTATCTCGCCGGTGCATTGGGCGGTGCCCAGCAGATGTGTGCCCAGATTGAGAATAATGAGCTCGATATGGTCATCTTCCTGAGAGAGCCGGTTTCACCGCGTTCCCATGAACCGGATGTCAATAATATAGTACGTTTATGTGATATGCACAATATTCCTTTAGCGACGAATCTTGCAACTGCGGAGCTTTTAATCCGTGCATTGGACAGAGGAGATTTAGACTGGCGTGAAATGTATAAATAGACGAATATTACTGACTGTTGTGCTATCAGCCGGCTTGCTGTTGAGTGGCTGCGGTGAGGATGTCAGTATCGAAGATCCATATGATATCAGCACATCTGCAACGAATGCCAAGAGTGAATCGGGGACAGAACTGCTATCCGGCAGTGGGGATGCTGTCCATTTCTTTGCAGAGAATCTGTGCGTTGCCGAAGAAAAAGAGACACAGTCCGATGCTGTCACATCGGAGGTTGTAGAAGCGGCAGGTGTATTTTTGCCGACAGACGGAACCATCCCGTATCAGAAAAATATATATGAAAAGATGTATCCGGCGAGTACGACCAAGATCATGACTGCATATCTGGCGCTCACACGGGGAAATCCGGATGATATTGTGACTGTCAGCGAGCATGCGGTCGATCAGCCGAGTGATTCTTCGGTATGCGGTTTGCGTGCAGGCGACCAGATCAAATTGTCCGATCTCTTATACGGTCTTATGCTAAAGAGCGGAAATGATGCTGCAATTGCGATTGCAGAGCATATTTCTGGCAGTGTGGAGGAGTTTGCGCAGTTGATGAATGATACGGCACATTCCTTTGGGGCAACCAATACGCATTTTGTCAATCCGAATGGTCTGCACGATGATGACCATTATACGTGTGTGTATGATCTGTACCTGATCTTTTCCCATGCAATTGAACTGGATGATTTTGTCAATCTGATCCAGACGACCAGTTATACCGTATATTACACGGATGCAGCCGGCAATGATGCGAGCCAGACCTGGACAAATACAAATAAATATCTAAGCGGTGAGGTGACACAGCCGGAAGGTATCACGGTATTAGGCGGAAAAACAGGTACTACGAATGCTGCCGGATACTGTCTTGTATTACTCTCCGACAATGATAAAAACGAACCGGTGATCTCTATTATTCTCAGAGCTGACGGCAGAAGCAATCTCTATTATGTCATGAATCAGGTTCTTGCAAATTTTGCAAAATAGAGTTGTATTTTAGGCTAAAGTATTTTATAATTTATTTATAGAAAAGCACGGTCGCTGCGCAGATTTTTATATAATTTCACGGAAACGGCTGTGTAGTAAGGAAAAGCAGGAGGAGATAGCGATGGTTGAAATTATTGCTGGTGAAAAAGGAAAAGGAAAGACAAAATATTTATTGGATAAGGTAAACGAATCGGTAAAATCCGCATCCGGTAACATCGTATATCTGGATAAGAGCCAGAAGCATATGTATGAGTTGAGCAACAAGGTTCGTCTGATCAATGTGACAGACTTCCCGGTATCAAATTGTGATGAGTTCCTTGGATTTATCTGCGGTATCGTATCACAGGATCATGATTTACAGGAGATGTATCTTGACAGTTTCCTGACGATTGCAAATGTTGAAGACGGACAGATCAATCACGCAATCGAAAAACTGGATATCATCAGCGAAAAATACAATGTGAAATTTGTTCTGAGCGTATCCAAGAATGAAGCAGATCTTCCGGAGTGTGCAAAGGCAAAGATCATCGTTTCTCTGTAATATAAAAAATATAAGGTGCCTGTACACAGGCACCTTATTTCATGCTACTATGTTTGTTATCCAATGGAACGGATTCGTCCGTAAGCGCTGATCAGATACAAACCGGCAATACCTACTAATGCATAGATAATGCGGGACAGCCAGGACATATTTCCAAATAAAAAAGCAACGAGATCAAACTGGAAAAATCCAATCAGTCCCCAGTTGACTGCACCGATGATCACTAATGTGAGCAGACAGTAATCCCAGAACTTTGAATTCATAATAAATACCTCCTTTTTTCAGATAGTATTCCTGTTTTTTCGGATACTATGCAAACAAACCGGAACTATGAAAAAAAACAGTAAAATTATTAAATATCCAAAAACATTGAATATTAATATCGGCGTTGTTTTTTTTGCGCTTATTTTTATATACCTGCTATTTAATGTGTATTCTTATCTGACTGCCAAACATGTATCTTATTATGAAGTGGACGAGGGCAGTATACGCATCCAGACGACCTATACCGGTCTCGCACTGCGGGAGGAGCAGTTGGTATACGCAGCGGAGGGTGGCTATGTCAATTATTATCTTAAGGATAATTCCCGTGCGAAAAAAGGCTCCTTGATCTGCTCAGTCGATGAAAACGGTAATGTCTCAGATCAGATTGCCCGGGCAGGCGGTAATGATAATTCACTTGATACAACTGCGTATCAGACGCTGGTTGAACAGATGAAAGACTACAGCAATTCTTACTCGGATATGACGTTTTATAATACTTATACATTTAAAAACGATCTGCAGGCAGAATTGATGGAAGCTACAAATCTGAGTGCGCTTGATTCCATGTCTGAGTATGCAGCCAATGCAGAGGCAGATCAGACCTTTCATCGGGTGACAGCCGCTGAACCAGGTATCGTATCTTATTATTGTGATGGCTACGAGGGTGTTACAACCTCTAATTTTACAGTCGGCATGCTGGATGCATCCGGATATAAAAAAGACAACCGCAAGGCAGCGACACATATGGAAGCAGGCGATCCGCTGTTCAAATTGATTACATCGGAAAACTGGCAGATTGTATTTGTAATTAATGATGAATTAAAATCATTGCTGGCAGATGGCTCTGTCATAAAGATACGTTTCAAATCCGATGAGACAACCGCGTGGGCCAACTATGAGATCCAAAACCGTGACGGCAATAATTATCTGATCTTGTCGTTTACAAACTCGATGATAAGGTATGCTTCCGAGCGCTTTATTGATGTAGAACTGCTATTAAACAGGCAGAGCGGACTGAAGATCCCGAATCAGTCCATTGTGACAAAATCATTTTTTATCGTACCACAGGAGTATTTCACGAAAGGTGGCAATTCCAACTCACTCGGTGTTTTGACAGAGACAACCGATGACTCCGGAGAAAAAGTGCAGAAGTTTGTCGCGACAAATATCTATGCATCTACAGATGATACTTATGATATTCATGAAGCTGGTCTGGAAAAGGGCACCAGAATACTTCGTCCATCCGGTGGTGACAGCTTTGTCCTGAGTGATACAGAAGAACTAAAGGGCGTATACAACATTAATAAAGGCTATGCCGTATTCCGTATTATTAATATCCTGTATCAGAATGATGATTATACGATTATTGAGCGCGGCACAGATTATGGTCTGTCGCTGTATGACCATATCGCATTAGACGGGTCAATCATCACGGAAAATGAAATCATAAACTAGTAATATGAAATGAAAATAATGGAAACAAGGAAAAGGGAACAGAAAGGAATGATAATATGTTAAAGGATCAGTTACAGCAAGTAGAAAGCAACATAGAGAAGGCTTGCCAAAGAGCAGGCAGAGACCGTTCGGAAGTTACATTAATCGCAGTCAGCAAGACCAAACCGGTAGAGATGCTGCGTGAAGTATACGATGAAGGGATCCGAACATTCGGAGAAAATAAAGTACAGGAAATCTGTGAAAAATATGAGCAACTGCCCGGAGATATCAAGTGGCACATGATTGGACATCTACAGCGCAACAAGGTTCGGCAGGTAATTGATAAGGTGGCGCTGATCCATTCGGTAGATTCTTATCGTCTGGCACAGGAGATCAGTGTGCAGGCACAAAAAAAGAATATCTGTATGCCGATTCTGGTTGAAGTCAATATCGCAGCCGAGGAAAGTAAATTCGGTATTGCGGCAGATGATGCCATTCAGCTCGTAGAGGAGATCGCAACATTGCCGAATCTCAAGATTAATGGGCTGATGACCATCGCTCCATATGTGACTGATGCAGAAGAAAACCGTCCGTATTTTCAGCAAATCAAGCAATTATCTGTTGACATAAAAAACAAAAACATTGATAATGTAGATATGGATATCCTGTCTATGGGCATGACTGGCGATTATGAGGTCGCAATAGAAGAGGGTGCAACAATGGTTCGCGTCGGAACCGGTATTTTCGGTGCAAGAAATTATGGCAACAAATAACAGATCAGATAGGAGTATATAGATCATGGGAGTATTTGATGGATTTTTAAATATGATGCGTCTCGGGCCGGATGACGATGATGATTTTTATGATGACGGATACGAAGATGAAGTAGACGAAAAACCCAAGGCATCTGCTCGCACAATCGCTAAAAGCAGCGTAGATATGTCTGAACCCGAACCGGTCAGCGAACGTCGTCAAAAGGAAAAAACGCCAAACAAGATCACACCGATGCGCAGTTCATCCAGACGTGCGCAGACATCCGGTGGCATGGAGGTATGTGTGATCAAACCTACAACGTTTGACGAGTCCCGTGAGATTACAGAGACATTGCTCGCCAACCGGACGGTTGTCTTGAATGTAGAGGGTCTTGATGTAGATATTGCACAGCGCATTATCGATTTCACATCCGGCTCCTGCTTTGCAATCAACGGCAATTTACAGAAGATCTCCAATTATATTTTCATCATTACACCGGAGAGTGTAGACATATCCGGAGACTTCCAGTCATTTATGGATAATTTTGATATTTCAGGTATTTAATACGATGAATGAGGAAGCATTATACATCAGTAAGCGCTTTGCAGATCTTTCCAAGCAGGCGCAGCGAAAGGGAATCGTGACATTCAGCGATTTTTTGTCCTTGAATGAACAGTCGATTCTACAACAGAATAGAGACAAGCTGGCATCTGATTATGAGATGTCTGGCGGATACGAATATGCAGAGCGTCAGATGGTAGCATTTATCCCTGATGCTCTCTTTTATGAATGGGACTATCCGATGAAATGTGTGCGCATTTGTCCCGCCTATCCCAAATATGCGGAGAAACTCTCGCACAGAGATATCTTGGGCGCGCTCATGAGTCTCGGTATTGAACGAAGCAAGATCGGAGATCTGATTGTCAATGACACGCCGGATCGTACAGAGATGTTTTTCTTTGCAGAAGAAGGGATCACACCGTATATTCTGGACATGCTCACATCCATTCGGCATACGGTTGTGACATTAGAGATTCTAGATGATTACAGGATCGATTATGTCCCGCATTTTCAGGAGAAGGAAGCGATCGTCACTTCTAACCGCTTGGATGCCGTGATCGCTGCGATCTGCAAAATATCAAGATCCACTGCATTGCGGCTGATCCAGGAAGGCAAAATTTTTGTAAATGGGGCAGAAAGTTTACATAATACATATTATTGTAAACAAGGTGATGTTTTATCAATCCGTGGATATGGAAAAGTCCGGTTTGGAGAAACACTCGGAGTGACCAAAAAGGATCGGATACGTTTTTCGTATCAGCTTTTTGATTAGATAATATATGAAAACTATATAAAATAAAAAGCGGAAAGGAATGACTTATGCGAAAAGAAATTGATGTCCACTATGAGGGAACACACTGCTACTATATCACGCTGAATCGTACATTTGAAGCACTGAATTCAGACCTTGCGAACTGTATCGGTACAGACAAAAGCAAAAAAGTCTGCATCGTATCAGATTCAAACGTGGCAAAAATATACTTAAATAAAATAGAACATATTTTATCCGAGCAATATCCGCAGATATTTTCGTTTGTATTTGATGCCGGCGAGCAAAGTAAAAATATGGCCACAGTTCAAAAGTTATATGAATATTTAATAATTAACAAGTTTGACCGCCATGATTTTATGATTGCACTCGGTGGAGGTGTGGTTGGTGATCTGACCGGATTCACTGCCGCTACCTATTTGCGCGGCATCGACTTTGTCCAGATCCCGACTTCATTGCTTGCCCAGGTCGATTCGAGCATCGGAGGAAAGACCGGTGTGGATTTTGAACAGTATAAGAACATGGTTGGCGCTTTCTACCAGCCCAGACTTGTTTATATGAGTATGGAAGTATTTGATTCCCTGCCAGATCAGCAATTTGCAAACGGTATGGCAGAAGAGATCAAACACGGTCTCATTAAAGATGCTGCTTATTATACATGGATACGGGATCATCGTGAGGAGCTCCTGCAAAAGAAGCCGGAGACATTGATCGGTATGCTCGAGATCGGCTGCAACATCAAACGTGTTGTCGTAGAAAATGATCCAAAGGAAAAGGGAGAGCGTGCCCTGCTTAATTTTGGACATACGATCGGTCATGCCGTAGAGAAACTGTCTGATTTTCAGCTGTATCACGGAGAATGTGTAGCGATTGGCATGGTAGCCGCCGCGTACCTGTCTGTAAAAAGGGGCTGTCTGTCTGAAGACCAGCTGCATGAGTTAGAGCAGGTACTTTGCGACTATCAGCTGCCGACCCATATTCAAGGTTACGATACAGATGCCATTTTAGAAACAACAAAATCAGATAAAAAAATGATTGGCGGAAAAGTAAAATTCACATTACTTCATGCCATTGGAGATGCCTATTCGGATCTGTCCCTGACAGACGAGGATCTGTTAGATGCGATCCACTATATATTGGAGTGATAAAAACATGGAACAAAGAAAAAATAATAGTCGTGGCCAGCTATATCTGGCCGGTGCGCTGCTTGCAGCCATCCTGATCGGCCTGGATCAGGTTACAAAATGGTTCGCTGTCGCAAAGTTAAAAGACAATGACGCATTTGTAATCATAAAGGGCGTATTCGAACTTCACTATCTGGAAAACCGTGGGGCAGCATTCGGTGTCATGCAGGGAAAGAAAGTATTCTTTATCATCATTACGATTGTGATGGTATTATTTTTGATCTATGCATTCGGCAGGATTCCTGCGGAAAAACGATTTTATCCACTACACGCAATCTGCATCACATTATTTGCCGGTGCGGTCGGCAACTTTATTGACCGTGTAGTCCATAATTATGTCATCGATTTTTTCTACTTTTCACTGATCGATTTTCCGATCTTTAATGTAGCTGATATCTATGTGACATGTGCCGTAGCCCTGTTCGTGATACTGTTTTTGTTTTATTATAAGGAAGCAGAACTGGATCAGCTGTCTGTATTGATTTTTCATCGAAACAGACACTCGGATGAAGCGCAGAAGTAACCAATAGGAGATCACGATGAACGAATCTGTAATCGCTAATTTTGAAGTAACTTATGAATATGAAAACGAACGTCTGGATAAGTTCCTGGCCGCGATATTTCCTGAGCGGTCAAGAACTTATTTTTCAAAATTGATCAAAGAGGGACATGTGACAATGGATCAGAAGGTGCTAAAAGCCAACTACCGGCTGCATACAGATGACCTGATTACCGTTGAAACACCTCCCGCTGAACAGGTTGCGATTCTTCCTGAAAATATACCGCTCGACATCTTATATGAGGATGATGCACTGTTGGTCGTCAACAAACCAAAGGGTATGGTTGTGCATCCGTCTGCCGGACATTATAGTGGTACATTAGTCAACGCGGTGATGTATCACTGCCGGGACGAACTCAGCGGTATCAATGGTGTGATCCGTCCCGGTATCGTGCACCGCATCGATAAGGATACAACCGGCTCACTGATTGTGTGTAAGACAGATGCCGCGCATCTCCACATTGCGGAGCAGATCAAAAACCATTCCTGCAACCGCAGATACCGTGGGATCGTCATCGGCAATCTTGCAGAGGATACCGGCACTGTGACAGGTGCGATCGGAAGAGATCCCAAAGACCGCAAAAAAATGGCTGTGAACGAGAAAAATGGCAAACCAGCAGTCACACATTATCGGGTGCTGGAACGTTTTGGCAACTACACTTATATGGAGTTCGTTTTGGAAACAGGCCGTACACATCAGATCCGTGTTCACATGGCCAGCATTGGACATCCGTTACTGGGCGATGAAGTGTATGGTGGTCGCCATGTCAGCGGCAAATGGCATTTACAAGGTCAGACACTACATGCCATGCATTTGGGATTTATTCACCCGGTTACTGGTGAATTTTTAGAAATTAATGCAGAATTGCCAGAATATTTCGAAAAAATATTAGCGGAATTGCGTCGAAAGTGATATACTAAGAAATATAAAAAAGTACTTCGAAAGGACGTGATTTTATGGCAAAGATCATTTATACGATTGGACGGGAATTTGGAAGCGGTGGAAAGGATGTTGGACAGAAACTGGCAGAGAAGTTAGGCATTCCATTTTACGATAAAGAGCTTTTGACACGTGCAGCTGCAGAGAGCGGTTTATGTGAGGAGATTTTCCATATGCAGGATGAGAAGCCGACCAGCAGCTTTTTGTATTCACTGGTGACAGATACCTATTCCATGAGCAATTATCATGGAAATACATATATGGATATGCCACTCAGCCAGAAAGTATTTTTAGCACAGTTTGATACAATCAAACGCATTGCAAAGGAAAACTCTTGTGTAATTGTTGGACGTTGCGCCGATTATGCGTTGTCAGATGAACCGAATTGCATCAATGCATTTATCTATGCGGATAAAAACTATCGGATCAAGCGTGTTGCGCATGATCTGGGTGTGTCCGAATCCAAAGCCAAAGATATGGTGAACCGCACAGACAAAGAGCGCGCCAGCTATTATAATTTCTATACCAATAAGAAATGGGGCGATTCCCGCAGTTATGACCTGTCATTAAACAGTGAGAAACTGGGAATCGACGGATGCGTAGATATGCTGATTCGTTACGCAGCCATCAATCATCAATAATCGGCCAATCCGATAGACGGGCACTTGTGATTGCGTGAAAAAATCTTTTTTTCACCCCTGGATTTTCCTGATTGATCTGACGGATGAGCTGCTTGACATATTCCCGTCTGGTTGATCCATCTACGGGACAAGCATTCTTTTTAACTGGTAATTCATAACGGTTTTTGAAGCCAATGACATCTGCTTCTGATACATACATCATCGGACGGATCACGGTAAGTCCAGACCGTTCAAGCATAGTGACAGGAGGAAACGAATAAAACTTTCCTTCATATATCATAGATAAGAACATTGTCTCGATGATATCATCCATATGATGCGCATAGGCGACTTTATTGCAGCCAAATTCTATTGCAGCAGTATTTAAAGCGCCTTTGCGCATTTTTGCGCATAAAGAGCACGGTGACTGTTCCTTACGTGCTTCAAATACAATCTTTCCAATCTGCGTATGTACAACGTGAAACGGAACCTCCAGTTTCTGACAAAGAGCCCGGATCGAATCATCCGTTGCATTTGCGCCATCTGATGTAAATCCAAGATCCACAGATATAGCCACCAGATCAAATGCATGCGGATAAAAGCTGCGCAAACCGGCCAGGGCATATAATAATGTCAGAGAATCTTTGCCGCCGGAGACACCGATAGCAATTTTATCACCGGTATCAATCATGTGATAATCGTCAATCGCCCGGCGTACCTGACTATAGAGCTGTTGTAATTTCATAGGGCAGTTCCTTTCTAACTATTCGCAAAAGTCTAGTTTAACGAAAAGTTAATCGTATAATTCAGCAGAATCAAGAATAATCGTAAACGGTCCATCGTTCAGCAATTCGACCTTCATATCTGCACCAAATGAACCTGTTTCAACTGGGAATTGCTCCCGGCATTGTGTGATGATATATTCATACAATTCATTTGCCAGCTTCGGATTTCCAGCTTTTGTAAATGATGGGCGATTTCCTTTACGGCAATCCGCATACAAGGTAAACTGGCTGACTAATAATAATTGTCCGTTGACATCACGTAGGGATAAATTCGTCTTACCGTTTTCATCTTCAAAAATACGAAGTCCCAAGAGCTTTTTTATCATCTTATCGGCGATCTCCGGTGTATCATTTTCTGCAATGCCGATCAACACTAAAAATCCTTTTCCTATTTTTCCGATTATTTGACCTTCTACTGTTACAGATGCATGTGTTACTTTTTGAATCACAAATTTCATAATTCCTTCGTTCCTTTCCCTTTGCTTTCCGCTAAAAATAGGTTAAAATAATAGTATTCTATTTTTTGATCAAAACCATGATTTGTCCAAAATTAAGTATAAGGTTTTTGATGCATGTATGCAAGATAAAAGGAGTAACTGTCTACAATGAAAGAAAAAGCATATTATGAAAAAGTAAATATCACCAATGCTGTACGGCTGCGTGAACAGCTTCAGATATTACCACATTTTTGCAGGGAATATTTTATTGGTATTGAGCCTACGACTTCCTCACGTACCCGCCTGGCCTATGCCTATGATCTGGGTATTTTCTTTGAATATATTCACGATAACAACCCGGTTTACCGCAAGATGGACGTCCGCGAATATCCATTGTCATTATTGGATGAGGTGACCGCATTAGATATTGAGGAATATCTGTCTTATCTGAAATATTATGAAAAAAACGGTGTAGAACATACCAACGACGAACGTGGCGTTGCGAGAAAACTTGCCAGTCTGCGCAGCCTGTATAATTATTTTTTCAAAAAAGAATTGATCAAAAAAAATCCGCCGTCACTTGTTTCGACACCGAAGATCCATGAAAAAAATATTACCCGTCTGGATGTAGACGAAGTCGCTCTGTTATTAGATCAGGTAGAATCTGGCGAAAAACTGACGGAACGGCAGAAATTGTACCATGAACAGACAAAAAGACGTGATCTGGCAATTATGACACTGTTGCTGGGCACCGGAATCCGCGTATCGGAATGTGTTGGGCTTGATATTGATGATCTGGACTTTAAAAATAACGGAATTAAAATTCATCGAAAAGGCGGCGCAGAGGTTGTCGTATATTTTGGTGATGAAGTTGCCGATGCACTGCTCGATTATCTGGAAGAACGTGAAACAATTGAGGCCGCTTCCGGCCATGGCAATGCCCTCTTTTTATCCATGCAAAAGAAACGCATGCAGGTACGTTCTGTAGAAAATCTTGTAAAAAAATATTCCAGACTGATCACAACAGTGAAAAATATTACACCTCATAAACTGCGCAGCACCTATGGTACAACACTGTATCAGGAAACCGGCGATATTTATCTTGTCGCAGATGTACTCGGTCACAAAGATGTCAACACAACAAGAAAACACTATGCGGCACAGGCTGACGAACGCCGCCGTATGGCAGGACGTGTCGTACAATTACGTGAAAAACCCCAGGAGTAATTTCCTCCCGGAGTTTTTATGTGAGCGGAAAATTATGGTCTTTTTGCACCACAATTCTGGCAGAAATTGCCCTGATTAACTGTACCGCAGCTACATTGCCAGCTGCTCGGCTGCGGCTTAGGTGAGCCACAATTCGGACAGAAGTTGCCTGTCGCTACCGTACCACATGAGCACTGCCAGCCTCCCTGCTGTGTATTCTGAGCCTGCTGTACGGGTTGCTGAGGCTGTTGCATCATCTGCTGCTGTTGCTGCTGCATAGCCTGCTGCTGACCCATCGAGTACAGATTCTGGGCGTTCATTCCACCAGCATTCATCGCCATGTTCATACCCATGAAACCGGTCATTGCACCTGCAGAATTTCCGGCAGCCGTGCGCATCGCATCTGCCTGCGCACCTGCAAGTGTCGCAGCAGCCATTGTAGGATCACGCAGAATCGCTGCCTGCTGCGCCTTTTTAATCATTTCCTGATCTTCCGGAGGAAGCGTCACACTGCCAAGTGCTACAGATATGATCTTCAGACCTCTCAGTTCACTCCATTTTCCGGATAATGCCTGATTCATAGCATTTTCCAGTTCCGTCGTATGCTGGGGAATCTGGTTCGGTCTGAGTCCAAGATCTGACAAGCGGCCAAATGCGGGCTGTAATGCGCTGACAAACTCCGTTTTTAACTGACCATCAATCTCATCACGCGTGAACGCACCCTTCACATTGCCGGATACGCTGGAGAAAAATAATAGCGGATCTACGATTTTATAGGAATAAACACCGGAAGCACGTACAGATACATCCAGATCCAGACCGATATTCGTATCTACGACACGGAACGGAATCGGTGTCGGTGTTCCAAATTTATTATCCATCATTTCTTTTAAGTTGATGAAATAAACGCGCTGGTCTTTGCCGGTATCCCCACCAAATGATAAACGCTCATCCATTGTAGCAAATGTCTTTCGCACGCTCTCGCCCAGATCCCCGGTAAAAATACTCGGTTCTGAAGATGCATCAAATACATATTCACCCGGTTCTGCACAGACATCGACAACTTTGCCCTGTTCTACGATAATCATACACTGTCCGGCTGCTACTGCGATCTTGCTGCCCTGTGTGATGATATTGTCATTCCCCTTTGTGTTTGAAGAACGTTTTCCAACACGTTTTTGTCCTCGAACCAATAATGTATCTGCCGAGAGTGAATCACAATAGATAAACTCTTTCCACTGGTCTGCCAGTGTCCCGCCAACTGCACCGATAGCTGCTTTGATAAGTCCCATATGAAAATACCTCCTCTAATTTTCGTTTTCTATTTCTTATTGTATAGCATTTTTCCGATTCGGTCAATTCAGATTGGACAGATCTTGATCAGCATCAGCCAGGCCAATCCGTAATAGGTCAGTACAGCCACCAGATCGTTCATCGTCGTGATGAGCGGGCCGGAAGCGACTGCCGGATCGATATGAATCTTGTGAAACATCATGGGAACCAGTGTTCCAACAAGACTGGAAATAATCATTGCAACAAGCAGTGAAATAGCTACACATCCGGAGATCAAAAATGCCTTCGTTAAAATATGGTACTTAAATAAATATGTATAACAGCCTACAAATACAAATGCGAGAAGCGCCAGAAACAGTCCGTTCAGCAAGCCTACTTTTGCTTCTTTTAAAACCAGGAAGAACTTCTGTTTTCCGGTCAGATGTTCATCCACAAGCACACGGATTGTAACAGCAAGCGACTGCGTACCGACATTTCCTGCCATATCCAGTATCAGGGACTGGAAACAAATGACGATCGGAATCACTGCGACAACGGATTCGAATACACCTACCACTGATGAGACTCCCATTCCAAGAAATAAAAGGATAACCAGCCACGGCAACCGTTTTTTCACACTTTCCATCGGAGTTTCGTCCAGATCCTCGCTTTCAGTCAAACCGGCGAGTCTGGCATAGTCTTCACCCAATTCTTCATCTACAAATTCTATAATATCCTGTGCTGTAATTGCACCAATCAGATATCCATCATCGGATAATACCGGAATCGAATCCTCAGCGTAATCTTTGATACGTTCTACGCAATCCTCCATTCGCTCATGTGCTGTGACATAAGGATAGGAGCGGCTGATGAACTTATCTAAGGTATCATTTTCCCTCGCAATGATCAGATCCGTCAGGTCAATCGCACCGTAAAATTTCCCTTGTTCATCAACAACATAGACTGTGAGAATATTATCGTTCTCTCCCGCCTGATGGATCAACTCATGCATCGCCTGCCGGATTGTAAGACCACTGGTAATAACCACATAGTTTGTAGTCATTTTGCTTCCGATCTCATCATCTGCGTAAGACAGCAGCATGCGGAGATCCTCTCTGGCATCTGTCTCCAATAAAGCTGCCAGTCTGCTCCGGAGCGTCGGATTCATTGTCTCCAGGACATCTACCGCATCATCCGAATCCATTTCTGAGAGTATCTGCGCCGTTGTCTGCGGATCTAATTCCTCCAAAAATGTACCGGCATGATCCATATAGGGAATAATCTCTGCAAGACGTTTTACTCCAAGGATCGGATATAATATTTTTCTCTCATCTGCAGAAAGCTGCTGCAATGCCTCCGCAATATCATTCTCATGATAATCAGCCAGCTGTTCCAGCAACTGTTCCGTGTCAGAAGAATCCTGTGAGGTATCTGTATATTGATGAATCATACGCAGCAATTCATCTACATAACTGGGTTTGTATAATAATTCCTGTTCTGCTCTGCTCATATTGTCTCCTTTCAGCCTAAAAAAGTGCGCAAAAAAAACACCGCTTTTTGAAAAAGCATTTTCTACCTGTTACAGTGTAAAATAGCTAATTTCTGCGGTGCTGGACAATCGAAAACAAGCATGTAGAACTCATGAGATCATGGACATGCTGTGAATAGAATATGTTTGCCTGTCACCGCAAATAATACTTCGACTTGGACTACCACAACCGTCCATAAATCTCACCTCCTATGAAAATTACAATCTAAAAAGACTGTATGAATCGTACACTTATAAATAACCGTTGTTATCATAGGCTATATTTTTATTTTTGTCAACCCCGGCTGAACGCTGCACAATACTATTTGTAACAGTTCAGCCCGCGCCATTCGCAAAGACGCCTGACGGCGTTTTCCCTACCGGGACGAGAATATATGCGCCGGCCTGAATGTGGTCAGATGACAACCCATTCAATACTTTTATCTGCTCTACATAATACTCCGTCCCAGTCGTGCCATAATATCTCTGTGCAATACTCCACAGACTATCACCACCACTGATACGGATACTCTCATATGTGGTCTGTACTTCACGCTGAGCAGCCTGTGTATGCTTGGCTGTAGCTACCGCACTGAATGAAAAGGTACAAATTAAAATCACTGCCAGCGCTACTAATACAAATAAAATATTCCGGATCGATAAAACATTCTTATTAACAGTTTGTTGACTTTTCATAAGTATACCTCCGCTCTCGAACAGTTGTTCTATCTGTAATATAGCACCAGAACGTGTGTTTGTCAATTAAAATCGAACAAATTTTCGGAATATATGTTTGATTTTTTGATTGGCATATGATACACTTAATGAAGTAAATAAACGGATCTGCTTATAGATCCCAGGTTCCATATCAGGGAGGGAATATTATATTATGGCAACTGGAAAAATCACCGAGAAGCAAAAAGAGATTTTAGAATATATTAAACAACAGATTTTAAAGCGTGGCTATCCGCCGGCTGTCCGGGAAATATGTGAAGCGGTACATCTAAAGTCAACTTCATCTGTACATTCACATCTGGAGACACTTGAGAAAAACGGTTATATCCGCCGTGATCCTACCAAGCCGCGCGCAATCGAGATCCTGGATGATGACTTTAACCTCACGAGACGTGAAATGGTTCAGGTACCAGTGATCGGACAGGTTGCAGCCGGTGAGCCGATTCTTGCTGAGCAGAATATACAGGATTATTTTCCGATCCCTGCGGAGTATATGCCCAATGCAGAATCCTTTATGTTAAAGGTAAAGGGTGAAAGTATGATCAATGCCGGGATCATGAATGGTGATACCGTACTTGTCCAGAGACAGTCAGATGCCAAAAATGGCGATATGGTTGTGGCACTTGTCGATGATTCGGCAACGGTAAAGACATTTTATAAAGAGGACGGCTACTATCGCCTGCAGCCGGAAAATGATACAATGGAACCAATTCTTGTAGATCATTGCGAGATACTTGGAAAAGTGTTCGGTGTATTTAGATTTTTTTAATGATAAAGGAAAGAGCTGCCATTTGGCAGCTCTTTTATTACAATTCTTATATTACAGATTTTCTATAGACACTTCTTTTCCGTCTGTCCAGATACGCTCCAGATTATAGAATAAGCGGTCTTCTTTTGAAAACACATGCACGATCACATCACCGTAATCCATCAGAATCCAGGTGGAATTGCGATTACCTTCTGTCTGTTTCAGCTTGCAGCCGGCTTTGTATAATTCTTCCTCTACTGCATCGCACATTGCCTGCAGCTGATTCTGGTTTGCACCGTCGGCAATGATAAAATAATCCGCAATCGGTGAGATCTCGCTGATATCAATAATCTTGATATCTTCACCTTTTTTATCAGCTAATGCTTCGTAAGCAATCTTTGCGAATTTTGCACTTTCAGCCATTATTATGTCCTCCTTTATGATAGTAGTCATAAGTCTCCTGGGTCATTGGGTCGATCATATCCGATGAACCTGACAGGTAATTCAATGTATCTGTTAAAATCATCTCACATGCCCGGTCAAGATCCTGAAATGCTGTGTAACGGATCTCATCCAGATGCAATGCACGGTCGCGGTGCGGTTCTATATAATCTGCAATAAAAACAATCTGCTGCAGCTGATCCATTGCAGGTGCACCTGTTGTATGCGTAGCGATTGCCCTGCAGACAGCCTCATTGTCCACGTCATATTTTTCCTGTGCAAGTACAGCACCCAGCTTGGCATGGATCAACGAGGTATTTGTCCTCTCTACGTCAGTCAGTATAACACCATATTTTTCACAAAGTTCAAATTTCTTCTCATCGGAATAGCATTTGGCACAATCGTGAAGCAAACCGGCAAGTAATGCCTCATCCATATCTACGCTATGCCGCATGGCAAGTGCGGCCGCGGTATACATGACACCCAATGTATGCTCATAACGGTCATCGGTGAGCTTTTTTTTCATTTTTTTCTGTAAATCCAGAATCTTATCATTCATAATATTTTTGTTTTCCTGTGATATACCTGATTTCTTTTACTGAAATAATGGTTACTGATATAATTGTTTTTCCAAAATATAGTCACGTACCACATCAGGAACCTGATAGCGGATGGATCTGCCCTTTGCTGCCCGCTCGCGCAATTCACTCGATGTCACTGACAGGTTCGGCGTGTGAAGCAGGTAGACATCGGCTCCATATAGCTCGCGCAGCTCATCGGCATACATCTGTAAATGTTCCAGATCGCACGCATCCCGGATCGCTGCGACCAATGCCGCGCATTGACAGATTCGCTGTGGCTGATACCATGTTTTGAAATCACGCAGCGAATCGCCGCCCATAATAAAATACAATTTGTATTCCGGATACTCGGCATGCATCTGTTCCAGCGTCAGATACGAATAGCTTAACCGATCGCTGCGCACTTCCCGATCATCCACCACAAATGCCGGGTTATCTGCGATCGCCAGTTCTACCATATGCATGCGATCTGCACTGTCAAGAATCTGTTGTCCCTGTTTATGTGGCGATCTGCCGGTCGGGATAAAACGGACTTCATCCAGACCCAGCTGTTCATATGCACTTTCCGCTATTAACAAGTGACCATTATGGATCGGGTTGAATGTGCCCCCCATAATGCCGACTTTTTTCATAAAAGCCGCCTCCTATTTCGGAAGTATAATTTTGGGATTTTTCTTGTTTGGACGATACAAAACAATCTTTTTCCCAATTACAATCACAACATTGGAATGTGTACGCCCGGCAATGATATCTGCCAGTTCATGCGGATCATCCATGCAATTTTTCAATACGGATATCTTGATCAGTTCACGTTTTTCAATCGCATCATCAATCGCCTGCACCAGAGAAGGAGTGATTGACGATTTCCCAATCTGAAAGATTGCGTCTTCTGTACTGGCAAGTCCCTTTAAATACGAGCGCTGTTTGCTTGTAAAATTCATGGGTTTCCTCCTGTTATTTATAATAGTCGAAGCTCAGGCCATACATGCGGACGGTATCGCCATCCTGAATGCCCCGCTCCTCGAGTTCCTTTAAAATACCCTGCTCTTTTAAAAATTTCTGGAAGAACAAAAATCCTTTTTCTGATTCAATATTTGTATAGCCGAGCATTTTTTCGATCTTCGGTCCCTCTACGACATACTCCTGTTTTTCCTCATCGAAAGAAACGGTATATGCTTCATTTTCAAAGACATGCAGTTCAGGGAAATATTCCTGCTCATAATAAACAGGCGTATCATCCATCTGATCCAGCATCTGCTTGACCTCGCTGATCAGTTCCTTGACACCGGCACCGCTGACAGCAGAAATCGGGTATACCTTCCAGCCCTTCGGCTCAAATTCTGCACGTAATGCCGCAATTGTCTCATTTTCGCCTTCGTAAAAGGCATCGATCTTATTTGCAGCTATCACCTGAGGTTTGTCCAAAAGCGTCGGGTCAAATGCCTCTAATTCCTTGCAGATTGCATGAATATCCGCAATCGGATCACGTCCCTCGACAGAAGCTGCATCTACCATGTGAATCAATACTTTACAGCGCTGTACATGCTTTAAGAACTCATGTCCGAGTCCGATACCTTCTGATGCACCCTCAATCAATCCGGGAATGTCCGCGATGACAAAACCATCGCCCCAACCCATATCTACAACACCTAAATTCGGGTTTAATGTTGTAAAATGATAGTTCGCAATCTTTGGCTGCGCATTGGTCACACGTGATAAAAATGTAGATTTTCCGACATTTGGAAATCCTACCAGACCAACATCTGCAATCACTTTCAGTTCAAGACGAACTTCCAGTTCAATCGCTTCCTGTCCGGGCTGCGCATATTTCGGTGCCTGCATGGTAGATGTAGCAAAATGCTGATTGCCCAGTCCACCTTTGCCTCCGCGCAGGATAACCTGTCTTTTGTTCCCACCGGACATATCTGCAATGACTTTATCAGTCATCGCATCACGAATGATGGTTCCGGCAGGCACCTTTAAAATCAGATCTTCACCCTTTTTACCGTGACAATTTTTCTTGCCACCTTCTTCACCGGCCTGTGCTGCAAATTTGCGTTTGTGGCGATAATCATTTAATGTATTCAGGCTCTCGTCTACCTCAAAGATTACATCGCCGCCTTTGCCTCCATCTCCACCATCCGGGCCACCGTCCGGTACATATTTTTCCCGGCGGAAACTCACATGACCGTTGCCACCTTTTCCAGATTTTATAATAATTTTTGCTGTATCAGCAAACATAATAGTCTCCTAAAATATGATGGTAAAAAATGAGCTGTTACAAAAATGCAACAGCCCACTTGATTCTTATTCGTTTTCAGCTACCGGATAAACACAAGCCTGCTTCTTGTCTCTACCCTTTCTCTCAAATCTTAAAATACCACTTGTCAGAGCGAATAAAGTATCATCTCCGCCGATTCCAACGTTCACGCCGGGATGAATCTTGGTTCCACGCTGTCTGTAAATGATATTACCAGCCTTTACGAACTGTCCGTCTGCTCTCTTTGCACCTAATCTCTTTGACTCGGAATCACGACCGTTCTTGGTAGATCCAACTCCCTTTTTATGTGCAAAAAACTGAAGGTTCAATTCAAACATTGGTTACACCTCCTTGAAATCTAGTGTCAGGAATTTCTTCCCGTAATTTGTTTGTATTCCTTGTAAGCCTAAAATCATCGCATCTACTAAAAGCTTTGCCTGAGCTTCACAGCCGGACGGAAAGTTCACGTGAATCGTTCCCGTATCCTGATCCGCATCTGCTAGAATGGATGTCGCTGTCAACTGTTCAATCGCATTGATCGTATTGATCACAAGCGTCGAAATACCTGCACAGACAATATCCTCTCCTGCATCTGCATAACCGGCATGTCCCTCACAGGAAAAACCTGTAAATGCTGTTGTTTGATTTGTGTAAATCGTTACATGTGTCATAACAATTCACCAGTATCAATTAGCCATTAATCTTTTCAATCTTCACCTGAGTGAAAGCCTGTCTGTGACCATTCTTCTTATGATAACCGGTTTTTCTCTTATACTTGTAAACGATAACCTTCTTACCGCGTCCTTCTTTTACAACGCTTGCAGTTACAGTTGCGTTCTTCACATCATCTGCAACCTTCATGGTTCCGTCGTTTACAGCAATCACCTGATCAAAAGTAACAGTCTCGCCAGCCTCTACACCAAGCTTTTCAATGGTAATGATATCGCCTTCGGATACTTTGTACTGCTTACCACCTGTTGCTATAATTGCGTACATATGGCACCTCCTATTTTATCATTACTCGCCAGTTGTGGTGGTGTCCCCGATAAAAAAGAACACACTTTCAGACCTCACTGTGCGGCATACTCCAGTATATTAACATTCCACTCTCTGTTCGTCAATAGATTTTTTAAAATTTCCTGCATTTTTGGAAAAAATTTTCCAGACGGCTATTCCCAGTCCTCCGCCATCGCAAATTGCTCCTTTAAAGGTCTTCTGGTCTTTTGACGGGTAAGTTCCATCAAACCAAGTTTTGTCAGGTCAATCACTTCCGTTTTCACCGGATCCGTCCGTACCAGCCTGCGCATTTCACCAAGCAATGTCTGACGGTCTTCTTCCAGTGCCAGATCAATAAAATCAATAATAATAATACCGGACAGATTACGCAGCCGGATTTGTCTGGCGATTTCCCTGGCGGCTTCAAGATTCACCTGAAGATGCTGGTTTTCCGGTTGGTTTTTCTTCACATTCTTCGCACTATTGACGTCTATGACCGTCAGCGCTTCCGTCGGCTCAATCACTAGATTTGCTCCTGATTTCAACCATAACTTTTTCTGAAGTGCATGCGTGAGCTGTACCTGAAGGGAATACAACTTCTGAAGTTCCAGTTGAGGATCATCATAAAATTGCAGCTTTTGTTTCAGGCTCTGGCGAAACTGCGATTGCTCATAGGCATTGACATACTCCTGTAATACTGCGTATACATCCGGATCATCCGTAATCACCTGTTCGATGCTCCCCTCGCCTTCCAGCGGCTGATTGAACAAGAGTCTGAGATATTCCGGTTCTGCCACATACAGTTTTGAATACAGGCTCCGATGTGGTGCATACGTAAGCAGGTCACGCATTTGCTGCTGTAATTGTCCTACTTCATCTAACAATACGGCATCCGCTGCCTGTGCTGCATTTGTACGGATAATCAGTCCCAGATTGTTATCGTAGATTCCACTGACAGCTTCTTTTAACCGGGTACGCGTAGCCTGATCCAGCTTATTTGATACACCTAACCGATGCCTGCCACTGGTTACGACGCTGTAGATTCCCGGCAGGGACAGATTGGTGGATACCTGCGGCTCTTTTGTCTTTACAGCTTCCCGCACAATCTGTACCAGCAGTTCATCACCCTGGGATAATATCTGCTTTTGTGATATGCGTTTTACATAAACCGGCTCTTGTACATCAGATAACGGCAGAAAGCATTTGCGACCCTTTTCGATCTCTACAAATGCAGCACCTATATTCTTTACAACCTGAGAAACCCTTGCTACATAAATATTATTCAGGATCTGAGCCGGTGCATGCTCTGGAATTCCCTGTACTTCCACAATGCGGTGTTCTTCACATATCGCACATACGAGTGGATGCCCGCCAAAGAGATCAATCCCTGTAATCACCATCCGCCGGCTCATAAAATGACCTCTCCCATATCATTTAATGATAAAAATCCACTGGTCACTGTACCAGTATAGACATCATGTCGGTGTGTCCGGAACGTAAAATCAGCCAGTTCCAGTCCAAGAAATCTATAAAAATGTTCCATGACAAGCTCCGGTTTTGTATTATCTGTACTTCCGGTAGATACCTTCAGGTAAAATGCAGGTCTGCCTTCTGCTTCAATCACCTGAAAATCATAGACGAGCTGTTTCAGGTCAATGATTTTTTCGGATTTTTTTGTCTGCTTTACGACCTCTATTTTCTCAGGTACTTCATAAAATGCATGAACCGCTTCCTGTAACTGTTCCATCGAAAGATCCGTCTCATAGCCTTCACGGTAAGTTAATGTATAATCCGCGCAGGAAACAATGGACATCGCGGTTTTGGACTGATCCGGCAGCCTGCGGTAATCCAGAACACGAAAGCCTTCTACCATAGCCCCGTTCAATGCTGCTACGGCTTTTGCAGTCGTCCCGGTCGTATGCACCTCAATATCCAGATACTCACCGTCACTGGTGATCCCTACGCCAAGCGGCGCCGCAAAAGACATAATCTGATGTGGAGAAAATCCGGTAGAATAGGCAATATCAATATCTGCCCGGCGCATGGCTTTCTGAAAATAACGCATCGTATCCAGATGTCCGATAAACTTCATATTTCCGGATTTTGCGAATTTAATCCTGATTTTCAAAACATACACCTCCTCCGTATTTTCTCGCTCCGCAGCCGGAACAGCCCATGCGGCAGTTCGGCGTGACGGTCTGTTCACAGGCTTTCTTCCACTCACGCGTGAGGAACTCCTTTGTCACACCCGCATCGATGAAATCCCACGGGAATAACTCGTCTAATCCGCGCTGACGCAAGGTATAGAAAGCAACATCTATCCCAGTCTCAGCGAATGCCTCCAACCAGCGCTCATTGTCAAAATATTCTGACCATGCATCAAACAACGCACCTTTTTCATACGCACGTTCAATCGCTGACGCAATCCGCCTGTCACCACGGGCAAACACGCCTTCCAGTACCGTTACATCCGCCTCATGCCAGTTATACCGGATGCTCTTGCGGTTCAGCTGATTTTTTACCGCTTCATTGACAACCTTTGCCTTGCCAAGATAATCGTCCACCGTGCACATAGGCGCCCATTGCAATGGTGTGAACGGCTTTGGTACAAAAAAGGATGTTGAGATCGTAATCTGGCATTTGCCGTTGCGCTGATCTTTTGGTATCTCATAGTAGCGTACCGCAATATCATTGGCAAGTTCTGCGATTGCCTGCATATCTTCTACCGTTTCGGTCGGCAGCCCGAGCATAAAATACAGCTTTACCTTCTGCCAGCCACCCTCGAAAGCCTGTCCTGCTCCTTCAAGTATGATATCCTTTGTGAGTCCTTTATTAATCACATTACGCATACGCTGTGATCCTGCTTCTGGTGCAAAGGTCAGGCTGCTCTTTTTGATATCCTGGACCTTTCCCATGACATCTAAGGAAAATGCATCGATACGCAAGGAAGGAAGGGAAATATTGACACCTTTATCATGAAAATTATCAATCAGGAAATTCACCAGTTCCTCTAGCTGTGAATAATCACTGGAGCTGAGTGAACTCAGCGAAATCTCCTCATGCCCGGTACTTTTTAACATTTCATAAGCATAGGTTTTTAACTGTTCAATATCTTTTTCACGCGTCGGTCGATAGATCATACCCGCCTGACAAAAACGGCATCCACGGATACATCCCCTCTGGATTTCCAAAACGACACGGTCCTGTGTTGCCTTGATGAACGGCACAAGCGGTTTTCCCGGATAAGGTGCCTGTGACATATCCATCACCAGCTGTTTTTCTACTTTCGCTGGAATATCGTCATATTTAGGCGTAAAACTGCTCAGGCAGCCATCCTCACCATAGGCCACATCATACATAGATGGCACATAGATTCCTGGAATCTGTGCTGCCCTGCGCAAAAACTGTGCCCGGTCAAGCCCCTCCCTGCGGCACTGCTTATATAGCGCAAAGAGCGCATCATAACTAATCTCGCCCTCACCGATATAAAACAGGTCAAAAAAATCGGCAATCGGTTCCGGATTGTATGTGCAGGGACCTCCACCGATTACAATCGGCATGTCCTCGCCACGCTCACTCGCATGTATCGGAATCCGGGACAGATCCAGAATCTGCAAGATATTTGTATAACACATCTCATACTGAATCGTAATGCCTAAAAAATCAAAGTCCCGGATCGGATCCTGGCTTTCCAGTGCAAATAACGGTATCTGCTTTTCTTTCATAATCCGGTGAAGATCCGGCCACGGAGAATAAACACGCTCACAATATACATCATCTCTCCGGTTAAACATATCATATAAAATCTGAATGCCAAGATGCGACATTCCGATCTCATAGACATCCGGAAAACACATAGCAAAACGAATATCTACCGAAGCAGGATCTTTTTTTATCATATTCAATTCACCGCCGATATAACGTGCCGGCTGGTCAATTGTCAGTAATATCTCATCAGACAATGCTAGTCTGCTCATAAGTACCTCCATCTGTTTCATTGATAACTATTGATCTGCAAGTAGCATCATAACATACTTTTGTGCATTTGTATAATCATCTTTTTCAATCTCAGAGGCAATCGTACTTGTCGAGCAGTCAAATATCTTATAATCTGTAATATCTGCCAATACAAACAATAAAAACAGTAATATTCCAAGCACAATCCGCAGGGCGAGTGTGCTTGTGGGCACTGCATCGCCGGCTTCGCTGCCCTGTCCCCATCCGTTTTCCTGCTCATGGAAGGATTCCCTTGCCTGCCGTATATATTCTTTGCGCGCTTCTACACGGTCATATGTCATCGCATATCCTACCTCCTGTCACCAAATGCATATGGACTATCACCTTCTGTTATCATAAATTTATGCATTTGCAGACAAACTATGCACATTTTTGTACGGTACACATACCACTCGGATACCTGCGATCCTTTTTTACACAATGGCAAAGGCGATCAGACGGCAGTTGCCGGCATAATCGGTTACTCTTAAAACATAGACCCCTTTTTTCTTTAACGTAAAGGCTGACGATACCTTTCTGCCGTTTAATCGAATCTCACGTAAACCACAATTATCTGAAACGCGGATACTACGGCTGTTTCTGTAGAAGTGCAGATGTCTCACTCCGCGTATTACCGGGCGTTTCTGGTCAATACAAAAATAATCGGTCCGTTGTAACCTCACAACATCTTGACAGGTAGTCCGAAAAATCACTGCGACAGCCCGCCGATCCTGCTGACCAGCACGGATTGTCAGCCGGTCGTTATCTAACTGATTCCACTGCAGCGAGGATTCATCTTCACCCTGATGTACCAGCTTGTATTCACAGGCCGCTTTACTTGAAACTGTAATATGAAATGTAACATCCTTCTTCGTATAAATAATACGGTCAGATACTTCATCTGAATCGAGCAATCGGATGTTACTTAAATTGCTTAATACTTTGGCATCTATGCCGTCTGCTGATGCATGATCTGTTGTATGATTGCGTCGAACGGTGCCAGTTGAACCCGGACTATTTGAACCCGAACCGGCTAAGCCTGAACTATTTAAATTTGAACCACCTGAACCTGAGCCGCCCGAACCTGAACTGCTTGAACTCGAACCGCCTGAACTTGAACTACCTGAACTTGAACCGCCTGAACTTGAACTGCCTGAACTTGAACTGCCTGAACTTGAGCCATCTGAACCAGAATTGTTTGTGCCCGGAGTATCTTCACGGTTTGCAGGCTCTGTCCCTGGCTCTGTGTCCGGTTCTTCCTTTATCCCCGTTTTCTGATCCTCTTTTACATCCGGTGCAGGCTCAGGTTTTTGATCCGTGAGTTCTTCCTTTGTATGAAAATTGTGTTTATCATCCGCACTTACACGAAGCGATCCTGTAACCCAGTAAGAACCGTCATCCAGAATCAAACGAAACTCATGCACACCGATCGTCGCCAGAAATGTAAATACACCATCCGCATTCGTAACGACATCGTAGATTGTGCCGTCGAGTTCAAACTGCATTGGATAGTCTGCCTTCTCTGCCTCAACCGTAACCAGACGCAACGGTATACCCGAACAGTCACGGATCTCCCCGCAGAAATCCTGTGGTACATAGATCTGTATATTGGGAGCAATATGATCCAGCCACAGCATGGCATCCTTCTTTTTGACAGAAACACAATGTAACTGGCTGCTCTGTGACAGACATACATCTGCCTGTGTATCTATACGTTCCGTACCGGAGTTCACACATGTATCTTCAATTGTGACAGGAGCGAGGGAACAATCCAGACGGAGTAACAGATCCGATTGATAGAGCTGCTGCGGTCCGCTGATCTGCCATTCACCGGTAAATACAAATGCTTCCTTGCGAAGCGTGAGCTGACAGGTGCCTTCCGGAACTAGAAAATGCAATTTCCGGTCTTCTGCAGACAGTACTTTTTCTTCTTCGTTCAGACATAATTCATACTGATCCGGAGTCTCCATGATCAATGAAACTGGAAATAACCGCTGACCGGCTGTATTGCGCAGCATTCCCTGACAGCTATCATAATCCAGAAAATCAACTCCGTCGATGATCAAAGTAGCTCCATCTGCAACCAGAATCTGCCGTATAGTCACTGCCGCTTTTAACTGTATCCTTACAATCGAATTGCCGTTAATCTCCAATGTATCCAGCGTTGTCTCATCAAAGATCAGTAAATGCTCTCCTGCGTCAATGGAAAGCTTATGATCACCATTTCCACTGATCCTGTAATCTCCGTTGTAGTCATAATTTTCATCCAGATAATGATAGGAATCTTCACGGATGAGCGCATCTGCATATTCCATATTCAGGCGGCCATAAGCATTTAACTGAAATTCATTGAACGCAGCAGAACGTCTGACCCTGACCGTTGCTTCATAAGGATGGCTGCCCATGAGTCTGATCTGTTGTTTGCCAATTCCAAGATATGTATACCATTGCCCGTTTTCGTCTAACCGTGCGGATCCACGGAGTTCATTTGCAGTCACTGCGGCCGTAGTCCCCGCAAGCTCCATATCGGTTTTTAACAGGCATTTGGCACAACTGGCTTCCTCTGAATTCCGGACTTCTGTTGCCGCCTCGAAATCTCCATCACATATCGTGGTCAGATCGGTTGTAATCACTGCACCACGGACACGGCCACTAATCATACCTCCGCTAAAACGCTGGTCACTATAGGTTGAAGGATGCGAATAACCACTCCAACGGCTTCCTTTTTCTCCTGTACAGGAATGAATTGTCCACTGTGAATCACTCGAATCTATGCTGCCACCATTTCCATCAATCGGGTGATTCGCACAGTCATAATCACCGGTTTGATTTCCATACATGCTCACCTGATAATTCATATACTCACCGGCATTGCCGCCTCTCACAGCAGTATTACACTCAATCACAGCATTTTTTGCCACGATTGTCCCACCATTTCCCCCTGCTGTACCTGCGATATCATAGCTGGTTCCGGCACCGGACGATGATGCAGAACGAATGTACTGATGACCGTTTCCGCCACTGGCAATATCTTTTGCGATCAATGTCGAATCCGTGATCTCGACTTTGACACCATGCAGCCCCTGTTGTTTTCCGTCCTTGCTGTATTTGGGAAGATCCTGCTGCGATGCTACATTACCGGTAACAGTGACATAGCTGTTATTTATAATCTGAACCGGGCAGGCACTCTGCGTATTGCCGGCTACATGCTCATAATAGCTGCTTCCAATGCCGCCATCACCTCCTTTGCCACCCATCGCTACATTTCCACCGACCGATACGCGGCTGTTATCAATCAATACCGTGCCTGCGCATCCACCATTTGATGCATTCGCTGCCCATGAGCCCTGACTGCTGACACCGTTTCCTCCGCATGCGAGACTGCCGCTGATCATCACCTGCGAGGAAATGATTGTGACATTTGCAGAAGCATTACTGCCCGGCATTGCATTGGGGATCATCGCACTTCCTCCATTATAAGCGTTATCAAGTCCGTGATTGCCACACCCGAGATCCTGACAGACGACCGTGCATGATTCGATGCGCACGTTTGCGCCAGTCTGTGTCGTGCCACCTCTGGTACACGCAATCTGTTCTGCGGTAAGCATGGCATCGGCTGAATCGCCGATCAGCAATAGCTCCGTCTGCGTACCACCGGCAGCAATGATCTGTTTGCATTCATTGCTTCCACGCAATAAAAGTTTCACATGCACGCCGTCTGCAATCGTAAAATCTGCCGTATTTTTTATGTGATCTAATATAATTGTGCAATCTGCCGACACATTGACTGGCACCTGATATGTCTGTTCCGGTTCGCCATACAGCCGCAATATGCTGTCGGGTGTATGAATTGCAACATCTGACACATAATCCAGTGATATTGAAGATGCTAGCTGTTCTTCCGCTATTTCATCTGCATGCGCAACCGTTATCGGCAGACCTGATGACTCACAAAACAGACAACAACTGATCAGTACTGCTGTGATTATGTTTTTCCATTTGAATTTGAATGTTTGATTTTTATTCATAAGATTCCTCCGCTGCAAGAACAACCGACCGTCAGAAACTTCTGCGATCTGCAACGAAGAAAGGGAATCAATTCCAGAAATCATGTAACAGGGTAAAAGAATGGGAATTGAATGTCATTATACACAGATTTCCAATGAAAAATCAATTAGTAAAACCATACAAAAAAATGTATGCACAATTTTGGCATTGTGCATACATTTTTTTAGCGCTGTGCTAATTCTTTTGTGACATCTTCCCATGTGACTCCGGTCTCAACCATCATAGCCGTGAGATAATACAACAGATCCGATATCTCATATTTGATATGCTCAGGATTCGGATTTTTGGCGGCAATGACGACTTCTGTCGTCTCTTCGCCGAGTTTCTTTAGCATCTCGTCTAGTCCCTTATCGAATAACTCGCTGATATAAGCGCCCTGTTTCGGGTTTGTTTTAATATTCATCAGCGACTGGTAACTGTTTTCAAACACCTTCAACGGATTGTTCTCCACATATTCTTTCTTCACAATCTCATTGAAAAAGCAGGTCGGGCTGCCGGTATGGCAGGCGACACCCACCTGGGATACCTTGGCAAGTATTGTATCGTAATCACAGTCTGCCGTCAGCGATTTCACATACTGTAAATGTCCGGAAGTGAGTCCCTTCGTCCACAGTTCATTTCTGCTGCGGCTGTAATAGGTCATCTTACCACTAGAAAGTGTCTTATAATATGCCTCCTCATTCATATAAGCCACCATGAGCACTTCTTCTGTCCGGTAGTCCTGTACGACACACGGAACCATGCCATCTGAATTTTTCTTTAACTGCGCCCACTGGATCGCAGGCTTAAAGTTATCCATCCACAGTCCGGCTTCATCCAGATTCGTCTTGTACTGCATAATGTCTGTCTGCGGATCATTGAACAGCGTACCACAGATACCACGCGCATTTTCCCGCTCTAAAAGCGCATAGATCTCGGCAAAATCCGCGCCATCGTACAATACCACATACGGCGTATTGGACAGATTATCCACTGCATCCAGCACCGATTCATCCATGACAAGCACTTCATGGAACAGTTCATTCATCTCTGGCTGGTTTTTAAAGATAAAATCCACATTGTGTACGGATACGAGAATCCGGTCTTTTCCATATCGTTCTGCCGCCATGCGGGCCAGATCGATACAGTCACTTTTCGCTGCATTGAGCATAATCTGCTTGCAGCCGGCATAGATAAGTTTTTTCACATCTTCCATCCGGCGCAGGTTTCCACCTCCACAGGTCGGAATATCGATCATCCGGTTCAGTTCGCGGATCGCTTCTATATTTTTTTCATGCTCATCATCGTCATCCGACAAATCGAATACGAATATCTTGTCGATACCACTGTCATTATATGTTTTTGCATAGGTAGACAACTCACCAATCGGTGTCAGGTCGCGATTGCTCCTGACCGGTTGCCCGTCTTTGAGGTAAAGTGTCGCTACCAGAATTTTCTTGTCCATAAATTCCTTTCTACTACCTTCCTGAAATATATTACCGATCTTCAAAACGTACACGGATGGAGTTCGCATGTGCAGTCAGCTGCTCACATTCCGCAAACTGTACGATATCCTTATAGATCGGCTCAAGCGCTTCTCTGGAATAAGAGATAATGCTTGATTTTTTAATAAAATCATCAACAGATAACGCTGAGAAAAACTTTGCGGTTCCGTTTGTAGGCAGCACATGGTTCGGTCCTGCAAAATAATCTCCCAGAGGTTCACTGCTGTATGTACCGAGGAAAATCGCACCTGCATTACGGATCTTGGTCATCACGGTAAACGGATCTCTCATTACGATCTCCAGATGTTCGGATGCAATATCATTTGCTGTCTCAATGGCTTCTTCTTCATTCTCTGCTACCAGAATATAACCATAGTGATCCAACGACTTCTGGATGATCTCCTTTCGGCTGAGAACCGCAACAAATTTGTCAATTTCTGTGGATACCTGCTCTGCCAGTGTGCGGCTTGTCGTCACGAGGATCGCAGATGCCATCTCGTCATGCTCTGCCTGTGAGAGCAGATCCGCAGCGACAAAACGGGGATTTGCAGTCTCATCTGCCAGGACAAGGATCTCGCTGGGACCTGCAATCGAATCTATGCTGACATGGCCGAATACAGCCTTTTTCGCAAGTGCAACATAGATATTGCCGGGACCTACGATCTTGTCCACCTTCGGGACACTCTCCGTGCCAAACGCCAGTGCTGCGACCGCCTGCGCACCGCCGACTTTATAGATGCGGTCTACACCTGCTTCTGTCGCTGCCACCAGGGTAGATGCACAGATCTTGCCGTCTTTTCCGGGAGGCGTCGTCATAATGATCTCATCCACCCCGGCTACCTTTGCGGGCAATACATTCATGAGTACAGATGACGGATATACGGCCTTTCCACCGGGCACATACACACCAACCCGGCGCAGCGGAGTCACCTTCTGTCCTAAAATAATGCCGTTATCCTTTGAATCAAACCAGCTATACTGGCGCTGCTTTTCATGATATTCACGGATATTTACGAGTGCCTTCCGAATGACGGAAAGCAAAGTCGGATCTACGTTATCATAGGCTTCCTTGATTTCTTCCTCTGTCACAACGATGTTATCTGCATTGATATCAGCACCGTCGAACTGCTTTGTATAGGAGAAAATTGCCTGATCCTTATTTTTTCTCACTTCAGAGATAATCGCTGCCACACGGTCTTCATACTCACCATAGCTGTTGGGGCTGCGCTTTAATAAATCTTCTAAAATATTGCTCTTTGTCTCTTTGTCCAGCTGTAAAATACGCATATCAATTCTCCTTTTGAATGACCTGTTTTAAATCTGCGATCAGCTTTGTGATGCGCTCATTTTCCATTTTCATGCTCACCGGATTCACAACCATACGTGCCGATAGCGGACATACTTCTTCGAGTACCTGTAAGCCATTTTCCTTTAACGTAGATCCGGTCTCTACAATATCTACGATGACATCTCCAAGCCCGACAATCGGTGCCAGCTCAATCGATCCGTTTAATTTGATAATCTCCACGGTCTGATGCTTTTTATTATAAAAATAGTTCTTGGCAATCCGCGGATATTTGGATGCGACACGGATCTGTTCATGATGCTGCAACAATTCACGGGCACTCTCCGGACCACATACACACATACGGCATTTGCCAAATCCCAGATCAAGGACTTCGTAAATATTGCGTCCTTCCTCTAAGATCGTATCTTCCCCGACAACACCGATATCTGCAGCCCCATATTCAACATAAGTCGGCACATCCGGTCCTTTTGCAAGGAAAAACCGCAGCTTTAATTCCTCATTGACAAAGATCAGCTTTCGCGTATCTTTATCCTTCATTTCTTCACAGGTAATGCCGATCTCTTCAAATAATTTCAACGTGCGGTTTGCCAGTCTACCCTTGCCAAGTGCAAAGGTCAGATAACGTTCACTCGTTTCATTTCCCATCTTTTTCCTTCTCTCCAATCATTCTTTATCGTCCATCCAGCATCCATGTGATTCTGGCAATCTGATTCTCTTTTGCATATGCTTCATATGCGGCTTCGCCCTTTGCGGAATCAAATAACAGCAGTTCCGCACGTCCACCGGTGCTGCGCAGCTTTCTGGCTGCCACGACAGCCTCTTCCCGGTGTGATGCATCGTAGACAAGCAGCTGTGTGTGATGCATGATCGGGACTTCGATCTGCTGTCTTCGAATGGCTTCGAGCAGCTGGTCGATGACTACGACAAAACCGATCGCTGCCGCATTCTTACCGAACATCGGCAGCAGCTCATCATAACGGCCGCCCTTTACAATCGGCTCACCGGTTCCATACGTATACCCACTGAGCAGAATGCCGCTGTAATAATGATAATCACTGACCATTCCAAGTTCGAATGACACATACCGGTCGATTCCATATAACAATAACAGTTCCTGCAGTTCCTCCAGCCGCTGCAAGGCGTCATATACCGTCTCATACTCCCTGGCATCTTCCATAAACTGTGCCAGTTCATCTGCGGAGGTATACATACATCTGAGTATTCCAAAGCATCGTTTCAGGTTTTCCGGAAGATTCCGGCCGTTTACAAATTCTTCTACACCGAAAAAGTTCTTATTTGAGAGCAGGCTGCGCAGCTCATCCGTCTCGTCTGCTGAAAAACCGGCTGCATCTGCCAGCCCTTTGAAAATACTCGCATGGCCGACGCTGATCTGAAATTCTTTTAATCCGGCAGCCTGCAGACAATCTACGATCATTGACAGCATCTCTGCATCTGCATCTACGGAATTGTCTCCCATGAACTCGGCGCCAAGCTGTGTACATTCCTTCATCCGGCCGCGCAGGCTGTGGTGATTGATAAATGTATTACCTTTATAACAAAAACGCAGCGGCATCTCCTCATCCATATAATATTTCGCCGCCGAACGTGCGATGGATGGCGTTATATCAGGTCTTAAAACCAGAGTATTGCCCTCTCTATCGAAAAACTTATACAGATCCTGTGAGGGTGTTGTGCCGACTTCCTTGCCAAAAATGTCAAAAAATTCAAATGACGGTGTCTCAATCGGATGATAACCGTATCCGGTCAGCACGGAAAACAATTTCTGCTCTAAATACAGCTTGCGTTCACATTCCGCATTGTAGATATCGCGGACACCTTCCGGTGTATGTAAATTCTGTTTCATTCTATTTATTCTCCTTATCGCTCACTTTATTGTAGTAACGTGATAATTCATTAGCATAATAAATCTCACTGATTATAAGCGATTCTATGAAAAAAGTCAACATCTGGAGTCCAGATCAATCTGAAGTGCCTGCAAATACGGTACAAATGCACCGCCTCTGCCCATCGAAAAAAAATATTCTTCCTTTAATTCTTCAATGCGGAAACTTTTTCTGCCGCCCTGCTCCATGCGTTCCCAGAAAACGAGTAAATCCCGAAACGGAAGATAGTAAAAGCTGTCCCGTCTGGTATAATGGATGAGGAAAAAAGCGATTCCCTGCTGCTGCTCAAACTGACGCATGAATTCAACCTGATGAGTATGAATATTCTGCAGGGGAAATGTATCTGTGTGACATTCCTTTGCATCAAAACATACCGGAATACCCTGAACTGCTCCAATATAGTCTACCGTGCTTTTCTGGTCAAAATATGCCAGTGTAATATGTCTGGTCTTTTTATCAATATTGATCGGCGTGATCGGGGTCGGTACTTTCTGGATCAATGCAAGCGCATTGGCTGCATATACTTCATTGGTGCGGTTCACCAGATCTTCCAGTGCCGATCCTCGTAAGCCTCTTGAATTCCAGGTTGCCATCCGTGATCACCCTCTCGACGGTTCTGCTGTGCCCCGCCCTCTCAGCCATTCAAGTGCAGCTTCAAAATCCGCAGGCAGATCCGCGGTCACCTCCCTGCCATCGGTAAAACGCACACGGTAGGCATGCAGTAATTGCCGGTTGATTCCGACGGCACGCTCAAACAGACGGTTCTGTTTCGGATCACCATATTTTGGATCGCCGATCACCGGGTGTCCGATCGATGCCAGGTGCGCACGGATCTGATGCGAACGTCCGGTAATCAGATGTACCTCCAGCAATGTATAATCCCCAAACCGCTCTACCGGATTGTATTCTGTCTCTATATATTTGCGGTTCGGTGCCCCGTTTTGGAATATGGACACGGCATTCTCACGATCATCCTTCAGCAAATATCCCTTTAATAATTGTTTTTGTGACAGATTGCCTTTCACAAGACAACGGTAATATTTTTCCATAGAACGGCTTTTCAACTCTGCAGACAGGCACTGCAGCCCACGCAGCGTCTTCCCGGCCAGTAAAATACCCGATGTATTGCGATCCAGCCGGTTACAGATAGAAGGCCGGAATGTGCGCAGATCGTCTTCTGTCAGTGCTTTTGATTCCAGTAAATATGCAATCATATGCTCATTGGCAGAGATGTCGGATTCTTTGGCTTTCTGTGATAACATACCTGCCGGTTTGTTCATGACAAGCATATCATCATCCTCATATACAACTGAAAACGCAGGCTGAACCGGTATCCGTTTCAATTCCTCAATCGTATCTTTTCTGCTTCCTGAAAATTTATCGAATGTCTCATCAGACAGAAAACAAACGACCTCATCCCCTATGGATAAATGCTCCGAACCGGTCGCTTTTTCTGTGTTAAGCACAATATTCTTTTTCCGCAGCATCTTATATATAAAGCTGCCCGGTGCATCCGGCAGAAGTTTCCTTAAATATTTGTCCAATCGCTGGCCGGCTTCGTTTTCTTTGATAATAAATGACTTCATATCGTTTGCTGCTTTCTGTTACCTTGTTATTATTACCTTAATGCTTGTTCTTTTTGTGTACATTCCGGATCGTTTTCTTTTTTGCAGGATGTTTTTTTGCTCCGGAATGATCCGGTGTACGGGCTTTTCCTGACATGCTCCGGTAATTTCCCTGTTTTTCGTGCTGCTTCATCACCCGCGGCCGGATCAGGCATTCCGGTCCAAATCCGATCAGATCTGTACGTCCCGCACGCTCTAACGCCTCTTTGACGAGCTCATAGTTTTTCGGATTGCGATACTGCATGAGCGCCCGCTGCATTGCCTTCTCATGCGGATTTGTCGCCGTATAGACCGGTGTCATATCGCGCGGGTCAAGTCCTGTATAGTACATACAGGTCGAGATCGTGGACGGAGTCGGATAAAAATCCTGCACCTGTTCGGGCATATAATGAATATCACGCAGATATTCCGCCAGCTCGATCGCCTCCGTCAGGGTCGCGCCCGGATGCGAGGACATCAGATATGGCACGAGATACTGATTTTTACCGAGCTTCTCATTCATCTGTTTGTATTTTTCTACAAATTTCTTATATACCTCCGGTGCAGGTTTTCCAAGCTTGTCCAGCACTTTCTTTGAGATATGTTCCGGTGCGACTTTCAACTGTCCACTCACATGATACTCACATAATTCCCGCAAAAACGCATCACTCTTATCTGCAAGTACATAGTCAAACCGGATACCGGAACGGATAAATACCTTTTTCACACCCGGAATCTCCCGCAGTCTGCGCAACAGACGGATGTAATCGGTATGGTCTGCATGCAGATTTTTACACGGCTGCGGAAACAGGCATTGCTTGTTCGGACAGACACCCTTTGTCAACTGCTTTTCACAGGACGGATGCCTGAAATTGGCGGTCGGTCCGCCGACATCATGGATGTATCCCTTAAAATCCGGCTCATAGGTGAGCTGCTTTGCCTCCTGGACAATTGATGCATGGCTGCGTGTCTGGATCGTGCGTCCCTGATGAAACGTCAAAGCACAGAAATTGCAGCCGCCAAAGCAGCCACGGTTGCTGATCAGAGAAAACTTCACTTCACGGATCGCAGGGATACCACCATCCTTCTCATACATCGGATGATAGGTACGCATATACGGCAAAGCATATACACGGTCCATCTCCTCCTGCGTAAGCGGTTTGGATGGACGGTTCTGTACGACAAACAATTTTTCATCATATGTCTCATACAGCACCTTTGCAACAAAGTGATCCGTGTTACAGTACTGAATATAAAAGCTGCGTGCATAGGCTTCCTTTGAAGCACGAATCTCTTCAAAATGCGGCAGTTCCAGTGCCTGCGCCTGTTCCACCAGTTCACGGTCCCTCGTCTTGTACACCGTTCCGTCAATGAAAGTAATGTCTTTGACAGCAATCCCGCTGTTTAGTGCATCTGCGATCTCTATGATACTGTGTTCCCCCATCCCATAGGAGATCAAATCCGCGCCCGAATCTAAAAGAATCGAACGACGGACTTTATTCGACCAGTAATCATAGTGTCCGAGCCGACGCAGACTCGCCTCTATGCCACCGATGATCATCGGTGTATGTTTATAAGTTCTGCGGATCAGATTGCCGTATACGACAACCGCATAATCCGGACGCCTGCCCATCTCACCGCCCGGCGTATAGGCATCCGTTTCCCGGCGTTTTTTCGATACTGAATAGTGGTTGACCATCGAATCCATATTGCCGCCGGATACTAAAAATCCAAGCCTTGGCTCCCCGAATATCTGGATACTCGCAGGATCTTTCCAGTCCGGCTGTGCGATAATGGCTACTTTATAGCCATGCGACTCGAGCAGCCGGCTGATGATCGCCGGTCCAAATGATGGATGATCCACATATGCATCCCCAATCACATATACAAAATCCGGTCGTTCCCAGCCTCTTTTTTCGCAATCTGCCTTCGTCACAGGTAAAAAATCATGTAACATAAATATTCCTCATTTAACCGGCAGCTGCATGCTGCCCCTGACATATTATTTTAGCACTGTTTCTGCCGTTTTACAACCGCTCAAACGTCCCATCGAGTACCTGCGCATAGGAATCAATATAGTAATTTGCGAGTGCACGTTTTTCTGCATCCTGTGCATGTGAATACTCATCAGAAACCGCACAGACGCTCATACCGGCCGCCAGCCCCGCACGGATTCCCTGTGGAATATCTTCAAATACAAGGCAGTCAGCCGGTGCGAGCTGCAGCTTGTCCGCTACTGCCAGAAACACATCCGGTGCAGGCTTTCCACGCTTGACTTCATTTGCCGTCAGCACCGCATCCATGTAGTCATACAGTCCATGTGCCTGTGCAACCGCATCCAGTAATGTACGTGCGTTGCTCGTAGCGATACCCATTTTAATCCCATGTTGCTTCATTTTGCACAGAAATTCTTTTAATCCCGGCTTCATCGGTACATCATAACGATATTTATGAATCGCCATATTGACCCAGATATCCATCAGTTCATCGGCGGTCTCTGTCAGCGGATATGTGCGGACAAAATACTCTGCCGTCTCCTGAAAGCTCATTCCCTCAATCTCCCGCTCCAGATCATCTGTCATATCAAGTCCGCGCGCCGCCATAAATTCATTATCAATCTGTCTCCACATCCACATGGAATCCACCATCGTTCCATCCAGATCAAATATAATTCCTTTGATACCATCTAACATCTGCTACGTTTCCCCTCTCTGTCGTAAATACGTGATTTCATCCGTGGTCAATGGTCGGTATTCTCCCGGCTGCAATGTCTCATCCAGCCGGAGTGCGCCCATCGCCAGTCGTTTTAATTCCAGCACCGGTTTTCCGACTGCCTCGAACATCCGCTTGATCTGGTGAAATTTTCCCTCATAGATGGTCACTTGAATCTTCGAAATCACATTGGATTTTATGACCACCAGTTCTGCCGGTCTGGTCAGCTTCTTCTCACCGATATCAATACCTTCCGCAAACTTTCTGACATCTTCTTCCGTCACAATGCCATCAATCGTGGCTTCATAGGTCTTCGGTATATGTTTTGCCGGACTGAGCAGTTCATGCGCAAGCGCACCATCGTTTGTGATGAGCAGCAGGCCTTCTGTATCGAGATCCAGTCTGCCTACCGGGAAAAGATCACTGCGCAGATGGTCAGTAATATAGTCCAGCACGGTCGGATACCGGCTGTCTTCGGTTGCTGAGACGCAGCCCTTTGGCTTATTCAGCATAAAATATTCATATGCTGCATACCGGATCAGCCGGTGATCTGCCATCACCTGCGCCTGCAGTGGGTCGAATTTTTGTTCCGGGCTTTTGCATGTTTTTCCGTCCAGCTGTACTTTCCCGGCGCGGATCAGCTTTTTGACCTCGCTGCGCGTGCCAAGCTGCATCTCTGAGAGGTATTTATCTAATCGAATCTGAGGCATGTTGGTGTCCTTTCTGCGTTTAGGTATTTTTAGGTGATTACGAAACTATTTATCTGTTTTTTAGTACGGCATCGCGACCGTCTCCAGCCCCTGCAAAAACGGATATGGATTCACTGCTGTCTCCTGTCCCTTCGTATCATTATAATAGATGCCGACATGCAAGTGCACCGGGAAATTGCCAACAGTGCCTTCGATATTACTGTAGCCGGTGTCCCCTGCGAAGCCCAGCAGTTGACCACTCACTACAATGGTTCCTTCCTCAATGCCCTCCGCATAATCATACAGATGTGCGTAATAATAATAGATTCCGCGGTCACTGCGTATGCCCAACCGATAACCGCCTTGTGGCAGCCATCCCTGTTTCTCCACTACACCATCTGTCATGGACAACACCGGAAATATCCCTCGTCTGTCCGGCGAGAGCATCAGATCTGTTCCCTCATGTCCGCGTTCGCCGCCAAAGCTGCGTGCAGTCATCCATGAATCCTCATAAGAGACCGTGTACTTTGGATGCAAGGTTGACTCCGGAATCGGAAAAATCTGTAAGTCTGCCCGGATCGCATCTGCAATATTGTCAGGCACTCCCCGATTCGACGCTTGTGACGGAATCTGTCCTTCGTCCGGTTGTCGTGTGGCTATCTGCCCCGCCAGCTGCTCCTCCCATACAAAGATCTGCTCTATGACAATCATATCCAGTGCAGCAAATAGGAAAAGCAATACACCTAACAAACATGTTTTTCTCATATTTCATACCTGCCCATCATAGCTATTAATCATATGATGAAGAAAAAACGATCCCGATATGTTACAAAAAAATATCTATTTTGTTATATGCTCGCTATGTTTTTACTATTCCTGCTGAAAGAGCCTCAGACCGCGATGGAGGGCGCGCGCTATGGTCTGATGCTGTGGGCAAAACAACTGCTTCCGAGCCTGCTCCCGTTTCTGATTCTCACACAGTTACTGATTCGCAGCGGCTATCTGTCCAGGATCAGTGAGACACTGCATCTGCCACAGAGCTATTTTGTACTATTTGCAGGCACGCTGTTTGGATTTCCCATGGGCTGTAAGCTCACAACAGACCTGTATGCACACGGACAGTTGTCAAAGGAAGATGCATCCCTGCTGTTTATCATTGCCAACCAGATGAGTCCCGCCTTTGTCGGAGGATATATTTTATCCGAGACACTGCGTCTGCCACAGATGCTTCCGATGACCTATGCCATCTTGTATGCGCCATCGTTGTGTTATGGTCTTTTGATGCTCATGATCCACCATCGGCGTCTGTCACACCACACACAATCATCGGATTGCAACGTGACAAAAAAAGCGACATCAGGGCTGCAAATGAATTTTGCCATCCTTGATGCCGGTATTATGAATAGTTTCGAAACCATGTTAAAACTGGGCGGATACGTCATGCTCTTTGCTGTCATCACGCGTATGTGCCAGCACTATCTGACTGCCATTCCTGTCATATCTACCTTTATTGCAAGTCTGCTCGAGATCACAGGCGCCGTCAGTGTCCTGAACCATACCATTCAAAGTACATACCTGAAGTATGTAGCGATTCTGGGCGCTACCGCGTTTGGCGGCTGCTCCGGTATCGCCCAGACAGCATCGCTCATTCACACAGACCATCTGCCAGAGCAGCGATCTATACCAGCTATGCGATCTGTGCAATCTGTACTATCTATGCGATCATATATCTGCGGACGGCTGTGCATTGCGGCAATCACCGCCCTGCTCGCCGCTGTCCTGTATCCACTGGCAGCCGTCTGCATCGTATGATTTAGTCTACGCCTTTATCTCGCCATTCTCCTGTGCGGAAGACTCCTGTGCGGCAGTTGCTGTATTCGTCGTATTTTCTGCTGACAGCTCCGGCTCTGTCTGTGGCATCAGCTCTGCGCGATTGGCAAGGACAACCTGTAAGGAGCTGTTCAATCCGGCGATCAGATTCTCATAACGCGCCTTTGAACCCTCAATCGCACCATTTAAGATCACTTCCAGATTGCGCAGCAATTCATCGGTATATCCGATTGCCCCCATACGGATGCTGTTTGCATCGTTGGTTGCTTTATCGAGGATCTCCTGTGCCTGCTTCGTCGCGATCATCACGACTTCATTGGCCTGTGCATATGCCTGCTGCATAATCTGATGCTCGCTGACAAGCTCTGAATGTGTCACTTCTGCCTGCGCGATAATGGCATCCGCTTTGGTCTGGGCATCCGCTAGGATCGCCTCTTTGTTACTGATCATCTTCTGATAGCGTTTGATCTCCTCGGGTGTACGCAGACGAAGCTCTGTCAGCAGTTCCTCGATCTGATCCTTATTGACAATGATCTTATTAGACGAAAACGCCTGCGGCTTACAATTCTCTATATATTGTTCTAATTCTTCGATTGTCTGCTCAATTTTACTACTCATGTTGATCTCCTTTTTCAATGCCATATTTTTTATAAATACGGTCAATCATCGGCTCAGGAACAAAACGTGAAATATCTCCGCCATAGGCTGCGAATTCCTTGACAATCGTAGAACTGAGATAAGAATACTGCAGGCTCGTTGTCAAAAAAATCGTCTCTATCTCATCATACTCCACATGATTTGTCTGTGCGATCTGAAGCTCATATTCAAAATCCGTCACTGCCCGTAATCCACGGATGATTAATGTTGCCTGTATTTCTTTTGCAAAATCAACAAGCAGCCCGTCAAATGATACAATATGTACGTTCGGCAGATCCTCGGTTAATTCTTTTAACATACTAACACGTTCATTTACAGAAAACAACGAATTTTTTGCACGATTATTTAGCACACCAACATATAATTCATCCACAATATTTGCAGATCTGCGGATAATGTCCATATGTCCGTTTGTCACCGGATCAAAGCTGCCCGGATAGATTGCTCTTTTCATTGATCATCCCTCTTTGGTTTCCTGTGTTTCCTCCTTCAGCGAAAGGAACACATGTTTGTTTGTCTTGTAGATCTTCTCCTTGAGCAGATCATAGCCCAATGCATCCACATATGAAAAATCTGTATGCTCGTCCGCCTCTATGATGATGAGTGCGTGTTCCTTTACAACCGGGGAATGTGCGAGATACCCAAGGATCTCCGCTTCCAGGTCATGTCCATACGGTGGATCAAGGAAAATGAAATCGAACCGGTATTTTCCCTCTAACTGCCGCAACGCACTCATACAATCTGTATTCATCAGCTTACACTGACTGCCCAGTTTTGTAAAATCAATGTTATCCTGTATGACTTCACACGCCTTTTTGTTGTTATCTACAAATACACAATAGGCACTGCCCCTGCTTACCGCTTCCAGTCCAATCTGTCCGCTGCCCGCGAACAGATCCAGAAAATATGCACCCTCCAGTTCCGGGGCGAGCATATTGAACAACGTCTCCTTAATACGATCCGTCGTCGGGCGGGTATCTCTGCCAGGTAATGTACGCAGCGGAAGCCGCCTTGCCTTTCCTGCTATGATTCTCATGGTGGTCTACCTCCTGTTTATTGATCGCTAGTTTTGTTCCTTTAAGACTGCGCGGTTTTTAATGAGATAATCACACAGTGATACAACCGTAAGGATCAGTGCAATCCATGTCAGACCGATGCCGAGTATCTCAAACACGCGTCCCGGAAAATCCAGAATCAATACAATGATCATCAGCATCTGAAATGTCGTCTTGAATTTTCCCCAGTAGCTGGCAGCGATCACAACACCGTTATCGGCTGCCACCAAGCGAAAACCACTGATAATAAATTCACGGCTGATGATCACAATGACCATCCATGCAGCGAGCTGGCCGGTAGCTACCAGACAGATCATCGCGGAACATACCAGCAGTTTATCAGCAAGCGGATCCATAAATTTGCCGAAATTTGTCACTAAATTGTATTTTCTTGCAATTTTTCCGTCAGCCAGGTCTGTCAGACTCGCAATGATGAAGATCGCTACTGCAATATAATTGCTGTAAGGCACGACCGGAACCAACAGGAAAAATACAAAAAATGGAATCAGCAGTACACGTAAAATCGTCAGTTTGTTCGGTAAATTCATCTTCATCTTATATCATCTCCCCTATCAGGTCATAATCCAGCGCACCGGTCACACGTACTTTTACAAAATCACCGGACATCAGTTCCGCATCCGTGTGGATAAATATATAGCCGTCTACCCCCGGCGCATCTTTATATGTTCTTGCAACATAAGCATTCTCATCTGCGACTTTACCCTCGACAAATGCCCAAAGCTCACGTCCCTTCATGGACTCGTTACGGTCGTAAGAGATCTCCTGCTGCAATTCCATGACTTCGTCTCTCCAGGTCAGCTTGGTTTCCTCGTCCAACTGTCCCTCGAACGATGCTGCCGGCGTATTTTCCTCCGGCGAATAGGTAAATGCACCAAGGCGGTCAAATTCTGCCCAGTTTAAAAACTCTAACAATTCTTCATGCGCCTGCGGTGTCTCGCCCGGGAATCCACAGATCAATGTTGTCCGCAGACAGATATCCGGTATCTCACTGCGCAGCAATTCAATCTTATCAGCCAATTCTGCGCCACTTGTGCGGCGTCCCATACGCTTTAGGATATCATCATTGATATGCTGGATCGGCATATCCAGATAATGCACGACCTTTCCGTTACGCTTGATCGCTTCTATTAACTGTGTATCAATCTCCTCCGGATAACAGTACATCAGCCGGATCCAATACAATCCGTCAATCGCGTTCAGTCCGTCTAACAGGCGGTGCAATGATTTTTCACCATAGAGATCCACCCCATAGACCGTTGTCTCCTGTGCCACGAGGATCAGTTCCTTGACACCCTGTGCAACCAACTGCTTTGCCTGGTCAATCAGTTCTTCCATCGGGACACTGCGGTATGCACCGCGGATCGATGGAATCACACAGTAGGTACAGTGCTTATCACATCCTTCGGCGATTTTAAGGTATGCATAATGTCCTCCGGTCGTGACCAGACGCTTTTTATCATGCATATCCGGCAGCCCCTCAAGTGCATGGTAGTTTTTATAGACACTGCCCTTTAATGCTCCCTCTACGGCTTCCACGATCGCATCATATGCGTTCGTGCCAAGCACAGCGTCCACTTCCGGAATCTCCTCAAGCACCTCATCCTGATAGCGTTGAGCCAGACAACCGGTGACAATCAGTGCCTTTAATTTTCCTGTTTCCTTGTACTTTGCCATCGACAGGATCGTCTGGATACTCTCCTCTTTGGCATCTCCGATAAAGCAGCAGGAATTGACTACGATGACATCTGCATCGGTTTCATCGTCCGTAATCGTATAACCGGCAGCATTCAGCATACCGATCATATATTCGGAATCCACCAGATTTTTATCGCAGCCCAGTGAAATAAATAAAATATTCATAGATACTCCTGTGATGTGAAAAGAAGCCGAAACGATGTGCTCCGGCTTCCGTATGTTGCTACGCATCCGCAAGAAACTGCCGGTGGCAGCTCTTACAGGTTGCCTATTCTTCGCTCTCTGATGTCAGTGAACGATCCACGGGATCAACTGCAGGATGCATCTCATCTGCCTGATCATCTTCTCCAAGGATCTTTACTTTTCCTTCGTAAAGTTCCTGAACCGCGGTGGACAACGGCTTTTTGCCATTTGCATGTGCCACTAACGGCTCGTCACCGGCAATTAACTGGCGCGCGCGCTTGGCAGCGGCAATCACGATAGAATAACGGCTGTTTACGACAGGCTCCTCGCCTACCTCTGTGGTATTGTTTACTACTTTCATCAGTTCTACATAAGACGGATGGATCATCATTATTCTCCTTTCGCATAATTCGTTAATGCTGTTTTCATTTCCATAATAAATAATTCTTTACGTGAAATCTTTGTATGTTCATTCTGTAAAATGGAATGTACCTGATCGACACAGGCTTCCAGTTCATCGTTTACAATCAGATAATCGTAAGCTTCGATACCCATACATTCTTCATCTGCGCGGCACAGTCTTTCGTGGATCACTGCCGGTGTCTCTGTGCCCCTGCCTACCAGTCTCCGCTCGAGTTCTTCAAAACTGGGGGGTGTGACAAACAAAAGCAGCGTATCCGGATATTTTTCCTTGATCTTCAGTGCACCCTGAATCTCGATTTCAAGAATGACATCCCTGCCACTCTTCAGCTGCTCCTGTACATAAGCCTTTGGTGTGCCATAATAGTTGCTGACATACCGGGCGTACTCCAGAAGCTCGTCGTTTTCAATCATCTTCTCAAAACAGTCCACGGAACGGAAAAAATATTCCCGTCCATCCTGTTCACCCGGACGTGGTGCCCGCGTTGTCGCTGAAATAGACAATGCATAATTCTGTGGATATTTTTCCAGCAGACGTTTTACAATTGTGCCTTTTCCTGCACCGGAAAATCCGGATATCACAGTCAATATACCTGTCTGTGTGTTCATTTATTCATCCTCCGTACCGACCGCTCCTGGATCATGCTTCCATCGTTTCGGCTGTATGCGTATCTGACTGGTCAGCCCCGGTCTTTTGTCTGATTCTGCCGGATAATGTATCCGGCAGCAGGGCTGATAATACAATGCGGTCATTTTCCGTGAAAATCACCGCTCTGGTTCTTCTCCCCTGCGTCGCATCAATCAGTCTGGATTCTTCCTTGGCCTTTTGGATCATACGCTTTGCCGGCGCAGAATCCGGCGTGATCATTGCAACGATCTTATCTGCATTTATAATATTGCCAAAACCGATATTCATAAAATTACTCAATATTTTGTATCTGCTCCCTTACTTTCTCGATATCAGTCTTGAGATTGATGCCTGTATCGGAGATCGACAGATCATTGGATTTCGACAGGATCGTATTCGCCTCACGGTTCATCTCCTGTGCAATAAAATCCAGCTTGCGGCCCATGCTGCCTCCGGCCAGAAGCACTTCCTTCATGCCTTTTACATGGCTGCGCAGGCGTACCACTTCCTCATCCACACAGATCTTATCCGCAAACAGTGTCACCTCTGTCGCAATGCGTCCCTCATCAATCTGTGCATCCTGCAACAGATCCGCGATCTTTGTCTGCAGCTTGCTGCGGTATTCCGCAATGATCTCTGGTGAACGCTGTTCGATATAATCTACATAACCATTCATCTGGTCAAGTTTTGCGATCAGATCGTTCCGCAGCTGCTCGCCCTCGCTGATACGTGCTGCCACAAACTGCTCACAGGCACCACGCACTGCCTTTTCAAGTACTGTCCACAGCTCCTTCTCATCCGTATCTTCCTCTTCCATCATAAATACTTCCGGATAACGCGAAAGCGTGCTGACACGGATATCATTTTCCAGTCCGAAGGTCTGTGCCATCTGCCTGAGATAAGCCAGATACTGTCCGGCGAGCTGCTCATTATACTTGAGTGCATATCCATTCTCGGACAGATCTTCATAAGATACAAACACATCCACTTTTCCACGCTCCATATACTCTTTGAGTACGGTACGGATCGAACTTTCAAAAATACTGAGTTTTTTCGGCATCTTGACGCTGACATCCAGATAACGGTGGTTGACAGCCTTGATCTCCACAGTCATCTTCCACTGTTCCTCTGTTACCTCGCATCTACCGAAGCCGGTCATGCTTTTTATCATAAAAACCTCCAACACACCGAACAGGAAAACCTGCCCTGAAATCATTCTGTCCATGCATCACCATTTCCCCATATCGGTATGCATAGCTATTGTTATTATAAGTCAAATGTTACTGTTCGTCAAATAAAAAAAGTAATAGCTGCACCATTGGTTCATATTGACTTTGGGCACAAGGTTCTATTAGAATAGGTAGAATAAATAAGTATTCAGGAGGACAAATCTGATGGCTTTTGACGGAATTGTCGTTGCAAATATAACAAAAGAACTAAAAAACTCTATTCTGGGCGGTCGTATCAGCAAGATTGCCCAGCCAGAAAGTGACGCCCTGCTGCTCACGGTCAAAGGCACCGGCGGCCAGCACCGTCTGCTTCTCTCTGCCAGTGCATCCCTGCCGTTTGTCTATCTTACGGATAAAAACCGGCCCAGCCCCATGATTGCACCGAATTTCTGCATGCTGCTGCGCAAATTCATCGCAAACGGCAGGATTACAGGGATCTCACAACCCGGGCTCGAACGCATTATCTGCTTTGATATTGAACATCTCGATGAACTCGGCGACCTGAAGAAAAAAAGACTGATCGTGGAACTCATGGGCAAACACAGTAATATCATCTTCTGCGATGACAGCGGCCGTATCATCGACAGCATCAAACATATCCCTGCATCCGTCAGTTCTGTGCGCGAAGTGCTCCCCGGACGGGACTATTTTATTCCGAATACACAGGAAAAATCTGATCCGCTCACCGCGACATCCGAGACGGTCATACGCGACGCATGCAGCCGCCCTGCTGCACTCGCCAAGGCACTGTACCTGACATATACCGGCATCAGCCCAACCGTTGCCAACGAAGTATGCCATCGCGCGGGACTCGATGCAGATGCACATACCGATAGCCTGAGTGACGATGAGAAGCTGCATCTCGCCAACGAATTTTTCTGGCTGATATCTGATATCAAAGAAGAAAAATTCGCTCCGTGTATGATCAAAAAAGGGGCGGAACCGATCGAGTTTTCCGCAGTCACACTGCACGAATACAGTGATTACCCGGCATATACCTGCGAAAACTACGATTCCATCAGTGAAGTGCTCGAACGTTTCTACGCAGACAAGGATCTCTACACCCGCATCCGCCAGAAGTCCGTTGACCTGCGCCGGATTGTAAACACGGCACTTGAACGTGATGTAAAAAAACTATCGCTGCAGCAAAAGCAGTTAAAAGACACCGAAAAAAGAGATAAATACAAAGTCTACGGCGAACTGCTCCAGGCTTACGGCTACGGTGTCGAGGAAGGTGCAAAAAAACTCGAAGCTCTCAATTATTATACCAATGAGATGATCACGATCCCGCTAGACCCGCAGCTAAATGCACAGGAAAACGCCCAGAAATATTTTGCAAAATACAATAAACTCAAGCGTACCTATGAGGCACTGTTAGAACTCACCGTCGAAGTACAGGATGAGATCACTTATCTGGAATCAGTTGCAAATTCACTCGATATTGCGGTCACGGAAGAAGACCTGTCCGCGATCAAGGAAGAACTGACAGGCAGTGGTTTCATCAAAAAACACGCAGCAAAAAAGGGTGCCCGCTCCGCTAGGAGCAAGCCGTTCCACTATCGCAGCAATGACGGTTTTGACATTTTTGTCGGGAAAAACAATCTGCAGAACGAGGAGCTGACCTTCAAAGTCGCAAATGGCGGTGACTGGTGGTTTCACGCCAAAGGAATGCCCGGCTCACATGTAATCGTAAAAACCGAAGGAAAAGAGCTGCCCGACCGCACGTTTGAAGAAGCAGCCAGACTTGCCGGCTACTATTCCAAAGGACGCGGTGTCGACAAGCTCGAAATTGACTATTTACAGCGCAAAAATGTGAAAAAGCCAAATGGATCAGCACCCGGTTTTGTCGTTTATTATACGAATTATTCCATGACAATACACACGGATATTTCTGATATTCCATTTGTTGAATAATTTAGAAAAACCTGCTACGTTTATTTTTGTTTTCTCCTCACATACTATGTGTACCAGCAGCAAACAAGCTGTTGTTTAAATACAAAAGCGAATTTACCAAGGAGGAAACGCATCATGTCAAACAATAACAATAAAACTTCCGTTCCCGAAGCAAAAGAGGCTATGAACCGTTTCAAATATGAGGTGGCAAGTGAGCTGGGTGTGCCCTTAAAGGATGGATACAACGGTGATCTGACTTCCAGACAGAATGGATCTGTCGGCGGTTATATGGTCAAGAAGATGATCGAGGCACAGGAAAAACAGATGGCAGGTAAGTAAGAGAACACTTGAATACACGCTTCGCGAATATTCCGGTGTCACGAAACAAAAGGTGCGCTTACCGCAGATAACTGCGGCAGGCGCACTTTTTACATAGCACGAGATAACTACAAACTCAGCGTTACGTCACCACGCTCAAAGATCTCTCTCATTTTTATCTTCAGATTCACATGCTCCTCCAATTCTAACGTCGGATCTGTCTCCATGATATGTCTGACTTCATCCGCCGCCTGACTGAGCACTCGTGCATCTGTATAGATATCGGCAATCAAAAAACTCATATCTCCGGCCTGGCGAATGCCAAAAAAATCTCCCGGTCCACGCAGCTTCAGATCCTCCGAAGCGATATAGAACCCATCATTTGACTGGTTCAGGATCTCCAGCCGCTCCTTCGCGCGATCTGAATCCGAGGCATTCATCATGATACAATACGACTGTGCATCCCCACGTCCGACACGGCCTCGCAGCTGGTGCAGCTGCGCCAGTCCAAAACGATCTGCATTTTCGATCATCATCACTGTCGCATTCGGCACATTCACACCGACCTCTATGACGGTTGTGGATACAAGAATATCCGTGCGATGTTCCTTGAAATCATCCATGATCTGATTTTTTTCCGCCGCTTTCATCTTGCCGTGCAGGCAGGCAATACGCACATCTGAAGATAGCTCTGCGCGCAGTCTGTCCGTATAGTCGGTCACATTGTTTGCGTCCAGATTCTCCGATGCCTCTACGAGCGGGCAGATGATATATGCCTGATGTCCGGCTGCCACTTCTTTTTCTAAAAATGCATTTGCCTTCTTCCGATAGTTCTCTCCTACCACACAGTTTTTGATCGGCAGTCTCGTTGCAGGCACCTCGTCCATCACCGAGATATCCATATCTCCATATAAAATAATTGCCAATGTACGTGGAATCGGTGTCGCACTCATGACCAGAATATGCGGAGACTGCCCTTTTTCGGCAAACGTCTCGCGCTGACGGACACCAAAACGGTGCTGTTCATCCGTGATCACAAGTGCCAGGCGTTCATAAGCTACCTGCTCCTGAATGAGTGCGTGTGTGCCGATAATAAGCGCGTCGGTATGCTCCGCGATCAATGCGCGCGCCTCACGCTTCTGCTTTGCAGTCATAGATCCCGTGAGCAGCACAATCGTCTTTTGGATTCCAAAACGCCCACACAGTTCCAGAAATGACTGCTCATGCTGCTTTGCCAACACCTCCGTCGGTGCCATGATCGCTGACTGACAGCCCTGATCCGAGACATACAGCATCGCCAGAAACGCGACAATCGTTTTTCCGCTGCCTACATCTCCCTGGATCAGCCGCTGCATCAACGTCTCACCCTGCAGATCCCGCAGCACCTCCTGCAAGGTACGCTGCTGTGCTCCGGTGAGTGCATAAGGCAGTTTTTCGATGTAAGTTTTCAGATCATCCGGCTGAAAATGATAGGCATTTTTCTGTTTTTCTTCGCCCTGTTTCTGAAGCTGCATCGTCATTAAAAATAAGAAAAATTCATCAAATACCAGCCTTCTCCTTGCACAGGTGAGTGCTTCCACAGACTCTGGAAAATGGATCTGATCCAGTGCGTAATTATATTCCGCTAACTCATGCTTTTCACGGATACCGGTAGGCAGATAATCAAAAAAACTATCGCAGGCCTGTAATGCATACCGGATCGTTTTACACAGGAAACGATTGGTAATGCCACGTGTCAGTGCATAGACCGGCTGCATGGATGCCTCAATTGCAGCATAGTCCTCCGGTGAGAACAACGCTGGCTGTTCCATATGCCAGACACCATTTTTATCAAACACTTTTCCATACAGGATCACGGTTTTTCCTTTTTTCAGTCCGTTTGCGATATATGGCAGGCGAAACCAGATTGCCTCTAATTCTTTCCCGGCAAAGCTGCTTTTTAAGACCGTGATCGTCATTGCACGTGTGCGGCGCATCACCGCCGGCCGTGCAATCGACACAATCACTGCAGCTGTTTCATTGTCCCGCAGCTCATCCATCTGTACTGCCTGCGGATATGTTACATAGTCCCGGGGAAAATGAAGGAGTATATCACCTACGGTGTATACTCCCATTTTCTGCAGCAAGTTTTCCGTTTTCTCGCCCACGCCTTTCACTTCACGGATCGGTGCAGTCAACTCCATAATGCTTGCTCCAATCGTTTATTCGACAGACAGGATATAATAATATACCGGCTGTCCACCGTTGTTTACTTCGACTTCGATGTCTGCATACTTCTCACGAATCTTTTCTGCCAGTGCAGACGCATCTTCTTCTGACACTTCTTCGCCATAATACAGGCTCACAATACCGCTCTCATCATCTATGAGCTGGTCAACCATATCCATGAGTGCCTGCTCCATATCCGCACCCACAGACAGGATACCGTCATCGCCAATACCCATATAATCGTTTTCCTTGATCTCCCTGCCATCGATCACGGTATCACGCACTGCATAAGTGATCTGCCCGCTCTTGACATTTGCCAGTTCATCCACCATACGCTTTGCATTCTCATCCGCAGACTGCTCTGGAATATAGTTAATCAGCGCCGTGATTCCCTGCGGGATCGTCTTTGTCGGAATGACATAGATATTTTTATCCTCTGACAAGGAGGCTGCCTGGTTTGCCGCCAGAATGATGTTTTTATTGTTCGGAAGAACAAAAATACTTTTCGCAGGTACTTTTTCGATTGCGTGCAGAATGTCTTCCGTACTCGGGTTCATCGTCTGTCCGCCCTCGATAATGACATCTACACCGAGACCGCTAAAAATCTCGCTCAGCCCATTGCCTGCTGATACACTGATAAATCCCATGTCCTTCCACTCTGCCTCAGGCTTCGTCTCCTGCGCAGCCTGCTCGGCAGCTACTTTTTCAGCATCCTTGATCAGACGCTCCTGATGCTCTTCACGCATATTGTCAATCTTGATCTTGCTGAGCGATCCGTGTGTGAGTGCTTCCTGAATCGCAAGACCCGGGTCATTGGTATGTACATGGGTCTTTACGATCTCATCATCCGCAACTACGACAATTGAATCGCCGATGGATGTCAGAAACTCCTTGTACTTTGCCACTTCCTCATCGCTTAACGGTTTATTTAATACAATAATAAACTCGGTACAGTAACCGAACTTAATCTCCGCCTCTGTCTCGGCAGAGATCTTTGTGATACCACTGGTTGTAGTCTTGTCTGCCTCAAAGCTACTGTAATCAATCTCCTTGCCCATCAGCGCATCATAAGCGCCCTGAAGGACAACAACAAGACCCTGTCCGCCGGAATCAACGACTCCTGCCTGCTTTAATACAGGAAGCATCTCCGGGGTCTTTTTTAATACACGCTCGGCTTCATCAATGACAGCACGGATAAATACGCACAGGTCATCCGTCTCTTCTACCATATCGATCGCTTTATCGGCTGCACCTCTGGCCACTGTAAGGATCGTACCTTCCTTCGGCTTCATGACTGCCTTGTATGCTGTCTCAACTGCCTTATTGCATGCTTCTGCAAGAATTACGGTATCAATCGTATCGTAACCGGAAATCACCTTCGTAAATCCACGGAAAAGCTGTGACAGGATCACACCTGAGTTACCTCTGGCTCCACGCAGAGAACCGGATGAAATCGCCTTTGCAACAGATTTCATGGATAACTTCTCAATATTACTCACTTCTTTTGCAGCGGAGAGAATCGTCATGGACATATTTGTTCCGGTATCGCCATCAGGCACCGGGAACACATTCAGTTCATTAATCCATTCCTTTTTTGCCTCCAGGTTGTGCGCACCTGCCAAAAACATCTTTGCCAGCAGCTTTGCGTCAATCTTCTCTATTTCAGATACAGTTTGTCCCACTTGTCTTATCCTCCTAATCGATTACCCGTACACCTTCGACGGAAATATTGATCTTATTTATTTTCATACCCGTGAATTCTTCCACGCGATATTTGACTGTCTCTATCAGATTATCCGCCACTGTAAAAATGCTTACTCCATATGCCACAATCACATGAAAATCTATGCTGATCTCATTTGCATCATCGACAGTCACATTGATGCCATGTGAGAGGTAATCTCTCTTCAACAGCTTTACAAGACCATCCTTCATATTTACCGCAGCCATACCTACAATACCGAAGCACTCCACTGCAACAGAACCGGCATAGGTAGCGATCACTTCCGGGTCAATGGTAACAGTACCTAAAGAATTGGTTAATTGTCCATTCATAGTCAAACCTCCATATCGTCATTCGGTACATCAAACATCGTACACAAAATCCTATTTTTCCAATAATAAACGTACCGTAGTCTATCTTATTCTATACCATCTATCGGAAAAAAGAAACATATATTTGATTAATTTGCAATTTTTTTCAAATTATTCTTGCATTGCATATTTATATCTGATAAAATGTCCTAGTATGAGTTTAGAGAATATCGCTCTGAACTAATTTTGGAAACCAGACAAGGAGGTGCAAGTCATGGCAAAGTGTGCAGTATGTGGAAAAGGCGCTCATTTCGGAAACAATGTGAGCCATTCTCATAGAAGATCAAACAGAATGTTCAAGTCCAACATCAAGTCTGTTCGTTGCGTAGTAAACGGAGGAACAAAGACACAGTATGTTTGTGCTAGATGTCTGAAGTCAGGAAAAGTTGAGCGCGCATAGTTCTCTCTTCCGCTGATTTATGAGCATGAGAAAAAAGGACATGGAAAAGAAGCTGATACTGTCAGCTTCTTTTTTTATCCCTATCCACAGCAAAATAGCTGGTAGCCGATCAGCAGCAAGGCACCAATCAGAATGACAAGCACGACTGTACTCTCGATAAACAAGGTGATCAACATGCCGACCGCCATACAAAAAAACGAATATCCGATTAATCTGCGCATGTCCCTCCTCCAATACAAAAGAATCCTGCCCGCAGGATTCTCCGCCTGCGGTGGGTCGCTTCTGTGACATACTACAGTATATGCCTGAACGGTCTTATATGATTACTGATTGACAGATGCATCAAGCATCTCACTCATTTCCTTACCTGCCTCTTTTTTTGCCTGCTCAGAACTATTGTCAACATCTTTTTTCGTAAATTTATCTACAAATTCGGGCACCATATCGAGAATCTTGGTGATGCCATCCTGATTTTTGACATTGACAAGTCTGGTTGAGCCATTCTGGATCACCAACACTGCTGACGGCTGGATACGTCCTCCCATACCGCCTCCCGCGTTGTTCGATCCGCTTTTTGCGAAAGCACCTGCTCCCACGCCAAAACTCACATCAACGAGCGGTAAGATGATCGTATCACCGATATGGATTGCGTCCCCGACAACCGTCTTTGACGATATAAAGCTGTCCATTCCTTTAAATAAAGACTCTACTGTTGAACGAAAGCTGCTGTTTTCTCCCATAATAATTACCTCCTGAGTTTTTTAATCATTCTTCGGATATCACTGTCAAATAATAACCGCATACCACTGGCGGCAGCATGTATGAGACACACATGCCCCCTCACATCCAGCCAGCCCTTCAGATATAGATCCTCTGTGACAAAATCCGGCTCTATACTGCATTTTTTCCCATATGCAAACGGACAGACACTGAGCACTGCCGTCAGATAACCTGTATTGGCAGGATCTCCAAGCGAAAATGCCACATCCCCCTGCACACGTCTCGGTCCGATATGATGCAGCAGGCTCTTAACCTCACGCAATACATGAAGGAATGCCCGCCGGTTATGCTCATCCTTCAGTTCTGACCAGATCTGTTTTGCGGTACCCATCACATCTTTTGAAAACCTTTTTTCTGCTCTGTCTGAGGAATCAGGCTGCTCTGCCTGTCCTGACAAAGATGCCTGTTGCCCCGTTGCTGCAGCCGTCTCCATCTTCCGGGTGGATGGTTCTGCTGATTCTGGGACTGGCTTTTCACATTTCGTTTCCTCCGGTATATCTATCGTCCCCGCAGAAGCTTTCTTGCGCTTTCTACATTTTTTCCCCGGAAACACCTGTATGCCAAAGATCTTTACCTTACAGCAGAACACCGGATCATTTTCCGGTGTACCGTTTACCCATATACGATATGGAACCGGCATAAATAAAACCAGACAGATAAGAAACAACAGCAATCCGATGATACCGAGTATCAGCCAGCCGATCACTTTCAGGATCGTAAGCAAGATTCCTAGCATATCTGACCTTCCTCTCTGCTTCCATGTCGATTATCACGGATAAATTCACGCAGTCTGAAATCACCCCGGACTGTATATACTCCGTTTATAATCATACCTGCCAGCATCACGGCTTCCTCATAATCTCCCGCAATACCTATGACATACAGCCCTTTTTTCGGATAATAGCGCTGCCGTATCACCTTTGTTGAAATGATATCAATCAGATTATCCGGATTTGATGCCAACGTCAACAGATATGCATTATGAAAGATGCTGCGCGTTCTGACCCCACGGATGATTTTCTCTTTTTTGCGGGATGATATACTCTCACCGACAAACAGATCACCGTACCATATCATATATTATCCTCATTCATAGCCGTTCCATACCTTTACAGCTACCAATATTTATGACTTCCCCACAGGTTACTTTTCTTCAGATCCAGATATTCATTGTATGCTTTTTCCAGAATCTGCTTCTCGTTGTTGAATTTTAAAAGATGATACGCTTCGTGGTATTTATAGTATCCGGAATCCACGAAATATTCCTCGCGTTGTGGTTTGCTGTAATAGCTGTCGCCCATCATCAGATACCAGTGCACTTCTTTCTGCACGACATCCTCCGGAACATTAAAAGTATACTGGCTTTTTCCGATGTATTTGATAATCGCAGCCTCTACACCGGCCTCTTCCTTTACTTCCCGCGCTGCAGTCTCCTTGTACTCCTCACCATTCTCAACGGTTCCCTTCGGCAGTACCCATCCTTCATACTTATTCCGATAGTTCTTGTAAAGTAACAGTATCTTTCCGCGAAATATTACCACACCACCACAACTGGTTGCCTCGATCATTGCAATACCTCCTGATGTGGTTCAAAAATCTAAAATCATTTATCAGTATACTCTTATTTAAAGTAGGTGTCAAACACAGTCTTTGCAATCGGCACTGCAACCGTACCTCCGTTTCCGGCTCCCTCTACGACAACAGCGATCGCAATCGTCTGTTTTCCCTTTGCGCGTGCATAGCCGACAAACCATGCATGGCTGTCACCCTTGGTCGTCCCATACTCCGCTGATCCGGTCTTTCCGGCCGCATTATAAGCATCCGACTGCAGTGCTGACGCCGTTCCGTCTGTCACAACTGCGCGCATCATACCGCGCAGGATCTTTGCTTCCTTTTGCTTCATCAACTGTCCGTATGCTTCCGGCTCATACTGCTTAATAACTTTTCCATCTGTATTTTCCACACGGTCTGCCACGTATGGTGTCATCAATATACCGTTATTTTCGATTGCCGAAGCGATCAGTGCCATGTGCAGTGGACTGACCAGTGTCTTACCCTGCCCGATTGCTGTTGCCATGACCTCACTGGGCGCAGCACCGGATGTCAGCGAAAAGCGGCTCTTACTGCTCGCAATACGACCTGGAAGATCGGTGTTAAACAGCACATCCTCGCTGGTCGACACATATTTTTTCAGATTTAACGACAAGCCGATATTGGCAAACGAGCTATTGCAGGATTTTTCCAGTGAAGTCTTCAGGTCTACGGTGCCATGTACCGATCCGCCAAAACAATGCAGTGTATAATTATCTGCCGTAATACTGCCGCTGCAGTCATAGCGGTATGACTTATAATCATTTGGGTGTTCCCTGATATACTCCAATGCCGTGACGAGCTTAAACGTAGATCCCGGCGGATACAGTCCCTGTGTGGCACGGTTCAGCAGCACAGAATTCTCATCATCATTTGCCAGAATCGAATTCCAGTCAGTGACGATCGTATTGGGATCAAAATCCGGTTTGGAAACCATGGACAATATTTTCCCGGTCTCCGGTTCCAGAACTACCACAGCGCCTTTGTAGCTGCCGAGCGCATCATAAGCCGCGGATTGCAGCTTTGCATCCAGCGTTGTGACCAGTGTATCCCCCTGGTTTTTATTTCCCTCCATCTCGTTCATGACACGTTCTAAAATAAATGAATGGGAACGGAGCAGTTCAAAATTATAGCTTGATTCCAGTCCGGCCTTGCCATTGTCTGCATAACCGACTACGTGTGCATATTTTCTGCCCTGTGGATAGACCCGCGTCTCTGTTCCATTTGCATCTGTCCTGGTCTGTGCAAGCACGGTACCGTCATCAGATACAATCGATCCGCGTATCACGCGCTCCGCAAAACTGTCAAGTCTGGTATTATACGGATTGTTGATGAACTGCTCGCTGCGCGCAATCTGAAAATAAGCAAAATAGGCAATCATTGCCAAAAAGATGCCGATGAAAAAATAAGCGATGACGGCAAACTCCCGGTTGGAGGATCTTCTCCTTCTGCGCACAGACTTATTCTGCGGTGCGCTTTCCCCTGTGTCCTGTTCTGTTTGTCCTTTGGCTGATGTTCTCTTTTTCCCCATCAATGATCTCATCCTCTCTGATGATATATAATCCCTGAATCACTGCAAATATAATAAATGTCGACAGCAGCGAGCTGCCTCCGTAACTCACGAGCGGCAGTGTCACTCCGGTGGACGGAATAAACTTAATCACACCGCCGATCGTTAAAAATACCTGAAATCCGTAGGTTGTCCCCAGTCCGAGTGCAATCAGCTTGTAAAAACGCTCATGGATCTGCATCGCGATATTTAAAAACATCAGATAACAGCAAGCGCACACGAGAATCACACAGATCGCAAATACACCACCGAGTTCTTCCGATATCGCTGCAAACACAAAATCTTCATCTGCAACCGGGATCTTGTTTGGCATTCCCTGAAAGAGTCCCAGACCAAACCAGCCTCCGGTGCCGATCGCAAACAGCGACTGTGAGACCTGATAGCCCTGCTTGTCAATCACTGCCAGTGGATCTTTCCACGCAATCACACGCGCCTGCACATGTGAAAACAGCTTATAGGCAACGACCGCAGCCAGTGAACCTGCCCCCAGTCCGAGTCCCAGATATCTGGCATCCCTGGTAGCGACATACAGCAGCACCAGATACGTGACAAAGAAAATGGATGCACTGCCGAGATCCCTGGAAAGCACCAGGATAATGACATGTGCAGCAGCCAGTACCGTTGTAATGACCACCTGCTTAAATTCGATCGAATGATACAACATGGATGCAACGAAAAATACAAATAGTATTTTTATAAATTCTGATGGCTGCAGACTGACAGATCCGAATTTGAATGCCAGCTTTGCACCGTAATCCGTCTTTCCGGCGACGGCTACCAATGCCAGCAGGGCGATGCCAATACCCGCATATAAATACGGCAGCTTGTGGAGAAAATGGATATGCCTGATAAAAAACGGAACGAGCAATGTGATAACCGTAGCCGCCACTGCCAGCGTAAACTGGCGCATCGCCTTTGCCTCATCGAGTCTGGTCAATACGATAAAACCGATCACAAGCAGCATACACATATGGTTTGTGACCAGTCTGGCTGCCTTTTTATACAAAAAACGGTAAATCAACTGGATCGCACAGATCAGCAGCACCTGCATGGCATAAAAGCCAAGCATCTGTACTTCGCCCGTTGCAGCAAAAATGACCAGATATGCATCCAGATGAATCAAAAACAGAAACATCAGCTGTCTTCTGAGGATCGGCTGCACACGTTTTGGCGAACCGGATCTCTGTAACGCCGAAAAACTCTCATAGGTGTAGCAGGCAAACAGTATCATCATCAGATATTTGGATATTTCAGTAATGATTGTAATCATAAATTCTATTCTACCCCTCGTTTAAAGTGTCCGCGTGTAGCCTCACCGTGAAACGGTGTCACATCCGGTGTACGTCCGAGCACATGCTGTTCGTATCCGGCCAGAACTGCGCGTGTCACAGCCTCGTTCTCTACCGTAAAGTCCATCCGGAGCCATTCCGGCGCAATCTGTTTCAATTCTTCAAATACAGCCGGTTCATACAGAACGGTAGGGATCGCATTATATATGACGTTGCAGCAGACACTGCAGTAGTTTTTCACCGGCAGATGTTTGCCATAGCGGTCACACAGAAACAATGTATGATCCGTATGGTCACAGCCATATATCGTCCGGTTGACACATTGGCTGCTCACCATGAACGGTGTATGCCCATAGATCATCAGGCAGCTGCCTGCCTGTGGCTGCCGCCGCAATTCGCCTGCGTGAAGCTCTAACGGCAGAGTCCGTATACGATAACCCTTTTCCCGGAAAAATACATAGCTGCGGTCGGAAAACGTATACAGCTGACTATCCAGCCATACCTGCGCTTCCGGTACACCCATCCGCTGCAAAAAACCAAGTGTATCATACGTTTTTGCAAGAAATCCGTCAATTAGATTATTCTCTTGCATAATTTTTATGCAATTCCAGTTTTTCTCAAGGAAGCGTCCACGATCTTCACGCAGCACCGACGGCAATGCCAGCAGAAACCGTTTGTCTGTCTGCTGACACAATCGTGCGGCCTCACGCACATGCGCTTCAAACCGTGACCAGTCCATCGCCTGGATCTGAAGTGCTACTGTACCGACATAATCCTTCCCTGTACAGACAAGAAACTGCTCCCATGTGTCACAGACAGTCACCAGTTCCTGTGTATGCATAGAACCATCTGCTGATTCCAACGAACCGGCAGTGCGGATGTCTTCCACCCGGCGGGAAGGAGCCGGTCTGCGCCACTGGTTTTGCAGCATCTGCCCGAGCGCTTCTATGGCATCCCTTCGAACGGACTTTAAAAATTGTTTTGGTATAAAACAATTCTCATCCATCCGGATCTCCAGTTGTTCAAACACGCAGGCACTGTCCCCGGTCTGCCGCAGCACACGTTCCACATCCGCCGGAAGTGCCGGGGCTTTCTGTGCCGGCTGTATCTCTCCGGTCTGCGCCTGCACCGTCTGTCCACTCACAAGATCTGTGACTGACAATACGACCGGGGCGCCGATTCTGCATTCGCAGACACCGTGAACAGGGCGCTGTAGCGGCTTCCACTGTATTGTCCCACTATCCGATGCATGCGCCGATGTATGCTTCGGCGAATACAGGCTGATCATGGATTTCCCTTTTTCTCCACGCAGGTATCCGGCTGTAAAACCGCTGCGGTTACCCAGATCCATGAGCTGTCTGCGGTCAGATTCTGCAACCGCATAATTATCAGCGTCCTGTGCCAGCAAATCGAGATATTTCCGGTAGACCGCCGTCACACCCGCAGCATAAGCAGTCTGCTTCATCCGGCCTTCGATTTTCAAAGAACAGACTCCGGCATCTGCCAGCTCCGGCAGAAGGTCAACCGCACACAAATCCTTCGGGCTGAGCGGATACAGTTCCCTGCCCGCATCAAAGGGTGCCTTGCCCTGCTGCACACGATACGGAAGGCGGCACGGCTGCGCACACCGTCCGCGGTTGCCGCTCCTGCCGCCAAGCATACTGCTAAACAGGCATTGTCCGGAGTAGCAATAACAGATGGCACCATGCACGAAACATTCTAACGGCACATCGACCCGTTCATGGATCTGCCGGATTTCTGTCAGTGATAGTTCTCTCGCAAGTACGACACGGTCTGCGCCCGCCTGTGCAAAATAGCGCGCGCCATCCGCATTCGCGATTGACATCTGTGTACTCGCATGCAATTCCATGCCGGGAAACTGTTTTTTTATAAAATCAAATACACCCGCATCCTGCACAATCACAGCATCCAGTCCCTGCTCATAATAAGGCAGCAGATAATCATACAGCTGTTCTTCCAATTCGTTGGTTTTTAACAATGTATTGACTGTCAGGTGCAGCTTTTTGCCCTGCAGATGCACCTCATCAATCGCCTGCAGCAATTCTTCCTGTGTAAAATTTTTTGCATAGGCACGCGCACCAAACTGACCACCGCCGACATATACCGCATCTGCACCTGCCGCACACACCGCCCGCAATGTCTCCATTGAACCGGCCGGTGCTAAAAGCTCCATATTCTTCATATCCGCTTATTTTAACAGAACTTCCTCCAGATCCGCACTCAGGCGTTCATTTTTCTGTGTCAGTTCCCGTTTCTCCTTCTCCAGTTGCTCTACCTGTCCCTGCATCTGTTCGTTTTGCTGTTTCACAAGCTCTAACTTGGCATTAGCCTCCGTGATCTTTGTATTTGCATCATCCAACTGCATCTGTGCCTCCACTAACTGATGCTTCAGATCGAAGATCTCTTTCTCCAGATCGGAAAATTTATCAGATGAACTGCCAGCCTGTTCCTTGGCCTTGAAATAATCATCTGCCAGATTCAGGTTTAACATCAGGTTCTTCATATCCTGTGGAATCCGCTTATAGGAGTCCTGCTGATTCATCTCCGTGATTTTCTGATTAATGTAGGCAGCCACCTGCTGCAGATAGTCTTCTTCCTCAAATCCACTCAGATTATACTCTTTCTTATCGATGACTACGACCGTACTTTTCTTTGTTCCCATATCATTTCCTCCAGCTATCATAAATGCGTTTGCGGTAATCCGAAATGCTTATAACAATAAGGTGTCACAACCCGCCCTTTCGGTGTGCGGTTAATAAATCCGTTCATCACCAGATACGGTTCGTAGACATCCTCGATCGTTCCGGCATCTTCGCCGATTGCAGCCGCTAAGGTGTCCAGTCCAACCGGCCCGCCTGAAAACTTTTCTATAATTGTATAGAGCAGCCTGCGGTCACTGTTGTCGAGTCCCATTTTATCGACTTCTAACAGATCCAGCGCAAAGACCGCAACTTCTTTGGTGATTTTTCCGTCATATTTTACCTGTGCAAAATCACGCACACGGCGCAGCAGCCGGTTTGCCAGCCGCGGTGTCCCGCGCGAACGTCTCGCCAGCTCATATGCACCATCTTCATCAATGTCCACGCCTAATTTCGCCGCAGAATGCAGGATAATCGTTTTCAATTCATCGACGGTATAGAATTCCAGATGATGCATCACACCGAAACGGTCTCTCAGCGGTGCGGAGAGCAGTCCTGCACGTGTGGTCGCACCTACCAGCGTAAACTTCGGCAGATCCAGACGGATGGATCGCGCAGTCGCACCTTTTCCGATCATAATATCGATCGCATAATCTTCCATCGCCGGATACAGCACTTCCTCCACCTGACGGTTCAGCCGGTGGATCTCATCGACAAATAATACATCACCCTCGGCCAGATTACTCAGGATCGCCGCCATCTCTCCCGGTTTGGCGATTGCGGGACCGCTCGTGATCTTCATGTGTACCCCCATCTCATTCGCGATAATCCCTGCCAGAGTTGTCTTACCAAGTCCCGGTGGCCCGTAAAAGAGTACATGATCCAGAGATTCTCCCCGTCCTTTGGCCGCCTCAATATATACTTTCAGATTTTCCTTTGCCTTTGCCTGTCCGATATAATCTTCGAGACACTGGGGACGCAGCGATTTCTCAGCCGGGACGTCCTCTTCCTGTATTTCTGTGGATATCACTTTTCGATTATTCATGAATCCTCCTACATAAATGCCATATTGCGCAATGCCTGCTTCAGCACCGCCTCCACATCACTGTCCGCAGTGATCTCGATACCTGACAATACCTGTGTGGCCTCCGAAGCAGAATATCCAAGCGCCGTAAGTGCTAAAAGTGCCTCCTGACGGACACCCTTTTCCATCTCCACCTGCGGATTTTTCACCAGTTCCTCCTGCGTGGTAAATGCATCTTCCAGTTTTAATTTGTCCTTCAGTTCCAAAACGATACGTTGAGCCGTCTTTGCCCCGATACCGGGCGCCTTTGAGATCGCCTTTGCATGATCAGCGACCACCGCAAAGCGCAGGTCATCAGGCGATAACACTGACAGTATCGCGAGTGCTCCCTTTGGTCCGACACCATTTACACCGATCAGCAGCTTGAAAATACGCAGATCGTCTTTCGTCAAAAAACCATACAGGCAAAAGGCATCCTCTTTGACCTGAAAATAAATATACATTTTTATCTCTGAACCGACAGCCGGCAGATATTCAAGTGTCTGTCCGGAAATATAGACCTGAAATCCGATTCCCTGATGATCAATAATGACCGATTCCTCATCCATATCCGCCAATGTTCCCTTGATATATTGAATCATTCTACTTCTACTCCTTTTTATTCCCTGCTGACAGCCCGGCCAGTTCCTGCGGCAGACGGTGAAGAACCGCACCTGCCACCATTCCGATCAGTACACCGGTCAGCATGCCGACGAGAAACAATACCGGCAGATAATACAGGATGTGATAATTCTCCACTACCAGTGCCGCTACCAGAAACTGTCCGACATTATGCGCGACACCTCCTGCCGCACTCACGCTGATCAGGTGCAGCTGTCCGGTCCGTTTCAGCCCTGCCATGACAAGCAGGCTGAGTACTGCCCCCGCCAGACTATATAAAATACTGTACATACTGCCAAAAAAGAAGCCCGCCAGCAGTACTCGCGCAATCGAAACACAGGCACCGTCACGCGCATTACCCAGATAGAGCACAATCACAACAACTATGTTCGTCAGCCCCAGCTTCACCCCCGGAATACCGATCGGCAGCGGAATCAGAGCTTCTATATAACTGCAGATCAAAGCCAGCGCCAATGCCAGACCCAGATACGGTATCCGCCGTACCCATTCTCCCTGATTACTGGCTGACTGTGTCATATTCCTGCTCATGGTTTCCATACACCTCCACCACCAATTTGTGAGGCAGACATACGATTGTCTGTCGTTCACGCGATATCGCACCCTGACGGATGCACAACTCATCCGGACACGTTGCCTGTTCCATACGCACACTGCCATGTTTGATCTGTACGACGTTGATCACGGTGCCATCCTGCTCCACCGGGATTTCCCGATCTTCGTTCAGCGGATATGTGCCATATACCGTACCATCTATTGTGATACAAACCGATTCACCCATCTGTGAAAACAGATAGATCCCGATCGTCAGAAGGATTCCGCTAAGGAACAAGCCGCCTAAAAATACAGCGTCCCTCCATCCAAATTGACGCATGTTCATGCCTATACCTGCTCTCCGATATAATAAAATCCTTTGCACTGTGCAAGTCTCACGTCCACAATCTTTCCAATCAAGGAAGCATCACCTGGAAAGTGTACAACCGAATTGTTCGATAAGCGCCCTGTCACCAGCGCAGGATCATGCTCATTGATCTGCTCTACCAGAACAGTCTGTACCTGACCTTCGATCGCCTGCGCCTTTTCTGTCGCAATGTGCTGTACTTCCTTCAAGATCATATCAAAATTTTCCTTCACTTCCGCTTCCGGAACCTGGTTTTCCATCTCGGCAGCAGGTGTCCCGGAGCGCTTGGAATAGATAAATGTAAATGCGCTGTCATAGCGTACACGTCTGACGACATCCAGTGTCTCTAACGCATCTTCCTTCGTCTCACCGGGAAATCCGACGATGATATCTGTCGTGATCGCGATATCCGGGATCGCCGCACGCAGTTTTTCAACCAGTGTCAGATACTGTTCCTTATCATAATGGCGGTTCATCGCTTTTAAGATCCGTGAACTACCAGACTGAAGCGGCAGATGCATATGCTTACAGATCTTCTTGGACTGCGCCATCACTTCGATCAATTCATCCGACAGATCCTTCGGATGAGAAGTCATAAAACGAATCCGCTCCAACCCTTCGATCTGTTCGACCTCACGCAGCAGCTGTGCAAATGTGACCGGATGCTCTAACGTCTTTCCGTATGAATTCACATTCTGACCGAGCAGCATGACTTCAACGACACCGTCTGCTACCAGGCGTTCGATCTCGCGGATAATGTCCTTCGGCTCCCGGCTGCGCTCACGTCCGCGCACATACGGTACAATGCAGTAGCTGCAGAAATTATTGCAGCCGAACATGATATTCACGCCGGACTTGAAGCTGTATTTACGTTCTACCGGAAGATCCTCGACGATCTCTGTCGTATCCTTCCAGATGTCAACCACCATCTGTTTTTCCGTCAATGCACGCACGACCAGTTCCGCGAACTTAAAGATATTGTGTGTACCGAATACGAGGTTCACAAACCGGAAGTCCTTTTTCAGCCGTTCTACGACATGTTCCTCCTGCATCATGCAGCCGCACAGCGCAATCATCATCTGCGGATGTTTTTTCTTATAGCTGCCAAGTGTTCCCAGTCTGCCATACACCTTATTATTCGCGTTCTCACGGACGGTACAAGTATTGTAAATAACAAAATCCGCATCCTCCGTATCTACCTGTTCATAGCCGATCGTCTCTAAAATACCGCGCAGTTTTTCCGAGTCACGCGCATTCATCTGACAGCCAAATGTCTCTACATGAAACGTCAGACGATGTCCGCACTGTTTCTCCCGCTCTTTGATCAGTTGCTTTGCCAGATCCATATAATAAAACTGACGCTGCGGTTCCGTGACCGGCACTTCTATATGATTCATATTATTAGCTTGTATGTTTTTTACTGTTTCCATGTGTCTCTCCTAAATTTTCAATGCTGCCATCTTTGTTAATAATATCAATCTGATTGAGCTGTCCACGGATATTGGCACGGATGGCAGCCAAATACTCCGCACGCAATTTTGCCTGTTCTTCCTTCTCGGCAGATGTCAATCCCTCAGCTTTCGACTTATGATATAGTTCATTGATTCGCTTGATTCTACTCTCATCCATCGTCTGATTCCTCTATCTCTCTATTTCTTTTCTATTTTATCATATGGGCATCAATAACCATCTTGTATCATAACACAACCACTGCTCCGGTGCAACAGCCGCGTTTATGATACAATTTGCTGTCCACACAGGCATATCGGCTCATCTGCACGCATTTCATCTTGACACTGCACCGCCTTTATGTATATCCTAACTATAATCATGTAAAAATTCAAAGATGATTTGATGTTGCCCTGCAAATGCCTATATGAATTGAAAGAAAGGATAAACACTCATGAACCTGAACCATCATAAACGGAAAAAAATCGTAGCCGCACTCGTGCTGGCTACCATTCTGGTGATCTTAACCTATATTTTCAACAACTATCTGTTTCAGCAGGAACCGCTCGTAAAAAACGGTTTTTACTTTAATACCATCATAGCAATCCAACTCAATGATTCCCAGGATGAATCACTGATTGATACATGCTTTGATATGGCAAATACGTATGAGCATTATTTTAGCCGTACATTAGAAGGCAGTGATATCTACAACATCAACCATGCAAACGGCGCACCAGTCGAAGTACATGATGAAACGGCAGAACTGATCCGCTATGGCATCGCTTTTGGTGACCTGAGCGGCGGTGTCTTTGACATCAGCATCGGCGCACTGACCGATCTGTGGGATATTCCCAATAACAATGGTACGATTCCTGCACAGACGCAGATTGATGCAGCACTCGCAACAGTTGACTATCGCCAGATCACAGTAGACGGCAATACGGTCACTCTGGGAAATCCGGATGCAGCACTGGATCTCGGCGGCATCGCCAAAGGTTATGCCGCAGACCGTATGCGGGAATATCTCAATGCCAACGGTGCCTGTGAGGGATTTATCAATCTGGGCGGAAATGTACTGACACTCGGTCAGAAAGCCAATGACGAGCCCTACCACATCGGCATCCGCAAACCATTTGGCGAAGATGGTGAAACGATCACTGCCGTCGATGTCACAGACCGCAGCATCGTCACCTCCGGCCGTTATGAGCGCTATTTTGAAAAGGATGGCCATATCTATCATCATATTCTCGATCCAAAAAACGGCTATCCTTATGATAACGGTCTAAACGGTGTCACAATCCTCTCTGATTCTTCGATGGCAGGCGATGCACTGAGCACGATCTGCTTTGCACTCGGACAGGAAAAGGGCACGGAGTTCTTATCCTCCATGCCCTCGAATGATTTTTTGAATCCGATACTCGCAACTGAGACAACACTACAAGCCATCTTCATTGATGAAAACAATGAAATGACAACTGTGGACGCTTATTAATATGCCCTACTCCACACACACCCGTCTCTTGATAGCGGGTGTGTAATCAGATACAAATTTTCTGCCATATTTATAACAGTACGACCGGATGCGGTAATAATAAGTCTTTCCTTCTTCCATCGTCTGGTCCGTATATCTGTATGATGTCTTTTGCGCAGCCTTTTTTGTCTTCATCAGTTCGTATCTGCCACCCTTTTCCCGGCGGTATATCTCAAACCCATCCGGCTGTAACACTTTTTTCCCTGTAGCAGGCTGTACATTCCATTCCAACCTGATGCGTCCAGATGTAACTGTTCCTACATCATCCAGCGCTTTATCCCATGAAATCCGTGCCACCTTCTGGTTCTTCGGCCGTCCCAGCTCATCAATCCGTGCGAACCTGTAACCGTCTTTTTTCAAATTTTTGAGTACAGTTCCCAGTGCGTCGGCATTTGATTTCGATATGTTATGTGTGAGTGTGATCGCACCTTTATGGCAATAAGTTTTAAAATGATCAATCACATACTGTGTACCGGGCTGATGATCCGGATCATAATCATGATATACGATACTCCAGAAAACAGACGTATATCCGAGATCCTGCGCAACCTTTAACACCCGGCTGCTGTATTCCCCCATCGGCGGACGCAGATATTTGTCCAATGTATATCCTGTCTTTTCTTTAAACAAACGTTCCAATCCTGTCAACTCTTTTTCTATTCTGGTCGTCGACAAGGACGGCATGCTCGGATGACTCATCGTGTGACTGCCTACGAGATGGCCTTCTTTCTTCATCCGTTTGCACAAATCCGGGTTTGCCTTGACATAATGTTCGGTCACAAAAAAGACCGCTTTTGCATCATATTTTTTCAATGCATCCAGAATTTTTGCCGTATAGCCATTTTCATATCCGCAGTCAAACGCAAAATAAATAACCTTTTCCTTTGCCTGGGCATCATAATAATACGCATGATACTTTTTCAGATCTTTTACAGAATCTGCCCCTTTCGGAGCCTTGTGATCCTTATTCCGTACAATATACCACTCTTTCTTTGTATTGGAGTAGCTGCTGTAATCTGTGGCTGCCGCGTAAATCGATAACGGCTGCAGCATTGCTGCCCCCAACAGTAATGTGAGCATCACACCCAATAACCTGCTATATACATGTTTTTGATTCATACACCCTCCATTTATAACCATCCTATGCACGCTTCATGTGATAGGAATTTCCTATCAAAGAACAAAACAGCACCGACTGTATAACCAGTCGATGCTGTTTGATTCTTCGACATCTTATGCTTCGTGAATGTACTTGATGACCTTCTTCGGACACTTCTCTGCACAAGCACCGCAGTGAACACATTTTGCGTAATCAATACGCGCAATGTTATCGATTACAGTAATCGCACCATGTTCACAAGTCTTCTCACATAGATGACAACCGATACATCCTGCTCCACAGGCATCAATCACGGCTTTACCCTTATTCTTGGATACACAGCGTACAACATACTGTGCATCATAAGGGATGAGCTCGATCAGGCTCTTCGGACAGGTAGCAACACATTTACCACATGCCTTACATGCCTCTTTGTCAACCTTGGCAACGCCATCCACAATATGAATCGCGTTAAACTGACATGCCTTTACGCAGGATCCATAGCCCAGACAACCATAGTTACATGACTTCGGACCACCATTCGGCACATATTTCATGGCCGTACAATCCATCAGACCTGTATAATCATAATCTGCTTTGCTGACCTCTTTGTTTCCGGAGCATTTTACAAATGCTACCATACGGACGCTGTCATCAGCTTCCACACCCATGATCGCACCGATCTGTGCTGCCACGGTAGAGCCACCGACCGGACACTGATTAATCGGTGCCTCGCCCTTGGAGATTGCAGCAGCCAGTCCGGAACATCCGGCATAACCACAGCCACCACAGTTATTTCCAGGTAATACGCCTAAAATAGCTTCTTCTTTTTCATCTACCTCAACCGCAAGTTTCTCACCGGCAATGCCAAGGAAGAATCCAATTAGCACACCTGTGCAGCCAACTACGAGAGCGGCTACAAGAATTGCTGTCATATTCATGTTCTTCTCCTTCCTAGATCATTCCTGAGAAGCCCATAAATGCGATTGACATCAGAGCTGCTGTGATCAGGACGATCGCTGTACCTCTGAAAGGCTTCGGAATATCATTGTACTCGATTTTTTCACGCAGACCTGCCATCAGCACGATCGCAATGAAAAATCCAAATGCAGTTGCAAAACCGTTTACGACACTCTCGAGAATACCATACTCTTTGGTCACGTTTGTCAGTGCAACACCAAGTACTGCACAGTTTGTGGTGATCAACGGCAGATATACACCGAGTGATTCATACAACGGAGGCATCTTTTTCTTTAAAAACATCTCTACAAACTGTACCAGACATGCAATGACCAGAATGTAAACGATTGTCTTTAAATAAGTCAGGTCAATACCGATACTCATCAGATAGGTATTGGCAAGAATGTACTTGTAAATCAGTGCTGTCACGAGTGATGACAGTGTGATAACGAATACGACCGCGCCGCCCATGCCGGCAGCAGTCTCTGTCTTTTTCGATACGCCGAGGAACGGGCAGATACCCAGGAACTGACTCAGCACGACATTATTGACGATCGCAGATCCAACAGCGATCAGTATGAGTTCTTTCATCAGTCTGTTACCTCCTTCTTATCTGCACATACACTGGAATGTGCACAATTTGAGCAGTCACCGCTCAAGCATCCCGCGGGCTCTGCCAAAGGTGTACCCTTCTCCTCCATCTTGCGACGGATGATGTTCATACCTGCAACGAGGAATGCCAGTACCAGGAATGCACCAGGTGCCATAACAAAAATGGTAATCGGTGTAAACCAGCTCAGGGACAATACCTGTGCACCAAAGATCTGTCCAGCTCCGAGAAGCTCGCGGACCAGTCCGATACAAGTCAGTCCGAGTGTGAAACCAAGACCCATTCCAATACCATCAAAGATAGACGGTAATACCGGGTTTTTAGATGCATAGCTCTCTGCACGTCCTAAAATGATACAGTTTACAACGATCAACGGAATATACACACCGAGCGCTGCAGACAGTGACTGCAGATATGCTTTCATCAAAAACTCTACGATCGTAACAAGTGATGCTACAATGACAATGAATGCCGGCATACGCACGCCATCCGGAATTACTTTACGAAATGCTGAGATCAGCAGGTTTGACAGTACCAAAACGACTGTCGTAGAAAGTCCCATACCTAATCCGTTGATCGCTGATGATGTAACCGCCAATGTCGGACACATACCGAGCATCAGTACGAATGTAGGGTTTTCCTTGATAATACCGTTATATAAACGTTCTACATACTTATTCATTACTGTGCACCTCCTAATTCTGCGCGGAAATAGGTAAGAGCTGCATTGACACCGTTTGCCATTGCCTTGGAAGTAATGGTTGCACCGGAGATCGATTCGATCTCATTGTCAGATGAAGGTGTGTTCTTCACTACTTCGAACGTGTCTACCAGTTTACCCTGAAACTGTGAGTAGAAATCTTCATCCTGCGCCTTCATACCAAGTCCCGGAGTCTCCGCAATATTTGTAATGGAATAGCCATTTACGGTTCCGTCATTCTGGATACCTACGGAAAATGTGATCGTAGACTGGCTCGCATCCTTTGCAGTCACAGTCACGACATAACCGAGCGGTGATCCGGAAGCATCCTTTGCTACCTGGATATCATCAATCGAATCTGTATAGCCTGCCGCTACTACTTCCTCGGTTGCTGCGTTCTTATCAAAGCCCTCAAGGGCCTCAAAAGAATCCGCATCGGCAAATACTTCTTTGTACGCAGCCTGTGCCGCTGCTGCATCCGCATCTGCGATCGGCTGTTTTGTAACCTCATAAACAAGTCCGAGTAAAAATCCAAGGACTAATGTAAAAGCTGTGAGGATGACGGCATCATGAACAATCTTTTTCGTATTCATACTATTTGCCCTCCTTCTTCTCTTTTACCTGGCCAAATGCACGCGGAATCGTAATCTTCTCAATCATCGGGACGAGCAGGTTGCTCAGGATGATCGCAAAAGAAACACCCTCTGCATTCGCGCCAAAGCAACGGAACAATCCGGTCAGAATACCGCAGCAGATACCAAACAGGATCCGTCCGCGCGGTGTGATCGGGCTCGTGACATAATCAGTCGCCATAAAGAATGCTCCGAGCATGATACCACCGCTGCACAACTGTGCAACAATATAATACATATCAAAACCATGTCCGCCAAAAAGCAGCATAAAGATCACAAATGTGATCAGATAGCTGGCGGGGATCGCCAATGTGATGACACCGAGTAAAATCAGGATGATCGCTCCGATCAGTATCGCGATCGTACTCGTCTCACCGATTGTACCTGCGGTACGTCCAATTAAAGCATCCATGCTGTTGATGATCTCACCGTTTCTCATCGCTGCAAGCGGTGTAGCTCCGGTATAAGTATCCGTCTGGAAATTCGTCATATCAGCAGCAAATGCGATCAACAGGAAACAACGGGCACCCAGCGCCGGGTTCATAAAGTTCTGGCCAAGTCCACCGAACATCATCTTGACAATTGCGATCGCAAATACACCACCGAGAACAGCTTCCCACCAGGGAAGATTCACCGGAAGGTTCAATGCCAGCAGCAATCCGGTAACAACCGCACTCAGATCACTGATCGTGCTTTTCTTGTGAACAATTTTTTCAAACACCCACTCTGTGCCGACACAGCTTGCGATCGTGAGCACGATCAGCAGCAGTGCTTTCGGGCCAAAGTTAAAGATACCAAACAGTGTCGTAGGCAGCAATGCAAGAATTACATATGCCATGATTCGGTTGGTAGAATCTTTCGCACGCACATGGGGTGATGATGAAACATGTAACATGTTATCCATGTCTAACACCTCTTTCTCTATTTTTTACGTCTTGCCGCAAGAATATCTTTTTTCATGGTCTTAATGGACTGTGCCAGAGGGCGTCTCGCCGGGCAGATGAAACTGCAGCTTCCGCACTCAATACACTCCATTCCGTTCCATTTTTCGAATTCTTCACCAAGCTTTAAATTTGCCTGCTTTGCAAGTCTTGACGGTACAAGCATCTCAGGGCACGCTTCTACACAACGGCCACAGTTGATACATGCACTCGGCTCCAGATGGGAAACATCATCGGATGACAGACACAGCAGGGATGAATTTGTCTTTGTGATCGGAACATTCAGATCAAACATAGAAAATCCCATCATCGGTCCACCGGAGATCATTTTCTCAGCTCCGGATTCCTTTAATCCACCAGCTGCCTCGAGTAACTCCGCATAGTTTGTTCCGACACTTACATAGAAGTTGCGCGGATCTTTGACTGCATCACCGGTCACGGTAAAGATACGGTTCGTCACCGGCTTGCCCTCTTTGACTGCACGGTAAATACATACCAGTGTCTCTACGTTATCTACGATACATCCGGCATCTGCGGGAAGCATCGTAGAATTGATCTCTCTGCCTGTCACGGCTTTGATCAGCTGACGCTCACCACCCTGCGGATATTTTGTCTGCAGGGGAACGACCTCTATACGGGGCTCGTCCTTACATAGTGCCTCCAGCTTGGCAATACAGTCCGGCTTATTGTTCTCGACACCGAGTACACCCTTTGCATTGTCAAATAACTGTAATACAATCTTGATTCCACCGACTAACAGCTCCGGATTGTCCATCATTCTGCGGTAATCGGATGTCAGATACGGCTCACACTCTGCACAGTTTGCAATAATGTAATCGATCTTTTCCGGATTCTTCGGCGATAACTTTACGTGAGTGGGGAAACCTGCGCCACCCATACCTACTACTCCGGCTTTTTTTACTTTCTCAATAATCTCTTCCTTGGAAAGTGTCATGATATCATCTACTGCATCATACTCCACTTCCTCATAGTTTCCGTCATTTTCGATGACGATCGAATTTACCATATCGCCGGTAGCGACACGGTGCAGTGCAATCGACTTGACAGTTCCAGAAACTGATGAATAGATGTTTGCTGAAACAAATCCGCCGGCTTCTGCTATCAGCTGCCCCTTCTTTACCGTATCACCGACTGCTACAACCGGCTGTGCGGGGGCACCGATATGCTGAGATACAGGTAACACCAGATCTCCCTTAGGCAAATAATCCTCTACAGGCTTGTCTTTTGACAAATCTTTGCCCTCGAAAGGATGCACTCCGCCTCTAAACGTTCGTAATCCCATCAAATTGACCTCTCTTTCCTTATATTTATTGCTGTAAGCAGTCCATATAAGGGACTGCTACATATTGGTCTTATTATAGCACAATGAGAAAGTTTGTCATAAAAAATTGATCAAAAAATTGTCGTTATTTTGTCTTTTTTAACGAACAAAAGTCGTGTATACTTATTTTACATTTTGCATTTTCAATAGAAAGGGAAGTAAGTTCATATGCAGCACTGGATCGATACAAATATTCATTTTCAACCGTCTGCTTTTACGCAGACACAATTGCAGCACGGTGACCTGTTTCTGGATATTGAGACAACCGGACTGTCCCGCAGCAGACACAGGATCTATCTGATCGGTCTGGCATTGTATACCGGGGGCAGCGTATTGGGGCTTCACCAGTTCTTTGCCGACCACAGCGATGAAGAACCGGAGCTGTTGCGATGCCTTCAGACATTCCTGACACAGTCTCCCGTCAGACGGATCATCACGTTCAACGGCAGCAGCTTTGATCTGCCATTTCTGAGTGAACGCGCCGGAGCTTACGGTCTTGCTCTGTCCTTTGATGCATATGAACAGTTTGATATTTATAAAGAATGCCGACAACGCAAAAACATGCTTCAGCTGCAGAGTTACCGCCAGAAATCATTAGAACAATTCTTAGGTATCGCCAGGGAAGACCTCTATACCGGCGGTGAACTGATCAAGGTATATGAAAACTATACCAGAAATCCTGACCCCGATGCCGCTCAACTGCTGCGGCTGCACAACCTTGAGGATGTACGGAATATGTATCAGTTGTTGGATATTTTTGCGTATGACTGTTTGTTTTCCGAGACTGCATCCGTTGAACAATTTTCGGTTGAAGCTTATACACAACTGGATGGCAGCGCTGCTGAAGAGCTGATTGTGACACTGTCCGTACCATACCCGCTCCCCGGTGCACTGTCTGTACACCATCCGGTCAGTGGTGTCTATCTCCGCACACACACGGATCACGCATTTGTCCGGATTCCTCTCTATCAGCATATGGCACGCATGTATTATTCAGACTATAAAAATTATTTTTATCTCCCGGAAGAGGATATGGCAATGCACAAATCAGTCGCTGTCTGCGTCGATCCGGCATATAGAAAAAAAGCGACCCCTGAAACATGTTACACAAGGGTCGCTGTGACTGATGATTTTTTAAATTCAAAACAATTATCGGAATATATGACACACGTATTGCGCAGTTTCCTGCCTGCATGTATCACACCCGGTCAGCCTCGTTCAAAGAAGAAGGATTTATCACGCTCATAGCCAAAATCCTTATAATTCATGATCTGCTCGGTGCTGCCGATAAATAACACACCACCGGGCACCAATGCCTGATAAAACTTCGCATAGATCTGATCTTTCGCTTCGTCTGTAAAATAAATAACTACATTTCTGCACACAATCAGATGGCAGCCTGACGGATACGGGTCACGAAGCAGATTGTGCTCCCTGAACTCTACACGATGTTTGATCTCATCTGCAATCTGATAAGAGTTTCCGATCTGCTTGAAATACTTTTTCTTCAGATCCTCCGGCACAGCGGCAATACTCTTCTCGTTATACAGACCAACCTTGGCCGCAGCCAATACCTGCTTATCAATATCTGTCGCAATAATACGGATATTAGCTAATGGTAAATGACGGCTCAGTGCCATGACAAGTGAATACGGCTCATCTCCGGTTGAACAGGCGGCACTCCAGATCGTCAGGTTTTTACCAAACTTGTTGATCAGCTTTGGAAATACTTCCTGATCAAGAATCTTCCACTGATCCGGATTCCGGTAAAACTCAGACACATTGATTGTCAGGAAGTTAACAAACTCTTCAAATTTGTCCTTATCCTGCTTAATCAATGCCACATACATATCATAGCTGTCAATTTTATTTTTTCCGATCAATGTATCGATTCTGCGGCGCATCTGCTTTTCTTTATATGCGTTCAGATCAATCTTTGTGAGGGCAAAAATATCTTTTTTAAACTTCTCATAGTTATCCAACATGATTTTTCCTCTATCAATAAATCTACGCTCTGCGAGCTGTTTTTATCTTACATTCAAAATTCCCTGTGGGATAATCCCACAGGGAATGCTTTTAGTGACTACTCAGCATCCTCTGCGGGTGCTTCATCTGTATTCTCCTCTTCAGGAGCAAGTAATGCCTTCATGCTCAGGCTGATCTTCTTGTCTGCCTCGTTGAAATCAACGATCTTTGCCTCGATCTCCTGTCCGATCTTTAATACATCAGACGGCTTCTCGATATGCTCTTTGGCGATCTGTGAAACATGTAATAATGCATCAATTCCAGGTGTCAGCTCAACAAATGCGCCGAAATCTGTCATACGTGCTACGGTTCCCTTTACGATATTTCCTACCGCAAATTTCTCCTCTGCATTGTTCCAAGGATTTGCATCCGGGAACTTCATAGAAAGTGCAATCTTTGTATCCTTGATATCTTTGATGAATACCTTTACCGTATCACCAACGTTGAATACCTTCTTGGGATTCTCGATTCTGCCCCAGCTCATCTCTGAAATATGAAGCAGTCCGTCAACACCGCCCAGATCAATAAATGCACCGAAATCTGTGACATTCTTAACAGTTCCTTCAATGACATCACCAATTTTGATCTTCTCAAAAAGTTCTTTCTGAAGCTCTGCCTTCTTGGCAGCTACTAACTGCTTTCTGTCACCGATGATACGGCGTCTTCTGGGATTAAACTCAGTGATCACGAACTGGATCTCCTGTCCCTCGTACTTAGAAAGGTCTTTCTCATAAGTGTCGCTTACAAGGCTTGCGGGAATGAATACGCGTGCCTCATCGACGATCACGCTCAGACCACCTGTGAGAACCTGTGCAACCTTTGCAGTCAGCACCTCTCCGTTCTCGAATGCTTCCTCTAACCGCTTGCTGCCTTTCTCAGCTGCAAGGCTCTTGTAAGAAAGAAGCACCTGACCTTCGCCGTCATTGACTCTCTTTACTTTTGCTTCCATCTTGTCTCCTACAGAGACCATGGTGGTAAGGTCTGCGTTTGGCTCGTTGGTATACTCGCTGCGGCTGATGATTCCATCTGACTTATATCCGATGTTCAAGACAATCTCGTCCGGCTTTACATCGATGACCGTACCCTCCACTATTTCGTTTTGTCGGATTGTCTTTAAAGACTCTTCCAGCATTTGTTCAAAGCTCATTTCTGACATACTTTTGAACCTCCTCAATAATATTATTTGGGGTAGATGCCCCTGCTGTAATACCTACGTTGCCAAGTCCACGAAGTTCTGTCGAGTCCAAATCTTCCAGTGTCTGTATATAGTAAGTATTTTTACATTCATCCTTACATATTTCAAATAACTTCTGTGTATTAGAGCTGTGGCTGCCTCCGATTACGATCATTGCATCGGATTCACTGGCCAGCATACGCGCTTCTGTCTGCCGTTCTGCTGTTGCATTGCAGATAGTATTTAAAATACATATGCATATATAATAACCTTTATTTTGAATAATTTCAACTAAATTCTTAAATTTCTTGTTGTTATATGTCGTTTGTGAAACGATACAGAGATTTTTTTTCTCCGGAAGACAGAATGACTCTGCCTCCTCAACCGTTTCAATCACTGTTGTATGCGCCGGATCACACCATCCGCAGATACCCTGTACTTCCGGATGTGTCGGATTTCCGATAATGATAATATGATCCCCTGCCCCGGAATGCTCTGCCACAATCCGGTGAATCTTCTTCACAAATGGGCAGGTTGCATCCAGCACTTCAAATCCGGCTGCTTCCAGCCGCTGCTGTGTCTCCTGTCCGACTCCGTGTGAACGGATGATCACGCGCCCCTTCTCCAGACGTTCCAGTTCATCGGTCGAATGAATGACCTGCACACCCTTTTTCTCCAGATCATGCACAACCTCCTCATTGTGTATAATCGGGCCATAGGTGTACAGTGCCCCCGGTATACATGCCTGTTCATACACGAGATCCACCGCCCGTTTGACGCCAAAACAAAATCCGGCACTCTTTGCTACCTTCACGTCCATACTATGCCTGCTTCTCCTTCACGATCTCAAGTATTGCTGACACAACCTGTTCGATATTCATCTCGGAGGAATCTACCAGCACGGCATCATCTGCCTGACGCAGCGGAGACATCTCACGATGCATATCGCGGTAATCACGTTCTTCTATATCAGCCTCTATCTTTTCCAGATCCGGCTGCTCTCCCTTTTCAACCAGCTCATCATAGCGGCGTTTGGCGCGTGTTCCTACACTTGCGGTCAGATAAATCTTCACCTGTGCATCCGGCAGCACACACGTCCCGATATCCCTGCCATCCATGATCACATCTGTTGTCTGTGCCAGCTTCTGCTGCAGGGCAACCAGCTTTACCCGGACAGCCGGATAGACACTCGTATTGGACGCCATATTTCCGACCTGTTCACTGCGCAGGCTTCCGGTTACATCTTCTCCGTTCAGCAATACCTGCTGTGCGCCATCCACATAACGGATCGTCACATCTACGCCATCTACAGCCGCGTTGATCGCAGCCTCGTCTGTTTTATCAATTCCCTGCTGCAGGAAATAATATGCCATCGCCCGGTACATCGCACCGGTATCCACATAGACATATCCCAGCTCCTGTGCCAGTTTTTTTGCGATCGTACTCTTTCCTGCCCCTGCGGGTCCGTCAATTGCAATATTTATAGACATTTGCTCGTATCCTTTCCTTATTTACTGTGCTGCCTTTTGCTGCTGTGCCGCACTATATCCGGCGAGATAACCCGTCGACCACGCAATCTGCAGGTTAAATCCTCCGGTTAATGCATCCAGATCAAGCATTTCTCCTGCAAAATACAGACCCGGCATCAGTTTTGATTCCATTGTAGAGGGATTGACCTCTTTCAACGAGATACCACCGCGCGTGATAATCGCCTCTTCAAATCCACGCAGGCCAGTGAGCGTCATCGTAAAATCTTTCAGACATGCAATCAGCGCAGCACGATCCTCCCGTGTGATCTCGTTCACCTTTTTCTTCTCTGCAATCCCACTGCGGGCAACCAGCACCGGCAGCAATTTTGCAGGTGCAAGACCCGACAGCGAATTTTTGAACTGCTTGTTTTTATTTTCTTCAAATTCCTTGAGCAGACGCTTATCCAGCTGTTCTTCGGACAATGCCGGCTTCCAGTCGAGATGCAGCGTAAGCGGTCCTTTTTGAATCGCATCATTTAAAACAGCACTGGCTGTCAGCATGAGTGGTCCACTGACACCAAAATGTGTAAACAGCATTTCACCGAACTCATCATAAATCACTTTATTATTTTTCCCCGGATCAGAGATCTTTACACGCACATTTTTCGGTGCGAGTCCCTGCAATGCCTTGATATCCTCATCTGATACATGAAACGGAACAAGTGAAGGACGAAGCGCCGTCACATGATGTCCAAGTGCCTCTGCCAGCTGATAGCCGCTTCCATCCGATCCGGTTGCCGGATATGATTTGCCTCCGGTTGCCAGCAATACACGTTCTGACTCATAGCTTTGCTGATCCTGCAGCCGGAGACAGTATTGCCCGCTCTGCGAATGTTCAATCTGTCGTACCTTCGCATGATAGATAACCTGAATCTTCGCGCGATCCATCAGCCGCTTGAGTGTTCCGATCACATCCGAAGCGTGGTCGGACACCGGAAAGACACGGTTTCCACGTTCCACCTTTGTCCGCATTCCTGCCGACTCAAAAAAATCAATGACCTGATCGTTCGTAAACGAATAAAAAGCACTATATAAAAATTTGGCATTTCTCGGCACATTCCGGAACAGATCTTCTACATCACAGGCATTCGTCAGATTACACCTGCCCTTTCCTGTGATATAGATCTTTTTACCCGGCTTCTCATTGCGCTCGAGCACCAGGATGTCTTCTCCCGGTATACCATTTTGTGCCGCTGTGATCGCCGCCATCATGCCGGCGGCGCCTGCACCGACAATAATTAACTGATATTTATGCATGATCATCTCCCAGTTTGGCATAACGCATTTTCATCGAGTCATCAATGTAATTGATCTCATCGCTCTCATAGACCTGATATTCGTCCCAGATATTTTCCAGTTCTTCCAGTGTTTTCACAACTTCGCCCTGTTTTTTCATGCACAATGCGACGATCAGCGCATTGATCACGCTAAGCGGTGCGACCAGTGAATCCACGATGGATGCCATATCGCTGCTCGCAATCAGATTACAGGAAGAATACAGGTTCATCGGTGAATGTACGCTGTCTGTCAGCGTGATAACCTTGGCGCTCCGGTTATTCGCAAATTCCATTGCCTTTAACGTGCGCATCGAATAGCGCGGAAAGCTGATTCCGATAATCACATCATCCTTGCCGATGCGAACCATCTGCTCAAACAACTCGCTGGAATTGTTCGTATTGAGCTGAATCACCCGGTCGAACATCAGGTGCAGATAGAACGCCAGAAAGCTCGCGAGCGGCGCGCAGCTGCGGATTCCCACAACATAGATTGTTTTTGCCTTTAAGATCGTATCCACAGCCATCTCAAAGGCATCCTGATCGATATGCTCCAGTGTGTATTTTATTTTTTCTGCGTCTGCCTGTAGTACTGTCTCTAATATCTGTGACTGGGTAATACGTCCATAAGTCACTTCCATGCGCTGAATCGAATTCAATTTATTCCGAACCATCTCCTCCAGCGCTTTCTGGAACTCCGGATAGCCCTTGTATCCCAGATGGGAAGCGAAACGGACAACCGTAGATTCACTGACGCCTACGACCTCTCCCAGCTTTGCCGCCGTTAGAAACACAGCTTTATCATAATTGTCTGTAATGTATGTAGCAAGGAGCTTCTGCCCCTTGCTCATACTGCTGTAAGCCTGATTGATACGATTGGTCAATTCATTCGTATTGTTCATTTACTTATTCTCCTGCAGAGAATCCTTTTCTCCGGATTGCTGCTCACCAGTCGCATCCGTGCCCTGATCAACCGTACTTTGATCATCCGTCTGCCCATCACCTGTATCGGTCGGTTCCTGCGACGGTTCCTCCTCTACCGGCAGATCTTCATACAGGCACAACTGTACATCTGAATCAACGACATACAATGCTCTTGATTTTGAAGCTGATAAATACTCATTTTTACGAGTGTTTTTGGTCGGATTCTTAACCGTATAGATCACCTTATACTTACCGGTATCCTGCAGTTTCAGGCTCTTGCCCGGTTTCAGGGTTTTACTCTCGCCGTCCGGTTTTTTCACTGTAATAACAACGGAATCGTCCAGCCTTGTACCACATGATAATGTTGCACTTACATCCTCCATCAATTGTTCATAGCTGAGTGTTTTGGTCAGTTTGCCAACTGCCAGCGCATCCCAGTCATACTCCGATGTCAGGATCGGTCTCGACATATCAACAACTACAATCGTCTGATATTTAGTGGTTGACTTCTGATTTGTCGGATTTGTGACCGTATAGCGGATCTTGTAAGTTCCGACTTTACTGAATGTATATGTATCTTTCTTATAAGTCTTATACTCTTTCTCGTGTGGCTTCTTAATCGCGACTTTTATTTTACTGGTCAGATCCTGTCCCTGTATGTTAGAAGCCTTGACTTTTGCTTTCACATTATAGGTGGAATCATATGTACGTGTAATTGCATCCGTCACACCTTTCATATACGGCTTTTCTGTATCTCTTACCTTATAAACAACAGATAATGTATTCGTTCTACCCCAGGAATCGACGACCGAATATTTAACCGGATAATCTCCCTCTTTGTTCGTATTAACCGTTCCTGTCTTATTTACCAGATCTGTACAATCGAAACCGCCAGAATCCTTGCAACTCATATTTCCACCTGCAAAAGGTTTACCCAGTACAAGGGTCTTTTGGCTGACTTTGATTTCCGGCTTATTATTATACGTTTTATAAGGATTGTCCTTATCCGGATCCGTCGGATCCCAGCCCATATACTTCGACTCATCCACTGTTATCGTCTTCGGCTTTCCGAGCGGATCATCCTTCGAAGATCCATTAAAAATAATGACCTTCGTTTTCAACGGACAGTTGTCATAGATCCATTTTGATGCAGCTACTGTTAACCGCACACAGCCATGTGACGCAGTCGTGCCAAGCTTGTTATACTGTCTGTAAGACTGTGCGTTTTTTTGCTGCTGGTAATACCATACCGAATGGAACAGAAATCCTCCGGTGATACGTGTGCAATACTGACCATATGAGGGACCATCCAACGTCCACCAGCGATATTTTACCGGTGTATAAAAGGTTCCAACCGGTGTCGGATAGCCTACGGAACAGGTAAATGCAGTATACGGTGTGCCGTCCTGCTTGTAGACCGTCACTACGTTTGTACCTTTATTTACTTTCAGGTAATAATTTCCCGCACCAGTCGTGGCCGCCTGTGCCGGCTGCACAGATGTCATCAGACACGATACTGTCAACAACAATGCAAGTAAGCCTGCAAATATGTTTCGCTTTGTTATTTTTCTCATAAGAGACCTCCAATATGTCTTTTATCGGTAAAAACACCGATATGTCTATGCTACCCCCATTTGTTTTTTTCGTCAAGTAAAAATAGGCTTTCCTATATAGCATTTCCCACATAGCAAAAAGACCGCTACGCCGGAATCCGTTCAACCTGGGAAGTGGTAGAGTTGAGATTCCTTTGTAACAGTCTTTCTTTACTTAATCATAGCATCATCATGTAAACATGACAATCGGCATCAGTAATTATACCGGATACGCCTTATTTTTCTCATCAGCGACAGACGGATCTACCTTTGTCTGCTGTGCCTGACGATATTTGAAGAATTCGGTAGCAACCTGGGGGAACAATGCATAAGTGAGGACATCCTCATCCTGCTGCTTCCACTGCTTCATCTCAGCCTCAATCTTATCTAACTCGGGCTCAAGCAGATCTGCATAACGGCAAGTAATTGCATTCTTCTTATCCTCGCCTAATACCTTATCTACAACTTCAGGATTAAACGGCTTTACAGTCTGTCCATACTTTCCGAGCAGGACATCCTTTGTCTCCTTGGTAGCGACCTTGTAACGCTCACCCATCAGTACGTTGAATACAGCCTGTGTACCAACGATCTGTGAAGAAGGTGTAACCAGAGGCGGTTCACCGAGATCTTTACGGACTCTGGGGATCTCCTCGAGTACTTCCATATATTTATCCTCTGCATTCTGCTCCTTCAGCTGTGATACCATGTTCGACAGCATTCCGCCGGGTACCTGATATAACAGAGTCTGGATATCTACACCCAATACCTTCGGGTTCAGCAGACCGCTCTTGATTGCCTCCTCACGCATCGGACGGAAGTAATCTGCGATCTCCTTTAACAGCATCTGGTCGAATCCGGGATCATAAGCTGTTCCCTTAAATGTCTCAGCCATAACCTCAGTTGCAGGCTGGCTCGTTCCAAGTGCGAACGGAGACATTGCAGTATCAATGATATCACATCCTGCCTCTACAGCCTTTAAGCATGTCATAGAAGCAACACCTGATGTATAGTGTGTGTGCAGCTCAATCGGAATACTGATCGTAGACTTCATAGCCTTGATCAGCTCCTCAGCCTTATACGGAGTCAGAAGTCCTGCCATATCCTTGATACATACGGAATTCGCGCCCATATCTTCGACCTTCTTTGCCATCTCGGTCCAGTACTCTAAGGTATAAGCGTCACCTAATGTATAACTCAGGGCTACCTGTGCATGGCCGCCTTCTTTATTGGTAGCGTTAACAGCAGTCTGTAAGTTTCTCAGATCATTCAGGCAGTCAAAGATACGGATGATATCAATACCATTTGCGATAGACTTCTGTACGAAATACTCTACGACATCATCTGCATAGGGACGGTATCCTAAGATATTCTGTCCACGGAACAGCATCTGTAACTTTGTATTTTTGAATCCTGCTCTCAGCTTACGCAGACGCTCCCACGGATCTTCCTTCAGGAAACGAAGAGACGCATCGAATGTAGCACCACCCCAGCACTCAACAGCGTGATAGCCGACTTTATCCATCTTATCAACAATGGGTAACATCTGCTCGGTAGTCATTCTCGTAGCAATCAGAGACTGATGTGCATCACGTAAGATGGTCTCTGTTATTTTTAACGGTTTTTTCGTCGTGTTTTTATCAGACATCGATTAAGTTCCTCCTTATTATATTTAGATTCCGAAGATCGCCATAAATGTTCCGGCTGCAACTGCAGTACCGATAACTCCGGCAACGTTCGGTCCCATTGCATGCATCAGCAGGAAGTTCGTAGGATCTTCTTCAGCTCCGACTTTCTGTGATACACGGGCAGCCATAGGTACGGCTGATACACCGGCTGATCCGATGAGCGGGTTGATCTTGCCCCTGGTAGCTACACAGAGTAACTTACCGATCAGTACACCGGATGCTGTACCTACTGCGAATGCGATCAGTCCTAAAGCAACGATCTTCAATGTGCTGACATTCAAGAATGCCTCTGCACTCGTAGTTGCTCCAACGGAAGTACCGAGTAAGATAACGACGATATACATCATTGCGTTGGAAGCTGTCTCCTGCAGCTGACGGACAACGCCAGACTCACGGAACAGGTTACCAAGCATCAACATACCTACTAACGGAGCAGTTGTCGGTAATACCATACATACAATGATCGTAACTACGATCGGGAATAAAATCTTCTCCAGCTTGGAAACCGGGCGAAGGTTCTCCATCTTGATCTGACGCTCTTTCTTTGTTGTCAGAGCCTTCATGATCGGCGGCTGGATAATCGGCACCAGTGCCATATACGAATATGCCGCCACGGCAATCGGTCCCAAAAGTCCGGTCTGACCAAGCTTTCCTGCAAGGAAGATCGAGGTCGGTCCGTCCGCACCGCCGATAATGGAGATAGATGCGGCAGCTTTATCATTGAATCCCATCAGGATCGCCATGAAGTATGCCATGTAAATACCAAACTGTGCTGCTGCACCTAACAGGAAGCTGATCGGATTCGCGATCAACGGTCCAAAGTCTGTCATCGCACCTACACCCATGAAAATCAGTGAAGGCAGGATTGACCATTCATCTAACTGATAAAAGTAATAGAGTAATCCACCTACGCCATTGCTAGCATCTTCCGGATGAAGCATGATATCCGGATAGATATTTACGAGCAGCATACCGAATGCAATCGGTAAAAGCAAAAGCGGCTCGTACTCCTTCTTGATCGCAAGATACAGGAAGAAGCAGGCAACTGCAATCATCAAATAGTTTCCTACGGTCAGATTGAAGAAGGCTGTCTGGTGAATGAGATTACCCAGTGTTTCTGTAACGTAACTCATACGAGACCTCCTATTCGACTAATTCATGGTTGCTAAAACAGTTCCAACCTCTACGCTGTCGCCCTTTGCAACGTCAATACTTGCGATGGTTCCGTCTGTCTCAGCAACAACGGGAGTCTCCATCTTCATAACCTCTAAGATCAGGACTGTATCGCCCTTCTTTACTGCCTGTCCGACAGATGCCTCAACAGCGAATACCTTTCCGGCTGCCTTTGCCTCGATCTTAACGGCACCTGCACCACCGGCGGGAGCTGCTGCTTTCGGAGCTGCTGCTACAGGTGCCGCCTTGGGAGCTGCTGCTACAGGTGCTGCTGTGCCTGCGCCACCTTCTTCTACGGTTACATCATAAACATTTCCGTTTACGGTAATTGTATAATTTTTCATGATTATGTCCTCCTGAAATTTTTAATTCTTATCTTCTCTTGATTGAGCGAACTACAAAATCATCTGTAGATGTACCTGTAGCTGCTGCGATCGCTGCTGCAATGACAGCTACCAGTTCCAGATCATCTGTCTGGGGAACAACTGCGGGCGCAGGTGCTGCGGCTACTGCGGGAGTAGGCGCTGCGGCTGTCTTTTTATTTTCTGCCTTTTTCTGTGCTTTGTTGATAAATGCAAAGCATGAAATGATCAGGCTGATGATGATCAGCATTACGAATACGGTTCCCATACCCATTGCTGTGTTCATCGCTGCTTTCTGCATGGTCTCACCCAGTGAGTAGACTTTATCGATCGAAATGTCCTCTACCTGCATGTCTTTATCATATACAAAGGTCACTTTGATATCACGGTTTGTAAAGCTTGCAGTCTGCTCTACTGTAGTTGTTCCGTTTGCCTGTGTCACAGCTACTTCACCGTAATCAACAAAATCGCCAACCTCATCTTTGATATCAACCCAGTTGTTGATCACCTTCAAGGTTGCTGCATCAATCTGATCCGGCATAGACTGGTACATTGCGAGGTCATCATCGCTCATGCCTACCAGTTCATCCAGAATACCTGTATTGTTTGCAGCAAGCTGATCCGCGGTATATCCGTTATACGTGGCATTTTCATCACTGCCGCATCCGAATACTCCGACGGCAAGAAGGCACAGACTGACGATCAGTAATAATTTTTTCTTAATCTTCGTCATAATCGTCACCTTTCTTATTTTGCACCGTGTTTCTTGTAGGGCTGCTCTACATTTTTCGTGTAAAGCATCTCAAATGCTGCTACCAGATACTTTCTGGTATCTGCATAATCAACGATACGGTCTACATATCCGCGTCTTGCTGCAGACTGGATATTGCCCTGAAGCGCATCGTATTCTTTGGTCTTCTCAGCAAGTACATCTGCGGAAGCATCCGCATACATAATCTTAGCTGCCAGGGACGCATCCATCATGCCAACCTTTGTATCCGGCCAAGCGTACACGAGGTCAGCACCGAGTGCCTTGGAATTCATAACTGCATATGCGCTGCCATAAGCCTTATCAGCGATCACATTTACCTTCGGTACAGTCGCATTTGCAAATGCATAGGTCAGACGAGCCAGTGCCTTTGCCAGATTCTTCTCTGCGCACATGCATGCCTTGAATCCAGTTGCATTGGTAAAGGAAACAACAGGAATCTCAAATGCATCACAGAATGCGATGAAATCAGCAGCCTTGTTGCATCCGCGGGAAGTCAGGCTTGCCTCGAACTCCTCTGCTTTCTCGCCATCCTTATACAGCTCTGTTGCATTTGCCACAGCTCCGATGGTCATACCGTTTAATTTGATAAATCCGGTAACCATCTCCTTTGCGTAACCGGCCTTTGTCTCAACAAAAGCATGTCCGTCAGAGATCTCGCTGAGCACATATCTGGGATCACCCTTCATCGTGTCAAGGCTTGCGCATGCACGGTTCAGATCATCTGCACAGCTATCTGCAACACCAGCCTGTGTATTGTTTCCAGGAAGCATTGTCACGAGTTCACGGATCTGTGCATAGATCTCTGCTGCAGATCCGATGCCATCTACAGTCCCTGCTTCTTCGCTCTGGAACTGTGCAGACGAGCTGTCGCATTTTCCTGTATTGTTTCCGGGAATTGCATTCGGTGAGTTGACAAAAATCTTTGCCTTTTCAGCCTCTGCAAATGTAAAATCTGAAAGAGCGGGTACGACTGCCATGCCGCCGCCACAGGTTCCGAATACCGCTGTAATCTGAGGAACCACACCGGATGCTGCCACCTGCTTTGCATACAGTGTTCCGACTGCCTCTAATGCATCTACAGACTCCTGAAGTCTCATACCTGCGCAGTCAATCAGTCCGATGATCGGTGCACCCATCTTGACTGCCATGTCATAAAGACCTGCAATCTTCTTTGCATGCATCTCCCCGATCGTACCGCCAAGTACGCCTGCATCCTGACTGTAGACAAACACAAGGTTTCCGTCGATCAGACCATGTCCGGTCACAACGCCATCGGAAGGAGTGTCTGTATTTGACAGGTCGAAATCTGTGCTTCTTGCAGTAACAAGTGAGCCGATTTCCATAAAACTGTTTTCGTCGACTAATCCGGCGATGCGCTGCATTGCCAAATTATCATTACCATTACTCATTCTTTCTACCTCCGTATATATTTTTAGTGCTTAATTTTTTAAAAAGCAAAAATTTCGCTATAATAATTATATATGTTTTGGAAAAGTTTTTCAATAGAATTTATATAGAAATTGTTAAAATTTTAGCAACTATTAAGTAACCAATTTCTGTATCACAAACCTGAGATAAAACATCATGTCCTTTGCCCGGATCTCGTCTGCTGCATAGACGCCTGCACGATAGACCAGCTCCCTTGTTCCATCGCATCTTTCAAGATAATAACACACTTCCCCTGCATTTTCACCCTTTAATATCGGTGCAGCCGATAAATCTTTTATTCTTTCTTCAAATGTGAGCATCTCATCACTCCGGAGCAGCATGGTAATCGGCTCGTGTGGCTCCTCCTTCAGACATACGAGAGGTGTCTCATACGGGTTGCCGTCTCCGGATGCCCCGTTATCCACCGGCCTGCTCCAGACTCCGTTCTCACGGTTGAGTGTACGATATTCATAATTATCGATTCCATAAGCGAACAACTTCTGGCAATCCTTCCATTTATAAGTCTTGTTATTGGGCCAGCCGCATCCAAGCAGGGTCACTACAAATGTCCGTCCATCCCGTTCAAGCGCCCCGACATAGCAATATCCGGCATCTGCGGTAAATCCGGTTTTTCCGGAGATTGCACCATCCATCATATGTAAAAATGCATTGTGATTGTAGCAGGCATATTGCCGTTTACCGGATACATCCGTGAATTTGTAGTCCTGTGTACGTGTAATATTCAAAAATTCCCCCCTCATCGGCGAGCGCAGAATACAATATGACATGATCTTTGCCAGATCGATCGCAGATGTGCCATGAAAGTCTGTTTCGTCTGACTCATCCAATCCGTTTGGTGTAATAAAATGTGTCTGTCCACAGCCCAGTTCCTGTGCTTTCTCATTCATAAGTGCAGCGAATCCTTCCACACTGCCCCCGACATGCTCTGCGATCGCCACTGCAGAATCATTGTGTGATTCGAGCATCAGTGAATAACACAGATCCCCGAGCCGGTACTGCTCACCGGTATGCATCCCCAGTTTGACCTCCGGCTGCCTGGCAGCGCGTTCAGACACCGTAACCACATCATCCGGATTTCCACGCTCTAACGTCAGGATCAGTGTCAATATCTTGGTCGTACTCGCATTTGCCCGGTGTTCTGATCCATTTTTTTCATACAGTACACGTCCACTCTCAGCATCCATGAGACACGCCGCCAGGGCGTACAGATTCTGCGGTTCTTCCACAGCCTTCCCATGTTCTTCCGCACGTGCAGTCACACATCCGCCATAGATGCTGCATCCATATAGAAACAACATCATTCCAATGAAACATGCTGCCATGTTCCTGCAACTATTATACTTTTTTCTCTCTTTCATCAATTTACCCGGATTTTACCTCATACTTTGTAACATCCTATACAAAAACCTGTCATTTCATACAAATATTTCATTGTGTCCATGCAAAAAAGTGTTATAATGTTAAGTAATAATTGAATTACGAAACGAAAGGCGGAGTTTTTATGAAATTACTGGAAGATAAGATTCTTAGCGAAGGAATTGCTGTCAACGAAAATATATTGAAAGTAGACAGTTTTATCAATCATCAGGTTGACCCCGGACTCATGATGGAGATCGGCAAGGCACTTGCCGAACATTTTAAAGGAAAAGGTGTCACAAAAGTAGCTACCATCGAAAGTTCAGGTATCGCGCCTGCACTCACCTGCGCCATGACACTCGGTGTTCCGATGGTCATCTTAAAAAAGCAGCCTTCCAAGACACTAAACAGCGATTTATATCAGACAATCGTCACTTCGTATACAAAAGGCACCAGCTATGAACTCACCATGTCCAGCAAATATGTAAACGAGAATGATCATGTACTGATTGTCGATGATTTTCTGGCAAACGGAGAAGCTGCAACCGGTGCTCTGCGTCTCATCCGCAAGGCTCACGCTACCATCGCCGGTATCGGCATTGTCATTGAGAAATCTTTCCAGCCCGGACATGAGAAACTGGCAGCGCAAGGTATCGACGTATACTCCCTCGCCCGGATCAAAAAGATGGATAAAGACTATATAGAATTTATGGAGGATTAAAGAAAAAGCTTGTGACCGCACACACGGCCACAAGCTTTTTCTTTATCATCCTTTTATGGCATATAAATATAGTTCACACGCTGAATACTGCTCTCATTGCCATACGCATCGACTACGATCACCGATAACACATTATTACCCTCCGGCATAGAAATACTACCGCTGTATCTGGCAGATGCAGTCGTCGGGTTCTGCCCATCCCATGTATAATAGGCAGTACATCCTGCCGGTACGCTGATATGAATTGTCTGCGGTGTCAGATACTCTCCGCTATCAGGTGTCACCTGCGGCATTCCGAGCTGATAATGTTCTTCCACTTTTAGTTCGCAGGTCACAACCGGACTATAGTAGCCGTCCTCATTGCATGTGGCAGCCGCAATCACATATTCCCCCGCCTGCAGCTTCAACGGTGCATAATACAAGATACCATTCGTGACCGGCGAAGTCCCATCGAGTGTATAATAAATATTGAGCCCCCCCTGTGCCTGAATTGTGAGCGCATCTCCTTCCCATACCGGCTCCGACGGTATCTCAATCACCGGTGCCGCCACAAGATAATCCTCAAATAATCCTGCCAGTGCAGTATCTGCATAAGCGTCATAGAAGTCATGCAACGCTTCAAAATTATTTTCTGCCACATAGATGCGTATCAATTCCCTGCAGGCATATACATTTTTCTCATCTGTGGCGAGTACCTCCTGTAAGGTACGGATCTGCTGCTGTTCATCTGCCTGCTGTCCGTACAGCCACGCCTGCCAGAATGCACCAGACATCGGATCTGTCTGAAAGAGCCGGCTTTTTTTCAGGCAGTCAGCCGCCTGTTCGTCCTCACCGTCTGCCAGGGCAATGATCATCGCATCATAAGCCGGATCTGCACTATGTTGTGCAGCCTGCGTCCCCCGCACACACAGCAGCATAGCAATCGCTGCAAGACCACAGGTACCTATAGCCACTGTCAGCCAGCCTTTGACCAGCTTCCGGTGAATTTGCTTTTCCCCTGCCTTTGGATGCGCAGCAGATGGATGGTTCGGTTCAGATGCCGCAGCGCGCATTTCACGCTTTTGAAAATCGAGAAAAAATTCTTCCTCCATGACATTGTCTGCAGATACAATCTGTACTTCTGCACCACAATTAGAACAGTACAGATTTCCTTTTCGAATTTCCGCTCCACATCTTGTACACTTCATGCCGCAACCTCTTTTTATGATCTAGTCATTGCTTCTACGCAGTTATTCATCAGCATTGCAATCGTCATCGGTCCAACACCACCGGGGACCGGTGTGATCGCACCTGCGATTGGCTCTACCTGGGTAAAATCAACATCGCCACACAGTTTGCCATCCTCCTGTCTGTGTATGCCTACATCGATCACCACCGCACCCTCTTTTACATATTCTGCAGTAATCATCTTCGGACGTCCAATTGCAACAATTAAAATATCTGCCTGTCTGCATATTTCCGGCAGATTTTTGGTCTTAGAATGGCAGACCGTTACCGTTGCATTCTCGCGCAGCATCAGAAGCGCCATCGGCTTTCCGACAATGTTGCTTCTACCGATGATCACACAATTTTTACCGGCGGTCTCCACACCCGAACGCTTGAGCAGCTGAATGATTCCGGCCGGTGTACACGATATAAATCCCTGCTGTCCGATCACCAGTGCCCCTACATTCTGTGCATGGAAACCATCTACATCCTTTGCAGGGTCGATCGCACGGATAATCTTATCTTCGTCCATATGCGCCGGAACCGGAAGCTGGCATAGAATACCATTGATTTTCGTATCACGGTTTAATCTATCTATTAATGCAAGCAGTTCGTCCTCGCTTGTCTGCTCCGGCAGTTCATAACTCTCAGAACGAATACCAATGTATTCGCAGGCACGCTTTTTATTCCGCACATACACGGAAGATGCCGGATCACTTCCCACCTGGATCACCGCCAGTGCACCCTCCTTTCCCTGTGCTTTCAATTCTGCTACGGTCTGTCTCAATTCGTCTTTGATCTCCTGGGAGATCTTTTTTCCATCAATTAACTGTGCCATTTTCTCTCCTGCCTCCTATCACATTAAAAAGAACCATCCTCCAGCATCGCATCAAATGTCTCCGGATTCATCAGAATCTGTCTCGGCTTGGTACCTTCTTCCGGCCCTACCACGCCAGCTTCCTCTAACTGATCCATAATACGCGCCGCACGGTTAAATCCAACCTTAAAATAACGCTGTAACATGCCGATCGATGCTTTATCCTTATCCATCAGCAGCTTTGCTGCATCTACAAAATAGACATCCCTGCCACCGGCATCTGCCCCCGGTGCCGCCGCAGACGAAGCTCCGGTACTGCCTGTACTTTCTGAAATCTTACTCATCCGTTCCTCTATCGCCGGGTCGTAGGAGGCATGTCCGTAACTGTCTTTGATAAAATCTACGACAGCCGATACTTCCTGGTCAGAAACAAAAGCCCCCTGTACACGCAACGGTTTGTTCAGTCCCTGCGGATAATACAGGCAGTCGCCCTTTCCAAGCAGTTTCTCTGCACCGACCATATCGAGAATCGTGCGCGAATCCACACCGGATGTCACCGAAAAAGCAATACGGCTCGGCATATTTGCCTTGATCAGGCCGGTAATGACATTCACGGACGGGCGCTGCGTCGCAATGATCAGATGAATGCCACAGGCACGTGCCAGCTGCGCCAGACGGCAGATCGCATCTTCTACATCTCCTGGAGCGACCATCATCAGATCTGCCAGCTCGTCCACGATGATGACAATCTGCGGCAGCTTTTTAGGCTTGTCCGGATCATCAATATCAGCGATACTCTCTACCTTGGCATTATATCCTTTCAGGTCACGCACGCCGTATGCAGCGAATTTCTGGTATCGGTCGGTCATCTCTGCCACTGCCCAGTTGAGTGCTCCGGCAGCTTTTTTTGGATCTGTCACAACCGGGATAAACAAATGCGGGATTCCGTTATAGACAGACAGCTCCACTACCTTCGGATCAATCAGTATCAGCTTTACATCTTCCGGATCTGCACGGTAAAGCAGTGACATGATGATTGTATTAATACATACTGACTTTCCGGAACCGGTCGCACCGGCAATCAATAAATGCGGCATTTTCGCAATATCTGCCATGATGACCTGTCCACCGATATCCCGGCCTGCCGCAAATGCAATATTTGATGGATGCTCCTGAAACTCTTTGGATTCCACCAAATCACGGAACATCACAGGCGAAGTCTCCTTGTTCGGTACTTCGATACCGATCGCAGCCTTTCCGGGGATCGGTGCCTCCATACGAATATCCGCTGCAGCCAGATTCAATTTAATATCATCTGTCAGGTTTACAATCTTGCTGACCTTCACACCCATCTCAGGCTGAATCTCATAACGTGTCACGGTAGGTCCGCAGCTTACATTTAAAATCGTAACATTTACACCAAAATTCTTCAGTGTCTGCTGCAGCTTCAACGCAGTCTGCTGCAGATGCTGCTTGCTATCACCCTGATGACGCGGGTCGCCCTTTTTCAGCAGATCTACCGGCGGAAATATATAACTGTGATGCTCCTCTGCCTCTTTCTCCTCAATCTCCTGCGCGATATCTGCGACATCCGCTTCGGCTGTCTGTGCATCCTGCTTTGGATTGCGGATCGGCTTGGTAACCTGTGCCGGTTCTGATGCCAGTTCTGATACTGGTTCTACTACTGATTCTACTACCGGTTCAGGCTCCGCCGGAACAAGTTCCACCGGAGCCTGTGCAGCCGCAGTTGTCGGCTGTATCTCCGGCAAAACAACCTCCGGTGCCGGCGATGGTATCGTCTCCTTCAACACAGTAGAACTATCTTCCGGCTCAATGCGGGCAAACAATTCCTGTAATTCAGGTGAAAATGCAGGCATTGTATCCGTTTCCGGTTCTTCCTGTACCGTTGCCGATGCAGGTTCCACCGGCTGCAGGCTCACCTGATGCTGTCCGACAACAGAAGGCTCATCCCCTGACAGGTCCGGATTTACCTGATCTTTTGGATTCACCGGCTCCTTCCCATTCACCGGAGCAGCAGAATCCACCGGAAGCCCGGCTTTTTTCCGCTTTTCGCTGAGGGAAGCAAACGTATCCGGCGTGATCTCCGTCAGAGCCTCTGAACCGTGATATGTATGGTCATCCGCTGTCAATAGTGTATCCTGTGACACTCCCGATACCTTCCGCTCCATCCGGCGCAGCTGACGTTCTTCCCTGTGCTGCTCCTGTATGATCCGCAGACGTTCATTTCCTTCTTTTGCAGACTCATACATGCGGTGTCCACCGTTTCTGACGTGTTTCCAGGCAGAACGTTCAGTCACTATCACCATTGTTATAATGAGCACAATAAAATCGATCACATATGCACTGACCCTGCCAAAATTCGGGCAGATCAGCCATGCCAGCAAACCGCCGAAGAATCCGCCGCCATTGCGCTGCTCACTTCCATAGATATAAGCTGCCGCCGGCGAATAATTATCCACACTGCCGGCTACCAGTTCCAGAAACAGGCATAAAAAGCACACAAATAAGATCGCTGCAACCACCTTGATCATAGCGATCCGATTCGTCCGGTTTGACAATATAAATACAGTCCCTACAAATAACAAAATCGGGAAAACATAGGCCAGCAGCCCGAACAGGCCAAATAATACACCACTGAGCATGCCTCCGATCTTGCCTCCGATACCAAAATTACTCACAAACATTACGATAGATACTGCTAACATCACCCACAGAATCACTTCCTGATAGACACTCTCCTGTATCGGTTCTGCCGCAGCTTTTTTTCTGTTCTGTGCGGAACCTCCACGTTTTGCGCTCTGTCCGCTTTTCTTTTTTGTCTGTCCAGACATCTTCATTCATCCTCCACTATCCCGGACAAGCAGGTGTTATAACTGATAGAAGTACACTCCCACCGATATTGCTCCTACGATCAGGCAATACACCGCAAATCCGGTAAATTTCTTTTGCCGCACCACATAGAGCATCGTCTTGATACAGATATATCCCACGACTGCAGCCACGACCATGCCAACCAGATAATACATGATCTCTGTGCTCGTAAATGACACGGCTGCCAGATCGGATAATTCAAACACCAGCGAGCCAAGCACCGCCGGTATTGACATGATAAACGAATACTTGACTGCAAATTTGCGGTTAAATCCACTCAGCAGACATGCAGTGATGGTCGTTCCTGAGCGCGACAGACCGGGCAGTGTAGCCACTCCCTGCGCAATACCGATAATAAATGCATTAGAATATGTCACCTGCTTGGGCATCTTCTCACCGCCCTTACAGTGATCTGCCAGCAATAATAATATCGCCGTCATGATCAGACAGATTCCCGGAACAATCAGCAGCTTTGATGCCTGCTCGATCAGGTCAGAAGCCAGCACACCGATCACTCCAGTCGGAATCGTAGAAACGATCACAAGCATGGCAAACTTGCGGTAACCGTTACAGATCACATGATGGTAACCACCCTTGGTTTTATGCGTAATATTTTTGAAAAAGATCCCAATATTTCTACAGACATCTCCGATAATGGAAAAACCTGCTACTATCATCTTCCAGATATCCTTGTAATACACCGCAAAGATCGCGATCAATGTGCCCAGATGCAAAATTACATCAAAAAGTAATCCCACATCCTCCACACGAAATAAAATCTTAAATAAAGCAAGATGCCCGGAACTGCTCACAGGCAAAAATTCCGTGACACCCTGTATGATACCCATCAGAATTGCTTCTAATAATGACATCCTGTGCCTCCTTTATGATTGCTGCCCATATATTTCTATATATTAGCATATCTAGGCATAAATGTCACCAAAAAGTTCAATCGCCACTAGATTTAGGGTTGTCCTGCTGTCTGCGCTGCCCGATGATCCGATGCAGGCAGCCAAGTGCCTGATGCAGCCCTCCGACCTCATCGATGATCCCCTCATGCACTGCCTGTTCCCCCACCAGGACAGTTCCGAGATCCTTTGTGAGCATCGCCGTATTCAACATAAGTTCCTCCAAACGCTTCTGGCTGATCCGGCAATGTCCGGATACAAAGCCGGTAATACGATCCTGAATCTGCTGAAAATAGTCATACGTCTGTGGCGCGCCAATCGTCAATCCATTGAGCCGTACCGGATGGACAACCATCGTCCCGCTCGGCACGATAAACGAATGATTTGCCGAGACTGCCAGCGGCACACCAATCGAATGGCTGCCACCAAGCACCAGTGACACACTCGGCTTGGACATCGATGCGACCATCTCGGCAATCGCAAGTCCGGACTCCACATCTCCTCCTACTGTATTGAGCAGCAGCAACAGCCCATCAATCGCCGGATCCTCCTCAACCTCTGCCAGTCTGGGTAATACATGTTCATATTTTGTGGTTTTACTTGTCGATGGAAGCACATCATGCCCCTCGATCTCACCGATGATCGTCATGAGATGGATCCTGTGTTTGCGCACCGGATCATCCAGATCAGTATCCCCATACTCTATGACAGAGTCACCCTGTTCCGGCTGCTGTTGTCCCGGTTCATTTTTCTCTGTTTTTTCGTCTTTTTCTGCTCTTTCATTTTTTTCTTCACTCATCGCAAAAACCTCCTTATTTTAGTAAAGTATGTCCGTTTTTTGCGATTTTATGAATAAAAAGAATCCTGCTTGCAGGAATTTCCTATCACATAAAAAGACCATCAAATGCGTATCCCGCCCCTGATGGTCTTTTGCAGCTGATTTTTATTTGTATTTTGATCTGTTTTTACTCGCTGATCAGATAATTATAGAGATCTTCATATTTGTGTTTGGATGAATTCCATGAATAATCATTTGCCATGCCACGGTCAATCATCTTATTCCAATCTTTCTTGCAATCAAAATAAATATGCTTTGCATAATTGATGATACCTAACATCTCCTCACCGTTATAATTGGTGAATGCAAATCCGTCCCCGGTATGCGCATACTCATTATAAGGCTCTACCGTATCACGGAGTCCACCGGTCGAACGGACAATCGGAACCGTTCCGTATCGGAAAGAAATAAGCTGTGTCAGTCCGCACGGCTCAAACCGGGACGGCATGAGGAATGCATCTGCAGCCGCATACAGCTTGTGTGCCAGTTCATCACTATAACAGATATTCGCAGAGATCCTGTCACCGTATTTCCATGCGTAATGCCGGAACATATTCTCATACTCCGGCTCACCGGTACCGATCACTACAAACTGTGTATAGTCATCCGCAATCCGATCAATCACATAATTGATCAGATCGAGTCCCTTCTGATCCGTCAATCTTGAGATCAGGCCGATCATAAACTTTTTCTTGTCAACTGCCAGTCCCAGCTCCTGCTGTAAGCGTTCCTTGTTCGCCGGCTTTTTCTTGCGGAACGTGGATGCATCATAATTGACATAGATCTTTGGGTCAGTCGCAGGGTCATATACCTGATAATCGATGCCATTCACAATACCCTGCATATCAAAATGGCGGGCACGCAGCAGACCATCCAGACCTTCGCCATAATAAGGTGTCTGGATCTCGCCCGCATATGTATCACTGACTGTCGTCACATAATCTGCATATACGAGACCACCCTTCAGCATATTGGCATCCTTATGGAACTCCAGTTTATCCGGTGTGAACAGATCTGCCGGGAAACCGGACAATCCCATCATCGTCTGCTTATCCCACACACCCTGAAACTTCAGATTGTGGATCGTCATAATGGACTTCATACCCCAGTAGAACATATCAGCCTGGAATTCTGTCTTTAAATATACCGGTATAAATCCGGTCTGCCAGTCATGGCAGTGAATGATGTCGGGCTGGAAGTTGATCTGCTTGAGCATAGACAATACAGCCTTATCGAAAAATACAAATTTTTCAATATCATACCGGATATCCCCATACGGCACCACGCAGTTGAAATACTCCTGATTGTCGATAAAGTAATACTTGATACCGTCCATCTCATATCGGAAAATGCCAACATACTTATTCTGGATATACGTACCACAGTTCATATAAAAATGTGTCACATATTCACACTCATTGCGAAAATGCTCCGGAATGCAGCTATAAAAAGGAATCACTACTCGGATATCCCAATATTGCTTGTCAAACTCCTTCGGCAATGCACCACATACGTCTGCCAGACCACCCGTTTTAATAAACGGAACACATTCCGATGCTGCAAATAACACCTTATTCATACCATTCTCCCTCCAATTTCATTCAATTTTTAATGAAAATACTAATGAAAATACTGATCCTTCAGTTCATAAACCATTTTCCTGTACAAGTCAACACATGCTTCATTCTGATCATTCTCAATCAGCCGGATACACGGCGATAAATATTGCTGCCAGATCCCCTCATAGATCTGCTTCGCATCTTCCCTGCGGTCAATATGCTTGACAATCGACGGTGCTACATCATAATACTCATGTACCATAGCCTCCCCTTCCGTTGACTGCAGCAGATAACCATCCCGGAACGACCGGAGCAGTGTCAGTTCATAACAATCATCCGGCTTGTTCTGGTGCTCACATACAGCCGTTGTGATATAACAGAAACGATATTTAAATCCGGCATTGATCTCCTTGGATGTCGCTGCCTTGAGTTCTGTCTTCGGAAAATGCTGCTTCCAAGTGGCTGCCAGCGCATCGATCCATGCCTGTCCGGAGTGCGTATTGATCTCTAATAATGCCGGGAAGATATAGACCACCATCGACAGATTATAATCCATCTGACGCTGATCCTTCTTGTTGCCGCGCAGACCATTCATATTACTCTCCACACGTGCCACCAGTGGCTCCGTCACCCGCTTCAATCCCTCCTGCCTGTCATCGGATGCCAGATAATACTGCTCTAACATCGCCAGATTGTTTGCATTTTTATATACATATTTATTGTAAAAATCCATATACAATGCTTTTTTAAAATATTGCATCGGATCCTCGATGCCAAAAAGCAGGTTCTGCAATGCAGCAACCGCATCATCGTCTGTCACCGGTTTCGGACGGCTGACCTGCTGCGACTGCGCATCACTCACGGTAATTTCCTTGCCGCAGTACATGCATATGATCGACTCACGTCCCTGCGGTATCTGTAGTTCGCCATTACAATGCGGACATGTACCCTTAATAAATTCCATAGTTCCTCCAACTGATTATTGTAGCAGCCGTATCACGGTTACTGTTCACGCCGTTCACAGCAACGTAGTTCTACAACTGTATTTCATTTTACCATACTTAAACCCAATACTCAACTGGACAATTGAAAAAGAGTCGCTCGCGACTCTTTCGCGCCCGAGCGGTATGCGCAGCATATACTTCATTTCCGCGAGGTGCGCATCCTTGCGGAGCATTTTATGTGATAGGAATTTCCTATCACATAAAAAATGGAACCGCATGTTTGCGGTTCCATTCATACACTTCCTGAATTTTTAATCATTACTCATCCCAGTTGTGATATACATCCTGCACATCATCATCTTCATCTAACAAATCAAGAATTCTCTGGATGTTCTTCAGATCTGCTTCATCGGATAATGTCACATAAGTCTGCGGCAGCATCGTCACTTCCGCACTCGCCAGCTCGATCTTCTCTGCTTCCAGTGCCTCACGTACAGCATCAAATGCACTCGGATCCGTCAGGATCTCAAAACTGTCCTCTTCCTCCTGGAAATCCTCTGCACCTGCGTCCAGTGCGAGCATCATCAGGTCATCTGCATCCATCTCACAGGCTTCTTTTTCGATAATGATCTGACCCTTCTCATCAAACATATAAGATACGCAACCCTGTGTACCGATGCTTCCCTGTCCCTTTGTAAATGCATTTCTGACATTTGCAGCAGTACGGTTCTTGTTGTCAGTCAGACACTTTACGATAATCGCAGTGCCCGCCGGTCCGTATCCTTCGTATGTAGCGACTACATAATTGACATTGTCCCCATCTCCGGCTGCCTTTTTAATACCACGGTCAATCGTATCATTGGGCATATTGTTAGCCTTTGCCTTTGCAATGACTGCAGCCAGCTTGCTGTTGTTGGCAGGATCTGGGCCACCTTCCTTTACTGCAACTGCGATCTCGCGGCCGATCATGGTAAAGATCTTGCCTTTTGCAGCATCATTTCTCTCTTTCTTATGTTTGATATTCGCGAACTTTGAATGTCCTGACATCGTCTTTCCTCTTTTCGTTTTAATTTGATTTTTTAGTTTTTATCTAAAGAGTCTTGATTGACTCCCGGTATCTTTTTCACCTCTACACGACGGATCATTTTATCTTTTACAGACAATACACGGAACAAAAATCCGTGTGCTTCTACCTCAAACCGCTCACCGTCACTCGGTATCTTATCAATGAGCGAGATCAGATAGCCGTTGAGTGTATCATTCTCGTTTTCTGCCAGTTCCTCGAGACCAAGTGTTTCAGCGACTTCCTCCAGGTCGGCGGCTCCATCCATAAACCAGACACCGTCGGCGCGTGCCACGATATGATGTTCCTCCTTGTCATGTTCATCGAAAATATTTCCGACAATCTCCTCTAAGATGTCCTCGAGTGCAACCAGCCCTGCTGTCTGTCCATACTCATCAATCACGATGACCAGATGGTTCTTCGACGTCTGCATCTGCTGAAACAATGCCGTGATGCCAATCGTCTCCGGCACAAAATCCACCGGTGTCATCAGACCCTCGATCGCCCGGATCGGTATATCTGCACACGCCGCATCACGGGCATGCAGCAGCATCTCCTTGATATGTACCTGACCGACGATATCATCCATGTCCTCTATGTACACAGGGAATCTCGAAAACGGCTTGGTCAGAATCAGTTCCAATGCCTCTGAGAACGTCATGTTTCCATCCAGTGCACAGATCTGCTTGCGGTGTGTCATAATATCTTTGGCATCCTTATCGCTAAGTTCAAAAATATTATGAATCATCTCTGCTTCGCTCTCACGGATAAATCCCTGCTCATGGCCTTCATTGACCAGGGAAATGATCTCCTCCTCCGTGACATCCTCTGAATTTTTATTGAAAAATCTCTTTACTTTACCAATAAACCCCCTATGTGGGTTTCCGGTATCCTCCATAATGACAACACTCCTATTTTCTCTTGTTCTGTGATTTTATTATCGTAAAACATTAGAAATATACCATTGTCTGCCAGCAAAGTCAAGTTTATGTAGGCAGTTCGAGGCTGATTTCCAATGCCTTATCCACTTTTGTCAAAATCTCGCCATCCAGATGACACACGCGTTCCTTGAGTCTGCGTTTGTCGATTGTGCGAAGCTGTTCCAGTAAAACTACCGAATCTTTGACCATCTCATACTGTCTGGCAGACAGCTCTACATGTGTCGGCAGCTTCGACTTATTGATCTGCGACGTGATCGCTGCTACGATCACTGTCGGGCTGTGGCGGTTGCCTACATCATTTTGTATGATCAGCACCGGACGGATCCCACCCTGCTCCGAACCTACCACCGGCCGCAAATCAGCATAATATACATCTCCTCGTCGAATCGTCATTGTCCTCACTCCAGAAAAATAATTACTTTGTAACTTATTCTGAAGTATTTCCAATTAAAAACATTTTATTCCGTGAGTCCTTCAAATTGCGTCCAACAGCCAATTCTTTCTCCGCTCCGGTAGAAAATACGCGGAATCCGTTTTCCCAGATCACAGGCAAATTCATAATTAAAGCGTCCGGATTTTTCTCCTAATTCCTCTAACGTGATCCGCTCCTGTCCATCTGATCCGATCAGTGTGACCACATCTCCCTCACAGACATCCGGAATATCTGTCACATCCACCATGAACTGATCCATACATACGCGTCCGACAATCGGTGCCCTGCGCCCCCGGATCAGCACCTCTCCTTTATTCGAAAGGCTTCTGGCATAACCATCGCCATAGCCAACCGGGACAGTAGCAATCCGGCGCTCTGACGGTGTCACATAAGTAGCCCCATAACTGATTCCGTAACCTGCCGGCAATGTCTTCACATAGACGACCCGGCTCTTTAACGATAAAACCGGATGCATATCCATGCGTTCCAAATGCACCTCATCCGACGGATGCAGGCCATATAACGTAATGCCTGCACGTGCAAGATCCAGATTCGCCTCCGGCAGATCCAGAATCCCGGCACTGTTCGAGCAATGCTTTAGCGGTATGTGCACGCCACGTGCCTCCAACAGATCATTCATGTGTAAAAATGCTGCCAGCTGCTGCTCGGCAGATGTCTTATCTGTCTCATCCGCCCGCGCGAAATGCGTAAAAATACCTTCTATCACTATATGCGGCAGTGACGCAATCTGTGTAATCACATCCGCGTTCTCCTCAGAAACGAGAAATCCGACACGCCCCATGCCGGTATCCAGCTTGATGTGGATATGCGCAGCCAGACCGAGCCGTTTTGCTGTCTCTGACAGTCTTTGGGCTGCTTCAAGTGTAAAGACTGCAGGTGTGATCTGCGCACGCAGCAACGCCTCATACTGTTCTGGAAAGGCATATCCCAGAATCAGGATGGGCTTTTTTATCCCTGCGCTGCGAAGTGCGATACCTTCCTCCTCAGCAGCTACTGCATATCCATACACATAATCCAGCGGTTCTAATTCACGTGCAATCGGAATCGCTCCATGTCCATAGCCATCCGTCTTGATGACTGCCATCAGTTTTGTATGCGGATCTGTCAGATGATGCATCTGCTCCATATTATATCGAATTGCATCCAGATCAATATCTGCATGAACTCTCGGATAATTTTCCATTACTCCATGCCCTCTTTTCTCAAAAATAACCCCGGCAGTGCTTCTAACAGCGTTGATGCCATCAGACTATAGCATCCGCACGTATGCGCTGCCTGATCGCCCGCCCTGCCATGCATATATACACCCAGTGGTGCTGCCAGTTCCGGCGAAGTTCCCTGTGCGATCAGGGCAGCGATCACACCGGTCAGCACATCACCACTGCCACCGGTTGCCATGCCATTATTCCCGGACAGATTCACATAGGTCTGTCCAAACGGTACCGCCGTGACCGTCCGCGCATCTTTTAACACACAGATCAGATTGTAAGTCCGCGCAAATTCTTCTGCACTCTCAACCAGATGATCCTGGATATAAGAGACCGGCATATCCTGTAATCTGGCCATCTCACCCAGATGCGGTGTGACGACAAGATCTGTGTGAGGTCTGCGCAGGATGTCTGTATCTTCTGCAACCACATTCAATGCATCCGCATCCAGAACGAGCGGGACGGCTGCATTTTTTAGTACCAGCTGCACGATCCGGTGTGCGGCATCCGATGTACCGATTCCAGGGCCGCAGACGATCACATCTGCCCATTGCATTGCCGCATTGATCACCTCGGACTCCGGTTTTTTACTATTGTAGGTCGTAAGTACTGCCTCTGGAATGGCACTCTGCACAATCACCCGGTTTTCTTCCGGTGTCAGCACACGCACCAGTCCACATCCACACAGATAAGCAGCCTTCGCGCTAAAGACCGCAGCCCCGGCCATATTGACACTGCCGGCGATCACCAGCACTTTTCCATAAGAGCCTTTATTGGTACGCATCCGACGCTGTGGTATCTGTCCCAGATCCTCATCAGTCAGTGCAACTACCGACGGTCTGTGCCCACGCTCCGTATCTGCAAGAAAGCTGTGATCGTCGATCCCGACGCTGCGGCATAGAATCCGTCCACAATAGTTCTGTCCCGGAAACAGACGCATCCCCAGTTTCTCATAAGAAAACGTAATGGTCAGATCTGCGCGGAATGCCACTGCGAGTACCATCCCGTCATCTGCATCAATGCCACTCGGGATATCGACAGCGACTTTTTTTGCCTGCAGTTGATTCAACTGTTCGATCAACGACGCGTATACGCCCTCGATCCTCCGTGACAATCCGACTCCAAAGACCGCATCGAGCACGATATCATATGCATTCCCCTCATGCGCGGCTTCCATCCACACTTCGGCGTCCACAGTCTGTACACCATAGTTTTGTGCGATCTGCAGCTGTGTCCGGTTTTCCGGTGTTGCCTTTGTACGCTTACCAACTAAAACGACCTGCACCGTATGCCCCTTCAGATGCAGCAGACGCGCCATGACGAGCCCATCTGCGCCATTATTCCCGGTTCCGGCAGCGATCAGAATACGCGCATGTTCCGGCAATCCGTCATGCTCCAACTCCTCCACAGCAGCCAGTGCCGCACGCTCAATGAGTACGAGCGGCGGCATTTTGAATACTTCCATTGTATTCGTGTCATACTGCTGCATCTCTCCTTTTTTTACAAGGTATTTCAAAGCTATTCACCTCTTTCCCACAGGCTGCCGGATCTGCATCGCCTTCTTTTTACGCATCAAAATTTTCCTTTTTCTGAGGTGTGTCCTCACCGTCGCCCTTTTTCTTGACGACACCGTCCGCCGCCTGTCCCGCATCTGCTTTTTGCTCCGACGGCTGATCCTGTGAGGACTTTTCCTGCGATGTTTCCTTCTTTTTCGGTTTTTCGATCAAGACACTAAGGTCAATATCATCATGATCCAGATCAAAGACATCCATCATCTGTACGCCAAAAATATCATGCATATACGCATAGATCTGACGGCTGTTGATCTCCCGGTTCTGCTTTTTTATAATATTTTTCTTTAAATCAATCCGCACCTGTGTGATCCAGTCCGATACTTCCCTGATCTCAGCCACATTCATACGCAGATTTTCATAACAATATTTTACCGTAAGCCGCATGAGTTCTTTGTTGGCACGCCCGATCTCCCGCGGCATATCAAGCAGCTCATCCTCATATTCTGCCAGCTTTTCATTAATCTCATCAATCAGACGCTTATCCTCATCGAGTTTTTTGGAACTGATCCGCCCCTTATTTTCCTCATGCGTACCTTCCATATTCTCGACAATATTTCCCATCAGCTTCGTCTTGAGCTTTTTCAGATCCTTGATGTCAGTGTTCAGCTTTCCCTGATGCTTCAGAAGCTCATTCAGTTCTTTCTCACATTCGACAACCTCATCCGGCTTGCCCTTCAGTGCAAACAGCTTATGCCATTTCTGGTCAAGCGTACAGATCGGTATTCTCTTATTTTGCAAAAAAACGGAAAAATCCTTTTCTTCTGCCATTGGACGATCAACCTTCTTTTTCTTTTGTATGCTTCACTGTGTTATAAGACAACTGCATCAGACTATCCGATAAATGGACATTCTCTACGATCACATCCGGATCAAGCAGCTCCAGATCCACATGCGCAAAATTCCAGATTGCATGGACGCCGAGACTCACGAGCTGATCCGCGATCGACGCTGCCTCGGATCTTGGCATCGTAAGCGTCGCGATATCGACCGGATGTGTCTGTACATACTCCGCCAGCTGCGACAATGGCAGAATCGGTATTCCTCTCACATTCTGTCCGATCAATGCCGGATCTACATCAAACAGTGCACGGATCATAAATCCCAGCTTTTCAAACTTCACATAATTGGCAAGCGCCTGCCCCAGATGACCAGCTCCGATAATAATCACATCATGCGTCGTATTGAGTCCCAAGATCTTGCCGATCTCTTCATATAGATACTTCACGTTATATCCGTATCCCTGCTGTCCAAATCCGCCAAAATTGTTCAGATCCTGTCTGATCTGGGACGCAGTCACATTCATACGGCTGCTCAGATCATTGGAAGATATGCGCTCTACACCTGCATCCAACAGATCACCCAGATATCTGTAATATCGCGGCATCCTGCGGATGACCGCCTGTGAAATCCCCTTTTCCTCCATCTATTAACTCCCTTTTGCCTTTCCGACCGGTTTACTATAAGAAAGTATATTCCTTTGTTAAGAATCTGTCAATCTTACTGTAAATCCTCATCACTGGCCAGCAATTCCCAATTTTCATAGAGTGCTTCCAACTGCGCATCGATCGATGTCATTTGTGTGTGCAATTCCATCAGATGCGCCGAATTGGTAGCCACTGACGGATCGCCAGCTTCCGTCTCCAGACGTTCTCTCTCCGCTTCGAGTTCTGCGATCTGCTCTTCGGTTTTTTTCAGCTCATTTTGCTTTTTCCGGATCGCAGCCTGCTGCTTCTTCTGCTCCTGCCAGTCCATTTTCCCGGAATCATCCGATCCACCGGATACAACAGGCTGTGGCTGTCCACTTTGCCTGTCAGCCACATACACGCGTGTCAGCTCTGCCTGCTTTTCCAGATAATAGTCATAATTCCCGATGTAATTGACGATTGTTTTGCCAGTCAGATCCAGAATGCGTGTAGCCGTCTGGTTAATAAAATACCGGTCGTGGGACACGAAAAATACCGTACCTGTATACTGGTTCAGCGCCTGCTCCAGGATCTCCTTGGATACCATATCCAAATGGTTGGTCGGCTCATCGAGAATCAGAAAATTGGCTTCCGATAACATGAGCTTGGCCAGTGACAGTCTGCCGCGTTCCCCACCGCTGAGATCTGCCACGCGCTTCGTCACGGTTTCCTCCCCGGTAAAAAGGAACGCTGCCAGTACACTGCGTACCTTTGTATTGCTCAGATTCGGATACGCATCCTGAATCTCCTCAAACAGTGTCTTTCCTTCGCTGAGCAGTTGTTGTTCCTGATCATAATAACCGATATGCACATTCGTCCCCAGACGAACCGTTCCACTGTCTGCGTTCAGATGGTTCGTGATGATCTTGAGCATTGTCGTCTTGCCGGTTCCGTTGTCACCGATCAGAGCCACGCGTTCTCCGCGCTTGATCTCAAAATCAATTCCGGAAAACAATTCATTACCGGGAAATGCCTTGGTCAATCCCTCCACTGAGAGCACATCCTTACCACTCGTGATATTCGGTTCGAGTGTAATGTGCATATCTGTCTGTTCTTCCACCGGTTTTTCCAATACTTCAATTTTTTCGAGTGCCTTCTCACGGCTTTCCGCGCGTTTAATTGATTTCTCACGGTTAAAGGACTTGAGCTTTGCGATCACTTCTTCCTGATGTGCGATCTCACGCTGCTGGTTTAGGTACTGCTTCATCTGCGCTTCACGGATCTGCGCTTTTTTCTGGCTGTACTGCGAATAATTCCCTGCATATACATGCGCCTGGTGCAGGAAAACTTCCACAACCTTTGTCACAATCCGATCTAGAAAGTACCGGTCATGGGATACTAAAATAACAGCACCTTTATATCCTTTCAGGAATCCCTCCAGCCAGGTAATGCTGGAGAGATCCAGATGGTTCGTTGGCTCATCGAGGAGCAGGATATCCGGTTTCCGGACAAGCAGCTTTGCCAATGATACCCGCGTTTTCTGTCCTCCGGAGAGTTCGTTTAGTCTCCGGTCAAACATATCCTCGGAAAATCCCAGTCCGCGCAGGATACCACTCACTTCGCTCTTATAATAATAACCGCCTTTGGCCTCAAATTCCTGTAAAAATGTGTGGTAACGCTCCATCAGTGCATCCAGTTCACTTCCCTCACTGTGCTTCATCTGCTCTTCGAAAGAACGGATCTGCGTCTCCATCTCTATGATATCAGCTTTTGCACTGAGTACTTCCTCATAGATCGTAAGGTCAGCTGACACTTCCTGATACTGTGCCAGATAACCGATACTCGCATTTTTAGCGATCGTCACCTCACCCTCATCGGCAGATAATTCTCCGATCAGAATCTTTAACAGCGTCGATTTTCCGGCTCCATTCATGCCGACGATCGCAACCTTTTCATTTTCCTCGATATGGAATGAGACCTTTTTTAAGATTTCTTCTGTTCCGAATGCTTTTGAAACATTTTGACAGGATAAAATCATCGTTCTATTCCCCTTATTTCATTTCCTATGCATAGTAAGATTCTAATGTTTTCCGAATCTCCTTAATAAAATCACCACTGTTTAACACAACCGGATCAGGCAGTTCGGTGATCAATGCCAGATCCTTTGTCATCTTTCCGGATTCAATCGTGTCGATACATGCCTTTTCCAGACGGTCAGCAAATGTCATAAGATCCGGAAGCTGATCTAATTCTCCACGCTTTCTGAGTGCTCCCGACCATGCGAAGATCGTAGCGACAGAATTGGTAGACGTCTCTTCACCTGCCAGATGCTTGTAATAATGACGCTGTACGGTTCCGTGTGCAGCCTCATACTCATAGATACCTGCCGGTGAGACGAGTACGGATGTCATCATCGCCAGTGAACCACATGCAGATGAGATCATGTCACTCATCACATCTCCATCATAGTTTTTGCATGCCCAGATAAATCCGCCCTCTGATTTCATGACACGTGCGACTGCATCATCGATCAACGTGTAGAAATATGTAATACCGGCAGCCTCAAACTGCTCCTTATATTCACGGTCAAAAATCTCCTGGAAGATATCCTTGAACGTATGGTCATACTTTTTGGAAATCGTGTCCTTTGTCGCAAACCACAGATCCTGCTTCAGATCGAGCGCATAGCTGAAACAGCTTCGTGCAAAACTCTCGATCGATTCATCCACGTTGTGCTGTCCCTGAATGACACCGGCTCCAGTAAACTCGTGGATCGTCACGCGCTCCTCTTTCCCATCTGCACCGGTAAATACGAGTTCCGCTTTTCCTGCGCCTGGTACCTTCATCTCGACGGCCTTATATACATCACCATATGCATGTCTTGCAATCGTGATCGGTTTCTTCCAGTTTTTCACACACGGCTCGATACCCTTGACCTGGATCGGTGTACGGAATACAGTTCCATCAAGCATCGCACGGATCGTTCCGTTCGGGCTCTTCCACATTTCTTTTAAATTGTACTCTGTCATACGCGCCGCATTCGGTGTGATGGTTGCACATTTTACAGCCACACCATACTTTTTCGTCGCATCGGCGGAATCGACGGTCACCTGATCGTTTGTCTCATTACGATATTCCAGCCCTAGATCATAATACTCTGTCTTGAGATCAATAAACGGACACAGCAGCTCGTCCTTGATCATCTGCCAGAGAATACGGGTCATCTCATCTCCATCCATCTCTACCAAAGGTGTTGTCATTTTGATTTTTTCCATCGTCGTTTCCTCTTTCTTTCTTTTTTTGCATACACAGTTTGCAGCCCACAATTATTTGTAATGATAGCACATTTTGCCATGCCACGCAATTGTATTAGAAGGACTGTTACAAAAATAATGATGCACAAATCAAACTGAAACAGGAAACACTGACATGCCCTCCACATAATATGAACTATAAATCAAATCAACGGAGGACTTCAACATGAGCGATTTAGCTGCTACAAACTGTGGATGCGGATGCGAAAGCTCTAACGGCTGTTCAAGTATTATCTGGATTCTGTTACTGCTGTGCTGCTGCGGTGGAAATGGTGGTTTCTGCAATGGAAACAACAGTTGCGGCAACGGATGTGACAGCATCTGGATCATCCTGCTTCTTCTGTGCTGCTGTGGTGGAAACAACGGCAATAACGGTGGATGCTTCTAATCTGATCCGTTCCAATCAGACAAAAAAGGCAGGGTACCCTGCCTTTTTTGTTTTGCTGTTTATCATCCAGATCTTCGATTCGTTTTTGTATCTGCATGCCTGGTGCGCTGCTGTTCGTCTTTTTTGATTGCTCCATCTGCTGTATTCATATTTTTCTTTCGTTTCAGGCACAATTCATCTACCTCGTATACCCGTTTTCCATCTATGATTAAACGTCCCATGAACAGATTCCTTTTTTTGTTTTATTATATTGTATGTATATTCTGTATTTTTTCTCATAAGATGAAACAAAAAGATAACGAAAGGTTATTCTTTATGAGTATGGATCAGGAATTCACTACCACACCTTTTGACTCTCATCTGCAGGACCGCACCCTGCAGCTCATAAAAACCGCCATTCCGTATATTCCATATCAGCGACAGCGGATGCTCGCGACTGCCGTGAAAATGATGGAGCTCTCGCGCGCCAGTTCCCTGTTTGAGCACAAGGAGCCTGCGCTGCAGATGTGTGAAGGCATGAATACCTCCGGGCGCATCTTACAGATGCTCGATGCGATCCGTCCGTTATGCACCCAGTCTGACCAGGCAAATATTGACCTGATCACCAATATGCTGTCTATGGCAGATCTCTACGGCGGTATGTTCCGCGGACAGGAGGATGTATGAATATCGACGATCTCATGAATGCTGCACCCGGTATCTCTCCGGAAAAGCTCGAATTTCTCAAGGCGTTTGCAAATATGCCAGCCGGCAGCAACTCCGCTGCCATGATGCGTCAGCTTGCCAACTGCCAGCGTCAGGCGAAGGAGCAAAACATCCAGTTCACACCAACCGAACAGGATCTTATGATCCAGCTTCTGACTGCCAACCTCTCACCGGCAGAAAAGGCACGTGTCAATCAGGTGCTTGCCATGTTAAAAATGACCAGACATTAACGCTGTATCACACCACCGAAAACTCCCTGCGAAAGCTGCTTCCAGAAAATCAGCGGCAGACTGTACCAAAAATAGTCCGGTCTGCCCGCCGATATACGGCAGCAGGAACAACAACGACCGCTGCCAAATAAGCATCGCTCATACAATATTACTACATCAGCCTTTTGGAATCAGACCATCAACATGAAGAATGTGATTAATTAACCACTCTGTAAGATATTTTAAAATACCCATGATCTGTTCATCCTGATCCTCTACCTCATCATTATGCTGTTCCATAAATTCATCCAGTTTTTGTATAAATGCCTGATGCTGGGTTTTTTGTGTAAATAATCTTTTATAATTGATGGATTCCAAATACTCTTCTTCATCCGAGAAGTGTTTTACTGTATAATCACGCAGATTTTCCAATATGATGTCAATTTTATCATATTTATCAGGTGTATACTCATCATGAAGCAGTTCATATGCTTCATCTGCATATTTAAACAACTGCTTGTGTTCTTCGTCTATCATATCGATTCCGATATAATATTCCGGTTTCATTTCATACATACATTCATCCTACTTTCATTTTACTTCAACTTTATGACCTGTTCTGTACCCTCACAGTTATACCATATGTATCGATACTTTTAGCATTTCCACAATCCATGAAGATTGCAATATGCATACACCTCTTCTACCTGCTCCCCATCGCAAAGACAGAAATCTGCTGTCGGCTCCTGTCCCGGACGTAACGGTTTTCTGTAAATACCCTGATTTGTATTTAACGTGATCCACTCAATGAAATGTGCCTCAAGCATGGGATGTGCTGTCTCACCGACAACAACATGAACATGATTGCCTTCTACCGTATATACAGGTACATGCTTCTCAACTGCAGCATCTGTCACTCCGGCTTTTAACTCCGGCATAGTCTCTCCACAGCACATAACAGGCACACCCTTGTCCGTTACCTTTTCAATAATGTTTCCACAATGCTTACATACATAATACTTTAATTCCATATCTTTATCTCCTTCTATGTGTAATAATTTTATAGTTCAATCGTTTTATAGTTCAATTGTTTCTATGATTTTTTTCAAAGCATCCGCTGATTCCTTAAGCTTTAATGCTTCCTCACCATTTAAATTAACCGGTATGTCTGACTCGACACCATCTGCGCCTACAATAGCCGGCATACTTAACGCTACTCCGTCAATGTCATATACACCATGAATCATGTGTGATACCGGAAGTATTGATTTCTCGTCTCTCATAATCACTTCGCAGATTCTTTTTACAGACATTGCTATTCCATAGTATGTCGCATGCTTTTTATTTATAATTTCATAAGCGCTATTCTTGACTGCTGCCGCTATTTCTGCCGTGTTTTCCTTGTGCTTGTAATGTCCCCGCATTTCACACATTTCGCTTAACGGAACACCCGATACGTTAGCGGATGACCATGCTACGACTTCACTGTCGCCATGTTCGCCTACTATGAATGCATGGACGCTCCTGCTATCCACAGCTAAATGCTCACCCAGCTTATATCTTAACCTGGCACTATCTAACACTGTACCCGAACCGATCACCCGTTTTTCAGGAAGTCCTGACAGCTTTACGGCTACCTGCGTCAGAATATCTACCGGATTTGCAACTACAAGCAGGATACCGGCAAAATTTCTCTTTGCTATTTCAGGAATAATTGACTTAAATATTGCTACATTTTTATTTACTAGATCAAGCCTTGTCTCTCCCGGTTTCTGTCCTGCTCCGGCAGATATGATAACAATTGCAGCATCGGCCACGTCATCATAATCTCCGGCATATATTTTCATCGGACTTGCAAATGGAATACCATGACTGATATCCATCGCTTCTCCCTCTGCCTTGTTCTTATCTGCATCTATAAGGACAATCTCCGTAAACAATCCACTCTGCATTAAAGCAAATACAGATGCAGAACCGACAAAGCCACAGCCTATCATGACTGCTTTTTTTGAATGAATCATCTGCTTCTTCGTAATAATCTCATCTCCTTAATAATTCTCTGCATGTACTTCAAAATAGCTCTGCGGATGGTTACATACCGGACATACCTCGGGAGCCTTTGGTCCTACCACAATATGTCCACAGTTGCGGCATTCCCATACCTTCACTTCACTCTTTTCAAACACCTGCGCAGTTTCGATATTCTTCAGAAGTGCACGATATCTCTCCTCATGGTGCTTCTCGATCTCTCCTACTGCCCTAAATTTCTCTGCAAGTTCGGGGAATCCCTCTTCCTCCGCGGTTTTCGCAAATCCATCATACATATCTGTCCACTCATAATTTTCGCCTTCAGCAGCAGCTGCCAGATTTTCCTTTGTATCACCGATTCCCGCTAATTCCTTGAACCACATTTTAGCATGTTCTTTCTCGTTGTCTGCGGTCTTTAAAAATAATGCTGACATCTGCTCATAGCCTTCCTTTTTTGCTACAGAAGCAAAATAGGTATACTTATTTCTTGCCTGGGACTCTCCTGCAAATGCCTCCTGCAGATTTTTCTCTGTCTGCGTTCCTGCGTATTTGTTTGCTGTCATTTATTCTTCCTCCATTTCCTTTACTTGATCGTGACTGTTCCGTACCCTCACAGTCACACTTTTTCAAAATCTGATGCCGGGTGCTTACATACCGGACATATAAAATCTTCCGGTAGCTCTTCGCCTGCATACTCATATCCACATATTCTGCAGCGCCATACGTTCTGACCATTCTCCGTTTTTTTAACTTCTTCTCGCTTAGGCTTAATATGATTATGGTAATAATCATATGTGACAGAAGGGACATCACTCAGGACTTCCATATCGGTGATCTCACCGATAAACATCGTATGCGAACCTAGATCTTCTGTTTTATGAACTGTTACAGAAATGTATGCATTCGTACCATCTGTAATATAATAAATACCATTTGTACCCCTGTCACACTTTTCAAATGTTTCAAACTTATTGATATCCCTTCCTGATTGAAAGCCAAAATGCTTAAATATTTCAAACGGTGCATTCTGACCCAGAATTGATACCGTGAATTTTCCGGTTCTTTGGATCATATCGTGCGTGTAATTTGCTTTGTTCACGCAGATACTTAGCTGGTTTGGTTCTGAAGCCGCCTGAATTGCTGTATTAATAATACATCCATTGTCTTTTTCTCCTTCTCTGGCAGTCAGTACAAACAATCCATAACTCAGCTTATACATTGCTTTCTCGTCCATTTTGTTCCTCCTTTACCTTCTCCCTGCATGCGGGGCAAATGCCTTTAAACAAAATATCATAATCTAGAAATTTCATTCCATGCGTGCTATGAATTCTTTCCAGCAAGTCCGGTATTTCATCCATATCCACATCATACACCCCACCGCATATTTCACATCTGACATGATAGTGATTTTTTAATGTACAATCGAACCTGTTCGGTCCATCCGGGACTTCAACCTTCCTTAAAGCACCTTCTTCTACCAATATATCAAGATTTCTATATACAGTTCCTTTTCCGATTGTAGGATATGCTTCTTTTATAAATTCATACACTTCATTTGCTGTCACATGCCTTTTCATCTCGTATATAGCATTTCGTACCAGCTCTTTCTGGATGGTGTTTCTTCTACTTCTCATTCATTCTCCTTATCAGGATTAATTCTTAATAAGGATTATATACGATTTTTTGTCTATTGTCAATAAAAATAGTAATAATTCTCATTATTGCAATCAACAGCAATGTTTTTTTCTTTACACAAAATTTAGTTTTCATTGTCTACTCTCCTTACCCTTTCTCAACTATGTTCCATAAGCCGATCCAACTATTGGTATACAGAATACAAAAAAACGCAGGGAAAATCACATGACCAAAGTCTTGCGTTTTCCTTGCGTTTTGGCAAGAATTACATTTTATAAATTTATATCTGATCCCCAAATCACTGACCTTTGTAAGCCTTAGATCTGACAAAAACTCCATGCTTAGATGTATGTAAGACCTCTCAGCCCGTGTGGTGCTTCCTTTCTTTCTCCGTTTTTTCAAAAACATACTTTGTCTCCGATGACAGATCTCCTCTAAAAGTATATCCAAGCCTGTCAAACTTTCGTATGTCCGCCGGATTTTCAATATTTCTCTCTGCCATATATCTAACCATTTCACCGCGGGCCATCTTCGCATAGGTACCTTTTGTTATCAGCTTATCACCTGATAATTCACAGAATGTAATCGTGATGTAGTTGTCTTTATCCGATAGATATCTTTCTATGCATTTTGAATATTCTTTGGATGCCAGATTAATGATCGTCCTGCTGTCATCGATCACTGAATGATATAACCTATCCCCCCAGTAATCATATAGATTTGCTGTTTCTTCAATCCCGGCCTTTGCCTGCATTTCAAGACGATACGGAGTCACACCATCCATTGGTTTTAAAATGCCATAAAACGCAGACAGTATTCTTAAATGATTTTGTATATACTCAAGCTGCCGGATTTCAAATACAGATGGTGCCATATATTGAAATGCAATCCCTTCATATGCTAAAACAGCCGGGGTAAGTCTGCTGTAAAGATCCATCGTTTCCAGTCTGTGAAAGTTCTGATCTGCAATCTTGTCATTACATTTCCAGATGGTTTTCAGTTCCTCTTTTGATTTACCTTTCATCCATCCCAAGATCGCGGCTGTCTTATCAATAAAGACAGGCAGTTCAACCGGTGCTATGTGATCAGTATCTGCAATCATCTTTTTTGCAGGTGACAGTATGATCTTCATTATGACAGTTCCTTAAGCATATTTTCAGGATCATCTGCCGCCCTGACTTTATCATTGGCTTTGATGATAATTCCCTGCTCATCAATAAGATATGTAGTTCTTACCACACCCATAGAAACCTTGCCATAATTTTTCTTTTCTTTCCATACATCATATGCTTCGATCACCTTACGCTCCGGATCTGCCAAAAGTGTAAATGCCAGTCCATATTTTTCCTCAAATCTCTTGTGAGAGGCTACAGAATCCTTACTGACTCCGAGAATAACTGCTCCTTTCTCAGTAAACTGCGGATAACGCTCCGAAAAACCACACGCCTGCTTCGTACATCCCGGTGTATTATCCTTTGGATAAAAATATAAAATCACTTTTTTGCCTGCATAATCACTTAATTTATGCATCTCTCCATTCTGATCCGGCAATTCAAAATCCGGTGCTTTTGTTCCTAACTCTAACATTTATTATTCCTCCTCTTTTGTATTTTCCATCTGTTTTCCTGTTCTCTTATTACCTGAAATCATTTTATGTCCGGTATACATAGACATAAGCATGCATATAAGAGAGCTGCACGCAAAATACTTATGACTTGATTTAGATCCTTTATATCCGGTGTAAAAAGTTCCAATCATAGTAATTAATGCTCCGACTGACCAATACTTATGTGCTTTCATGCTTTATTCACCTCCTGTATATGAACATATTCTATCATTTTGTGTATTATTAATCCCTACGCCAACTGCACAGACATATTTTTACGGCAGTATGGCGAGAAAGTCTTGCTCACATCCACAGGTAATCCTGTGGCTATTCACAATACTATGATAACCATTTTTGTCAGAGACTGCAATCAGATTTCTCCATCCTTTGTAACAGATCAGTCATCTAAAAACTTCTGGATCCCTCCGATATCATACAACGGCAGATTCGTCATCCACTCCTGTTCCCTGTAATCTGACATAGACGTCCGGATCGCATGTCCGGGATGATATTTTTCACAGAAAGCCTTCAGACTTTTCGCCCGCAGATTTTCCTCTGCCTTTACTTCTACCGGAACGACAGATGTTTTCCCCTGTAAAATAAAATCAATCTCTCCGGTAGAATTCGGTGTGGAATAATAATAAGGCGTCAATCCATGTTCAGAAACGAACTGCTGCAATACATACTGCTCCGTCAGTGCGCCCTTGAATTCCGTAAAAATACGGTTGCCGTCTATGATTACCTGTGCATCCAGATCCGTCATGGCAATCAACAATCCGATATCTACCAGAAATATTTTAAATACATCGAGATCCATATATGCCTTCAATGGCAATGCCGGTTTACTGACCCGGTTCACCTTATGGATCAGACCGCAGTCCATCAGCCACTGGATCGCCAATTCAAAGTCTTTTGCCCGCGCACCCTCTCTCACCTGACCGTAAATATACTTCTTATTTTCCTTTGCCAGCTGCATCGGAATTGAATTCCATACAAGATTTAGCCGGGGCACGAGTGTCGCCGCCGCATGCTTGGAAAAATCCTGCTGATAATCATTCAACAGGTTCTTCTGTATCTCACGCACACGGACAAAGTCTCCGGTATCTGCAAACAACTGCACAGCTTCCGGCATCCCTCCTACATAATAATATTCCCGCAGCCGATCAATATATTTTTCCCGGAATGCCGTGACCATTCCTCTATCATCGCCACACAAAAATCCCTCGTACCGCTCCTCGCCCAGTGCACGTAAAAATTCCCGAAAACTGAGCGGATAGAGATCCATAAAATCCACTTTCCCTACAGGAAATGATGTGCCCTCATGCAGTGCAACACCAAGCAGTGATCCCGCTGCAACGATCGCATACTGCGGCGCATTCTCATAAAAATATTTAAGTGATGTAAGCGCACGCGGAACCTCCTGCACTTCATCAAAGATCAAAAGCGTATTCTGCGCATCAATCGTCATCCCACACTCTGCGCAGATCGCCCGGATCAAGCGGTCCACATCCAGTTCCCCTTCAAACACCTGCTTCATCCGTGTATTGCTGTCGAAATTGACATATGCCACCTGTTCAAAGCAGGTTCTGCCGAATTCCTTCATCAGCCATGTTTTTCCAACCTGTCTGGCACCGCGGATAATCAACGGCTTACGCCCTGCGCAATCCTTCCATTTCTTTAGTTTTTCCAGTGCAAAACGCTCCATAGCCACATCTCCTTGCTGATTGTGTATCCTCTTAAACGTATTTTAGTCCTTAAAAGTGTAGTTGTAAACACTTTTAAGGACTAAAAAAGTTTTTTCTTATTTCTTATCTGCTATTCTACAGGAAATTTTTTCGGGTAAACCACACATTTTGTAATGCTCTGATGTATTACACCAGCACTGGTTGCTTTTTCTAATTTTGTTTTTCCATAATTATTCTGCTTCTGATATGTCAATTTCCCATTCTTCAGTTTTAGTGTCACATTATAATTTGATCCACCAGACGTATAATTCACAAAAATCAACCCGTTCGCACGGTAGTAAATCGTACCAATGTTACCTGTCTTACGAATTTGTTTTATAATAGTTGTCCCATTTTTTGCTTTCTTTAACTGTTTTTGCGAAATGCTGAGACCACCGTATTCTACCAGCTTCTCGCCGTCCCATTTTGAATAATATTTATTCCATGTGTGACCAGTTTCATCTGTAGACGCATCATACCGACTGTCCAATACAACAAATTTATTCTTGCCTAGATAAGTTAAACCTACACCAATATTATCAACTTCATGTGCGCCATAAGAATCAAATGCATACGCATATGTATACCAACCACTACCACCTGCGCCTGCCTCAAATGTAACAATCCAAGTATTCTTAACATTATATTTTTTTATAGATGCCGGATATACACACATTCCATCACTAGAACCAATCTTTTCACAACTCTGATTTGTAATATACCAAAACGATGCATCAACATATCCCAGTTCATCCACTGATTTTGATGTCATTGCAATGGCCTCTTTTTGGCCATCCTTATTCAAATCTGCAAAGATAAATTTTCGGATTGGCACTGGTGTTGCTGACTCTAATTTGCTTTTCAATGTAGCTTTTGAAGCAGCGTGAGCAGCTGTTATATTTCCGACCGGCAAGAGTACGACTGAAAACAATAATATAGTAAATGCCAAAAACATGTTACGAATCAGCTTCTTTTTATTCTTCATCTTTGATGGTCTCCTTCCACGATTACAGTTTAAAATTTACATTTACGTGTTTTATATGCATTGTCTGTATAGATAATATACGAAGGTGTAATCTTTTGTATAACCCCAATATGTTTTTTATTCTTCAATAATATTTTTTTGTGCTTCCCATTCATATCACACCGTATCACACTACATACATAATCATTAAAGTCATTCTCTTTAACACATTCTACATAATAGATTTTATTTTTAATAACTCGATAACCTATCATCCCATTTGAAATCTGCTTACCGTGACCGGTTTTCGTATTATATACTTGTAATTGTAATGGCCCACCAGCGCCCTCATATGGTGTACATAAAAATATACTTCCATACTGAGTAGCACCTGTTACATTATCCAATAGTTTCTTATGCAATCCAGTCCGGAAATTATAAGAATACAATGCACCCGGATCTAAATCTTTAACATAATATAAATTATTACTATCAATACCAGCAAACTCCAAATAGTCAACACCTGACACAGAACAAATATGCTGCGATTTACCAGTTGACAAATTCATTTTAACTAACACCCAGATTTTGTCATGACTCAGATTATCTGGAAACACCAAGTTTCGTCATCAATGCCTCTTGCAAAACCCTTGACACATTGATATGTGCCTTCTCTGCTTCCTGATTCAGCCAGTTCGGAAGCGTCACATTTCGCCGTACTGTTTTATTATCTGATCTTCTGCGATACTCCTGAAAATCAATATCTACAAGTGATACACATGCTGCCCCTTCTCCTGCAAATGTACCATTTGTAAGATCTATTTCTGCTAGAGTCCGTGGTTTTGGAATTTTCACCCCATCATCCTCGTAACAGATACCTTTTAAGCCAATTGCATCACGTGCCATTTCGACAGCATTTGCCATTCCAAATCCTTCTGTGAGAATATTCAAATCGGGGACTTCTATCAGCACCGTATCTTTTTCGTCATTTAACTGCGTAAATATTACCGGATAAACCTGTTTCATTATAACCGACCTCCATTCTGATTTATATCTATATACCAAGTATTACTTTTATAATCCCCATTTTCTCATAATTGCTTTTGCTAATATTTCATTGATTTCCTTGTGTCTTGGTATCTGTTCCTTATCTTCCCCTCTAATATACACATCATGATTTCCACCATGTCTCTCTAATGTAAACCCAGCTGCTTCGAGCTTTTTAATCAAATCTCTTTGTTTCATGCAGTTTCCTCCCTATATATTATTATACACATTTTTTGTGTATTATCAATCCCTGCACAAACATATTTTTACAGCTGTATGGCAAAAAAAGAGCCGCGAGCGACTCTTTTTTGCCATACATAACTTACTTTCAAACCACAGCCTTTGCTTTTGTGAAATCCTTCTTCTCCACAAGAATCTCATACTGCTTTGTCTGTTCCGGTAGATTGCCGGCACTTCCGACTGTTCCACGGAGTGTGCCCCTTCCTGTCCATTCGCCAAGTTGGTCTTTTACCTTATATTTGTACCTGATCCCATCTCTATCCAGCGCATCCCTGATCTCATTGAATTTCTTCAGGTCTGTGCCGATCCACAGACTCTCCGTATGAAATACTGTAAACATCTTACTTCCTCCATTCTGTTTATTCATCATCCTGTTTCCATTCTTATTCACGTGCAAATCCAAGATATCTTGTGCCCTGGAAAGTCAGGCTGCCGGTATCTCCCTCCGCCAACATACCATACTCCGAACCTGTCACTGTCAGCTCCATTCGGTCACCACTTTCCACCTGAAAAGTCACATAATAAGATGTTCTCGCATATGTATGAAATCCATGTGCCCCAGAGGGATCACCGGCATTGGCCTGCTGGTGATGAGAAATCTTCATTCGTTTCGCCACAACTTCTGCCAGCACTGTAAGTCTTGGAGAATGGTTGTTTTCGTTCCATGTTCCAATACCTTTTACTACGTGATACAGGATAATTCCCAAAACAAATAGAAACATAATTGGGAACAACAGGTTAAATATTACATTAAATCCATAAATCATCCATTTTCTCCCTTCGGTAAATCAATCCCTACACGATCTTTTTACGTTGCTTTCTATTGTTTCATCATCAGTCAAACCCATTTGTATATCCTTCTCCGGTCAGGTAATACTTTTCCCAATAGACCGGATCGTCCTGTGAAATATCCTTTTCTTCTTCTGCGACATGATCTGACCAGAGTGCCTGCGACAGATAATACTCATAGTCTTCGTATCCGCCGCCGACCGGATCATCCCATGTGCAGTCGATATAATACCATGCGCCATCTACCCTGACGCGGTTCCATGCATGACCTCCTCCGGTCGTAGTCACATGTCCGGTCACATAACGGCAGTCTAATCCGGCCGATGTCGCCATCATATAAAATGCGATGGCATAGCTCTGGCAGACACCCTCTCCGTGTAATAAGACTCCCTCTGCTCCGTAAGCCCATTTCGCGGCATTGCTGTAATCTCCGTTATTGGCATAGTTTGCATGATAGATCAGATAATCGTGAATGGCTTTTACCTTCTGCTCCTCACTCATTCCGGGAGTCACGACCTGATCAACCGCTGCAAACGCCGCATTCAGAACTTTTTTGTTCTCCGGTGTGTAGCCGGTGGCATCTTTTTTCAGTAACGCATTTTTGATCGAATAGCTGACAGATACCGTCTTCTCATACGATTGTCTGCCTGCAACGATACGGATGACATGCTCACCCGGTGTATAGGTCACGCGGTCTGACATCTGTTTTCCGTCGAGATAAAACCGGATGCCCTTGTTCCTGTATTCCGCGGCGGTCATGTGGCTGCCGGTAGAAGCGTCTTTGGGCATCAGATCATAGGTAACGCCTGCCTCGACACCGCCCTGTCCGTAATAGCTGCGGAGCATGTTATTAAAAAGTCGCTCCGGTGTGTAGACCGCCATTGTGATCTTTTTTTCAAATGATCCATAGGAATAGTACACATCTCCGGTCATACCATACTCCGTATGGATTCCTGTACACATTCCTTTTTTATTGATCTCGTCAAAGGCACTGATAAAACTCAGATGCACCTGACTGGTATCATATTTATCGGAAACGAGCTTTAGCTGCACGCTCTGACCATCCATTAAAATCTCCTGATTCAGATGCACATCGCTTTGTTTCGCGGGGACAACCGTGATCGTGTAGGAGATCTTGTTTGACCCGCTCTTTATCGTGACCGTTGTCACTCCAAGCCGCAGGGCACGCAGCTTTCCCTTGGCGCTGACTGTAGCCACCTTTTTGTTTGAACTGGAATATTTACAATTCTTATACCACGACGGCGCTTTCACCTGTGCACTCTTTTTACAGACAATCTGTGTGGATCCTGTAATATTTTTTACCGATGCCGCATAGGCAGATTCCATATGGAACCCGCCCAGTGTCATCCCTGCGCATAGCAGCGAACAGATCAGTATCGCTGCCGCGCACCGCTTGAATATTGACTTCCCTATATGATGCAGTCCCTGCTTCATGTGATCTCCTTTTCAATCTCTCCGAAACAAATACATTTACTCCGCAGGCGTGATCTCTGTGATCTCATCGACGGAAACGACAATCGTATAGCCTGCTCCGGTCTCTACCTGCTTATACTGCTCCTTTGTGACCTCATAAGTCTCATCCTCATCCTTCTCATTATCGTGGAAGGTCAGATAATAGCTGCATTGCTTATTTTTATAACGCTCATCATCGCTGAGGTCTTCCTTTGCATAATAGACTTTTTTGTCACCGTGTTCCTCTGCCGTCAACGTCCGGTCATACTGCCAGCGCCAGATATAATAATAATATTTCGTGTCATAGACCGGTTCACTGACATAATTCGGTACTTCACGCGTGCGTGTCACATAATCATAATCAGGCACTGTCGTCGTGCTGCTGTGGAACGTACCGTCACCGTTATCCGTATAAGTCGTTTCCTCATGTGAGCCGACCTGCTCATAGCTCTCATACGTCTCTGTCGTCGTGCCGTGCTGCACTTGTTCATACGTTCGTATCTCTTTTTCTTTATGATCCAGCTCTGCTCCATCGGGCAGCGTCCAGTCTGATTCGTAGACCTCCGCATACTTTTCCACATCAACACTGGACTGCCAGTATTTATCTGCCAGCGTCACCTGATATTCCTTCGACCGCCCTAAAAACATCAGTCCTGCCGTGATCAGAAGAAAAATAAAAAGTCCGATCAGCAGCTTCTTTTTGCGCTTTTTCTTCACTTCTTCTTTCTTTTTATTCCGGATAGCATCATCCAGTTCTTTCTTTTCCTGATCCTTTTCCGCCTGTTTTTCAGCCTGTTTTTTCTCTTTTGCCTTGCGGACCTCAAAGTAGTCCTTGCCGGAGCGCTCCGCACCGCAGGAAACACAGACTGTATCGAGCGCCGAATTGTATCCGCCGCAATACTCACACATCCAGTCTGCACCTTTTCCCTTTTTCTGCTGCTGTTCTTCGGTCAGCCTCACTTCCGGTCCATCCATATAGAACTTGACGTCCTCACCACGCGGCATGCCGCAGTTCGGGCAGTTTCGTTCGGTACCCAGAATCTTTTTTGTCTGACACATTGGGCAATCCCAATAGCCCATGACATCATAACCTTTTCCCATATGCTTCCTCCCTGTAAAATAGTTGTTACTGTATCATACGGCATTTTCAGTTCAGAAAATGCCTACCTGTGAACAGTAACAAATAGTTCTTACAATCCATAAAAGGAAGTCCGTGGCAACGAACTTCCTTTTATTCATGACAATAAAATGTTCACGAAGCATACATTCTATTGTTTTTATGTTTCCATATTTTATCACTATTCGACAGAATTGTCTACCTTGCTTGCGCGTGCTGCGATCTCCTTTTCCTGTACATCAGAAGGAGCCTGCTCATAGCGTGCAAATTCATACGAGAATTCACCTGCGCCTCCGGTCATCGAACGAAGTTCGGTGTTATATCCGTATAATTCTGTATACGGTACATCTGCAAGGATCTCCTGTTTGCCACCATCGACCGGATTCATGCCGAGTACACGGCCACGGCGTTTGTTCAGGTCTCCCATGATATCTCCGGTATAGGTATCCGGGACAATGACCTTCATAGATGCGATCGGTTCTAAGAGCACCGGACCTGCCTCCATGAAGCCTTTCTTGAATGCCTGGGTTGCTGCCATCTTAAATGCCATCTCGGAAGAATCTACCGGATGATAAGAACCATCGTATAACACAGCCTTCACTCCTACGACCGGATATGCAGCCATCGGTCCCTTCTGGACTGCTTCCTGGATACCCTTTTCCACTGCAGGGAAGAAGTTCTTCGGCACAGCTCCGCCGACAACGATCTGCTCAAATACGTACGGCTGCTCCAGATCACCGGAGGGCTCAAATGTCATCTTGACATGTCCATACTGTCCATGTCCACCGGACTGCTTTTTATACTTGTACTCAACATCTGCTTTCTTGCGGATCGTCTCACGGAATGCTACCTTCGGGCGGGACAGCTCGATCTCTACCTTATATTTTGTGAGCAGCTTGCTCGCTACGACGTCTAACTGCTGTTCGCCGATACCATAGAGGAGCGTCTGACCATTCTCGCTGTCATTGACTGCCTTGAGCGTCGTATCCTCCTGCATCATCTTCTGTAATGCCTGGGAGATCTTATCCTCATCACCCTTATTCTTAGCTTTATAGCGCATATATGTATAAGGAGTCGATGTCGCGGTACGGATATATACAATCGGATTCGCTTTCGTAGACAGAGAATCTGTCGTAGCTGCTGTTGTCAGCTTTGCGAGTGCGCCGATATCTCCGGCATGGAGTTCTTTGACCTCCTCAGCCTTGGAACCGCACATCACATACAGCTTTCCGACCTTTCCTTCTACATCCTTATGATAATTATACATCACGTCATCTGTCTTTATGACACCGGAATTCACTTTAATGAGCGAATATTTTCCGATAAACGGATCGACGATCGTCTTGAATACATAAGCTGACTTCGGCTTTGCGAAATCATAATCTGCCGCAAATACTTCGTTTGTCTTGGCATTGATACCTGCACATGTGCGCTTGTCCGGACTCGGCAGGTATTTTACGATATCTACCATGAGTGTATACATGCCACGTGCCAGTACATTCGATCCCATCAATACAGGAACGATGCTACCCTCTGCCACATTGACACGGAGTGCCTGACGGATCTCATCATCAGAGAACTCTTCCCCATTAAAATAGCGATCCATGAAGTCTTCACTCGTCTCTGCGACTGACTCCATGAGTGCCTCGCGGCACAACTCCAGATTGGCCTGTGAATAATCGGGAATATCACATTTTTCTACGGTACCGTCATCCTTCCAACGCTTTGCGCGCTGCTGAATGACATTGACATATCCTACAAACTGCTCGTTCTCACGGATCGGCAGATGGAACGGTGCGATCTTCTTGCCATACAATGCCTGCAGATCCTCTACTACCTGACGGTAGCTCGCGTTATCTATATCCATATCGGTCACGAAAACCATACGCGGGAGCTTATATTTTTCACAGATCTCCCATGCCTTTTTCGTACCTACCTCGATGCCAGCTTTACCGGAAACAACGATAATCGCTGCGTCAGCCACAGCCGCTGCTTCCTCTACTTCACCCACGAAATCAAAATAACCGGGTGTATCCAGAATATTGATCTTACTTCCTTCCCATTCGATCGGGACTACTGATGTACTGATTGAAAATGACCGTTTGGTCTCCTCTTTATCAAAATCACTAATGGTATTTCCTTCACTGATCTTTCCCATGCGAGTTGTCTGTCCAGCAAGGTAAGCCATCGCTTCTACCAGGCTGGTCTTGCCCGCCCCTCCATGTCCTAATAGTACTACGTTACGAATCTTGTCAGTTGTGTAAACGTTCATACAAATACCCTCCTTATCCATCCGCTGACCGATACCTGCATATCTTTTATCTGTATTTATCGATCCGGATCATCAATATATGTATATTTTACTAAAAACATCTAAAAATTACAACTATTTTATTCATTTTTCACAAATAATTGTCGTTTTGCTTTTTCACTTTAAAGTGGGAATGTTTTGTGTTATACTAGAGTTATATTGTTTTGGACAATTGACAAACAGCGAAAGGAATGAAGATTGCTATGTCTTTTGAGAAAATCGGTTTTATCGGTCTCGGTCTAATCGGAGGCTCGATCGCAAAAACATTAAAACGTATCTATCCGGAGAAGAAGCTCTATGCGACATCCGGCCACCTGTCTACCGTGACAGAAGCATATGAAGATCACACGATTGAAAACAATACCCAGTTGTCACTCGCTGAAATCGGCGACTGTGACCTGATCTTTTTATGTACTCCGGTTCAACAGAATCTGCAATATTTAAAAGAGATCAAACCATATTTGAAAGAAGGCGCGGTTCTCACAGATGTCGGCAGTGTCAAATCAGACATTCACGCAGCCGCAGCCAGTGAGGGGCTCGAACATTGTTTTATCGGAGGCCATCCGATGACCGGCTCTGAAAAGACCGGCTATGCGAATGCGACTGCATATCTCCTGGAGAATGCCTACTATATCATCACACCGACACCACTCAGCCCTGCCGGTAAAGTAACGGAGCTGACTGAACTGGTACGTGCACTTGGCGCGATTCCTATGGTACTCGACTATACGGAACACGACCACGCGACTGCTACCATCAGCCATCTGCCGCATATTGTCGCCGCAAGCCTCGTCAATCTGGTCGAACAACAGGACGATGAACATGAAACGATGAAAACGATCGCCGCCGGCGGTTTCCGTGATATCACGCGCATTGCCTCATCCTCTGCAGTCATGTGGGAAAGCATCTGTCTGTCTAACCGCGCACAGATCTTAGAGATCATGGATCGCTTCAGTGACCAGCTGGCTCATATCCGTGCCGAGATCGCAGATGCGGACGGTTCTTCGATCCATGGTTTTTTCCAGTCTGCCAAGGACTACCGGGATTCGCTCACGATCAACAAGTCCGGACCCTTGAAAAAAGTATTTGAACTGTACTGTGACCTGATCGATGAAGCCGGAGGGATCGCTACGATCGCTACGATCCTCGCCAGCAACAATCTCAGCATCAAAAATATCGCTATCATCCACAACCGTGAATTCGAGGATGGTGTGCTGCGTCTGGAAATGTATGACGCCGATTCGTTGCAGAAATCTGTTGAACTACTGCGTAAATACCATTACACAGTATATGAGCGCTAGATGGGTCAGCTCAACATGTACAGCGGATCTGATCCCATAAAAATGTGAAATCTAAAAAATATAAATAGTTTCACAAGCGCCTAAATACAAACGGAAAATGAAAGGAATACACAGATTATGGATATGCAGCTCACAAAATCTGCCGGATTACGCGGAGAACTCGCGATTCCGGGCGATAAATCAATCTCCCACCGTGCCATCATGTTCGGCGCACTCTCAGACGGTACGACGGAGATCACAAACTTCTTACAGGGGGCAGATTGTCTGTCTACCATCTCCTGTTTTCAGGCGATGGGTGTCCCGATTGAGAACCACACAGACCGTGTCCTGATCCACGGAGTCGGACTTCACGGGCTCACACAGCCAGGACAGATGCTCGATGTCGGCAACAGCGGCACGACCACACGCCTGATCAGTGGGATTCTCGCTGGTCAGACCTTTACTTCGACTTTAAATGGGGATGCTTCGATCCAGAAGCGCCCAATGAAGCGCATCATTGACCCGCTTACGCAGATGGGTGCTGATATTATCAGTTTACATAACAATGGTTGTGCACCGCTTGCGATCACCGGCAGACATCTGCACGGCATCGCCTATCAGTCACCGGTCGCTTCTGCCCAGGTCAAGTCCTGTGTATTGCTCGCCGGACTCTATGCAGATGGCATCACGTCCGTGACAGAACCTGCGCTCTCCAGGAACCATACCGAGCTCATGCTCTCCGGCTTCGGTGCACAGGTAGAGACGAGCGGTGTGACAGCTGCCATTCATCCTGAACCAAAGCTGACCGGACAAAAGATCGCCGTTCCCGGAGACATCTCATCTGCCGCCTACTGGATCGCAGCGGCACTCGCTGTTCCAGGCTCTGAGCTTGTATTAAAAAATGTCGGCATCAATCCGACACGTGACGGTATTCTGCGTGTGGCCGAGGCAATGGGCGCTGACATCGTCCGTGAGAATATACGAAACATCTCCGGCGAGCCGGTGTGTGACCTGATCGTGCGCAGCAGCTCACTGCACGGCACGACTGTAGCCGGTGATCTGATCCCCACCCTGATCGATGAGATCCCGGTCATTGCAGTACTCGCATGCTTTGCAGACGGCGATACAGTCATCCGGGATGCGCAGGAACTCAAAGTCAAGGAATCCAACCGTATCGATACTGTAGTGGAAGGTCTGCGTGCCATGGGCGCAGATGCGGCTGCTACTGACGATGGCATGATCATCCATGGTGGGCGTACCCTTCACGGCGCAGTGATTGATTCGCATCTCGATCACCGCATCGCGATGTCATTTGCAGTCGCCGGACTCATGTGTGATGAACCTACGACGATTCTCAACGCAGACAGCGTGGTGATCTCATATCCTGATTTTTACGAATCTTTAAAAAAAATATCTGTCCGATAAATGAACACTGACAACAAAAATAGACATGCGAGACGCATGTCTATTTTTGTTGCCTTTTGATTCCGGTAGGTTCATTAATTGATAAACATCGCATCACCAAAACTGAAAAACCGGTAACGTTCCCTCACCGCCTCCTCATAGGCATTCATGATATGGTCTCTGCCAGCCAGTGCACTCACAAGCATGACTAAGGTCGATTCAGGTAAATGGAAATTCGTAATCAGTGCATCAATCACCTTGAACTGATAACCGGGATAGATAAAGATATCTGTCCACCCGCTTTTTGCTGTCAGTGTCCCATCCGGTCCGGCTGCTGATTCCAGTGTGCGGCAGCTCGTCGTACCGACGGCGATCACCCTGCCGCCTGACTGCTTTGTCTCATTGATCAGCTGTGCTGCTTCCGCTGTCACCTGATAATATTCCGAATGCATATGGTGATCCTGCACATGTTCAACCTTCACCGGACGAAATGTACCGAGCCCGACATGCAGCGTCACTTCCGCGATCTTGATGCCTTTTGCACGGATCTCTTCGAGCAGCTCCGGCGTAAAATGCAGTCCTGCTGTCGGTGCAGCCGCAGATCCGTCATATTTTGCATAGACTGTCTGATAACGATTCTTGTCTTTTAGCGTATGCGTAATATACGGCGGCAGTGGCATCTGTCCGAGTTGGTCTAAAATCTCCTCAAAAATACCCTCATAGGTAAACTGGATCAGACGATTGCCATCCTCTACAACCTCTATGACCTCGCCGGCTAAAATTCCACCGCCAAACAGGATCCTGGTACCTACTTTTGCCTTTTTGCCCGGTTTGACCAGCGTCTCCCAGATATCATTTTCCTTGCGTTTTAACAGCAGGATCTCAATCGCGGCACCAGTATTCTCCCGCTCGCCATACAGGCGCGCGGGAATCACCCTCGTATTATTTATGACCAGACAGTCACCGGGATTCAAATACTGTGTAATATTGCGAAATACTTCATGCCGGATCGACCCATCCTCTTTTCCGAGTATAAGCAGTCTGGAGCTCGAACGATCCTCCAGCGGATCCTGTGCGATCAGCTCCTGCGGCAGGTCATAATAAAAATCTTTTACATCCATATTTGTTTCTTGCATCATTTGATTCCCCACTAGGCACGCAGTGTAACCTGTAACGTGCGTTCGAGATTCTTCAGGATCTTCTTGACAAATCCATCCATCATCTCACCTGTAAATTCTTCATCTGCCGGTGTAAATACAACAGAAAACGCCATACTCTTCTTATCCGGTCCGAGCTGGATACCTTCATAGACATCGAACAATTCTACATCTGTGACATATTTGCAGGACTCTTTGATGCCGTTCTCGATCTGCGCACAGGTAATATCCTTATCTACAACAAATGCGAAATCACGCTTTTCTTCCGGGAACTTCGGCAACGGCCGGAATACCTGCGGCTTACCGTACCACTGGCTGAGTTCACGCACATCCAGTTCCATCACAAATGCCTGCACACGCATATCCAGTTCATCCTGAATCTCATAAGATACCTTGCCCAGATATCCGACACGGATTCCCTCGCAGAAGATCTCTGCCGTCTGATACGGATGCAGATACGGTTTCATGGCAACCTCATAGGTAAAGGTCACACCCAGTGTCTTTGCAACCACTTCTGCCAATCCCTTTAACGTATAAAAAGACTCATTCTCCCCGAATACACCGACACACAATGTCTCGCGCTCATCCGGATATGCGGTGAGCGGCAGATCCTTTGCAACGAAAATATTGCCAAGCTCAAAAATACGTCCCTCGAGAATACCTTTCTTCTGGTTTCTGGCGATCGCATGCATCATCTGCGGTGCCAATGTGGTACGCATCAGCGACAGATCAATGTTGATCGGGTTGATCAGCCTGATTGCATGGCGCTCCGGCGCATCCTCCGGCAGACGTAACAAATCCAGGTCAGAAGGTGAGAAGAAGGAATAATGGATTCCCTCGAAAGCACCTGCCGCGCAGAGCGCCTCCTTGATCTTCAGTTCAGACTTTTGCTTCAGGTTCAGTCCACCCAATGTCACCTGCGCAGTCGGCATAAAGGTCGGCGTCACATGGTCATAGCCGTACATACGGATCACTTCCTCTGCTACATCCGGATAAGAATCCATATCTTCACGGTATGCCGGAATCTGTAAAGTCAGCTCATCTCCGTTGATCTGCGGTGCAAAATTCAGGTCTGCCAGGATGCGCAGCATATCAGCTTCAGGCACATCAATACCGATCACACCATTGACCTTTTTCACACTGACCTTCATTTCCTTCGGCTCAATGGAATTGCCGGTATTTACTTCTACATGGGTCGCAGATACCTTTCCACAATCCAGTTCCTCGATCAAATGCAGTGCACGCTTCATCGCCATCACCGTCGTATACTCATAGACACCCTTGGCATACATCGCACTGGAATCGGATGCCTGTCCAAGCGCACGTGAACTCTTGCGGATATTGTCACGCATGAATTTGGCAGCCTCAAACATCACCTCATTCGTGCTGTCCAGGATCTCAGAATTCAGACCACCCATGATACCGGCGAGTGCTACCGGACGTTCACCATCACAGATGACCAGATTCGACTCATTTAATGCAAACTCCTTCTCATCGAGTGTCGTGATCTTCTCACCATTCTGTGCACGTCTGACATTGATCGCATTGCCCTTTAAGAATGCTCCGTCAAATGCATGCATCGGCTGTCCGAGCTCTTTTAAAATATAGTTGGTAATATCTACGACATTGGAGATCGAACCGATGCCAACCAGTGCCAGTCTGCGGCGCATCCATGCCGGAGAAGGAGCGATATTAACATCATACACATAGTGCGCAATATAACGGGGACACAGATCCTGTGCTTCTACAGTGACGGTAAATCCTTCTCTCTGTACCTCAGTCTCGGTATAGTCCAGTGCCAGCTCCCTGCAGGGCTTATTTAAAACGGCAGCGACTTCACGCGCGATGCCGTAGATGCTCTGGCAGTCCGGTCGGTTGGCTGTGATCGCAATATCAAAGATCCAGTCATCCATTCCCAGGATCGGCTTTACATCTGCGCCAATCTCTGCATCATCGGGTAACACGAGCAGACCATTGTAACCGGCTCCGGGATACAGATCCTCATTCAGTCCCAGTTCGGTTCCGGAGCAGAGCATACCAAATGACTCATATCCACGCAGCTTTCCCTTTTTAATCGTCATCACACCCTCGATGGTCACGTGATCTTTTGCAGTTGCATAAACGGTCGCGCCAACGAGTGCAAGCGGGAACTTCTTTCCTGCACATACATTGTCTGCGCCACAGCAGATCTGGAATGTGCCGTGTGCTCCGGCATTTACCTCACACAGGCTCAGATGCGTATCCGGGATTTGCTCACATTTCTCAACCAGGCCTACGACAACGCCGGAGATATCTTTTCCGACCTCGATCAGTTCCTCTACTTCAAAACCACAGGAGAACAGCTTCTCCTCCAGTTCCTTGGGTGTTACATCTATATCTACATATTCTTTCAACCAGCTTAACGGTGCTAACATGATTTGCCTCCTTTATTCTATATCCCAAAATCCGAATTAATCATCGATCTGATCTAATACACGCAGATCAGACTCGAATAACAACTTGATATTATTAATACCATACTTTAACATAGCGATCCGCTCAATACCGATACCAAATGCAAAACCACTATACTCATCCGTATCGATGCCGCAGCCCTCGAGCACCTTGCGATTGACCACACCAGCACCGAGCACTTCAATCCATCCGGTTCCCTTACACAGTTTGCAGCCCTTGCCGCCGCACTGGAAGCAGCTCACATCGACCTCTACGGAAGGCTCCGTAAACGGGAAGTATGAAGGACGAAGTCTCGTCGTCACCTGTTTTCCAAAGATCTTTTTCACAAGTGCCTCCAACATGCCCTTCAGATCACACAATGTGATCCCCTTATCGACTACCAGACCTTCCATCTGTGTGAACATCGGTGAATGTGTCGCATCATCATCCGAACGGAATACTTTTCCGGGGGAAATGATCTTGATCGGGGGCTTCTTGGCTTCCATGACATGGATCTGGCCTGCAGATGTCTGTGTACGCAGCAGATACTCCGGTGACAGATAAAATGTATCCTGCATATCGCGTGCTGGATGATCCTGCGGTGTGTTTAATGCGGTAAAATTATAATAATCGGTCTCGATCTCAGTTCCTTCATATACCTCAAATCCCATGGATGCAAAAATGTCTGTCAGCTGATTGCGCACCTGTGTGATCGGATGCAGATTGCCCTTTACATTTTTGACAGCAGGCATTGTCACATCGATCTTTTCTGCCTCGTAACGACGTCGGAGTGCCTCTGCCTCCAGTTTTTTTGTACACTCATCAAGTACCGTCTCGATCGCTTCACGCGTCTCGTTTACCCACTGGCCGACCTTTGGACGATCCTCCGGCGGTACATCCTTCATACCTTTTAATACGGCCGTCAATTCACCTTTTTTTCCGAGAATGGCATTTCGCACTTCTCCTAACTTGTCCAGACCGTCTGAATTCTCAATCTCAGCGATTGCATGTTCTCTGATTTTCTGTAGTTTCTCTCTCATGATCGTTCTCTCCTTTTTTAGTCATAAAAAACGCCCCGGGATCATCCATCTATTATCATAGACATCAATCCTGGGACGAAATCATTCCGCGGTACCACCCATCTTCCCGTTTACATCCATCCGGAAGTACGGGCTCTCTGATACACGTAACGTGTGCCACGTCACAGGCTACTGTCTCGCTGCTGTATCCTATCTATTTCCAGCCTGATTCACCTGTGCTGCTCCGGCGTGAAATTTCACCAGTTATACGTGTTCTGAAAGAAGCTCTCAGCCATCAGCTTCTTCTCTCTGTCAGTCGTGTATGCGGCTACTTTGCGCCATCTATGCATTTTTCTCAATATTCTTTTTCATCTTAGCACAGCTCATCTAAAACTGCAAGTCTATTTTCAAAGCAATTCCGGGGGCTCATTTCCGGTCTCCGCACGGTGTGGATTACTGCCCAGACGGAAAGCCAGCGATACGGTAATCTCCGTACCGACTCCTTTTTCACTCTTGACAGAGATCGTTCCTCCCATCATGTCAATTATATATTTTGTGATCGACATACCAAGTCCTGTACCCGGTATACCGCTCACGGTCGAATTTTCTTCACGTGCAAACGGCTCGAACATATGATCAATAAATTCAGGAGATATACCGATTCCATTATCTGTGACGACAAAATCAAAATATGCCTGACCATCCGGTGCACCGGTTTTTTGAATCATACGGATACCGACTGTTCCTCCCGGCTCGGTGAATTTAACCGCATTGCTCATGCAGTTAAGCAATATCTGGCTCAGCCGCAGCTTGTCACAGATGATATTTTCATCCACGACATCGACCGCATCGATGAAGAAATCCAAACGTTTCGAACGCACATCCGTCTGTAGGATATTGCTCAAATCATGCATGATAGTAGGCAGATGACATTCATTTTCCTTGATCTTCATCTGTCCACTCTCAATCCGATTCATGTCCAGCATATCATTGATCAGACTGAGCAGATGGTCGCTCGACGTCATGATCTTGCCCAGATAGTCCCTCACCTGTTCCTTATTATCAATATGTGTGAGCGCCAGTGACGTAAAACCGATGATCGCATTCATCGGTGTACAGATATCATGCGACATATTGTTCAGGAAATTCGTCTTTGCCTCATTTGCATGCTGAGCCACCTCAAGCGCATCTGCCAGTTCCTTTTTAAGCCGTTTTGCCTCTACCGCCTGTGCCCTCAGATTTCTCGACCGAAGAACAAAGAACACGATGACCAGCACAAACAACAACACAGCCAGTGTGACCACCACGGAGATATGCCCTGCAATCCAGTCTGTGATCGAGTATTGGTACACATCATCCGCATATTTATAAGAACAATTCAGTGCATAATCATTGTCGAGCAGTTCCAGACCATAATTGAGCAGCCCCAGCAAAACTGAGTCACCGGATAACACTGCAAAGCAGCGGTCATCCGACCGCATCATCTGCCTCGTCATCATCTCCTTGTAGTCACTGTTGCGGAGTACCCTGTTGGTACGCAGTGAATTGATGATGGTTGAGCCTGCCCTGCCCTCTATGACGGCCTTCAGACACTGGTCGACGGATTCACAGGATACGATCTTCGCATCCGGGTATTCCGTGATCGTATAATAGTACTGCATCATATTGTTTTTATTGACCGCAATAGCAGCTACCGTATCATCATCATAGCCGTCTGTATAGACCAGATTCATTCCTGACGAGACCACCGATGTCGACAGCATAATCCCATTCTGTTCCGCATACCACATGGCTCCACTCGCCGGAAATACAAGATCCGTCTGTCCGCCGCGCAGCCCTGCAATCATCATCTGATAATCCCTGTATCCGGTATAACGAACCTCAATCTGATCCGATATGCCCAGCCGCTGCAACAGCTCTGTCATCACATCGCGCATGATGCCGGTCGCCTCATGCGCATCATTTGTACCACTGTATGGGAAATAATCCTCCATATAACCGACACGCAGCACCTGATGCGAAGCAAGCCATTCGGTCTCCGCTGCCGTGAGCGGACGCCGGATCTTCTGATTCAATCCATACTTTTCACTCAGCTTCTGATAATAATCCGGCTGATAGGTGTTGATCTGCGTCTGTGCATACTGCAGTTCTTCTTTCAGATCCGGGCGGTTTTTCACCGTACAGAAATAATAGATCCCACGCGTATCCTTGCCCAGTGCGATATCCGAATAATCAATCCGGGCTGCCAGATCTGACTGATAAGTCACCCCTGCCAGCAGATCGATCGTTCCTGCCTGCAGCTGTTCGATTAATTCCTCATAAGAACCATAGACATACACATATTTCCATCCGGTGTAAGATGCGACCTTTTGCATGCACTCATAGCCGTATCCGGTCTTTATCTCATCATCAGAAGCTCCCTCTAAAAAGCCCTCTGCTTCGTAATAACCGACCCTCACCGTCTTCTGTTCTTTGGCTGCTGCCGGAGTCACCTGCCACAATGTACTGACCATGCAGATCAAAAGCAGCCACAATCCGACACCTCTTTTTCTCTTTCGCAATAACATACCCTCCATACACTACACCCGATTTTCTGATTCTGTTAATGATTCATCCGCAGATGCTATGATCCGACACCATGCAGCTAATTTTTTGCGTGCTTCCTTTTACGTCCCAGATACATAAATATCCGCTCCCCATACAGATGGTTGACTTCTGCCCCCACCATGAGAATATACATACAGATATACAGCCAGAACATGATCAGTACAATGGTTGTCAGGCTGCCATAGCTCGAAAAGCCATGAAAATACTCTACATATATGGATATACCAAACGAAAATACATACCACGCCACTGCGCAGATAAATGCACCCGGGAGCTGACGGACATAAGTGATACGCGAACCGCCTGCGCCTCTGCGGTTCGGAAACGCCCAGTAAAACAGTGCAAAAATAAAGGTCAGCCCTCCGATACCGATCAGGCTCTTCAACCGGAGCAACACACTCGTAAGATCCGCAATCGCCGGCACATACTGCACCAGCCAGCGCTGCAATGTCCTGCCAAACACGAACAACACCAGCATCAGTATGATCGAAAAGATCATAACAAAGGTATAGATCACTGCCCAGAAACGAAGTACCAGCCAGTTGCGCGTCTCCTGTAAGTCATACATCCGATTCAATCCGTCTGTCAGATACTGAATGCCTTTTCCCGCAGACCAGATCGCAACGATCGCCGAGATCGATATCAGCCCGACCGATGTCTCATACGTTTCCCGGATGATGCTGACCAGAAAAGCCGCAATATAATCCGGCAATAATAATGACACACCTTTCGTCAGAAAATCCAGCGAAACCGGTGTATATTTGAGCATCGCGCCAAAAAAAAGCATAAACGGAATCAGTGATAACAACGTAAAATAGGCTGACTGCGCCGCATACGCAGTCACATCATCCTCCTTGCATGCCCCCATAAATTCCTGTACTTCCCTGATTATCTTCATGTAGTATCCTCGCGTTTTATTTGATTTTCCAATCTGATTTTCCTATCTGATTTTTCTGTCTGCTATTTTCTATCTGCCTTCTTCTATATTGCTTTCTTCTATTATATAGATTCGTTTTATGTATATAACTGGTACAACTGCGTACCCGGATAATAGGTCTGCAGTATCTGCTCCATCGTCATTCCGTCCTGTGCACAGCCGTTTGCCCCATACTGGCTCATACCGATACCGTGGCCCAGTCCTCCGCCGAACAGAACGATCCCATCCTCGACCGGCTGCACATAAAAATAGACACTCGGCAGCAGTTCCGTGACCGGAAGTTCTGCTCCGTCCTTATCACGCAGGTCACACATCCACCTGCCCAGTTGTTCTCGAATCTCATGCTCATTGGCAATTTCCCGCTCTCCCTGATCCGTACAGATACGCAGCCTGGTCACTGCGCCTGAGGAATTCCGTTCCAGAACCTCTACCCGCAGCTCCTCCTCATCCGGTTTCAATACCGCTTTCCACCTGTAATAGCTGCTCCCATAATCATAATCTGACTGGATCTGTTCACCGATATAGACGCGGAATGCTTCTTCCTCCGATAGATCCACTACCGACTGGTCTGCATTGCCCCGAACCGGCTGCAGATAGTCGAGCTGCGGCATTCCCCACAGTTCCCTTCCACTCGTCATTCCTGTCGAAGTAGAAAAAAAGTAGGTCTCAGCAGGCAGATCATCCTTTGCCAGTATCTGTCCATATACTGCACGTACAGCGTCCACCACACGCATATCCGGTGCCGTCCGGTTATATACCTGATACCGGACAGAATCATCCACATCGGCCCCATACTGCGGATAATTATCCTGCATCAGCTGCATCGCAATATAGGTTCTGGCACAGACAGCCTGTGCCTTGAGTGCCTCCTCCTCAAAATAAGCCGGCATCTCACTCTGCACCACACTACACAGATAGTCCTCAATCGGAACGATATTTACAACCGCATAGCCTCCCGCATAGCGTGTGATCCTCAGATCGCCATGATACCCGAGCGTCCTGCGTGAACCATCCTTGTTGGCCAGATAGACCTGCCCATCCTCAGACGAGATCACTGCTGATTCTCCGGTCTGCAGATGAAGCTGGCCTGTTCCGGTCACCTTGTGCTTCTTTTTCTGTCTGATCTGCCCATGAAATGTCACCGTATAAGGTGCATTGGCTGATGCATATACATGCTTTCCCACACATGCACCATCCTGAAGCAGCAATACACGGATCTTCGTCGATGCATTCACATCTGGCATATGTACATCTGTCCCACTCTGAATATCAGCCGCCGCAGACTGCACCGGATCATAAGAATCATATACCGCAGTCTCAAACAGCTCCGCCACCTGTGCCGAAGTCCGGGCGAGCTGCGTGGAGGACAATGGTTTATCCTGATCTGCTTTCCAGTCCAATAACTGTTGCAGATCAGCCGCATCCCACACGTTCAGATATTCCAGAAAATTCTGATACCTGCCATAAGTACACGGTTCATCCAACTGTCTGGCCGCCTCGGTCACAGCCTGCGGCTGATGTAAAAATGCATATGCATCCTCCACCTGCGCCACCGTCACGGTATCACCACCATCACGGCTCTCCGCCGACGCATGGTTGCTGATAAAAAATATGGCTACAATCAGCAACGCACAGACTCCACACAGACTCGCCAGGACAACTTGATTTTTGTATTGATTATGGACAGGCATCCGGTTATTTCTCATGAGATCGATCAACTTTCTGATATTTAATATTTATATAACTAGAAAAAGAAGCTGCAGTTTTTATCTGCAGCTTCTTATCACGGCAATAGATCTGCGCATAGCATGAAATCTATTGTATAAGCCTTTGTATTTCACAGAAAAAATCTGTTTCTCATTTGTTCCTTCAAGTATCATCTTTTGTAAAAACCCGAAATGCCGTTTCTTGTATTTTGACTCCTAGCGCGCTTGCTAGGTGGGTAACCGCAGCCTTGCTTCTGCCTTCCTCTGATCCGTAGATAAGGCATGACATCCACAAGTTCATATAGGAATCCCGTTTAAAGTAAATGTAGGTTCAAAATAACAAGAGTTGTCGTACATCTCAGGCGTTACATGCATGTTGCTATCGTTTCATCAATAGTGTCTGACAAAATTATAACTTAATACCTGGTAATTCGCAATGGAAAAACTTCACATCTGCAAATATTTTTTATCAATTACTTCTGAGGACCAGCGGAAACGAGTGCCTTACCTGCATCATTACCCTCATACTTTGCAAAGTTCTTAACGAAACGATCTGCCAGATCGTTTGCCTTGGTCTCCCACTCAGAAGCATCTGCATAAGTGTCACGGGGATCAAGAATACCTGTATCTACACCGTTTAACTCGGTAGGGATCTCGAAGTTGAAGATCGGAAGCGTCTTGGTCGGAGCGTTCTTGATATCACCGTTTAAGATAGCATCGATGATTCCACGAGTATCCTTGATAGAGATACGCTTGCCGGTTCCGTTCCATCCGGTATTTACAAGATAAGCCTTTGCTCCGCTCTTCTCCATCTTCTTAACAAGCTCCTCTGCATACTTGGTCGGATGCAGCTCTAAGAATGCCTGACCGAAGCAAGCTGAGAAAGTAGGTGTAGGCTCGGTGATTCCGCGCTCTGTACCTGCAAGCTTTGCTGTAAATCCTGACAGGAAGTAGTACTGTGTCTGCTCAGGAGTCAGAATAGATACCGGAGGAAGCACTCCAAATGCATCTGCTGACAGGAAGATCACGTTCTTTGCTGCCGGAGCAGAAGAAATGGGACGTACAATATTCTCAATGTGGTTGATCGGGTAAGATACACGTGTATTCTCTGTCACGCTCTTATCATCAAAGTCGATCTTGCCGTCTGCATCTACGGTAACGTTCTCTAACAGAGCGTCGCGTCTGATTGCATTGTAGATATCAGGCTCAGACTCCTTGTCCAGATTGATAACCTTTGCGTAGCAGCCTCCCTCGAAGTTGAATACGCCGTTGTCATCCCAGCCGTGCTCATCATCACCGATCAGAAGACGCTTGGGATCGGTAGACAGTGTAGTCTTACCTGTTCCTGACAGACCAAAGAATACTGCTGTATTCTCGCCGTTTAAGTCAGTGTTTGCTGAGCAGTGCATAGATGCAATACCCTTTAACGGCAGATAGTAGTTCATCATAGAGAACATACCCTTCTTCATCTCTCCGCCATACCAGGTGTTGATGATTACCTGCTCCTTGCTGGTAATATTGAAAGCAACACAAGTCTCAGAATTCAGGCCTAACTCTGCGTAATTCTCTACCTTAGCCTTGGATGCGTTGTATACAACGAAATCCGGCTCGAAGTTCTCTAACTCCTCAGCAGTAGGAGCGATGAACATATTTGTTACGAAATGAGCCTGCCAAGCTACTTCTACAATGAAACGGATAGCCATACGTGTATCCTTGTTTGCTCCGCAGAATGCATCTACAACGAACAGTCTCTTGTTGCACAGTTCCTTCTTGGCAAGCTCCTTAACAACTGACCATGTCTCCTCTGCCATCGGATGGTTGTCGTTCTTGTACTCGTCAGAAGTCCACCATACAGTGTTCTTAGAGTTCTCATCCATAACGATATATTTGTCTTTGGGTGAACGTCCGGTGTAAATACCAGTCATTACATTCACTGCACCAAGCTCGGTCTCCTGACCTACTTCATATCCTTCAAGTCCTGCTTTTGTCTCCTCCTCGAATAACATCTCATAGGAAGGGTTGTGCACGATCTCCGTTGTTCCGGTGATGCCATACTTTGTTAAATCAATTGCTGCCATCTTGTGTTTACCTCTCTCTTTCTTATTTTTTCTTTAAATAATTTATTATAATTTTTAAAGATATCCTAATCTTGCAGAACTGTCTTCTGCTCAATCGTGATTATTTTAACATTCTTTTTCCTATCCGTAAAGTAGTTATTTCACTGACCTCAAAAAAATTTGTATGACAGTTTTGTAGCATCCACAGAGCCGCTGTTATACAAATTGTTAAAATTTTATTAATTTTCAGATTTTTGTATTTTTTTTCATACAAACTATGGTATGATAGATACTCAAAGGCAATTTTTAAAAAATTATACAGGGAAAAGGAGGCGTATCTATATGGAACGTAATTTTGCCGAAATTACTCCCGAACTCGCAGAACTTGCACAGCGGAGCATTGGTTCCTACTGCATTGATCCGGCATTATATACAACCTATGATGTGAAACGCGGACTTCGCGATCTAAACGGAAAAGGTGTCCTCGTCGGACTCACCGAGATCTCGGAGGTAAATGCCACCAAAATCGTCGACGGAAAATCCGTGCCCGCAGAAGGACAGCTCTACTATCGCGGTTACAATGTGCAGGATCTGGTACGGGGCATCAAGCCTGACAGCCACTTCGGATACGAGGAATGTACTTATCTGTTACTGTTTGGCGAACTGCCGACAGAGGAGCAGCTCCGACAGTTCTGTGCGCTGTTAGCAGACTACCGCACACTGCCGACCAGCTTTGTGCGCGATATTATTATGAAAGCTCCCAGCAAGGATATGATGAACACACTTGCACGTAGTGTATTGACACTCTATTCTTATGACGACGCAGCCAACGACACCTCCGCACCGAATGTACTGCGCCAGTGTCTGCAGCTCATCAGCTTATTTCCTCTGCTGTCTGTGTACGGATACCAGGCATACCGCCATTACCACGATGGAGACAGCCTGTTCATCCACACACCGGAGCCATACCTGTCTACGGCTGAGACCATCCTGTATACACTCCGCCCGGACAAGACTTACACCCCACTCGAAGCCAAATTATTAGACATTGCGCTGATCCTGCATATGGAACACGGCGGTGGTAACAACTCTACCTTCACGACCCATCTCGTGTCCTCATCCGGCACTGATACATATTCTGTCATTGCCGCCTCGCTCGGATCACTCAAAGGTCCCAAGCATGGTGGCGCGAACATCAAAGTCGTGCAGATGTTTGATGCAATGAAACGTGAGATCAAGGACTGGACAGATGAAGAGGAAGTGGGCAATTATCTGCGCAGACTGCTGCACAAGGATGCATTTGACAAGGCAGGCCTCATCTATGGTATGGGACATGCGGTCTACTCCCTTTCTGACCCGCGTGCCGTCATCTTCCACTCCTTCGTAGAACGCCTCTCAATTGAAAAAGGTTATGACAAGGAGTTTGCACTATATTCCATGGTAGAGCGTCTGGCGCCGCAGATCATCTCTGCGGAGCGCAAAATCTACAAAGGTGTCAGCCCGAACGTAGACTTTTACAGTGGATTTGTATATTCCATGCTGGATCTCCCGCTGGAGCTGTACACACCGATCTTTGCGATCGCCCGTATCGCAGGCTGGAGTGCACACCGCATGGAGGAACTCTGCTGCGGCGGCAAGATCATGCGTCCCGCATATATGAGCATCTCCGGACACCGGGATTATATACCTATGGATGAACGTTAACATATTTTAGGTAAAAAGAACTGCAGCCCGATGGACTGCAGTTCTTTTTAGAACCTTATTTAATATATTTTGCTTTGTTCTTCTTTGTTGCACGTAAAAACCATACACACAGGATCAGAAACAGCGCGACCGCACCGAAATTAAGCATCGGCACTTCCAGATATTTATCATTCACATAGCCGACAACCCCATAAGCCATTGCCATGATACCAAAGACCATCAGCGGCTTGAACATTGCTTCACAAAATCCTTTTGCGTCTTTCGCCCCGACCAGTTCTGCCTGATTGATGACCAGATTGGACGGCTGTCCTGTACGCTTCATCTGATAACCGCTATAGATCATGTATACACCATAGAAGAAAATAATAAAGTCAAAAAGCACCATAAAAGAATCTGAATTCATAGAATTACCTCATTTCATTTGTTTATTTGCCATATGCATTTGAATGAATTATACTCTATCTGCGATTATTTGCCAAGTAAAATCATGAAATATGCAAAAACTCGGTTGCCTTGCGCCATAAAAAGTTGTATATTTTTAATATACGCTATGAAAGCAGTACAGTTTTATAGCCACATACAATCAAAATTTTTTGTAAAGGAGTACATGTATGCAGTTAAAAGATGCAAAAATTCTGATTGGCGATGATTCCATTCTCGCCCGTAAACAACTCAAGGATGTCCTGACCTCTCTCGGTGCTACACGTTTCGTGGAAGCAGTGAACGGAAATGAGGCCGTTGAAAAATTTATTACCGAAAAACCAGATCTCATCTTTTTGGATATTATCATGCCAATCAAAGACGGTATCTCAGCAGTCAGGGAGATCATCGCCGAAGACGCAGACGCCCAGATCATTATTGTTTCTTCTGTTGGTACACAACATCAGCTCAAGGCAGCGATTGAAGCAGGTGCAAAGGATTTTGTCCAGAAACCGATCAACGCAGAGCAGATTGCTTCTATCGTTTCTTCCAGATTCGAATAGATCGTTGCCACCCACAATCATTCATTATACGAATAGAGGATGTAGTTATGTTTGTACAGTTTTTTGGAGGTTTTTTACTAAATAAAGGGGCTGTGACACGGGAACAGCTCATTGATGCAATGGAGAAAGAATCGACCTCACATATCCAGCTCGGCACGCTTGCGATGCATGCGGGACTTATGGATGCAGAGCAGATCGAAGACGTCCGCATCTCACAGACACATACCGATAAACGTTTTGGTGAGATCTGTGTAGACAAAGGCTACCTGACAGAGAGCCAGGTCGATGAACTGCTGGCATCCCAGTATCCGAAATATCTGCTGCTTGGCCAGGTACTGGAGGAACAAGGCGTATTTGACCAGAATACGTTCAACCATCTGGTTAAGGAATATATTACAGAGAATTCGATTCCGGAGGAAGATCTTTCCAACAAAAATGAAAGCAGTATCCCCAGTCTGGTCAGAGATTATTGCAGCGAATTCCCGAGCATAAACAAGGAATATCAGCTTGCATACATAGAGCTTCTGCTGAACAACCTGATCCGTTTTATCGGCAGTGATTTCACGCTGTTGCACCCGGTAGTGTACACATCCGGTTATCCGGCACAGAAGTATGCCACACAGATGATCACCGGCAGCTATCCGTTATCTGTTGTACTCGATATGACGGAAGACTCCGCGATCCAGTTTGCCAGCCGTTATGCATCTGAAAAATTTGATTCATTTGACGAATATGTACAGGCTTCCATGGAGGATTTTCTGAACCTGCACAATGGTCTGTTCAATGTTAATATCTCCAACAGTTATTCGGATGAACTGGGACTGGAGCCGCCGATGTCCGGTGACAAAGGCCAGATTGAGAATCAGGCTCCAATGTACGTGTTCCCGGCACTGTTTTCGTTCGGTATCGTAAATATCGTATTATCTGAGCTCTAATCTTACATATAAAAAACCCGGCGGCATATCTGTACAAAGACAGACAGCGTCGGGTTTTCTGTTGTTTATCCATGATAATCATTCAGGTTCGTATGCGTGATTTTGCCGAAATCCCGGATAAAATCCTCATATTTCATATAAAATTGTCCATAGGTCTCATCCGAAGATGTCGACAGCATCGAATCACTCATCCCACGGCTGCCGTCTTCGCGGTACTGCAAGGAATGCATGCTGTATGGATTGCGCAGCAGCACCAGGCGCTGTCCATCGCGGATCTCGCCACCCATGACCGTATAGGCATGACCGGAATTGAGTCCGTCTGCCCCCTCCTGTCCGCTGCCCGCATTGTATACCACATGGTTTTCCCTCGCATGACAGATCTGTTCAAACAGGTCATCCGCCTGAGCCAGTTGTTCTATCTCCTGCTCATTCATCACACTCTTATTCATGTCTACATGTGCTTCGATACCGAGCAGGCGTTCTAAAAACTGTCCGCCCTCTCCATACCACAGTGACTGATAACCAGTGCTTCCGTTTCTACCCACATAGGCACATGCCTTCTCGATCATCTGCATCCACAATGCACCCGCAGACAGGGCGTCCACGCCTCCCATCACACGCGGAATCTCCTTTTTCACACGCACATATACTGGCACAAGTTGTGTCTGTTCAATCTCATCTTCCTCAATAAATTCAAAATCATCATCCGCGATTTCGCTGTCCGTCTCATCCTCCGCCGGATCATGCGGTGCTGCCTGACGCGGCACAACACGGCGTTCAAATAATCGCACAGTCACTGTGCCGTCTCCGTTATCCTTCAGACACTGCTTGATGAGTGACGGATCACATTCGACGAGGCCTCCGACACTGGCTACCATATAGCAGTTTGACACAAGTCGTTGTTTGAGATCATTGATCGTCGGCTCATGGGAAAATAACGGTGTATCCCGCTGGTCACTCCATGTCGAAACCGCCCGCAGCAGTGCATTTCTGCTCGATCCACTGCCACTGTGCCCGGTTTCCTTTGGTTTTTCTGATGTATGATCCATCACTTGTGCATCTGCCGGTATCTCCAGTGTACCGTTTGTCATTGTATCAAAATATTGTTTCACTTCGTTTAACAACTGTCTCTGTTCATCACTCAGATCATCACGTTTCAGTTCAGTCTCTGCCGTCTGCATTGCTTTCATGAGGCGCTTGCGCTCCTGTGTATATCCCACCCTGTAACGTGTGCCCTGCACATACTGGTCCACTGCATCAGCGACTTTATCTAATTGTATATCCCTCAGGTACAGAACCTTTTCACCGAGAGACGCTCTGGAGTTCATACTGAGCTGGTCTGAATGTGTATGTGTCGCTTCCTCCCTCGTCCGCAGCAATGCCGGCTGCACCGGCGCCGGTGCAGTCTCCGCAGGCACTTTTGTCTTTGCAAAACGTGCTTTAAACCCTGTCTTACCGAGCTTCGCGGTGTCTGTCATATTTGCCGTGTGCTGTTGATAGAGCTCCCTCGCATCAGCAGTTTGCTGCGACGTAGTCTGTTCCATCTGCCGCTCCATTACATTCTGCTGTTCAAATTGCTGCCCCTGCATCTGCTGTTGTGCCATTGCATTCTGCTGTGTATGTACCTGCATTCGTCTCTGCATCTGTTCCGTCGCATTACACATATCCGTTTTCCTCCTCCAATTCTCCGATACACAATATGGTCTGCTCAATATCCGAATCTAGCAGGCGCGTAAATACCTGCATCGCCTGCTCTGTGGACAGGATCATTTCTATTTTATAATCTGCTTTGGCACCCGGATTGCCCGCACACTGACTGCCAAGATCTTCTGTGGCACATGCCAGAAGCGGCAACAACAGCTGCTTATGCTCGCGATCTACCCAGCAGTAATCCAATCTGGCGCCATTTCTATACATACTATAAAAAATCGCGCCATACAATTCTCCACTGCGCATCGCTACATAACCTGCGGCATGTGAGCCCATATACCGGCTGAGACGGTCTCCGGTCATATCAAGCAGCCACTCATTTACAATATGTTTTTCGCGCGTCGTCAATTCCTCTAAGGAACGAAAAGCTGCGAGATTCTTGTATGCACTTCGTTCCTGCAGCGCAGTCTGAACCATTTCCAGATCTGTCACCCCGAGCGGCAGTTCCATGATCTCCATCCTGAAACCGCAGGCTCTGAAAAACGCTCCCAGCGTCAGATGATCCCTGCCCGCTTCACACTCATACAAAACAGTCAGATGTCTGCCCTCTTCTGTGAGCAGTTGTCCGGCGACATATGTCACCAGTTCACGCCCCAGCCCAAGACGCCTGTACTGCGGCAATACATAGATACTGCGCAGCACCCACGCCATATCCTGTTCCTCCCAACAGACGGCTCCACACGGCTGTTCTTGAAATGTGACCCCGACCGCGTGCACCTGACGGTTTCCGCGCATCAGATCCACAAATATCTCCTCCGGCAAGACCTGCGCCCACCCCGCACAGGTCGCCTGATTCAGAGGTATCAATCTCATTTTGCCTGCTCCTTTATCTCTTTTGATTCTGATCGTACCAAAAAATTAGTTTCTAAAAAAGGTAACTATCCTACATATGATTATATTTGAATAGTCACCCTTTGTATTACCCATTCTACATGATTCTGTTGTCACAAAATACTAGCGGATTCCTAAGAACTCCTTGACTGCATCCGGCATCTGTGCCACTTCACATACATGGTCATGAACAACCGGTGCATTGCGGATCTCCTCGATCGCTTTCGGGATCTTCACATTTCCGATCTTGCTCAGCTCATCCACCAGTTCAAAATCTCCCATTGCATCATAACGCGCATCGATTGCCTTCATGACACTTCTCGTAAACTTGAACGGTGATGCGGTGCTGGCGATCACAGTCTTTGCCGTATCACCGGAAGTTGCACGGTATTTGTTGTATACGCTTGCTGCTACAGCCGTATGCGTATCAATGATATATCCGGTTCTGTCATACAGCTCCTTGATCGCAGCCGCGGTCTCTTCCTCCGTTGCATAGCCACCGACAAAATCAGCCAGCTGCTCACGCATCTGCGGTGTGATCGTATATACACCGGTCTCAGACAGCGCCTTCATGAGTGCTGCATTTTTCTCAGCATCATTGCCTGCAATACGGTAGATCAGACGCTCCAGATTGCTGGAGATCAGGATATCCATAGACGGTGAACTCGTCAGCATGAACTCACGGTTCTTATCATAAGCACCTGTCTCAAAGAAATCAAACAGTACCTTGTTCTCATTTGATGCACAGATCAGCTTTGCAATCGGCAGTCCCATGTTCTTTGCATAGAAAGCAGCCAGAATATTTCCAAAGTTACCGGTCGGCACAACAACATTGATCTTCTCTCCGTCTGCAATCACGCCCTCTTTCAATAATTTTGCATATGCATAAACATAATAGGCAATCTGCGGTACCAGACGTCCGATATTGATGGAATTGGCTGACGAGAACTGATAGCCATGTTCGTCCATCAATTTGGCGAAGGCACTGTCGTTAAACATCTGCTTGACGCCAGTCTGTGCCTGGTCAAAATTCCCCTTGATACCAACGACATATGTATTCTCACCCTTCTGTGTCACCATCTGCTTTTCCTGAATCGGGCTGACACCATTCTTCGGATAGAATACAACAATCTTGGTTCCCTTTACATCTGCAAATCCGGCGAGTGCTGCTTTTCCGGTATCTCCGGATGTCGCTGTGAGGATCACGATATCATTCTTCACCTCATTTTTGCGCGCTGCTGTAATCAGCAGGTGCGGCAGAATAGAGAGTGCCATATCCTTAAATGCGATCGTAGCTCCGTGGAACAATTCCAGATAGTATGCACCATCTGCCTCCACAAGCGGTGCGATCTCCTCAGTGTCAAACTTGGAGTCATACGCGCTGTCAATGCAGTGCTTGAGTTCTTCCTCGGTAAAATCTGTCAAAAAAAGCTTCAGTACTTCGTATGCCGTCTGCTGATAGGTCATATCTGCCAGATCCTTCAGGCTGACATCCAGTGCCGGGATCTCACTCGGCACGAACAGTCCGCCGTCATCTGCAAGACCCTTTAAAATTGCCTGTGAAGCTGTTACTTTTTCGTTTTCATTTCGTGTGCTTGAATAGTAGATTGCCATATGCTCACCTTTATCTTTACTGTTCACTCGTACCTCGCTCCAGTAACGGATTTTGCCGATGCTTCGCATTCCAAATCGGCAAAATCTGCTACCACCACTGTATCATACGGCATTTTCAGTTCAGAAAATGCCTGCCTGTGAACAGTAACCTTTCTCATTTCTCATGCTGTTCTCATTATAAATAAGGCATTTTCATTTGTCAATAAATATGCTACACTTTAAAAAATACGACATTTGAGGGAGAGATACATATGGCATCCGGTGTATACACAGCACGAAAAAAAGACGGCACGGTCTATTACCGCGCCAATATCCATTATCATGCAAAACATATCTCCCTCGGCAGCTATGCAACACAGGCACAGGCAGCTGAGGTATATGCAAAAGCACGCGCCCTGCTGGCTGATCCGTCAGCGACGCTGCCGCAGGTATTCTTTCATGGGAAATATTCTGGGATTCCCTACGATAAGATCGTAATTCTGTTAAATTTCCGCGATAACGGTATGTATCTGGGCACACCGATCTACCTGAAATCCGCACATTATTTTATATATTATCTCTCACCGGAGCTCGAACTCAAATTCGACAGCGATGATCTGTTTTATTATTCCAGCCATCGCATCTTACAGCGCGGCGGGCATCTGTATACAAATGATTACGGCATGCAGGTCTCCCTGCTCTCCCGCTATGGCATCAAAAACTATGCCGTTGCCGGTACCGACTATGAATTTGTCAATGGTGACCCGACTGATCTGCGCTATGCAAATGTGCGCAATATCAATCCGTATTACGGTGTGAGCCGCATCGACAATAATGGACGCATTTCTTATCTGACACGGATTCATATCAACGGTAATTATCAGATCGGCATATATAACAGTGAAACCGAGGCAGCGATCGCTTACAACAAAGCTGTTGATCTCGCCAAAGCTGCCGGCAATGACAAAAAATACCCGGCGAATTATATCGCCGGGCTTTCTGCCAGTGAATATGCCGAAATCTATACACGCATCACGGTATCACGCGCTTACCGTAAGTATCTCGGCATCGCATAAACGATTGTAACGATTCCGTACCCACACAATTGCAATGCACACAGCTTAGTCGTCAGAGGCTGAGATATCTCCATTCCTTAGATCCACAAGCCGGGCATTTTTGATTGTAAATGTATATTTCTTAATGCCTGCAGGCACTGTCATCATCTTGCTCTCATCACAAAGCGTACGTCTATCGCAGCTGGCTCTCGCCAAAATATAATCCTGCATAGGCACACCGAAGGTGTTGTAGGTATAACCTTTCACAATAAGATTCTTGCCACTGTAGGACAGGGACTGAATCACGAATCCGCTCGAAAAATCTTCGTAGTCACTGAGCTTTGTACTCACCTTCCGGCTCCATACATTTGCCTTCGGTGATACAACCGCACTCATTTTCTTGTCATAGGAATTGTCTGCTGCAACCAGTTCTACCTTATATTTTCCGGATGCTGCACCTTTTGCCTTATAAGTGTAGCGGTATTTCTCATCTCCGGAACTCTTGATCGTCTTGATCAGCTTTGAACCCTTATAGATATTCATCTTTGAGCGTCCGCGCACACATGCAGCGCCATTGTTGGGATCAATCATGATGCTGACCTGATCGGCAGACAGCTTTGTCGCACTGATTTTCGGCTGTTTTGTGATGACTGCGTCCATCACTTTCACATGTGATATGATCTGTAATAGCGGCATTCCTGACAACTGCGGATTTGCTTCCTGATCAAAAATATACTTTACATAGGTCCGTTTACCCGGCAGGACACGTACTCCCGAACACAGCTTTATGGGCGACCGGTCAACCGTCTGCCCATCCACCAGTGTTCCGCTTCCGCTCTTCCAGGTCAGAACAACAGCCCGATCTGTAGCCGCAAACGTTTCGATCTCCAATATTCTGTCAGACTTATTCTCTATCACAAAGGTATCTACCCCTCCGATGTACATCGGTCCGGTTGTGCTCATTCCTCCAAAATGCACATCCTCTTTTTTCGCGTCTGTGATCGTATAAGTCATTTTCTTTGCACTCTGTTCCGTCTTGTAGCTGTTTGCATAGACCGTATCTGCCTTGCACAGCATAAAGATGGTGAGCAGCATACACATCGTAACGCCATAACGAATCATTTTTGATAGTTTCATAACATATGCCTCCTACAAAGAATATGTTCTACTACCAACTGAGGATTTAGATAAACGCTTACAAATAGCTATTGCTGAAGATGCAAAATTTCCCCACGACATATTAGAATTCAAGGAAATTATAGACCTTGATAAACATTATTCATTCCTTTCGCGAAAACAGAACTCAGAGAAATAAATACCTAACGATATTCTTAGAAAGCCTATAAAAATAAAGGGAAAGAGGTTTCATTCTCTTTCCCTTTATAGCTTTAGCCTGTTCCAATATTATCAATTTCATATATTCTGATTGTTAATCAGAATCCCAATTCTTTCAACAACTCCTTCCATTCATCGTCCGTATAATCTCTCCAAGTTTCAAACACGCTATTATCATTTGCATCCATCCAAAGATTCACCGCATTATGTCCATTATATTTTGTAGGATTTGTTATACACTTGGGTAATTTTTTTCCAATATAAAAACCATTTCCATCATTATCACAAGGCATATTCCAATCATAATCATTACTATGCGCTTCTGTAATATTATAATAATAACCATCTTTTTTCATTACTACATCAATTGCCTCTGCCCACGCATTATCTACATACGTTTTCCCATCTGGTGCAGTTCCACTAGTACTTACATTTGTGCTGTACACATTAAATGATCCATAATATTTTGATTCCACAACATGGATTTTACATTTCAAGTACTGCTTTCCCACACTTGCCGTAACTGTACACGTTTTTCCAACTGCATTCTTTGCAACAACTTTACCGTTTGAGCTTACTGTCGCAACCTTTGTGTTTGAACTTTTCCACGTAATTTTCTTGTTACCTGCATTCTTCACCTGTAGTTTAAGTGTTTCTTTTGGGAACAATTCTACCGATTTCTTATTTAGCTTCATTGTGGCAGCTTCTACAACAGATACATTTCCTACCAAGATATCTGTAATTGTTTTAGAACACAATAACATAGAAACCATCATTGCCAACACAACCGCCCGTTTCATAATTTTTTTTACTTTTACCATTTTTCCCTCGTTTTCCGTCCATTATACTTTGGACTGTTAATATAATTGTACATCATTTGTTGTACATAATCATATAAAAATCACAAACCTATCAATCCTAAGATCTACAGACCCAATCACATTTCAAAAAATTCTCCTTTTTCCACAGCATAGACATCCCATTCAATTTTGCAAAATTCATATCCTCCATTTCTTTTTCTATATACAGAAATTGACTCCTCTATAACAACCCTCTCTACTTCATATCCGTTACTAAGCTGTCTCGGGAATCGCTTTTCTAAAAATTTTTTAGGATCAAAATCTTTTACATCTTTATAGGAATGTCCATTTTCAATATCAAAAGCACTGTATGGACTTGTCTTCATCACAATAATTACATTCCCATAATCCTGTATGGAATTGATATGCTTATACCACCCTGTAGACTTGAGTATACTCTGATCTCTAACCTTGTTACCCTCTAGCAAACTTGGTAATATTGTAAGATTACATGTATATTTTTTCCCATTTTGGGCTGTACATGTAAGTTTACACTTACCTTCTTTTTTCCCGTAAACCACAACCCAATTATCATGCTTCTCCAATTTGCATATTTTTGAAGAAAGCGTCCACGACTTGACATCAATTCCTTCTGCAACAACTGGATAGCAACAACCATATTTATCATAAAATACAGTGAGATTATTTGCACTTAATCCACGTTGCCTGATATCTAATTTATAATTGTACTTTTTTCCTTTTTTAGTTTTACAGGATATTGTCACCTTTCCTTTTTTCAAAGTTTTTACACGACCAGATGCATCAACAGTCGCAACATTTTTATTCGATGATGTATATGATGTTGCTTTATCATTTGATATTAGTTTCATCTGGTAGGTATTATGATTATAAAAAATCTCAGATTCCGTTGTCAAAAATCCTTCTTTTACATTGATCGTTCTTGATTCCGATATCGTATATTTCTTTTTTCCAACCTTTATTGTAGATTTAGCAGTGATTATTGAGGATCCTTCTTTTAGTCCTACCATATAGCCGCCATCCCACCAATCAGATTTAATTGATGATGCCAGATATTTTTCCACTTGAAACGAATCCAAACTGCCTTCATCTCGTGCTTTTACATAAGCCGCCGAAAATTTATCCAGATCTTTTGTAAATAAAATAACATCAGGATCAGAGCTGGTAAATGTCATATTATCACGGAACTTTGAAAACAGATCGTCCGCATTTATTTCTTCCTCGGTGATCGCCCGTTGATATACAGAAAAAGACATACTATTCATTCCTTTTTTGTCTACACTAGATGGATCTTTCAAGTATTCAGCAAACTCATCATCATTGATTCCCACTGGAATTGTATAACCATTCACCCTATTCAAAGTAATATGATAACCTAGACTTGATTTTGCAGATACCGACATATCATGTGAAAATACGATGCAAAACATTATAGTCAAAAACAAACAGATTTGCTTACCATGTTTTTTCATAACATTGTCCCCTTCAATCTCCTATAAATTTGAATCATCATCTTTTAGTGAACGATTACCAGATTACTTTACAACAATTTTCACATATCCCATATATGCATCATATGTTTCCGTCAGCCAGTTATATCCAAAAAAATATAAATATCTAGTCCCAGTTCCATTTGCCTTGATTACTCCTTGACTATTTTTTACAAAATCTGCTATTGGGCTTTTTTCATGCTTGGTAGTATCTTCTTCTACCTGTTGACGTCTTGCTTGAATTTCTTGTTCTGTCTGATACAACTTATCATCCAGTACAACATACCAGTTAATTGACAAGCCAAACGACATATCTGAGATAAAATTATACTCCTCGCCCTTTTTCAATTTGACAACTGATCCCGACTTTTTTTCCAGCTTAGGTTCTGATACAAATATACAAAATTGTCCAATTTTTCTAGTTTTCCCTTTATATGACTCCTTTATAATGATATCTACAGATGTCGTTTCTTTTCCCTCAGCATATACAATTTTTCCATCTTTTGTTATTTGTAATTTCTTAGTATCACCACTGTACCATGTATATTCTGCTTTAGGATTGATATATTGTACACATTGTTCTAACTCTAACTGGTAAGGATTTTTTTCAAGTGCTCCTTTTGCAGTTGTAACTGCATAATTATCCTCTATCAACCAATTTACTTCTGACTTATGTACAATAATTTTTACTGTTCCAACTGTGCTAATTTTGCCATTTTTTGTTTCTTTTATAGTTACTTTTGTAGTACCAGCGTTAATTGCTGTTACAATACCCTTTTTATTCACGGTCGCAATCGCCTTTTTTGTGCTACTAAAACTATATGTAGCTGTTTTACTTCTACCGTTCATTTTCTCTGTCAAATTCAGAGTTTCCATAATTGCCAAATCATAGGTTTTTGCCTTTATTGTTGCAGCCTCTGTCACAACAACATTTCCTATGCCTAAACCTATCGCATTCTCAATACCAATCAATGTGACAATCAGCATAGCCATCACAATCTGATTCCTTATAGTTCTTTTTACATGTTCCATTTTCCTTCTCCTCTCTTTTGTCCGTCATATGTTGGACAATCAACATAAATATACCGCATATGTTGTACACTGTCAATAATAAGGATGGTGTAATCATGGGCTATTATCCCCGACTTCGTGATTTACGAGAAGATAAAGACTTGTCAATACGACAACTTGCAAATTTATTGCATATGCAGCGAACCACATACCATAACTACGAGACCGGGAAACGCGAATTGCCCTTTGAATTGGCAATCACACTTGCCAAATTTTATAATGTGTCAGTTGATTATATTGCTGGTCTTACAAATAATAGCACTCCTATAAACAAAAAATAACTAAGGGATATTTCAAGTATATATTTGAAATATCCCTAAATTCATTATCTTTATTATATTCCAGTAAATCCCCACTCTAACTAGTGCCTAGGGTAAAGGGATTGACTGGTATTTTCTTTTACGAGTTTGGGTCTTATAATTATTATTTGTATTTGTTAAAATGGAGTAAAGTTGGGGTATCTGTTCACGCTATTTCCTGCTACTCTCCTAAGCATCATACTTTTTGCATAAACAATTATATCCTACCGTGACGCTATAACGAATCATTTTTGATAGTTTCATAACATATGCCTCCTTTTCTGATTGTCTGGTTTACAATCCTATTGTACTATTTTTTCCGGCAAAATTATGATTTAACGCGAATGGTTCATATATGGCGCGAATGGTTATTGTACTATTTTGCGTTGATGTAGTTGACCAATCCCTCAGCCTTGATGATACGCTGCATGAACTCAGGAAACGGCTGTCCCTGAAAGGATGTACCTTTTGTCTTATTTGTGATGACTCCGCTGTCAAAATCAACCTCGACCTCGTCACCTGCCTCAATACCGGCAGCCGCCTCCGGGCATTCGATGATCGGAAGTCCGATATTGATCGCATTGCGGTAGAAAATACGTGCAAATGTCTCGGCAATGACACAGCTCACACCGGCAGCTTTGATCGCGATCGGTGCATGCTCCCTGGATGATCCACAGCCAAAGTTCTTATCTGCTACGATAATATCACCCTTCTGTACCTTATTTACAAAATCCTTATCAATATCTTCCATACAATGGGTAGCCAGTTCCTTCGGATCGGAGGAATTCAGATATCTGGCAGGGATAATTACATCTGTATCCACATTGTCTCCATATTTAAATACATGTCCGTTTGCTTTCATCTGTCTGTCCCTCCTATGCTCTCGGATCTGAGATCTTTCCAGTCAGTGCACTCGCTGCTGCGACTGCGGGGCTGGCAAGATAGATCTCGCTGTTTACATGTCCCATACGTCCGACAAAGTTGCGGTTTGTCGTAGATACGCAGCGCTCACCCTCTGCGAGGATGCCCATATATCCACCGAGACAAGGTCCGCAGGTCGGTGTGCTCACGACCGCACCCGCCTCGATAAAGGTACGGATAAAGCCTGCCTCCATTGCATCCAGATAGATCTGCTGTGTAGCCGGAATCACGATGACACGCAGTCCCTTTTTGACCTTTTTACCCTTTAAGATCTCTGCTGCGACTGCCAGATCCTCGAAACGGCCGTTTGTGCAGGAGCCGATCACTACCTGATCGATGGTGATATCACCGACTTCATCGATCGTCTTTGTATTTTCCGGTAAATGAGGAAATGCTACCGTCGGCTGCAGGGTATTCAGATCGATGACCACCTCACGTACATACTCAGCATCCGCATCTGCCTCATAGATCTTATAAGGTCTCTTGGAATGCTCTTTCATATATGTCTCTGCCAGTGCATCCACAGGGAAGATACCGTTTTTCGCACCTGCCTCGATCGCCATATTTGCGATCGTAAAACGGTCGTCCATTGACAGCTCTGCGATACCGTCTCCGACGAACTCCAGTGACTGATACAGTGCTCCGTCCACACCGATCTCTCCGATCAGATGAAGGATCACATCCTTGCCGCTGACATACTTCTGCTTCTTTCCGGTGATCACGACTTTGATCGCGGACGGTACTTTGAACCATGCACGACCGGTCGCCATGCCCGCCGCCATATCGGTACTGCCGACACCGGTAGAAAATGCTCCGAGTGCACCGTAAGTACACGTATGTGAATCGGCTCCGATGATCACGTCTCCGGCTACCGTCAGTCCTTTTTCCGGAAGCAGTGCATGTTCGATACCCATCTCTCCGACATCAAAATAATTCGTGATCTCATTTTTGCAGGCAAATTCGCGCACACATTTGCAGTGCTCTGCGGATTTGATATCTTTATTCGGTACAAAGTGGTCCATGACCAGTGCGATCTTATCCTTGTGGAACACGCCCTCTACATTCATTTTTTCAATCTCATGGATCGCAACCGGGGACGTGATATCGTTTCCGAGTACGAGGTCAAGATCTGCCTCGATCAACTGTCCGGCTACTACGCTCTCTAATCCCGCATGTGCTGCGAGAATCTTCTGCGTCATTGTCATTCCCATACTTGTTTCCTCCTTGTATTTTCATCATTGATCCGGTGATTGTGCAACTATATTTTTAGAAAGGCATGTGACATGATTATTGCACAATCACCGATTCTTATTTTACTACACGTAAACCGTATGTAGTGGTCAGATTCTATAGTTGTAATTCTAGCACATCTTGTATTATAATTAAAATACATAATATAAATATATGATATAACTTACAGTTATGGCATGTAGATGACCTTACAATAATGCTGGTAATTATGAAAACTATTGATCAGCTAATGGTGACATGTGCGAAGGACATATCGAGCCGAGGCTGAAGAGACAGCGAGACACCGCCGGGCAACCAGAGCAGCCTGATCGGGATACTACTGTAACCGTCGTCGGCAACACATTTTAAAATAGTTTCACAATCACCTACCTATTTGATGATAAGAAAGGACACCCCTATGAACCAGAATCTGTCTTCCTACCACATTTTTTATGTGGTCGCAAACACCGGAAACATCTCAAAAGCCGCGCGCGAGTTGTTCATCAGCCAGCCCGCGATCAGCAAATCGATCCAGAAGCTCGAAGAATCACTCGGCTGCCGTCTGTTTTTGCGCAGTTCCAAAGGTGTGCAGCTGACAGAAGAAGGTGCCCTGCTCTATGAACATGTGAGCTCTGCATTTGAGACACTGACAACCGGCGAAGAAAAGCTGCGGCAGTTTTTGGATCTCGGTGTCGGGCACCTGCGTATCGGTGTCAGCTCCACGCTCTGCAAATACGTGTTGCTCCCCTATCTGCAGACATTTATCCATGAGCATCCGCATATCCATATCTCGATTAGCTGCCGATCCACCAATGAAACACTGCAGATGATTGATGCTAATCAGATCGATATTGGTCTGGTCGGCAGACCTGCCACGCTCCGCCAGCTTCACTTTGACTTTGTGGAAGAAGTCGAAGATATCTTTGTGGCTACCGAAGAATATATGCACAATCTGTATCTGCGCGGTGTCGGTCAATCAGAGATCTTTGAACAGGCGACACTCATGCTGCTCGACCAGAACAACCTGTCACGCCAGTACATTGATCAATATTTTGCCTCGCATCAGATCCAGGTTGCTGATATCATCGAGGTGTCAAATATGGATCTGCTCATCGACTTTGCCAAGATCAGTCTCGGTGTCTCATGCGTGATCCGGCGTTTTGTTGAGAACGAACTGGCGGGCGGCACGCTCATTGAGTTGCCACTCGCCAGTCCTGTTCCGAAACGCGAGATCGGTTTTGTATACAACGCCAGCCATCCACAAAGCCACGCGATGAAAACCTTTATTGATTTTTACTCTGCTTCGCATGTGCCTGTGTCATAACAGACCAAAGCCGATGGCTGCCCTTTCTTCATCTAACAATTATTTCATTACAATGTTGACGATACGGCCGGGAACATAGATTTCTTTTACAATATTTCCGGTCAGCTTGTCAGCCAGTTCTTCCTTCGCCTTTGCGATCACATCATCCTTAGCAGCATCCTTATCGATCATCAGCGTACCACGGATCTTGCCGTTGATCTGAAGTGCGATCTCTACACTCGACTCCACAGTCTTTGCCTCATCATAGGCAGGCCATTTTGCCTGATAGACGCGGCCTTCAAATCCTGCATTTTCCCACAATTCCTCTGTGATATGAGGTGCTACCGGATTAAGCAGTGTGATAAGTGTCTTGAACTCACCCTTTGTGATAGAGTTTTTCTTATAGAAATCGTTGATCAGCGCCATCATCGCAGCGATCGCTGTATTGTACTTCAGGTTCTCAAAGTCGGTGCTGACCTTCTTGATCGTCTGATGCATCTTAGTCTCAAGATCCTTCGAGTAGCCTTCCTCATCTGTCATCAGATCCTGCAGCTTCCATACACGCTCCAGGAAGCGGCGGCATCCCTTGACACCATCCTCTGACCAGGAAGCGGCCAGATCGAATGCTCCGATGAACATCTCGTAGGTACGCAGCGTATCTGCACCATACTCATTCACGATATCATCCGGGTTGACGACATTTCCACGGGATTTGCTCATCTTCTCGCCGTTCTCACCGAGAATCATACCGTGAGAGGTACGTTTCTGATAAGGCTCCGGTGTCGGCACGACCTTCTGGTCATATAAGAATTTGTGCCAGAAACGGGAATATAACAGATGCAGAGTTGTATGCTCCATACCGCCGTTGTACCAGTCTACCGGCATCCAGTATTTGAGTGCCTCTGGGCTGGCCAGTGCCTCATCATTGTTCGGATCTGTGTAACGCAGGAAATACCAGGAAGATCCTGCCCACTGCGGCATTGTATCAGTCTCACGCTTTGCAGGGCCTCCGCAGCAGGGGCATGTAGTATTCACCCAGTCTGTCATGGCTGCCAGCGGTGACTCTCCGTTATCCGTCGGCATGTAGCTGTCTACCTCAGGCAGTAACAGCGGCAGCTCACTCTCATCGAGCGGCACATATCCGCACTTTTCGCAGTGTACAATCGGGATCGGCTCACCCCAGTAACGCTGGCGGGAGAATACCCAGTCACGCAGCTTATAATTCGTCTTTGCAGTACCGATCTTGTTTTCTTCCAGAAACTCGATCATTTTAGCCTTTGCATCCTTAACTTCGAGTCCGTTCAGGAAATCAGAGTTAATTAGCACACCTGTTGCCACATCTGTAAATGCAGCCTCATTGACATCCACTTCCTCACCGTTTTTCGCAACGACCTGAATGATCGGAAGATTGAATTTCTTTGCAAACTCCCAGTCACGCTCATCATGTGCAGGAACTGCCATAATAGCTCCGGTTCCATAGCTCATGAGTACATAATCGGATACCCAGATCGGCACTTCCCTGCCATTGACCGGGTTGATCGCACTCAGACCATCAATTGCTACACCGGTTTTATCCTTTGCCAGCTCTGCACGCTCAAAATCTGATTTCTTGGAAGCTGCCTCACGATAAGCCTCGATCTCATCCCAGTTTTTGATCTCATCCTTAAACTGATCGAGATAAGGATGCTCCGGAGATACAACCATATAGGTAACACCAAATAAAGTATCACAGCGTGTCGTGTAGATACGAAGCTTCTCTTCCTTTCCCTTGATTGCGAAATCGACTTCTGCACCGGTCGAACGTCCGATCCAGTTTTTCTGCTGAACCTTGACACGCTCAATGTAGTCAACATCATTTAAGCCCTCGATCAGCTTGTCCGCATACTCGGTGATCTTTAACATCCACTCACTCTTGACCTTGCGGACAACCTCGGATCCGCAACGCTCACACACACCGTTGACAACCTCCTCATTTGCCAGACCTACCTTGCAGGAAGTACACCAGTTGATCGGCATCTCCTTCTTGTATGCCAGACCAGCCTTGAACAATTTCAGGAAAATCCACTGTGTCCATTTATAATAGTTCGGATCTGTAGTATTGATCTCACGATCCCAGTCAAAGGAATAACCAAGAGAATGCAGCTGCGCCTTAAAACGTGCGACGTTATTCTCCGTCACAATACGGGGATGGATCTTATTCTTGATCGCATAGTTCTCTGTCGGCAGTCCGAATGCATCCCATCCCATCGGGTATAATACATTGTATCCCTGCATTCTGCGTTTACGGGCTACAATATCCAACGCCGTATACGGTCTCGGATGTCCTACATGAAGACCCTGGCCTGACGGATAAGGAAATTCGACAAGTGCATAATACTTTGGTTTGCTGTAATCATTGGTCGCAGCAAATGCTTTCTCGTCGTCCCATACCTTCTGCCACTTCGGTTCTAATACCTTGTGATTGTAAAGTTTTGCCATAAAAGCAGCCTCCTAAATAGATATTTTGAATAAATATCAAAAGATGTCAATAATACGTCAATAGCGGATTCCACCTAAAGGTGAAATCCGCCATACACTTTATACTAAAACACCTTTCAGTATGTATTAGTTGTTGATGAGCTTGTCGCTCTCGTTGTTCCAGCTATACAGCTTACGGATCTCAGCACCAACCTTCTCTGAAGGATGCTCAGAAGCCAGCTTTCTCATAGCCTTGAAGTGAACCTGACGTCCTGCAGGAGACATATCTAATAAAAACTCCTTCGCAAAAGTACCATCCTGGATATCTGTAAGGATCTGCTTCATAGCCTTCTTTGTCTCAGCTGTAACGATCTTCGGTCCGGTTACATAATCGCCGTACTCAGCAGTGTTGGAGATAGAATATCTCATTCCTGCAAAACCTGACTGATAGATCAGATCTACGATCAGCTTCATCTCATGAATGCACTCGAAGTATGCATTTCTCGGATCGTATCCAGCCTCGCATAAGGTCTCGAAACCAGCCTGCATCAGGGCACATACACCACCACAGAGAACTGCCTGCTCACCAAAGAGGTCTGTCTCTGTCTCGGTACGGAAGGTAGTCTCTAAGACTCCGGCTCTCGCTCCACCGATACCTAATGCATATGCAAGTGCCATGTCAAGCGCCTTGCCTGTTGCATCCTGCTCTACTGCTACCAGACAGGGTGTTCCCTTACCAGCCTGATACTCAGAACGAACGGTATGTCCCGGTGCCTTCGGTGCGATCATTGTAACATCAACATCCTTCGGAGGCTTGATGCATCCGAAATGAATATTAAAACCATGCGCGAACATTAACATATTTCCAGCCTCAAGGTTGGGCTCGATGTCCTTCTTGTACATATCAGCCTGTAACTCATCGTTGATCAGGATCATGATGATGTCAGCCTTCTTAGCAGCTTCTGCTGCTACATATACTTCAAATCCCTGCTCCTCAGCTTTCTTCCATGACTTGCTGCCCTCATACAGTCCGATGATAACGTTGCATCCAGACTCCTTTAAGTTCAATGCATGAGCATGTCCCTGGCTGCCGTAACCGATGATGGCGATTGTCTTTCCATCCAGTAAAGAAAGGTTACAGTCTTCCTGATAAAAAATTCTTGCCTGTGATTCCATTGTTAGTTGCCTCCTGTTTTTTAGTCTAAATATGTAACATCCGCGGACCCGCGGGTAAGTCCTGTAATGCCCGTCCTGGCCAGCTCTAAGACCTCATAGCCTGAGAGCAGATCCAAAAAAGCCTCCAGCTTTGCCTGTTGCCCGGTCAGTTCAATCACCATAGAGTCGTTGGTCACATCCACAATCTTTCCACGGAAAATGTCTGTCACATTCATCACTGCCTGACGCTCTGTATCTTTTGCACGGATCTTGACGAGGATCAATTCCCTGGTCACGGACGATTCCTGATCCAGTACCTTGATATCCAGTACATCCTCCAGCTTTTCAAGCTGCTTTCTAATCTGATCCAACACGAGCTCGTCCCCCGTACTCACGATCGTGATACGTGTAAATCTGGGGTCAGCCGTCACACCGGCAGAAAAACTATCGATATTGTAGCCTCTGCGGCTGAACAGTCCGGATATATGACTGGTCACACCGGCTGTGTTTTCTACGAGCAATGATAAAATCTGCTTTCTCATATTACATCTTCCTCTTGTGGTCTCCCACTCTCTATTTTATGGCTTTTTTTATTCTAGCATATCTGCCTGTTTTGTCAACACTTTTTGACTTTACCCCAGTCAAGCGCTAGACAACAGCGTATGCCTCGTCTGTCGAATATACGGAAAATCCCTTGTCCTGAAGTGTCTTTACCGCTTTCTCGATATCCCTGGTCTTCAATACTGCCGATGCGTCCGCACCGTTTGCAAATGCATACATGTATTCGACATTGACCTGTGCATCTTCAAGTGCCTTCATTGCCTTATATAAAGATCCGACCGCATGCGGCACGCGGATACAGATCACGTCTGTCAGCATTGCCGATACGCTTTTCTCCTTCAGCACACGCTGTGCCTTTTCGGGATCGGATACGATCATACGGAGCATACCATACTCGCTCGTATCTGCCAGACTCGTCGCTACCACATTGATATCATTGGTTGCTAATATTTCAAGCACATCCTTGATACGTCCCTCTCTGTTTTCAAGAAAAACGGATAACTGTTTTACGATCATATGATACCTCCTTTTAGTTTAAACCACGGTTATCGATGACACGCTTTGCTTTTCCTTCGCTTCGCTGGATCGTCATCGGCTCAACCAGCTTGACAACAACAGAAATACCCAGTGCCTGCTTCAGACGTGCACCGACTTCTTTCTTTAACGCATCCAGCTTTCCGATCTCGTCTGAGAATACACCTTCGTTGACCTCCACCATGACGGTGAGAATATCGGCATTGTTCGCGCGGTCTACAACCATCAGGTAATGGTTGGAAATATCTCCTCCCATTGACAGCAGCACGGTCTCAACCTGTGTCGGGAATACATTGACACCGCGGATGACCTTCATATCGTCGGTACGTCCTTTGAACTTGCTGATACGTGGTGTCGTTCTGCCACACGCACAGGTACTGTGGTCGATACTCGTCAGATCCTTCGTACGGTAACGGAGCAACGGCATACCTTCTTTATCCAGTGTCGTAAATACGAGTTCTCCGAGTTCTCCGTCTGCGACTGCCTCATGTGTCACAGGATCAAGCACTTCCGGATAGAAGAAATCGTGATTGATATGTAAGCCGTTATGATGCTGACAGTCCTGTGCCACGCCGGGACCGGTAATCTCGCACAATCCGTAAATATCAAAGCACTCGATGCCAAGCAGCTCCTCGATCTTGCCGCGCATCTCTTCTGTCCACGGCTCTGCGCCGTGAATGCCGACCTTTAGCTTCATCGCATCGGTCCTACCTGCCGCTTTGATCGACTCTCCGAGATTCAGTGCATAGGACGGTGTACACATCAGTGCGGTTGCCTCTAGGTCTTCCATGACCATGATCTGGCGCTGGGTGTTGCCGGCTGACATCGGCACTGCCATTGCGCCAATACGCTGCGTACCGAAATCGGCACCCAATCCTCCGGTAAACAGGCCGTAGCCGTAGCATACATGGACAATATCTTCTCTTGTAAGACCTGCCATCGTCATACATCGTCCGATGCTCTCTGCCCACACCTCAACGTCATGCTTTGTATAGCCGACAATCGTGAGCTTTCCGGTCGTACCGGATGTTCCCTGTACACGGACAATCTCTGATTTGGGCGCTGCCCAGAATCCGGACGGATAATTTTCTCTCAGGTCATCCTTTGTCGTAAACGGCAGCTTGACGATATCCTCAATTCCTTTGATATCGCCCGGCTCCACGCCGAGATCTTTCATTTTCTTTGTGTAAAACGGCACATTCTCGTAGCAGCGTTTTACGACTTTCTTTAATTTTTCCCCCTGCAGTGCAGCCATCTCGTCTGCACTCATGCACTCAAATTCAGGGCTTAAAATCAGTTCCTTGTGTGCCATATTGTTTCTTCTCCTTGTAATATTTTTCCTGTAGGCGGCAGCTACCGGATGACAGGACACCTGCGCGGTCGGCCTGCGTCCGCATAGCCAAAAATACCTGCGTCCTCGCAGCCAATTTATGCGCCGTATCCCGCATCAAATGCAGCCTTATTCACATCAATTGTTTTCGGCGGCACCGTATGCTCAATCACGCTGTACCACTGCTCCTTGGAGAAGTCCATATGTCTGGCTGCCATTCCGAGTACAACGAGGTTCGATACCCTGGAGTTGCCCAGCTTCTTTGCCTCCTCGGTCGCATCGATGGAATATACAGTCACATCCTTTTCGAGATCTTCTAAAATGTGATCCGGGTATTCTGCCGCCCCGATAATGACAGGCATCGGATCGATCCGCCAGTCATTTGCGATCAGCACGCCGTCTTTTTTCAGGAAATGGCGGTAACGCAGTGCCTCGAGACGCTCAAATGCAATGATGACATCTGCCTGTCCTTCTTCGACGATCGGCTCTGCCACTTTCTCGCCGTAGCGCACATAAGTAACCACGCTGCCTCCGCGCTGCGACATACCATGTACTTCCGAAATCTTTACATCAAAACCATTTTCTAAGGCGAGTCCGCCTAAGATGCGGCTGGTAAGCAGTGTTCCCTGTCCACCTACGCCTACGATCATTATACTCTTTGTCTCACTCATCCTACTCACCCACTTTCTCGATTGCCTGGAATTTGCACAACTGCTCACATAATCCGCAGCCGGTACACATCGTATCGTCGATGCGGACTGTTCCGTCTGCCTGTCTGCTGATCGCAGGACATCCGGGCTTTAAGCACATGCCGCACTTCTTACACTTGTCAGAAAGTGATACGTAAACCGGTTTTTTACGCTTATCCAGCAATACACAAGGGGTTTTGGTGATGATCACGTGGATCTCATCACTCTCATTTGCAGCCTTGATTTCACGCTCTAACGTCTCTAAGTCAAATGCATTGATCTCCTGTACATGCTTGACACCGAGCGCTTCGCACAGCTTTACGAGATTGACCGCATTGGTCGGCTCCTTCTGCAGTGTCCAGCCGGTCGCTGCATGATCCTGATGACCGGTCATACCAGTCGTAGAGTTATCTAAGATGATGACAGTTCCGGTCGCTTTGTTATAGACCATATTCATGAGTGAATTCACACCGGTATGCAGGAAAGTAGAATCACCGATCACGGCTACCCAGTTCTTTTTGAACTCCCTGCCTGCCGCTTTCTCGATACCATGCATGCTGCTGATGCTGGCGCCCATACAGATCGTGGAATCAACGACTGACAGCGGAGCGACTGCACCGAGTGTATAGCATCCGATATCTCCGGCTGCATGAATACCGAGTTTCTTTAATATGTAGAAAACGCTTCTGTGCGGGCATCCGGGACAGAGAATCGGCGGACGGTTCGGCACCTGCGCCGGTGTCTTTGCATCCACAGTCTCTCCTAAAATACGCTCGCGAAGCATGTTGGCGCTGTACTCGCCGAGCAGTGTAAAGCACTCCTTACCCTTGCAGGCGATGCCCATTGCGCGCACCTGTGTCTCGATCACGGGATCGAGTTCTTCCACAATATACAGTTCCTCTACCTGCGCTGCAAAATCTGCGATCAGCTTTGCCGGCAGCGGATGTACCATACCCAGCTTTAAAACAGATGCCTCCGGCAGTGCCTCACGCACATACTGGTACGGAATACCACTTGTGATGACACCGATCTTTGTATCACGCATCTCTACACGGTTGACAGGCAGGGTATTGGCTGCCTCAGCCAGTTCAACCATCTTTTCTTCAATCACACCATGGCGTGCTTTTGCCATCGCAGGCATCATGACACGCTTTGCGATGTTTTTCTCATAAGGGATCAGCTCACGCTCTACGCGGTCTTGAAGCTCTACGGAGCTCTGTGAATGTGCCAGTCTGGTCGTGGTACGCAAAATAAACGGACGGTCAAACTGCTCGCTGTAATCAAATGCGAGCTTCATGAACTCCTTTGCCTCTCCACTGTCAGACGGCTCGAGTACCGGCACATGTGCTGCACGTGCCACCATGCGTGTATCCTGCTCATTCTGTGAGCTGTACAATCCCGGATCATCTGCGACAACAAGTACCAGTCCACCGGTCACACCCATGTAAGAAGCAGTATACAACGGGTCAGATGCCACGTTTAATCCGACATGCTTCATACATGCCATCGCTCTGGCTCCCGCCATGCTCGCACCGATCGCTACCTCTGCCGCTACTTTTTCATTCGGAGACCACTCTGCGTACAACTCATCCTTGTACTGTACGAGTGCCTCACTAATCTCTGTACTCGGAGTACCCGGATACGCTGCCGATACGCGTACGCCTGCCTCATAAGCACCGCGGGCGATCGCTTCATTTCCGAGCATCATTACTTTCTTACCCATTTCTTTTCTCCTTTAACGCTTTAGTGAATTACATAATTGTCTTTATTATATAAGAAAATCTCTCATTATGCAACAACAGAAAATGCCGTATCATACAGTGGTGGTAGCAGACTTTGCCGATTTGGAATGCGAAGCATCGGCAAAATCCGTTACCGGAACGAGGTACAAGTGAGCAGTAACGCAACTTGCGGGTACATAATCCGCAAATTATATACCCGCAAGTTTTTTTCAAATATTTAATTTTATTTAATCGCTGTAGATACTTCCACAAATCCTGCTGCATAGGGTGCTACCGCATACGGATCTGCATAGAAGACTGCCTTGCCATTATTCTTTACATAGAATGCATTGTTAAAGTCTACACTCTTGAGATTCTTCTGCAATGTAGCACGGACATCATCGCTTGCATAGAAATAGTCTGACGCATTCTTACCCGCTTTGTCGCATTTTTTCAGATAGAGATTCTTTACTTTCTGGTTGAGCTTTGCCTTGCTGATACCGAACAGCTTGGCTGCTGTGAGTTTTTCTCCGGTCTGTGCATTAAATGTCAGACACTTGCGGTACGGCTGTCCGTGTGCACCGCCTGTGAACAGATATCCCGTGAGTACCACGCTGAAATACTTGTCATTGTTTGCCTTGATCTGGCAGGCAATCGCATCTCCATATGTCCAGCTGATCTCATTACCATCCTTTTTCGCTTGTTCAAGTGTGTCTGCATACTCCTTCTTATAGGTCTCAGAGTTTGCATCCCACTGGCTGACGATCTCATTTTTTTCTTTCGTCAGTGCCTGATTAATCTTTTTTGCACTTGCAGAATCACCTTTGATCTGCGGGAACTTTGCCTTTACCGAAAAATACGTTGTTCCATCATCAAGCGTATAATTCTTGTCGTAGCTGACCTTTTCCACCTGATAATTGTCCTTCACTGCTGCCTTTGCCGGCTGTGCGGATACTGTCCATGTGCCTGCGATCATAGCTGCTGCGAGTGCCAGTGCGCCCATTCTTTTGAATACATTTTTTGCTTTCATTTTTTTCTTCCTCCTTTGATGAATAGCTCTTGAACTACCGTTCTATCTACAATGACACTGATTCTTGCAGCTGGTTTCATAAAATTTCATTTTTTTCTATTTTTATCCACAACTTTGTTATATACCGCTCCCGCAGGCTACACCCGGCAGGGCTCACAGCCCTGTACTTCCAATATAATTGATCGCATCTGCATATAACAGATCTGTTCCGATAAATTCCTTGTTTTCCGGCGCATAGATAAAGTCCGTCACACGGTATAATGCAGTCCGCACATCCCGAACCACAATGTGCAGATGCTCCTGTTCATCAATCCATACATCTGCCTCCGGCACTCCGAGCTGAACCATCTCATCAAACAATACATAGGATTCCTCACCGGAAACAGCCTGTATCATAAAATGCCCTCTGTCATCCAGCGCCAGCTCACCATCCGGCAGCATATCCTCCTGAACCAAAACCTGTAGCTCCCATTCCGCTTCTTTATAAAGGAAAGAGCAGGATCGGTAGAAGGTCATGCCATCCAAAGCCGTCTCTGACAGACCGATTCTGATCTGCTCTTTTGAAGTGTCTTCTGTTTCTGTGGCTTCCTCTGATTCCGCTGATCCTGACGGCTGCGCTTTTTTCTCTGCTTCTGTTGCGTCTGACGGCTGCGCTTCTTCCGGGTCTATACTGCTTTCTACTCTGCTTTCCTCCGGTTCTTTGGCATCATCTGTCTGCTGCTTCTGACAACCGGAAATAGCCATCGAAAAACCTGCCACTAATAAAATCATCGGTAACACATGCTTCTTCATACTCATTCCCCCCTTCTTTTCACACCGTTTTCACGGTAAAACTGCTCCTTCTTCTCATACATTCGCGCATCCGCTATCTTTGTCAATTCAGCGACATCGTATTCCACCTGAGGCTTTGCATCCACAATGTATGACACGAACTTTGCTCTAACGATATAATCGTCCTTTAGCGATTGGATGAGTTCTGATCTATTTTCCTCATTTTTATTGAGCACAGTGACTACACGGTCAACAAGCACCTTGGAGGTACGGTATGCATTTTTATCATTCACATATTTTAAAATACCGGCTTCCAGCAGCAATGCCACAACTATAATGAGGAAACCACGGATAACAACTTTTTTCTTCTTCATGTTCACATTGTACCATATACAACTCTATTCTCACAGCCCCATGTTACCGGTTTGCATAGTTTAACAGCAGCACAAGTATGAGCATATGCACCGGATAAAACGCATAACAGATATATTGGAAGGTCTTACTATGATATCCCTGCCGTCCACGGTAGAGCCAGATCGGAAGCAGTGCCAGAAGCGCCAGTCCCTGCTGACAGAATTCTATATCCATTCCGAACAGACGCACCGGATACATCAGTCCGCCCAGCATTTTCACATTTACCCAGTAAAGTGCCAGTATCTGTCCGAACAGACACCACCATTTCCGCCCTCTGAAAAAATAGAAAATAAATACAGTCAATACACCGGCACCATAATAATCTACCATGCCTAGCGTTCCAAGCACACTTCCCAGTACCACAACGATCACACACACCGCCACATACGCCCAGATTTTTTGCTTTTTGCGCACGGTTTCCATCAGATGAATGCCTGACAGACCAAGCAAAAATGTCCAGATCACATTTTGATGAACCGGATAAAACCATGTCCCGCCATACATCAGATCAAACGGTATTTCCGACAAAAGCGCAAACACCAGCAATCGCTGTGCATACTTTTTAACGCTATGCGTATGAAAATATCCCTCTACCACCATAAATGCAAAAATAGGGAACGCGATCCTTCCTACACAGGTCAGCCAGTCCTGTGCCGGCAAAAGCGTTGCCCAGAGATGATCCATCAGCATAAACAACATGGCTATCACATGAAGCGCCGCTGTGCTGATGTCCAGACACTTTGATTTTTCTATCGATACATTCGTTTCATTCATTGACATACGTTTACTCTCCCTGCCCCTATCAAATATTCTCGGCAGATACATCGGTTGTCACCCTGTTTCTGCCATTATGCTTACTCTGATACATGAGGTCATCCGCTCTTTTGAGCATAAGCTCCGGTGTATCCTGAGGTCCCGATGTAGTGATACCTGCACTGATCGTGACCTGAAGCTCCTGACCATCCGTATTTGTGATCACTGTGTTTTCTACCAGATGTCTGATTCGTTCCGCAATGATGGATGCCTCGTAATTTCTGTTGATGGCAAAGATGCCTACAAATTCTTCCCCACCCCATCTGCCAAACATGTCATCCTTCTTAATCGTATGTGAGATACTCTTTGCGATATCGGTCAGAACCAGATCACCAATATCATGACCGTAGGTATTGTTAAATACCCTGAAATGATCAATATCCGCAAAAAGCAGTGCAAATTTTTTTCCAAAGCGCTGATACTCGGACCATTTATAATTCAAAAAGTTCTCCAGATAAGACCGGTTTGGCAGATGGGTTAGCGAATCATGCATCGCCTTCTCTGCCAGATTTTCAATAAGCTCGTCCTCATAGGCTTTTGGAGAATTCCGAGCGAACACTTCCACAGATCCTACGATCACTCCGTTTTCTTTGATCGGATATACCGTTGTCACAAGTGGAATCCGGTATCCGTCTTTGTGCCTTACGAACACCTTTTCCGTGCGCACGATGCCATCAATATTCGTTGCAAACAAAGGACAGCCTGCGGAACACAGATGATTGCCAAATTCATCAATATGCTTCAGCTTTGACGATGGACAGTCCAGTCCGATCATCTCGTCTGCCCGGTAACCGGTGATCTGCTCTGCAGCCTGATTCCAGAATTGTATCTTGCGATCCATATCGACATAATACACACCATCCTGAATATGATTTAGTATACTTAAATATAATTCTTCCTGAGTCATTTGTTCCCTTTACTTCCTATCTATATATCAGTTATATCAGTTGATTCGCAGCATGCAATGGAACTGCAACGATACTGAACTGCTCCATTGCAATTATGAATAGTATACATGATAGAATTGTGATTTTCAAGAAAATAGGGACTTAACCAGTAACAGTTCTGGCACATTAACAAAGAGAGGATGCACAAAACAAAACTATGTTTTTGGCATCCTCCCCTGTTAAATTTGTACAAACAAATCTTTCAAAACTTCTATTGATTATCTTTTTCACTCAGCTTTCAAACGCTCTTTTATCTCCTCCAACTCCGGAATCGCAGAAATTCCACCTCTTCGTTCTACGCATAAACTCGCTACTGCATTTCCTACACGTCCAAAATCCATCATCTGTGCACAAGTTAAATGCTCCGGTTCAGTTTCTGCCTGAAGATATGATGCTAAAAAACCTCCCCAGAAAGAATCCCCTGCCCCAGTTGTATCCGTTACATCGGAAGCAAATCCATCTGCTTTTATAATACCATTTTTGTTACCGATCAATGCTCCAGAACGACCAAGTGTAATTGCTGCCAGCCGGACACCTTTACGAAGAAGATAATTCAGTGCTTCCTCAGGATTATGATAAGGAGTCAGAAGCTCGGTCTCTTCATCAGATATCTTCATCAGATCCACAAATGGAATTACGGACTGCATCCGTAGCTGTGCATTTTCCTTATCACTCCATAAGGCAGCCCGGTAATTCGGATCGTATGATATCATGGCACCACTACTTTTCGCCAAATTCAGTGCCTCAAAGGTTGCTGTTCTGGACGGATCGTCCGTCAAGGACAGCGAACCAACGTGAAATACCCTCGTATTTTCCAAAACACTCTTATCAATCTCTTTCATACAAAGCTGCGTATCTGCTCCAGGCTTTCTGGCAAATGCAAATTCACGTTCTCCGTTTTCTTTCAGACTAACAAACGCCAGCGTTGTAAAATACTTCTCATCCTGTATGATATTTTCTGTGTTGATTCCAGCATCCGCAAGTGTAGCTTTCAGAAAATCTCCATGCATATCCCGTCCCACTTTACCGATAAAGGCTGTTTTTAGTCCAAACTTAACAGCTGATGCCAGCATATTCGCCGGTGCTCCTCCTGGATTTCTCTCAAAGAGAAGCATTCCCTGCTGTGAAACACCAGCTGGAGTAAAATCAATCAAAAGTTCTCCCAAAGCTACAATATCTGTCTTCGCGTTCATGTGAACCATCCTCCGCTTTTCCGGTATCGCGCATACCTTATTTACTTCGTAACTGTTCAGTAGCCATCACAGTTACGATGCAAAATCCATGAGAATCGGCTTCGCCGATGGGATTTTGCACTCCTGAATCACTTTCTTACGCCCTCAGCAGTAAATGCTTCAGGCTGTGCTGAATAATTACTTTACTTCCTTATATTTATATTGGCGAACTCTGTCTTCGCATCCTGTGCCAGAATACCAATTTCATATTCCGGTTTTCTAAAGATACGGTAGGTGAATGCAACCTGCTCACCTACAAAGACCTCTACCATGTCCTGATCGACACTGATTTTAACATCAATTGCCTGTCCATCTTTAATCACAAACGTCTTTTCTGCTACACGCACTCCGTCAGGTCCCGGCTCAGTTGCCTTTGGCACCGCCTGACAAGACTGCTCCCAAAACGGATCCACACCCATCGGCAAAGATAAAAGTGATACACGCTGCATAGCTACATCAAACTCAAGGAACAGACACCCACTGGCTTCCCGATCCGATTTCAATAAAACTCCGAAGGAATCATTTGCTTCTTTCGGAATAATAGTAGCAGTAAACAAAAATTTTTGTTCTGAATGTTCCAAAAAACCATAAGCAGTTGTTCCACATCCATCCAATTCTACGGTTGTATCCCCATAACACTTGTATTCACCCATAATTGGAAGATATTTCCAGCTAACATTTTCCTTAAAGCAATTTACATATTCCTCTGGAAGCTTCACGTTCAGCTCTCCATCCCCTGTTGCAACTACTTCATGCGGGATACAGAAGGTTCCACCCCAATACCATTCGCCCCGGTCGCTGTTATCCGCCCGGTCATGTGCCCATGCAAAATAAAAGCGGCGTCCATTATCATCCTGCATAGATTTTGCTGCATAGAAGCGTCGTCCGCCAATACCGTCCTTCTTCGGTTTTTTCCACGGTCCAAACGGCGACTTGGAGGTACGGTAAATAGTATTGACAAATTCAGAAAAACGTGAATAAGATAGATACCATGTATCACCGATCTTATACATTTCACTGCATTCCGGACAGTTTGTATTACCGGCAGAATATAACGGTCCGTAATATTCCCAATTCACTAAATCCTTCGAACGGTACAGAACAACACAGCCCCGTCTTGTAACCGGCATATCCAGCCGCCTTGCCGAAATCAGAATCCAATAGCATTGATCTTCCTCATTATAAAATACATATGGGTCACGCCAATCCAGCTTCTCATACAGTTCAATCATTGGCTTAATTACCGGATTTGCTGCATCCTTTGTCCAGATAATACCATCTTCACTTGTTGCATGGCAGATTGTCTGCTGATACTCCGCTGTCAGACAGTACCCCGTATAAAAGGCATGATATTGGCCTTCACCATAAATAACTGAACCGGTCCATATACCGGAGGCATCCGGCTCATCACCCTCTCCAGGATACAGCGCAGTCGGTAGTTCTGTCCAATGCACCAGATCCTCTGAAACCGCATGACTCCATGTGGTACGAAGCCGCGCAGGATAAACGGTAGTCCCCGGTGGAGAAGTAAGTGAAAAAATATGATATTTACCCTCATGATAAAACGGAATCGCGTCACCAGTCGAATCCGCAAATGACATTTTTCTGAAAAAATCCATATCTGATCTCCTCTCGTATCTAATGTAAGCTTATGTAAGCTATTTTTTCTTTTTTAAAAGTGCCAGATTTCCTTTCTGTGAATCCAGAACAACTGCGCAGGCAATAATCAGTCCCTTTACAATCAACTGCCAGTACGAGCTGACACCAATCAGGTTTAAGCCATTTGAAATAATACCGATGACCATTGCTCCAAATACAGTTCCACTAATGCGTCCACGTCCACCTGCCATGGAAGTTCCACCCAGGACACACGCTGCGATTGCATCCATTTCATAACCACTTCCAACGGAAGGCTGTCCGGAGTACATTCTTGATGCTAAAACCAGGCCTGCAAACGCAGACAATGCACCTGACAGCGTAAACACCGTGATCTCTACTTTTTTAATCGGAACACCAGAAAGTCTGGCTGCCTCTCTGTTCCCGCCAATGGCATATACATAGGTTCCGAATTTTGTTTTTGACAGCAAAAAACTAAATAGTGCGATCAAAAGCACCATATATACAACCGGAAGCGGTATCACATTAAAGAGATAGCCCGTGCCTATTCCAATAAAAAATTCATCTGTAATACGTGTGGACTGTCCGCCAGAATAGACATACGCAATACCATTGCAGACATTCATCATTGCCATCGTAATAATAAATGCCGGAACACGGAATTTCGATACAACGATTCCATCAATCAGACCAGCTACCGTGCCGATTATGATCCCTGCCACTATTGCCACACCAATCGGCATTCCTTGATTTACCACAAATCCAACCGTTAATGTACCACTCATAGCCACAATCGCACCAACTGCCAGATCAATGTGTCCAAGAATAATAATCAAAGTCATTCCTAATGCAATATATGTGTTAATTGAAATCTGTCTAAGCACCGAAATAATATTTCCAGGCGTCAGAAATTTATCAGTTGCCACTGCGACAACTACGCACAAAATTATGAGAACTCCTATAATTCCAGTATTTCCGGTAAATACAGACAATACCGAATTGCTTGTTGTACTTTTCTTTTCGTTCATCATTCTTCGCCTCCTGCTGCATACTGCATGATTTTTTCCTGTTCTAACTCATCTTTTCCAAGTATCCCTGTCATCTTACCTGCCTTTATAATACATACGTTATCGCACATATTTATAATTTCAGGCAATTCACTGGATACCATAATAATTGCAATGCCTTCTTTCGCCAGCTCATTGATAACAGAATAGATCTCAAACTTTGCATTCACATCAACGCCTCTGGTAGGTTCATCCAAAATAAGTACATCCGGCTTAATTGCCAGCCATTTACCGAGGACGATCTTCTGCTGATTTCCACCTGAAAGACTCCCTGCCTCTACCAGTTCCACACGATTTGACACGGCTTTGATATGCAGCCTTTCCTTGTAATGATCAATCACTTCCTGACATTTCCGGCTGCTGATTGCAATTCCATTGATGTAGGAATCTATGGATGCCAATGTCAAATTAAATCCAACTGTATTTCCAAGCACCAGACCCTGTTTTTTGCGGTCTTCCGGAACCAGGCCAATTCCTGCTTTGATTGCCTGGATCGGCGTAGAAAAATGCACTTCCTTTCCATTTAAAAGAATTGTTCCACTCTGATATTTTCTGGCTCCAAAGATACACTCCATGATCTCACTCCGGCCTGCTCCGACCAAACCTGCAAATCCAAGAATTTCTCCTTTTCTTACACGGAAAGTAACATCTGAGAATACCCCTTTGCAGGTCAGATTTTTTACCTCTAACGCTGTCTCTGACTTTTCCAGATTATTATAGTCTCTGGCATAAAAACTCTGCAATTCGCGTCCTACCATCATCGCAACCAGTTCATTTGCATTGGTCTCAGTTGTTATCTTTGTTCCCACATATGCACCATCCCGGATAATAGTCACCCGATCGGAAATACGGAACAATTCTTCCATACGATGGGAAATATATATGATACTTACCTGTTTTTCCTTCAATCTCTCAATAATCCCGAATAACTGCTCTACCTCATCATTAGAAAGCGATGAGGTCGGTTCATCCATAACAATAATTTTCCCATCAAAGGATACTGCCTTTACGATCTCTACCATCTGCTGCTGTGCAATAGTCAGTGAATCAACCAGCGTATCCGGCTGAATATTCACGCCAAGATTTTTTAGCATTTTTTCTGCCCTGCGATTTGTTTCCGTCATATCAACCGTACCGAGCTTTGTTTTTATTTCTCTTCCCAGGAAAATATTCTGTGCAACTGTCAGATATGGTACCAGTACAATTTCCTGATGGATGATCCCAATGCCTTTTTCCTGTGCGTCGGAAACACCATTTATCTCCACCTCCTGACCGTTGATTTTGATTTTTCCGCTGTCCGGCTTATAAATTCCTCCAAGGACCTTAATAAGCGTTGATTTTCCCGCTCCATTCTCTCCCAGAAGCGCATGGACCTCGCCCATTTCCAGAGAAAAATTTATCCCTGATAATGCATAGATCCCGGAAAAACTTTTCTTTATGTCTATCATTTCCAGAATTGTTTTTCTCATAGAACCCTCCGTATTCATTTGAAAGATACGGCAATGAATGATTCCATTGCCGCATTTTATTCTTTACCGAATTATGTGCCCTGTCCCTGCCAATCCTTATCAGATCATCTGCAGAAACATCCTTATATTACTATTACTGCCAATCACCCAGAGTCTTCTCAGCCTCTTCTTTTTCTACCAGATGCGAATCCAGATATACTTTCTTTTCTCCAAGATCCGTATCACCACCTACATATTTTTCAGCTGCATCAAATGCATACTCTGCAATTTGAACCGGAACCTGACATGCAACAACTGTAAATTCACCATCCAGAAGTGCCTGTTTTCCATCCGGAGATGCATCTATACTATACACGCCAATCTCACCGGTCTTATTTGCAGCTTTTATCGCAGCTGCTGCACCAAGCGCAGACGGATCGTTAATGCAGAAAAATGCTTCCAGATCAGGATTGGCTGTGATAATATCCTCAGCCAGCTGCATGGACTGATCAAGCGCAGCCCCACCATCCTGCTGTGCTACAATTTCAAATTGATCTTTCTTGTCACCTAAACCATCAAGAAAACCATTCACGCGATCTACACAGCTTTCATTGGACGGAAAATCAAGAACTGCTATTTTGGCTCCATCCGGATAATTCTTTACCATCTGTTCGCCCACCAGCTGGCCTGCCATATATGCATTTGTTCCGACAAACTGCGTTACAAACTGTTCAATATCATCATCTATAACTGCCGTATCCACATTAAAAATCGGTATGCCAGCTTCCGAAATCTCAGCCAGACCAGAAGTAATACCTGCCGAATCAACCGGTATAACAAAAACTGCATCATAACCACTGTTTGCACAATCCGATAACTGGCTCAACTGCTTGTTTAAGTCATAATCCGGATCCAGACAGGTATAAGAAATTCCATTCTCCTTGCACAGCTCACTCAGCTTCGCATCAATTGAACTCTGGAATGTGTTGTTCAGCGTGTTGGTGCAGAATGCAAAAGACAAATCACTCGTCGCTGTTTCCCCTTCCTTTACCTCAGCTTCTGTTGTAGAATCAGAAGCTTTGTCTGTTGTATCTCCAGAAGAACCACATCCGGTAAACATAGCTGCCATCATGCATACAGAAAGACCTACTGCCGCAAATTTAAAACTTTTTTTCATGAATTTCATCCTCCTTATTCTCCCTTGTATTTAAAGTATCATTTGTTTTATTTTTTACGTAAAATTATTGTATCGAAGGAGCGCTCCTATCTGATAGATAGATATTAAGCTATTTACACTCATTTCGTCAACAGTATTTATACAATCTGCACGATTTTCAGCAATATAATCATCCTTTTTTATGTCTATTTATGCAATTCTACATCCGCTTTTTATTTTTTACGTAAATTTAGTTATCGTTTTTATTTATATTTTGTGTTATACTAATCAAAAAAATATACACATGCCTAATCCTTGCTTATCAGCAATATATACATAACAGGAGGAAAACTATATGACTATTAAAGAAATTGCTGCGAAAGCCGGCGTTTCCATCGCTACCGTATCGCATGTCATTAACCACACCCGATACGTGAGTCCCGAGCTTGTCAATAAAATCGAAGCCATCATTGAAGAAAGTGGATATTCCGAAAAAATCAAAAAAAAGGTTCAAAAAATCCGAAGTGGACGCAATTCCCAGATTGTTGCTGTTTTTCCAAATATCAAAAGTGCGCTCTACCGTGAACTCTGTGAGCTTCTGCAGGCTTACGCAACCAATCAGGGCTACCAGTTTTACATATCTGTCAGTAACGACAGTCTGGAAGAAGAACAAGGTATACTGAAAAACCTGATTTCCAGCGCAAAAACAATTGGTATTTTCCTGTCACCTGCCAGCAGTAATCCTTCTGACTATTCCTTTCTTTATGATGCCGGAATTCCATTTATTTGCATCGAACGTTACATTTATGACGATGTTACTCCTCGAATCTTATTTGATTATAGTGAGGCCTTTTATACTGCCACCTCTTATTTTTTTGAAAGCGGACATGAAAACGTACTATTTCTGGTTGAAAAAACTGACAGTCTGGCACAGCATGACAAAATCGCCGGATATGAAAAAGCGCTGCAGTGCACCAATCGCGTACCGGGCAGTTCCTGCATTGCAGAGATCAATCTGTACCAGACAAATGACATGATCAGTCTGAATATACAAAAAAGTATCAATCGGTATCTCCCGACCGCCATCGTTACTGGCGGCAACCGACTGACCATGTTTCTTCTCAAAGCACTCCGGGAACTTGGAAAAGACTGTCCGCGTGATATTTCTATCATTGGATTTGATGATATGCTCTGGTGTGAACTGACCGCTCCACCTTTATCCTGTATTCACCGGAATATCAGCCAGATGGCAGCCATGTCATCACAGGCGCTTTTTGATACGATCAATCACCTTCCATCGTCTCCGCTAACACGCTATGCGGATGTCCATTTGATTCTGCGGGATTCCACCCGCATGATTGACAACGGACCGTTGGGCGAACATGCTGTTTCACCAGACAGTATCTGTCTGTCCAAAGAAGAAAAAGCACTCTTGAAAAAGGGACACTACCATGTAGCAGTATCCTTCCATTATACCGGAACTGCATGGGCAGCTCTCCATCAAAAAGGGATACGAGATGAATTAGAACAGTATGGCATTGATATTATATCTACCATGGATGCCCACTTTGATCCGGCACTCCAAAACATGCAGCTTGAGAGTATCAAAATGCAGATGCCAGATGCCGTAATCGCAATACCGACTGATGATATACAAACAGCCTCCGCGTTTCAGGAGCTGTCTAAAATGACACGGCTTATTTTCCTGAGCAGTGTGCCGCAGAATTTCAACCGAAACAATTACGTATCCTGTATCTCCGTCAACGAACGTGAAAACGGTACGAATACCGGACGCATGATAGGTGAGTATCTGAAAACATCCCCCCACGCAAAGGTAGGCTTCATTATCCATGGTGCCATGTTCTATGGTACCACGGAACGCGATAACTCAGCCGAAAAGATACTGCGGGAATCATACCCAAATATTGAAATTGCGGCACGAAAAGGCTTTATCCATATCGAAAACACCTATAAGGTCTGTATGGAAATGATTACGGAACATCCCGATATACAGGCTCTTTATGTAAGCTGGGATCGTCCGGCGCTTCTTGCCATCAAAGCTCTTCAAACCCTGGGTCGGACAGATATTGCTATATTTACTACTGATCTTGATTTTGAAATCGCAGAAAAAATGAAAGAGGGGTATATCAAAGGGCTAAGCACACAAAGACCTTACGATCAGGGGAAAGCGGCTGCCCTGGCTGTAGCCAAATCCCTCGTTAGTGATAGTGTTCCGAAATATATCGGTGTACAGCCATATGTGGTTCATGAAAAACAACTAAAACGTGCCTGGAAAGATATTTTCTTCGAGGCATTACCTGAAGAGCTGCTATGACAAACTACTACTTCTATGAAAACTACTTCTATGAAAACAGGCTCATCCGTCCAAAGGGTGAGCCTGTTTCGTATCGGTATATAAAAAAGAATCCTGCTCGTAGGAATTTCCTATCACACAATGAAATGACTTGTTCCAGTCCCCCCCCTTCTAATCCAATTCAATCGAGTCCGATATATAATAATGGAATTTGTTTTTCCTGCAATACTGTCTGATCTGCCGGATCAGCTTTTTATCTTTTGTATACTCCAGTAAATATACTTCCATTCCATCTTTTTGACATTGCTTTATATAATCAGAAAAATAATCGCGTTCTTCTTTTGTCTGTTTTCCAAAGATTCCCTGATCAAACCGGATGCTGCTCCACACGGATTCCTGATTGACGGCAGTCATGATATCCTGCGCAGATCCATATGTGTTTCTATATTTTGTCACAAAAACATCTCCGCCGTTGATCACAAGCTCTGCTCCAAGACTCCTGATATTTCTTAAAATCCTTACCAGACCTTCAAAGCACTCCTTCGTTGCCGCATAGTCATAAACGTCACAATTATCTATAAAAAATCCATCCACACCCTTTTTTTTCAGTTTTTTTGACAGCTTTCCGATAAAGCTCTGCCAGTCCTTATCAGAAACATCGATCCATTTTTCTTCATCCCAGTTTTCATAAGCTCCGATTGTCAGATGTTCATATTCCTTATAATAATCGCGAAAATCTTCCAGCGAACCAACATTCAGATATGTGTATACCTTCACACCCTTTCTGTGCAGCGTCCGGATATCCTCTGCTGAGAAAAACTGTGCATCGATCACAACCAATCTATACGGATACAGCTTTTTCATTTGAGAAGAATCGATACTTAGAAATACACCATAATCCTTCTTCTCTTTTGATACCCCTGCCTCTGTCGTATCCGGAGCTATCAGTATACCGGCTGCCAAAGCGAGTGCCAATACAAGCAGCAGGTACTTTTTCAGGTAACACTTACATACTCTACTCATTTTTCTCTCCGATTACTTTTTTACCACTTATCACAGGCACACCTTTCTTTCCCGGAAACAGTTTATCCGTTAATACCCGCGCCGCATCATTACATCGATGGATCACTACTTTTGTATCTGCCGGATAATTTGCTACCAGATATCTGATTGTATACTTGATCATACCGATCATATCCTGCTTGCCCGCAGGTTCAGACGCGTAAAACAGTTCTGCCTCCAACGTATCTGAGACCTGCTTATGTACGAGCAGCAAACCACACACCCTGCCATCAATCAACACACAGGAGGACAGCTCCGGCTCAAACCAGTTCACCGGTAGGATTGCCAGATCCGGTAGTATCCCGGTGCGTCTGCGGTAGATACAGTTGTCTATGCCCCTGCGCATCTGATTGAGTGTCAGCGCGCCAATGGATGTGACATTTTCCGGCAGCTGTGCCTTTTGTGAAAGCGGCAATGCCAGAAAATCTGCCACAGTAAGCGTCAGATCGCTGCTCTCTGCCGAATGCTGCAACGTGTAACCCAGCATGTCGAACAATGCCTCATCTATCCCCTGCGTTTTTCCATCAAACTCAAATGATATAGAGGTCACTTCATCACGTTCACAATTTTGACCACAGGTAACCAAAAGCGGCAGCCCAAAATCATTATTTCTGGCATAATAGCTGACCAGATGTGCTGTCTTGGACTCATCGGTACCATCTGCCTGCACTTCGGTTCTCCATACAAGAACCGCTTCCGGCTGGTCATTCTTCATCTGAAGTGCCATCGCGTGATAACAGTCCCGGCCAATATGCTCCACTGCATCTGCATCTAAATACGGCAAATATTTGTTCCGGTTTTCCTTCGTAATTGTCACAATCTTCATTGCCTGACATTCTCCTCACTCTTCTTAATTGTCGCACTTTTCTGCCTGATATTGTTTTCCCGTCTACTTTCTATCAATCTACCTGACCACGACCCGAACCACCGCATAACAGCCATTTGTTGCATACACATACACAACCGCACGACCCTTCCCAACAGCTTTTATACGACCGTTTTCATCTACTGTGGCAACCGAAATGTCAGAGGATTCGTAACGCAGTGTATTATGAAAGTTCTGTCTGAGTCCACTCCGGTCTACGACCGGCCGGATCGTATATGAGCCACCAGCAGCCATTGTCACATCCGGCATTTTCACATCTACCTGCCGGATATATCCATATGTGCCACCGCTGGTCGGCGCATGCGCTGCCTTGGAGCGTACCAGATATGTCTTGCGTCCGTCTTTGATCTGATACGCACGCACGGCAAATTTATAATACGTGTTTTTCTTCAATCCTGTGCACATCCATGCCGTCAGCGTCGGCGCCCCCAGATCTGTAATCTGTGTGACCCTGTAGCGTTTTCCCTTTGCATTACAACGTGCCCCATATAACTCATAGCCATCTGCATCCTTGACAACATTCCATGAAAGACGGATCTCATGCAGATCTGTCTTTGTCACCTGAAGCTGCAGCGTATGATAGTCCTTCTGTTCGCCATCCGCCAGTTCCGGCAGACCATACAGGTCATCATCCGAGAAATCCTGTGGTAACGTCTCATTATTTTTCCCCAGTTTCTCATAGGAATCCTGTTCCTGATCTACGGCTGTCGTTGTACGCGCCACTGCCGGCTCTGGCATCGCAGACAATGCCAGCACAAATGCGAACAGCAGCCAGCCACTTTTTATCATCTTATCTCTATACATCTTATCCTCTCTCCTGTCAGCGCATCGTAAACAAATTGGCAAAACCGGTTGCATCAAAGATATTCTGCACCTGTTCGGTCGTCTGTGACACCGTCATGATCCCTTGCAGATTCATCCGTCTCTGCGCTTCGAGCAGAACACGCAGTCCGGCTGAAGAGATGTATTCTAACCTGCGGATATCCAGATTCAATTCATGCAATCCGTAAAAAGATTGTGCCAGTTCTTCTGCAACCAGCCGCGATGCTGCCGTGTCAAGACGCCCCTCCAGCGTGACATCCAATACATCGCCGAAGCGTTCCTTTCGAATTGTCATAGATCTCTCTCCTCACCTTTCCTGATGTGGTTCCGTTGTCCGCAAATCAGCCTTCCTCCAGACTGTTGCGCGGAATACAGATCAAAATGGCCGTTCCCTTTCCCTTTTCAGAACTGATCGTTACCGTTCCTTTACACATACTCCACAGCCGCTTACGCACGTTTTCGATTCCGATACTCTGATGCTCCCCTTTTCCACCGATATAGTAAGAAGCCGGATCAAATCCTACGCCATCATCCCTGATCGTAATCTCATGGTTCTGTTCTCCTAAACGCGTGCGGATCGACAATGTACCTCCCTCATCTGCCTTGGCCAGTCCATGGGTCACCGCATTCTCCACAAATGGCTCAAGTGTCATCGGAGGCAGCATATACCCATTATCCTCAATATCGTATATGATATTCAGCTCATCGCCCATCCGCAGCTTTTGCAGTGACAGATAACGCTCCACCAGATCCAGTTCCCGGTCTAGCGGCACAAGCGCCCGGCTCGTAAGCGAATCGAGATTTCCCCGCAGATACATTGAAAAATCGTACAGTGCCTTTTTTGCAACAGATGCATCCTTGTCACACAGATAAGTAATCGTATTGAGTACATTGTACATAAAATGCGGTTTGATCTGTGAGAGCACCACCTGTATTTTCATATCATTCAGCTCTCGCTCCTTCGCTACGAGCTTTTGCGTCTGCCGGAATGCATCTACCATAAATAAACACATCAATGAGATGGTATTCATGATCTGCAGCAGGGAAATCCCATAGAAAAATAGCTGCCAGATCAGCGCAATCATCGGCATGAGCAGATAAATATACAAAACGATTAATTTATTTTTTTCGAAAGATGTGCGGTATTTTGTCAACATGACAAGCTCCAATACCACACCAAGCAAAGCAATGGCATGCGCCAGGAAAAACCAGTCACATCTCATACAATGATTCGTCTCGTCAAACCGATACAGCAACGGATAAAACTGCGTAATCACAGTCAATGCTATGCCTGCACCTGCGACCGCCGATGCCATCCACAGCCCTGCCCATTGTTCAGACTTCTTTTTTACACTCGCACACAGATATCCGGTCGATACGACGATCAGCATATAATTAAAAATGTAAACGCCCGCATTACTGATACGCACCATGTAATATCCTGCTGCCGTCGTATTCCCGCGGAAAATCCACGCCATGGAATCAAACGCGAGTTCTAATATCTGTGTCAGGAACAGACAGGTGAGCCACATCCTCTTTCCATTTGTTTTTTCTGACGCAATATAGGCGATCACTCCTGCCATCAGGCAGAACAAAATCCCCCATACCTCAAAGGCAACATGCACCTGCCAGTTTCCAAACATCCGTATCCTCCGTCTATTCTATCTGCTTTTTTCCATCTGTTTTCTGGCCGCATACTCAAGACTTCCATGTGTCAGCTCTGCCCAGCTATACTGTGCCATATATTCTCCACGGTAGGCATTGACCGCGTAAGGGATTCCGGCGATCCAGTCATAGTAATCACAGTCAATGCGGTCTGTATTGATCCCACAGCCGCCCCATTTATTGACAAATACATCTTCGCATCCCGCCTCCTGCAGCACGTTCTGCAGATCTTTACGGATCTTCTGCATATATGACAGATGTGGCTCGTCACTCTCCCAGAGCACGCTCATGAGTTCCTTATTGCTGCACACAGCTCCCTCCCTGTCTATCAGGTATGCAAACAGCTCCTTTGTTTTGCTATAATGAAACGACAATGGCTCACCGCCCACATATACTTCAAAATTACCAAATGTGCGTGCCTGCAGCTTTTTCCCATTTTCCAGCTGAATGTGGTGCCTGAGATTATCCAATTCCTCACGGATCTGTTCCGTCGATACCGGCTTTAACAGGTAACCACTCGCGTGCAGCGAAAACGCCTCCATGCCATACTCACTGTAACCGGTCGTAAATATAATATTTGTCTGGGGATACATGCGCTTGATTCTCTTTGCCAGTGTGATCCCGTCCATTTCCCGCATCTCAATATCCAGAAATGCAAGCTCACAAGGCTGCTCCCGCACTGCTGCCAATGCCTCCGAGGGTTTCCGGCAGGCAATGATCTGCGCCTCCGGAAGTACCTGTGCAAGCTGTTCTGTGAGTGATGCAAGTGCCAATTTTTCATCATCTACTGCTAATATTGTCATGCCAATACTCCTACTTTATCGATTACTGTTATTATACATGCAAGACACAGACAAAAGTGAGACAACGGATGGACACTTTATAATCCGATCTGAGAGGCATACGGTTCAAAATCTGCACGTGTAAATACTTTTCCGGTCTTGACGAACTCGTATTTGATGGCCTGCAGATAATGCTTCATATGTACCTCCTTGCCATCGCCGTCCGCAGCTGCCAGAAACGCTGCATTTAAGATACAGTTCTTGATATTACCACCGGCAAACTCGAACTTTTCTGCCAGAAAACGGATATCGACATCCTCCGCAAGCGGCGTCGTCTTAGGGATCGTCGTGCGCCAGAGCATCTCCCTCGTATCCGGGTTCGGGAACTGGAACTCAACGATGTATTTCATACGCCGGAAGAATGCCGGGTCAATATTATGTTTGTAGTTCGTTGCCAGCACACAGACGCCATCATATGCCTCCATTTCCTGCAACAGCAACGCCGTTTTATTATTATTCGAAGACTGGTTGGAACCGCCGTCGTCGGATCGTTTTGCAAAGATCGTATCACACTCATCGAAGAACAGTACAACATTACATTTCTTTGCTTCACGGAAGATCATAGACAATGATTTTTCTGTCTCACCGACATATTTATCAACAACCTTTGAAATATCGACACGGTACAGTTCCAGATTCAGCTCATGTGCAAGTACCTGTGCCATCATGGATTTACCGGTACCGGGGGCACCGAACAACAATACGGTCAGACCGCGTCCGTAAGGATATTTCTTCATGTAGTTCCAGTCATCATAGACCTTATTTTTAAAGTTCATCTGTTCGATCGCATGTGTGATCGTCTCCCTCTGATCCTCATTCATGACAATATCGTCAAAGCCGAATTTTGCCTCGACTCTGGTCGCCTTCTGGCTCAATTCCGTAGACATCTGATTGTTGCAGCCGGTAAACAGTGCAGATCGCGGAATCAGGATCTCCTTATGCATCGTTGCCAGGCTTCTCGCATACTTCAACGCATCCTTGATCTTGCCCGGCGTAAACAGGAATTTGATTGTCATCTCCTGAAGATCACAGTCCTCCCCCAGTGCATAGTCCTTCGAATAATAGTTCCAGCATTCCAGCCGCTCCTCAAACGTCGGTGTGCCGAGCTCTAATGTCGTGATCTCTTCGCGTGTGATCTCTTTAAAATTCATCGTCTCTTTACTGAGTGCAAATACCAGAATTCCCTTTGCCGTCAGCTTGGAAAATGCCAGATCCATGTAGCCTTGGAATTTTTCTTTTTCTTCCTCCCTGTATGTCAGTTCTTCGAGTACACAGCAGGCATTCGTCAGAATACACTCGCGCGTCACTGCCCACAATGCCCGGTCTACGAACTGATAATCATAGGAGAACAGCTTTTTACAGTTGATCGCTACCGCACGCATATTGTTTCTGCTGCAGAAATGCTTGACGAAAAACTTTCTGCCGCTTCCCTCGTCCCCGAAATACGCAAAGATGCGGACACCTTCGTTGTACGATATCTCCATCGCTTCGAGCACGCCTTCGTTTGCCATGATCGGATCGAGCTCCTTCTCGTCTGTCAGCATGTGCAGAAACTGGATATAACTCTCATCCACACGCAAAGGATTGCTTCCGAATAAAAAGTCGATGACACGTTTGTCCGGTGAGACAGTGGTCGAAAACGGCATATTCTTCTGGATCTGCAGATCGAGTACGGGCATGAGCTGTTCGAGACAGATGGACATCTCGCTGTATGCTCCCGTGATCGAAAAATCCTTGCCATAATACAGCTTGGCTGCGGATTCAATCGTCGGTGCCGGCATATTACCATTCTCATTGATCACCTGATAGATACCTGCATAATTCGTCTGTGTCGAAGACAAAATACCACAGACAAAACAAAAAATCGTAAACGGCTCATAGGAGAGTTTCCGGCACACTTCATAAAACGGCAGTGCAATCCCAGACTCGAGTGTCACCTCAGCACGTTTGTTCAGATGCAGAATCTTATCATACACACTTAACTCTCTTGCCTTCTGACGCATCGCATGCTCAATATGTTCCGCATCCATCTGCTGTCCACCATCAACCATCCCGGATAAGGCATCATCCAGGTCACTCCCGCCAAACAAGTCATCGCCATCGAGATCACCGAATAGATCATCTATAAAATCCTCATCGGACTCATCCGCCTCGCCCGCTTCCATGCCTGTTCCGTTGATATAATCCTCTGCGACCTCAGACATTTTCAGATAAAATTTGGACACCTGCTCCTTACACAGGTCATGTGCGATCTCAATATCCGGATACAGCACATTTTTGTAGCCACCCTGCTCATTGGCAAATACCGATTTCATCTCCTCAATATAAGCATCCATGCTGTCATTGACTGCAGCGAACATACAGGCCATATAATCATTATAACTGGTATATGGCTGTTTTTCGATTGCTTCTATATCAAGCTTATGTTTCTTGTTTGCGCTCATAGTTATCACTCCCTCGTTCATATATTTATTTGGCTGCCAACATCATCAACTGCTGTCATCTAGCCTTTATTGCCTGTACGGAATATTGCCTGTCTGTCAAATACACTCGGTGCTACATGAAAGGAATCATCCCCAATTCGGTCATAGGTGTGGCTGGTCTCATTAATGAATGCAGCTTTTGGTCGTTGCATGTAGGTCATCGTCTCTTCGTCTTCATCCAATGCAGCGCGTGCGCGCCTCTTTGCAAGCAACTCTCGGTTTGCCTTATCCAATCTGTCTGATAATCCCATGGTCGTTCCCTCCTGTATGATTTTTATAAAATGAACTCTATTCTTTTTCTATCCCGTATGTTATGATTATCCCATCAAAATCCAAGAAAGAAGGTTCTATCTATGTCAAATGGACAAAAAACTCTCCTCGGCTGTTCGATCCTGTCTTATTTACTTGTATTGTACAGCTTCTTTCGTTTTGATCTATGGCTGATTCTCATTTTTTTCATTATGCACAGCCTCGTTCTCTTATCGCTTGCGTTCCTGTTCTGGAAGAGCAATTTAGAGGACAATGATCTGATCGAACTACAGGCAAAATACAAAAAAAGCGCTATCGAAAATGAAAAACGCGCAGACGAACTCAACGATAAATTAGAAGTTCAGACCAAACTCACCACCTCGAAGGACAAGGAACTGTCCGATGCCAATGCACGGATCGGCGAACTTGAGCTTGAGATCTCCCGTCTGCAGGATACACAGATGGAACGCGCGCTTGAAGTGCAGACAATGATCGCAGATCGCGACGAACAGGAAAGTCACGAATACGAAGCTCTGCTCCCTCCGATCGACCCTGATGAAAGTCCCAATGAAACGATCAATATTCTGCAGATCGCACAGGATACGATCAATGAATTGTCCACTTTCGCCAGCGAAGCTGAGATCAAGATTCTGTTGTCTGCACCGGAACAGGATCTGCTCGTCAAAGCCAACAAAGGCAGGCTGCGTATCCTCTTCCGCAACATTATTGATAACTCGATCAAATATATGCAGCGTTCCGGCACACTGATCATCACGATCTCCAATATCGGTGACGATATCTTTATCGTATTAAAAGATAACGGCAACGGTCTCTCAGAACGTGAGACCCGCCATATCTTCGAACTCAATTACCAGGGTTCCAACCGTATCAGCGGTAACGGCCTCGGTCTGACACAGGCCAAGGCAATCGTTGATTATTACGGTGGCAGCATCTATGCAAAGAGTATGGTCGGCAGAGGCATGGGTATCTATATCCAGCTTCCAACCACATAAGGAGGCGACACAGAACATGAAAAAAAATCATATGCCGTTTACCATCTCATTCGCAGTCTATCTCGCTGCCGGCATCATCGCTGTCATCCTGTTTGCTGCCAAAGGCTCGTACCTGAGCCGTGAACTGGCTGCATCTGCGGCGGTACCGGACGAAACCGTCACAGCGGAACAGCCAGAAGTATCAGAACTGCCCGACGTTCCGGAGGAACCGCAGGAGACGCCTGAAACCGAGATTCCCGAAGAACCACAAGCGCCAGAGCTACCCAAAGAACCCGAAACACCACCTGCCGCACCTGCACAGGAAGATGTCATCACGGATTCCATTACCGATCCCAGTTCTGAATCAGAACCGTCCGCCGATGAAATGACAACCGAGGACGATGAGGACGAACCGTCCGCTGATGAAGCAGCAACAGGCAAAGCCGACGACAAACCGGCAGCCGATGAAGCAGCAACAGACAAAGCCGGGGATGACGGTAAGACCTACTATGCATTCACAGTCAACGATGGTGTCACCGGTGTGCGCATCCGCGAAACCGCAGACCGCAACTCCAAAACCGTCAGCCATATTGATGGCGGACGCTCCGGTTATGTACTCGAACAGGGTGATACCCGTTCGAAGATTCTCACGAAAAAGGGAACGGTTGGATATATTTATAACGACTATATCACGATATCCGAGATCCCCCGAGATGACTTTCCAGAGGAATACCGCTAAGGCGGTATTCCTTATTTTTAATCTTGTCCGCAGGATTCTTTTTTAATAATCTGCTGCCGTATCTTCGATCTGTTTTTCTATCGTCAATATATTGCAGCCATCTTCATAACGATATTCTACATGATCCATGCTCTGTTTGACCATATAGATGCCCAGTCCGCCGATCTGACGTTCTTCTGCTGAGAGTGTAATATCTGGATCTGCCTTTGCAAGCGGATTATACGGAACGCCGCGATCTTGAAATGTCACACGGCAGCACTTCGGATTCTGTTCAATATCCAGGTTAATGACTGCTTCCCCACTCTTGCCGCCATATGCATAGTGTGCAATATTTACAAATATTTCCTCTACAGCAACTAACATGATCGACTTGATCACTTCCGGACAGTTATTTTCATCCAGCTGCTGTTCGATCGCATCCAGCACAGTATAGAGCGTGTCATCACTTGCTTGTAATCGTAATTCCATAATTGCTCCGTCCCTCCTTCGCTATTATTTATACTCAAACACTAACATCGTAATATCATCAAACTGCTCTGCCTCTCCGACAAATGCATCAATATCACTGCGCACAGCAGCCAGCATCTTTGGCAGCTCCAGCCTGCCATTCCGGTCAAGGCTATCCATCAGACGATCCTCACCAAACAACTGGTGATCCATATTCTGTGCCTCTGTGACTCCGTCCGTATACAGAAAGATCCGTGAACCATGCTTTAACTGTATCGTATCGCTCACATATGGAATGCCCTCCATACCGGCGAGCACAAATCCGGGTTTGGCATGTATCCATTCATACTCCTCGTTGTTCATCAACAGCTGCGGGTTATGTCCGGCATTCACATACTCAAAGCTGCCGGTACTCACAGTCAGCATACCCAGCCATGCAGTGACAAACATGCCTTCTTCATTGCCCTCACAGAGCTGGTTGTTGACTTTATAGAATACATCTGAGAGTGATTCCCGGTTCATCGCATGATTTTTAATCAGTGTCTTAGCGATCACCATAAAGAGTGCCGCAGGCACACCCTTGCTTGACACATCTGCGATCACGATCGCCAGATGATCATCATCAACCATAAAGAAATCGTAGAAATCTCCGCCGACTTCCTTTGCAGGATCCATCTGCGCATACACATCAAACTCACTGCGTCCCGGAAATGCCGGGAAAATCTTCGGCAGCATATCCGCCTGAATCTTAGTCGCAACGTTTAACTCCGCTCCGATGCGCTCCTTTTCCGCGGTGATCTCCGTGATATTGACAATGTATTCCTTCATCTTTTTGGTCATATCCAGGAACGCCCCAGCCAGCACAGTTGTCTCATCGCTTCGGTTTGCGTTGCTCACATCCCAGGTAAAATCCAGATTGTCACCATCCAATTTACCCACGCTCTCCGTCAGCAGCTGAATCGGCTTGACAATATGGCTTGACAGCAGGAATGCAAGCAGCGCTACCAGCAGACAGAAGAATACCAAAATGACCTCCATCATAACGAGTGATACATGGATCGTCTGTTCCATGCTGGCAACAGTTTCCTGCGCATGGATATCCATCTGGGCAAGCAGGTTATTGGTCGGCGCGAGCACTTCCTCCTCACCGAGTACCGTGAGGAATCCCCAGCCGACCGTTGACATCGGTGCATACGCAATATAATAGCTGCCCCCATCCATCTCCAGCGTAGTGATGCCGCTGCTGCCCGCGAGTACACTGCGTACGATGCCACCGAGTGCTATGTTATCTGTAAAACGCAGATCCGTCTCCGTATCTGTGCTGACCATCAGTTCTCCTTCATCCTTTGGTGAAAAGATCACCTGTCCGTCCTGATTGATGATACACGCATAGCCTTTTGACCCAAGCCTGATATCTGACACGAGCTGTTCGATATTGGACAGATACATACCTGCTCCGGCGACTCCGATGAACTTGTCATCCACATAGATTGGCACGCCACACATGATGCCTGTACCTTCGGTATGTGCATCCCTGCTCACCGGTGTAAAGTATGTAGTTCCGGTCTGTTTGGCTCCACGGTACCACGGACGGGTATCCGCTTCGTATGGCAGGATCTCTCCGTCCTTGTCGAACTTTGCAGCAGAAATGTAATCTGCCTGAATGAGCACGCCCGGTTCAATCGCTACATAGTCAGATGCCATATTTTCAAAGCGGCTGTTGACCTCATATAATGTATCCTGCAGATTGCCGAGCAGTCCGACCTTCTTCGCCACTGCCGGTGACTGGAGATCCGTCACAGATGCCGAATGCAAAAACTGTACACTCAGCTCCCCATCATTGGCAGCATCCGGCAGCGGAATCTCCCTGGCGGCATACTGATCCGGATTGGAGAATATCTGTTCTGTCAGATCAGCCAGCAGACCCACCTGATTTTCCAGTTCTTCAAACCTGGCATCTGCCAGTCTTGCATTGCTGCGCGTCATATCCGACATCCGCTGTCTGATCTGTGCAGTCATGGATGACGCTGACATCTCACCTGCAATATCTGTAAACTCATCATTTGCCTGTACGGCATGATCGGTCAGACGGTTCATCTGTACCGTCATAATCGCCCCTATTGTCAGTGTGACCAATAATACATTTCCAACACACATTGCGATAATTTTTTTTCGAAGACTCATACGTGCTCCCTTCCCTCATAAAACTGTTGGATCCGCTGCCGGATAGCTTCAAACTCCCCTGTAAGAATATAATCCTCCATATGTAATTCCAGTTCACCACACCACTGCATCAAAAGCTGTTCTGTCTGTGCGCAGGCTGCTTTCAGCCCGGTAAAGAAAAATCCGATTTTTCGAAGCTGTTCATATTCTGCAATCGCATAACCGCGGTCTGCCTGCAATGTCATCTGATAGGTCCAGCAAGGTTCTGCCTCATGGCATGCCATGATCTGCGTGACCTGACTGACCAGATCCGCTCCACTGCGGATCACCCGGATCAACACTGTCCGCTGCAGTTCGTCCGTGACTGTTTCAAGCTGTGCCGAGCCCTGCGGCAGCTCCTCGCGTGCCATGCACAGTGTATAGGCCATACCAAGCCGCTCATAACAATCTGCCACATAATCTGCGATCTCCTGCGGCACATATACAACTCCTGCATCCGTCTTTGCCACCGGCAGTATCATAATTCCCTCGGAATGTTTCGGACAATGCCCCTTGGGATAACTGTTGCGCATCTTTTCTGCCAGAAAACTGCCCAGCCGGAATCCGGTCGGTATCATGCCCTGTTCCCCACACACGCTCTGTGTGATCGAATGAAATGTCACTGCATGGACAAACAATGCCTTCGGCTGCATCTGCTTTGCCAGTTCAAACGTATAGACCACCAGCTCCTTTGCAAGCCCGAATCCGCGATACCTGATCCGGAAGATCTGCGAAGCAGGTTCGATATAATCATCCCCGTGTTCTGTAAACAGTGCAAAGATCTCCATTCCCGCAATCTCTGTGTCTGTCTCTGCCACAAAAAACACATAGTGGCCACCCTGCGCCTTTTCCCGCAGTTTTTCCACATCATAGAAGTCTCTCTTGAAATAACTGTCACCGTACTCATCCCTGATGCACGCGATCATCCCGCGCTCATCACCCGGTGCAAACGGACGCAGGATAAACCTGCGCTTCTCTCCTGTTTTTGCGTTATGCAATTCCTTGTATACTTCCGGAAAACTCATGTCATTTTTAGACTTCATAATCAGTAAACTCCTTCATTACCTTGTCTTTTCTCTATGGTTGCGCTTTGATTGCCCTTTTACTGCCCGATTGTTCCTGCATCAGCACACGCTCCATTCCACAGCTTATAAGATCACGACCAGATTATTCACGCCGAGTGTCCGTCGGAATGTCACAGACTTTGCAGCCTCCGTGATCATCCGCATACCCAGTGACTCATCCATCATCAGTTCTTCTTCACTCATATTCTGCACACGCTTCTGATACTCTGCAACCGGATCATAGATCCTGCCGCCGCACCGGATGCGTAAGAGCACTTCTGCCTGACTGCACAGAATACGCACATCCGCATACATCTCTTCATTGCCCTCAAAGCAATGCTCATTGACGAGCACCAGCATCTCTTCGAGTGCCAGTGGCAGCATCATCGCATAGCGCGGTTCCATCTCCTGCTGTTCGCAGAATTCGCTCATACGCTCCGATGCCGTCACTGCTCCCTCAGCACTGCCCGGCACAGAAAAAGAGATATAACGTTCATCTGCCTGACGCCGCAGCAATAATATGCCTTCCAACTTTGGATTTCTCTTACAGATCCACCATGTGATTACCTGATCTGTCCCCAGTGTTGCCAGCTCACCGAGCACGAATGCTGCGAGTATCCACTGGGATGCCCCTGCCTGCACAAACAGCCATGCAAACAGTGACACATAGCCAAACGACCGCAAAAACGTGAGTACCGAGGCGAGTGCCCCCTGTCCGATCGTCGTATAATGGAAGATCAGGTCTGTGACAACAGACGCCGGTATGAGGCTCAGCATCATAAAACAGATTGCAGCTGCCGTGCGCATGACCAGCGCATCGGAAGAAATACCAAAAGCACGTGCCAGTGGCATGCTGCATGCAGCGCTCAGCACAAACAGGCTGCCCATGAGAATGAGTGCATAGCGCACAGCACTTTTCATCAGCATGCGGATACTCGTATCATCACGTTCTCCATAAAACACACCCACGAGCGGTGCCACTGCCTGCCCTGCTCCCGCCACAAATGCCATTGCAAAATTGAGCACCGAACACGCGACCGCAAACATACTCGCCCCGTCTGCACCGAGTGCTGATAAAATCAGGCCATTTAATACGATCGTCCGCAGCATATTGCACAGATTATTGAGCGCCGCCGCAGCGCCGACACGACAGATCTGAATCGTATCCTGCACAGGGTGTGTAACCGCGCCATAACGGATCTGCCTGCCCTTTCCAAATATCAGGATTCCCATTCCGATCGCATCTGCGATCGCTGTACTGAGTACAACCGCCAGACCGACTCCCATCAGTCCGAGTCCCAGCCGGTAAAAGACCAGTACAAATATCACATCTAAGACACCCATTGCGCCAAAAATCATCATCGAATATTGCCCACGTCCGTCGACACGCAGGAAATTAAACGGATAATACATGAGTGTCGTAAACACGCCTCCGAGCAGCATCACACGCCCATATCCGGCGGCAATCCCATACCATTCACCACCCGCACCGAGCAGTGCTAAAAACGGGCGGAAAAAGAAAACGCCTACTACCGAGAAAATGACCGGTACCACAATGGACAAAATCAAGGCAAGCGACGCATAGGCACTGACCTGTGCGTCCTCTTCCTCTCCCATCGCAATTGAGACACTGGTAGAGCTGCCGATACTGATCAGACAGCCAAACATGGCAAAGATGAATGTGACCGGATTGATCAGATTCATCGCCGCCAGTGCCTCTTTCCCGTACATATTTCCCGTCAGAAGGCTATTTACAAACGTGATCATTGTCGTTCCCAGAATCGAAATGATCGTAGGCGCAAGATATTTTCTCAGGGTATGTTTTACAAAATAGTTATTATTCTCAAGTTCTGCCATAGTACCCTTTTGCTTTTCCTGTCTTTTATTCGATCGTCAGAATACCACTGAAGCCTGACATCTGAAATACCTGATTCACCGCATCAGGCACATGGATGAGAGTCATGCTGCCACCCTTGGAGTTGGCAGTCTTCTGTCCGATCAGCAGCGCACGCAGTCCCGCACTGGAAACATACGCTACCTGGCTAAAATCCAGTACCAGCTTATTCCCTTTCTGAAATGCCTGTAAAATCGCATTCTGGAGCTGCGGACTGGTCGTGGTATCCACACGTCCGTCAATCTGAATCTGGATCACATCTCCTGCTCTTGTCTCTGATATGTTCATGTTACGTTCATCCTTCCTCTTTTACTTTTTATGATACCGGATATCTGTCAGACAGGTATCCGAATATATGTGCTTATATACTCTTATTATAGCGAATTTGGAAAGAAAGGCAATTCATTTTTTGTATATATGTAATTTAAACAAGTGTCACTACACCATCCATGATCTGTTCTTCATCCAGATTGCCGTTCTCAACCTCAAATACACGTGCATTCATATCCAGATAATTATGCGAATCCAGTACGCCATCTGATTTCAGGTGTACGATGTGGATACGGCTGCGAAGCGGCTTGAACTGGTCAATCAGATACATGAGCTGCGACTTCACCAGATCTGAAACCGGATGGTTCACGAGCATCGTCACATCATAAATACTGTTGCCATACAGTTCTGCGAGATCCCCACGGTTCATGCTGTCCATGTAATCCTGCATCACGTTGCGCTCGAGAATCAGCACTTCTTCCCCGAGCACAATCTGTGCAATCCGCCCGATCGCACGCCTGGTACCTTTCATCCGGTTGAGCGCATAAGCCTCTTTGACCAACGTCCGTAACACCTGCTCATCCCGGATATCACAGTCGAGGTCAATACCGAGCCATTTTCCGTAAGTACCCAGCAGTTGTACCGGACAGGTATCTACATCCAGTAAATCCGGCAGGTGGTCGATCTCCTGCTGGAAGTCATTATAGATACTGGAAAAGATCGACAGATAACGATGAAAAAAGCTGCCACGCTCCCTGTATACTTCCGGAAATGTCTGCATGAAATTATCGCCCCCGCGGTCCACACGGATATTTTTCAGAAATCCTTCGCCCTCCCCGATCAGTTCTATGAAAAAGTACAGATAACGGCCTTTCTGCTCATACATCAGTATGTCACTGTGGTTGACATGCCGCCTGGCCTCAACCCGCGTAAAAAATTCGCGCCTGACCGTCGGGGATTCCTCTGGATCACAGAGAAAATCATCAATTTTTTTTGGTTGTCCGTTCCTGTAGAACATCGTCTCATTCAGTGCACGTACATACACATAACAGGTCATATTCTCCGGGTACTCGATATCAAATGACAATCTGCCCCATTGTCCATCCGTCGCGGCACAATCCAGCGCATGCACACACAGCGCATGATATGCCTCGTGCGCATTCATCACGAGTGTCCCATCTTCTGAAAGTGTAAATCCGTCCATCAGACCATGTTCCAATCGATTTTTTTTAATGGAATAGCATATACCAGCCATTAGCTTCCTCCTTACCCGTTATTTGACATGGACATCAATCTCCAGCGAAATCGTGCCCGGATACAGCAGACAGTTGAGCGCCGGATAGATATCCGTCTCCTTTAGCTTTGCCTGATTGCTGTGCTGCGGCTGTAGTGATAATGCATAGACAAATTCCACACATTCCAGATCCTCGATCGCATGGAATACTTCGTTGAACCGCAGTACGTCCCCAAAATTTTTATCCGAATGGATATAATCAATCTGCTCCCGGATCACCTGTTCGATCTGCTCCCTGCAGTTTTTATAAACCGGCTTGACGTAGACCGTTCCCCGTACATTGACCGGTTCATAGACCGGCGATATGATCTCAATGCGTGTCGTGAGCAGTCTGCGGTTCTCGAGCTCCTGCTCGATCACTTTCCGGTAAATCTCTGACAGATGCGGATATTCCTCATCCGTCCCCGGCTTGACTGCAATCCGCACGCGGTTGTGTTCCTCATCCATATCTGCCCTCACCTTATGGATACAAAGCTGCGGGGTATGTTTTACAATCGTCTCGTAATCATCTGCGGTGACAGCTGTATACGGCGTATACAGATCATCCACAAAACGCTTTCGGACTTCCGGAATCTGCTCACGGAAACAGCCACCGGTGCCCACACCCGGATTGCTGAATTGAATCCCAGACGGCACATGATCCGTTGTAAGCACACTGCCGCTGCGGATATTTCCTTCCGGTCCGTTTGTGATCGCACAGCCGGCAACATATAATTGTGCCCCTATAAAATCACCGGCATCCTCAATACAGATTGTCCCTTCATTTTCATACAGATGATAATAAAGATTACCGTTTTCCTCCCGCTCCGGACGTACAAAGTCGTAGACCGGCCGCCCCTGTTCATCCAGCCGCTCAGCAATAATCGAAAAGGAATCTGCTACTACGTGTCTGACCGGCAGCTTCAATGTCTGCCTGTCATAGCCGAGTACCGTTCCGATCGCATAGCTGCGCATCATTTCCTCCGTGTACGCCACGATACGGATCGCATTTTTCACCTTTTCAGGTGCATAGCCGTGCCGTTTTTTATCAAACGAATAGATATGCATGCCATAGCCTTCTTTTGTCAGCTCATAATAACGTCCCTGTATATCCGGAGATGTGGCATACTCATAACGACGGTACGAACCGCCCTTTTCCTCCCTTGCATAGACATGTACATAGCCCTCTTCTGCGAGATCACTGAACAGGCGCACATTGCCGGGCTTGTGAAAAGTCGTACAGGCGCTGAGCGTCTTTTTCTGCCACACTTCAAACAAAAAGCCCTGTACTTGCGTGAGTTTCGGCCGCACATCATAATCTGCCCTCGTCAGTGTCGCACGGATCACATATGCGGGTTCTTTCATATCCCGATACAGGGCAGCTGCCTCCTGCGGCATCCGGATGCGGATCTCGCCACTCATCAGGAAACAGTTCGAGCAGTCCCTGACATGCACTTCGGTAAAGCCCTCCCCGGTATAGCACTCCCATTTCATCTCCGCAAATGTATTGCGCCCTTTCTCCGGGAAATCATTTCTGTTATACCGGTCTGCTACATTGATATAGAGAATCAGCTCCTCACCAGGATCTGGTAATGCACTCGCACAAAACCAGACACTGTCACCATTCTTCGGATGCTCCCCGAATACAAAACCCGGAACCTTGATCTCCTTCTCACACAGATAGCTGTAATCAAAATATTCACCGTCACGCCTGCCATAAATACCCGTCAGATGTCCGGTATTCAAGAGTGCCACACGGTTCGTCTCAAAACACAGCTCACCGATCCGAAACTGCTGGTTTGCCGGAAGGTATACCGGTTCTTTTACATGCTCTGCTGCCAGTAGCAATCTCGCACATCTGCCCTTGCGCGGGCTAAAACCAACCAGACGCAGCAGGTTTTGTAAAATTGGTGCAGTCACCTGATCGATCCGGTCCGCCTGAAGCGTCTCAAATGCAGTCAGGCTCTCGAGTATCGTAATACCGGGGTCAGATGCATTGAAATTGGTCCACTCATCTGTATACAGAGGGATCTGTGTCAACGCTTCATTATAACGTTCATCAAACGTCTTTTTATTCAAGTTTTTGCTGTTTAACATCTGCCATTTCCCCCGTCTATTGCTCATCGACCATCAGATGTACCTGATGTGATCCACTGCGGCATACCATGAACGGATTTTCCTGCACCTTTGCGAGCTCTGTCTCATGTGTACCGGATTCATCCGTATAATGCGCGATCAATAACAGCCTGCGCACGATTGCCTTGCTCTTTAACACATTCAGCTTCATCAGCAGCTGGTTTTCTTTTGGCATCACGCCGATCGGCCAGCCGATACCGTTTTCACTCTCCACCGGATCCAGGTATTGCCTGAGACAGTTCTGCAGCTCGCTCTGAATCTCAAAGCTATCTTCCATCTGTACACTCTTTGCCCAGATATCTACGCAAACATCTACAAAAATCGGCTCTACGATATGGATATGTTCCGGAGAGATCGTCAGTTCACAGGATTCCAGCAGATATTTTTTCAGATGATCGGCGAGATTATGGAAGGTATAACTGCCGGCCCGATAATCTTTGAGCAGCACGACAAATGTCACCGAATCGAGATCCTCCGCTCCATCGATACGTCTGCCTGTGACACAACGCACCTGTGCAATCGTGTCGGAATATGCCAATATCTCCCGCTCATAATCACTAATGGATACGAGACGCTTTCTGGATCTCAAAATATTGGCTCCGCGCGCCAGGGCGCTCTCCAATGTCTCCATATTGCTGCCACCGTATGCCTTAAATGGATTGCTCACAGTATTGAGGAACATGAACTGCGCATGGGCCTCATTGATCGCACCCTTTTCTACATTGCCAGTCTGCCCGTCACAGCAGCGGATACGCACCTTGAATGCTACATCGTCCGTCACGCGCGGCACATCAATATGTAATCCGTCACCAAAAATCAGACGGTTGTTCATCCGGTCCAGCACATACCCACGGTCATGCTGTCCGTCATCCAGACGCTCCAGTTCTTCCCATCTGACATAAAATGCTGAGATCTCACCGCGTATGCCATATTCTGCACGCACCCGTTCCGGCATCGTCCGCAGCATCTGCTGCATCTGTTTTTCACTATAGCGATCCCGCTCATTCACCCATACATCCACATCCAGAATATGGTCGGTACCCAGTGTAAAATACATATTGGGCAGCACTTCATCCAGATAGAAATCCTGTTCTCCCCTGGTCACAATATTTTCTGCCTGTACTGCATTCAACCGGATATCATTGATCTTCGGCAGCAGCTCCTCCGGTTCATCGTCCCGTCTGGTACGGCTGCGTGTGATCCTGATCCAGTACATCTGTTTGTTCTCGAGCACGAGCGGTGACATATCCGACTGCGGCATAAAAATGACAGTCCCTGTCCGCGTGAAGTCAGACGTATGGTCAACCACCTTCATCTGCCGGAATCCGCTGCGTGTACTATACTCGAATTTACAGCGGAGACCGTCATAATAATTGCCCTCTGCGATATCAAAATACAGGCTGACCGGTCCACGATCCATCCGATTTTTAAAGCCCAGATACAATGCATCATCACTGTAGAATCCCACGCCAAATGCCACAAACCGCCGGTGCTCCTTGAGCAGCTTCGTACAGTCAATCTTTCTCGTCGTATTGATGGCGACAAGCTTTTGCGGCTCTACATAGTGTTCTCTATAACAATAAGATATTTTCAGGTTCTTTATGTGCGGATAGTGATGGATGCCCGGCCGCATATAACAGTTATCAGCCTTTAACAACTGGATACGCAGTACACGCCCGTCATAAGCACCGCTCGCCGTGGTCTCCCAATCGGCAGGACATACAAATTCCAGTTCGTAATGTCCCTGCTTATCCTGTGCAAAAAGCTGTCTATACTCCTGCCTGCATACGAGCTTTTTCCAGCCGATCCCATTAAAATACTCGATGGAGATCTCCTGCGCATAGACATCTGCCGGTGTATCCGTGTAGATGACTTTCGGTTTCCGCTTAATGATTTTCAGATCATCCTGCTCCTGCCGCCTGCTCAGCTCCACCAGATGCTCCGGATACGTCACATCAAAAGCTAATGTCACGACTGCACCAGATTTTGCAAAATAATTATTATGTCCGATATAGCACTCCTGATAGAGCGCCATTGTATCTGAGAATAAATCGAATTCTCCGACATCCAGATCCGTTGTCCCGTTACCAACTGATTCAGGCAGCTGTTCCTTGCCTTCCGATGAAAATGTGATCCGCTCAACCGCATAATTTTCTGTCACCGGTTCCTGCGTATCCAATACGATGAGCTGATACTCACGCCTGTCGACCCGCAATTGATCCATCGCAGGTGCGTCAGCATCTTTGACCAGACAAAATGTCTCTCCATCGCCAAGTACTGTCACCTGCTTATAAGGATGCAGTTCTCCAGCCCCATAATAACTGAACTGATACCGTCCTGCCCGGATCTGCTCCAGCAGTGCCACATCTCCTTCGATATGTATATACAGCGGATTGTCTGCCGTATCAAATGCGCTCTCGTGATAAAACAGCAGTGCATTTTTCGATATATTTGCTTCTCTGCCAAACAGGCGAAACGGCTGTATCCGTGTCAGCACCGGCTGCTCCGGCGCATCATAGGTAACGGTGTCCCCTACCTGATCCTCCGTCTGTGTATTCTGCGCGATCAGTTCCGGTGCGTCATATTTACCCATCAAGGGCATCACATAGCCATCCCTGCCCCTGGTCATAAATGCTGTCGAAAATACCGCATTTGATACATAGATGCTATTCGAGGTTTCAAAAACGACCGGTTCATCCGCATCCTCAGACTGTGCCAGGAGCTGTGTACCGCGCGGTATCTCCACACCCGGCACCGTGTCATTGACCAGATCAAACAAAACCAGCGCACTCGCAGGCTTTGCCGGCAGCAATGAAATATCAAGCATATTCACAAATTCGGTGTGATATTTTTCGATCACCTCATTATACATGGCCAGATTGTCACTCATCTGTCCGGCAAATATCTTGGCGATCGTCACACCAATATCCGGGTCATCCGCCGAATAATGCCACTCCGGTGTGTAAGACTTCGCCAGTTCTATGATTTTCTTCTCAATATCGGCCTCTGTTCTCGGATCGATCTGAGCGTCAGGCACGATTCTGTCAGAATCATTACTGCTCATCCTGCTCACGCTCGCTGTCATATTGTTCTGATTCATACTGCTCTGGCTCATACGCTTCTTCCTCTACCTCTGCATTTAAATAAAATGGAAATACCAGGTTGTCTCTCTGATTTGTCTCACTCACAACGTAATCAATATTTACAATCAGACATCCATCCTTTGTCTGGGTGTCGGTTGTAATCTCCACGTCACCCACACGCGGTTCCTGCGTCAGGATCTGCTCTGTGAGATCACGTTTCATCATATTGAGTTCCGTAATGTTTGTATCCATAAAGGTATATGACATCAGGTTGCTGCCATATCCCGGCCTGGCAAAACGCTCTGTCCGCTGTGTCATCAGGATCAGATAGATGGACTCCTTGACACTCTGTTCCGCCGAGGAGGTCATAAACCTGCCTGTCGCTTCATTAATCTGTGGTGGAAACTTCATACCGCTTCCCAGAAATTTTTTATCCGGCATATGAGATACTCCTTTCTGCCACTTAACCGATCTTGATCGGCTTTCCTTCTACCGTTATCGGTCCGTTGCTTGAGACTGATGCCTTGGCTGTGCCCTCCAGCTTGGTCGTCGCACCGCTGACCTCAAAGGTTTTTAGTGCCTCCTGCTTGATATTATTCGTCGCACTCACACGGAAATCCTTTGTTTTCAGTTCTGTCACACCACTGGTGCCGTTCATGATCAGTTCAATCTGGTCTCCGACCTTGACCGTCAGCTTTGATGCAGCTAACACTTCCATCTGTCCATTCATCGTATCCATCGTGATCTTATTTTCACCATTTGGATCTGTGATCGTGATCTTATGCTTGGCATTGTCGAGCGTGATACTGTGCTCGGTACCCTGCGATTTTCCCGCTGTCCGGATCGTGATCTTGTCTTTTGCACCGTCACCCTCCTGATCCTCAAACTCGATCGCATTGCCGTTATGTGTCACGATCCGTTTGTTCGTATTCGGCTGGTCAGCCGTCTGATTTAAAAACATGTCTGAGGACTTGGACACACAGCCGATCACATATGGCCGTTCAATATTGCCCTGCTCAAAAGCAACCAGTACCTGATCGCCGATCTCAGGCATAAAATAGATCCCCCACTTGGAGCCGCCATACGGCATCGCCAGTCTCGCCCAGCGCAACTGGTTTCCCTCGTCCCTCGATGGCAGCGACACACACAGTCTGCCCGGCATCGTGTTGTCATAATTCTGCGCCACCGTCCCTATGACAACACCGAATACCCGGTTGTCTCCTGTCTCGGTTTTCGTTGTCTGTTTTTCTGCAATATCATCAATAATATCAAATAATCCCATATTCTGTCATTCCTCCGGATCCATTCTGAAAGAATTCTGCCACTATAGCATCTGCCCTAAGATGCCCGTGGCACCTCCCGCCAGATCATCCATCTGCGCAAACGCATCATCTGCCGCATCCATTGCACTGTTCACCGTATCCATGACACCACCCAGCGCACCGCCGAGCAATCCGCCACTGCTGCTTCCACCTGAATAGGATCCGCCAAGCCCGGCTGCCTTGGCAGTGATCCTTGTAATAAATCCACGTTCACCGTCTAAGGTATGTCTGACACTCACAATGTAAAACAGATTGTTGACCGGATCCCCCATATCTACCAGCTTCACAAAACGGCCGACAACCAGATCCGGCAGCCCGATAAACTCTGCCTCGAGCGTTCCGTAACGATAGGCAATGTCCTCTGCCAGATACGCAGCCCGGTAACCGGCTTCCTTCTTGCTATCTGCTGTTGGATCAATATAGATCATCGATGAATTGTTAATGAGCCTGGATGCATATCTGCCTTTGGACAGCTTATTTTTCATCTTGACAGAACTCGTAATCTGCGATGCCTTTCCGACATCTGTGCTGCGCACCTCTACCTCACCGACCAGCCCGGTCACATTATATTCCACATCTACATTTCTCATGCCGGTCGCCGGGGACAATTCCATCAGCACATCCTTGTAATTTTTGGCTTTCCTGAAATATACATTTCCCGCACTGACAAAAAATTCATAATTATATTTTTTTGCCGCTTTTACAACAAATTCATAATCGCTCTCAGCGACCATCTCCACCGTCTTATCGGTTGCAGAGCCTGACATGCCGGAAGCTGACCCCAACATTCCAGAGATACCACCCCCTGCCGATGTCAGATCCGACAGTCCGCCGGTTCCGGCAATATCTGTGGCAGATCCGCCCGGCGCGGATGCCGTATTGTTCTTGTCCGGCGTATCTGCGATCGTGAGGCTCTTGATCACACCCCGGTTTTTCATCTCTGTATAGACCTGCGAGTTGAAGATCTCCTGCACACCATCGGAATAGCTCATTGCCATGAGCTGCTTGGAATAACAGTTTGCCATCATAATCCCCTTAATATCCATACAGTTTACACGGATACCCGGATTCTCGCCCTCCTGAAAAAAGAAGTTCACATGTGAGATAAACCCACAGAACACTTCCTTGACAACCGTACCATATCCGATACAGATCGACACTTGGGCACCGAGCATCACATATTTTTTGACACGTTTGTACTCAAACGCACACGTATTCGTATTGTACGCACCGTAGATCACAAAGGATGCGATGCCTGCCTCATATCCACTCGTGCTCTCAATCTCCAGATCGCCAACCATCAGCCCGGTCTTGGACTTATCAATCTCGTTCCCCTCTACGGTAACAAGTACAAGTGGATTGAAAAAATTGTCATATTCTTTTTTCAGGTCTTCAAAATTAATCTGTGCTGCCATATTTATATCCTTTTATGCAGATGCAGTCATCTGCCAATTATTTTCCAATATTAAGCAGGCTTCCCACCTTCTGTCCGGCATTAACAAGACTATTGCTGCCTGCCCCAAATGCACTATTATATGCCTTCTGCCAGGAACCGAGACTATGCGGATTCACATTCTGGTCTGCACAGATGAGAGATAGCTGTACAACTGCACGCACCGGTTCGCCGGACGTGTTAAACATCGTATACTGCGATGCCACACGGTTGAGCACGCCCTCATAACTCATATCAGCCCAGTTAAATGTGATACACCGCGTGTAAGGTGACCGCAGCGCTGCAATCAGTCCCTCAACCTCCTGCTGTACGGTTAGTTTTGTCTTTTTCGACGCTGCCTTTACCGTATTTTTAACTGCGGACCGTGCCAGTTCAGAGGCTGCTATGTTCGTCTTTGCACTCAGAAAGCTGTCACTCGGATCCATACGATCAAACAGGAGCTTCACGGTCAGCTTGATATATACCGGCATCGGCATCATCACAATGTTTGAGGATACATCCTTTGACTTATCACCGGAATTATTATACGCAGTCGTCGCTATACGGCCGCCTCCATAGCCCTCAATGTTCAGTTCATTGGGGTTAAACTGTACCTCAAACTTCTTTTTTGTCCCTTTGAAATCTTTCAGTTCCCGATACATCCATTCACTGCTCAGCTTTTCAAACGTATCCAGTGCATTCCCTGAAAACATACTCAGATATCTGTCTCTGGCCTCCGGTGTAATTGCCATCTTGGAATTTGACCCCGGGACAGTATGTACAGTTGCAGTCTGGATGCCCCTCAGATCCAGAATCTCTAAAATTGCTTTTTCATTTTTAAAAAAATTAGCTACGCCCATTCGTCTACCCTGCTTTTCCTGATTTCCTGTTCATTCGGAGCTTACAGATTCAGATTCAAAACCGAATTGTTTATGATTCCAGCCCCCTTGTTTCCTGCTTTGGTCAAGGATGACAGCCCGGAATCCCCGAATGCTTTTGTAAACGCCTTTTCCCAATACTTATTCTCATATTTTGCTGCCGGATCTTCTGACTGACGGATCGTGAGCTGGATCTCTCCGCGAACAGGACTGCCCGTTGTATTAAACATTTTGTAATGGGAACTCACACTGGATAATTCTCCCTGAAAACACATCTTTGCCCAGAAAAACAGTACATGTCTCGTATAAGTTCTCGTCAGCAGTGACATGATACCGTCCATCTGTGGTTTTACCGAATATCCATCTTTTAACGTGTTTACAATATCCATAGCCGCGCCGACTGCATTCCCGATATTTGGTGCCAGATTGGACATCATAAATGAATCCTGTGCATTCACAGCATCAAACAAAAGCTGGACAGATAATGTTGTCGCTACCGGCTCATAGTTCTGACGTAACTGGCTCGTACTGGCATCCCCCATATTGCCTGCCGAAAAATTCATCTGTGTGCCAGCAACTGTCTCCAGATAAATACTGGACGGATTGTACTGCACCTCCAGTGCGAGATAATTATTTTTATGTATCGTTTTTGTCGTATTTCTTCCAGCCAGGTTCTGAAAGGACTCCATAATTTCCTGACCGCTGCCCGTCTCGATCAGAGCTTTGCGCAGCTTATCCGAATTATCGATTGCCTGTTCTACCGTCCGGTTATTGTCTTTGCTGATATCCGGCACACACAGGATCGCTTTCGGTATATTTCCGGTCACCTGATTTGCCGTTTTTTTCAGATCCCCCAACAGATTTGCGCCTAATCCCATCTGTCATCCTTCCTTTGCTCTAAAAATCAATATCCGCGTCTGCGTTTTTCTGCCTCCAGACGCTTTTCCAATTTATGATAAATCTTCTCCGAGAGTGCGCCCAGCTCCCGCTGTACGCCCTGACGGACAAGCTCACTGACATTCTCTGTCTGTTCCATGATCTGCTGCGTATTGACATTTGTAAACTGCCGCTGCGTCGTATCATAGTTTGTAACTGATTCGTTCTGTGTGTGAACCGTGCGCGTCTGTGTCCGGTTCTGCTCGATCAGCTGCCGGATCTCTTCCTCGTCCAGCTGCTGCTCCTGACTGCGGTGTATGAGTGTCACATCCGTGCGCTGATCCTCGTAGACCTGCTTCGTCTGCGGTTGTTCCGATGTCCGCTCCTGCCAGCGGTCGATGACCTCCCGCGTCTGCTCCTGTATTCTTTCCTGCTGTCTGTGTACCAGCTCGGTCTGCTCCTGAACGACCTGCGCCTCATGCAGATCCCTGACGAGCACTCCGATATCATCGGTCACACCTTCCATCTGGCGGCGCACCTGCTGCGGTGCCTCCAGATATTCGCGCACGGTCTCATATACCTCTCTCGTCTGCTCCGGCAGCAGCTTCATCGCATGTGCCAGCTTCTCCTGCTGCGCCTGATGCTGCTGTGCGCCCTCCGCCTGAAGCTGCTCGAGCAATTCTGCCGGATGCTCCAGTGCCATCAGGCTTTCACGCCGCATCTGTTCGGGGCTGCGCGTCTCCTTCGGACTCTCTAACGACTCACGGATGCCCTCCATCATCTGGATATATTTACTCTGGTTATTGATATTTTCCCGATTGATCCGTGACAGCTCCTGCTCCACGGATGAGAGATCCCGCTGATCGATATTCTGTGTCTGCTCATGGATGCTGTGATCCGCATACACATTCTGCTCGGACAATTCTGTCTGAAGCTGTGTCTGCGACAGTTGCTCCGTCACATTCACATCCGGTGGCTGTGCACCATCCGCATGCTCCTCCTGTGCCCTTGCAGCCGTCCGTGCGATCGTTTCCCGGATGCCTTCTACGGTCTGCCGGTAGCGGTTCTGTACCTCTGTATGCTCCTGATGCTGTTGTGTCGTATTGATATAATCTGTCTGGTGTTGTGAGCCAGACATCTGTTGTGTCTGTTCGACATAGGTTTCTTCCTGCAGCAGATCTCCCTGCCGATGCTCAATATTCGTCTGCCGCATCTGTGGCTGTGTATACTGCTCATTTTTTGACTGGTAGAGCTGCTGCTCGATCATATGACGTAATATCGGACTATTGATCTGCTCCAGCTGTACATTGTGCTGATCCAGCAGCCGTCTGACGATCTGGCTGGAGTGGTCATCATAATAATTTATCCGGTTCAGCTGTTCGATCTGTTCAATCAGCTGCTGCTCATCCATCTGCCCGATCATCCGGTTTACCAGATTGCGGTTATTGATATCCTGATACAGCAGCTCATTGACTGTCTGGTACTGATCTGATCCCCGCTGTTCAAACAGCCGGTTTAAAATATCAATCTCCTGTCTGCGAAGCTCCTGATGCTGTGATACGGACAACTGCCCGATCGTCTGATTGGTCTGGTAACAGCTGCTCATGCTGTTTTCGATGCGCTGCATCGTATTTTCCGCATTCTGGTAAAAAGCCCGCTCCATATGATACCAGTTCTCTACACGGTTATTTTGATGTTCCTCATGGTTCCGGTATATGTTACCGACCAGATCCAACAGCACCGCCGAGCTGACCTGTGTCAGGACATTCTGCTCGTTGATCTGTTCCTCAGATAACTGCTGGTTTTCATAATAATTTTCTTGTCGGTAAATGAGCGGTGTTTCTTCGCCACGTGCTGCATTTTTCAGTTTCTGCAGCAGAATCTGCTGTGCCATGCCATATTGCTCTGACACCTGAAGCTGCGTATTGGTAATATTCCGGTCGCCTTGCCTGCGGCTGCTGAAGTTCTGTATGATCTGATAGACCGCAGCCGTCTGCAGACGATTTAAAATATCTTCATGCAGATGCAGCGTCTGCGACTGGTCGGTATGCGCCTCGGTACTCTGCGCGGTGACCTGCTCGCTGTGATAGTTCTCTACCAGCTGTCTCAATTCACCGGCATAATTCCAATACAGATTGATCAGCTGATCCGTCTGATTCTGTTCTTCTTTGACCAGCCGCACCTGCTTCATGAATTCATCCACACGGTGGATTCCGATCTTTTGCAGAATATCTGTGATGTACACACGATCCTGATAGGTCAGGTGCGCCGACTCGCTGATCATCATACGGTTGATCAGGTTATTCAACACATCCAGCTTATTTTCCTGCTGTACATGTACATTCGTCTGCTGGAAAATATTTGTCTGTTCTTCACCGCCAAAGAAATACTCCGGTGGTGTCGTCACCACATGGAGCAGATCCTCCGGACTCAGCTTGCTGGTCATCATCGTATACGGATCCGCAATCCGGTGATAAAACCCCTCATGCATGGAAGATCCGGGTGTTTTACATTTTAATTCAATTGGTGCTGTAATGGTCAACATCCCGATTCCTCCTTTTCCTTAATATTCTGTATGACCCATGCCTATCTCTTGTTTTTCAGAAAAGCAGCGACATCCACTGCGCTGCGCGTTTTCGGCCACTGTCTGGCCTTTGCCTGCATCGCAGGTTTCCGCAATTCATTCTGGTTTGTGATGGCACTCGCTTTCACCGTCCCTGAATACGACTTTAATGATGCAGAACCGTTGATGAAATACCTGCGCTGGTTTTTAGCCGGTGCCATCTGTTTTTTTTCTGCGCCGCCCTTTCTCGGCTTAACTGGCTTCATCTTCTTGATATCTGCGCCGCCCTTGCGTGCCGCTGCCTCGAGCTCCTTTTTGCTCTTTTCGTCTGGGGGTAGTGCCGCACTGCGCTCGACCTTTCCGGTATAGTCCTTCCTGCTCTTGGAACCTTCCATAAAATATCTGCGCTGTCCGCGTGCCGGCTTCATTTCCCGAATATCTGCTCCACCCTTGCGTGCCGCTTCCTCAAACTCTTTTTTGCTCTTTTCGTCTGGGGGTAGTGCCGCACTGCGCTCGACCTTTCCGGTATAGTCCTTCCTGCTCTTGGAACCTTCCATAAAATATCTGCGCTGTCCGCGTGCCGGCTTCATTTCCCGAATATCTGCTCCACCCTTGCGTGCCGCTTCCTCAAGCTCACTCTTACGCTTTTCATCTGCGAGCAATGCGGCGCTGTAGGTACGTGTTCCCTTATAATCCTTATGCCCCTTGGACTCCTTCGGGAAATACATTCTTGCATTTTTTTCCAATTCTGCCTTGCTCTTTTCATCCTGCCGGACAGACGCGCTGCGCTCAATCTTTCCTGTATAATCCTTTTTGCTCTTGGAGCCTTCGATAAAATATCTGCGCTGTCCGGATGCCGCTTTCATCTCCGGAATCTTCGCGCCACCCTTGCGTGCCGCTGCCTCGAGCTCGCTCTTGCGCTTTTCGTCTTTGGAAACCGCCGCGCTGCGCTCGACCTTTCCTGTATAATCCTTTTTGCTCTTGGAGCCTTCGATAAAATATCTGCGCTGTCCGGATGCCGCTTTCATTTCCGGGATCTTCGCGCCACCCTTGCGCGGCTCGGATGCCTTCATCGTAGGGATATCCGCCCCACCCTTACGTGCACGCTTTTCCATTTCCTCACGGCTGAGCTCGTCTTTATTGACAATCGCACTCTTGCCGCTCCTGCCCTTATAGCCAGACAATGACTTCCCACCCGGCATAAAGAAACGTTTTGCTGCTTTTTCACGTTCAGAAATCGGTGCCATCTCATTTGTTGTTGCGATTCCCCGATCATCCGACACTTTTACCTTTTGAACCTTTTTGCCCTTATAATCATACACATGCTCCGGAATATCCTTGACATTCTTATCCACATACATATGGGCACGCTCTTCGAGCTCCTGCTTGGTCAACTCGTTGATACCGTAATTTGCGCGCTTGTTATTCTTAATCTCAGCGTCGCGCTCCATGTTTGCATGATCTTTCTTCATGCTCCATGCCTTACGTTTTGATTTTGTTGACGGATTATCCACACATATCATTTCCCGATATGCGATCGTCGTCGTCTCCACCAGCAGTCCGGAGCGCTCGGCACTCAGTTCCCCGAAATCCTTTGCAATGACCGTGCATCCGGTAAACGTGTAGACGCGCTGCATGGAATCGGCAAGATCCAGCACCTCGCCATTACCCGTATAACGGCTCACCTGCAGCAGTACAGGCAGAATCAGCTCCGTGCCGAGTGCCAGCGGATCAAGCATATCGATCCCGACATAGCGCTCCACCTGGAACGTCATCGGCTTGCTGATCGGCTTGCGCAGCATATGTACATAATCATTCAACCCGCCCTCCTGCAGTGTCTCATACTCGTTCTCGCGATGAAATACGTGTACGGACTTGCAGGGCAGATTATAGATGCCCTCAACCTGAAGGGTAAAATTATAATTTACAAGCGGTGTCAGTCCCTGATTGGATGTCATATCCCAATCCAGTCCACCACCCCAGCTTGTGCCACCATCATAACTTGCCATAGATTTCCTTTCTCTCACAGTCTGTCTGTACCATCATCAGATTCTTAACCCGTTAGTTACCGATCCGGCTTCATATCTAAAATACTCTTTTCCTTCGATTTCTTGGAGGGATTCAAGCTCTTATTTATCTCAGAAATCTCACTGCACCACTGTCTGCGGCTCGTATGGTCCAGCTTCATCACCTCATCCATGCCCCAGTGAAAATAATACGAGATAAAAGACATCTCCCGGTAAAGCTCCTCCTTTGGATATAGCTTTATCCCTCCTCGGTAAAATTTAACGGTACCTGAAAGATCTCTCCGCACTCCGGACATACACATTCCATCGTCGGCGGTTCAATGTCATTGATTCTCTGGTACATATCCTGTAAAAATGCAAGATCTGCCGTAAACAGCTTTTCAATAATATTGACACCGACCATCGGGACACCTTCCAGCTCGGTAATCACCTTGCTTAAAATAACGATCGTCAGATAGGACGGATTGCTGAGTACACGCGGGTCACGCGTTGCACTGATCTCGTCTCCTGCAGTCGCCAGCCGCATCTTGCCATTGCGGTGAAGCTCTCCGTTACCATCCATATAGCCCTTCGGCAGTGTAAATTCAAATACTGTTTCCATACCTTTGACCCTCTCTTCATGATTCTTATATTGATTAACCCTGTATCAGATTCCCCGCCAAAAGGAAAACATCCGCCCTATACCGTCTGCCATCTTTTCATCTTGGCGGGAAACCTGCGTATTGCAGGTCTCCCCATGCGCCGTAAAACAAATCCTAGTTGGGAATAATCAGTTCCTCATAAGCCAGTTCTACAGACTCGATTGCAACGTCACTGGTCTTTGCGTCCAGATCCGGAGCTGTATACTTCGTTACCCATGCATTGCTCAATACCCATACACGTGTACCTGTGATCGTCTCCTGCTTAGTCTGCGGTGCGCCGCCGTTGATATCGATCATCTCGATCTGTACATTATTACGGGGCATCTCACCACGAACCTCGCTGACACATTCCTGAATCCATGTCTTAAAAGCACTGTCCAGTGTGTAACCAAACTTTAAGGTTACATTGCCATGCTTTACCAGTCCGGGGATCTTGACCGGAGCAAGGCTGTTCGCATTGCCCTGACGGAACTCGATCACATCAACAGTTGCTTCCACACCGGTCACCTCACTGAAGGCTGCGGTTCCGCTCACACCGTCAACGGTAACGAGGAAGTTCATTTTAGTCAACGGATATGCAAGTTGTTTTCCATTGCTTTCATATGTTGCCATAAGTTATCTCTCCTTTTCTTTTACTCGTTTAAAACCTGGATCTTATTCTTCTGCTTCTCCGCCAGCCTCTGCGGTATGCTGTGTCACACGGAAGATCACGAACTCAGCAGGGCGTGAAGGTGCAATACCGATATTGCAGATCAGTCTGCCGTTCATGATATCGTCACGGCTCATCGTAGACGGTCCAATCTCTACAAAATAAGCTTCTGAAGCTGAGCTTCCTGCGAGCATTCCGGTTCTCCACATTCCATCCAGGAAGGAAGAAATTGTCATGCTGACTCTCTGCCACAACGTAGCATCGTTGGGCTCGAATACCACCCAGTTGGTGTTTGCCTTGATGCTCTCCTCCACATAGATGAAGAGACGGCGAACGTTGATATACTTGAATGCTGTATTGCTGCTGGCAGTCTTTGCACCCCAGATACGGATGCCCTGACCCGGGAATGAACGGATCAGGTTCACACCTTCGGGATTTAAGATATCCTGCTCTGCCTTTGTATAATTAGTCTTTAATCCGGTACAGAAAATCGTCTCATTTGCCGGAGCCTTATGTACGCCACGGTTGACGTCAGTTCTGGAATATACACCGAGAACTGCTCCTGACGGCGGTACAAAATCAGGCTTTCCGGATGCACGGTCAAATACCTGAATCCAGGGATGATACATCGCTGCATAAGTGGAATCGATCATATTTCTGTAGTCGATCAGGTCTTTGGTCTTGTACAGATCCTTCGGCATATCGATGACTGCTACACGGCTCTTTAAGCTCTCACAGTGTCCGACCAGCGCTACAATCACTTCCGGGATCGTCACACCGGGGACTGCCATCATGCTGACATATTCATTCTCAACAAAAGACTGGATACCGGTACGCTTGCCGGGGCCGCCGTCTTCTCCGATGAAGGTCGCAGCATTTACTTTTTCGATCGTACCATCGCTGCCGCCCTCTAATGTGATCATGCCACTGGTCTGTCCCTCACCGAGAATTGCCGCTACGGGATTTCCAATCTCATTCATCGGTGCTACCGTCACCTTTACCAGTTCACTGGCAGCCAGCTTTGTACCAATATAATTCGGAGAGGTAATGTTGAAGCTCAGCTCTGTGTATACCTCTGCCTCGTCATTATAACGGATACTTGCATCTACTGTTACCAGATATACAACAGTCTTCGGAATCAGTGCATCGTCTACGACCTTTCCGGTAAACGGCTGCTCAAATACAACTGCGTTATCAAAAATAGATTTGATTTTGTTGTATTCTTCACCTACAACTACGAGATCTCCTTCACGGAAACCATCGACACTCTTTGCAATATAGCCTTCCCCTGCCTCAGAGAGCAACTGCATTTTCTTCTTGGTCACGGTATTGAAGCTGACCTGGATACGGTTGCCCCACTTACCTTCATTTGCAGCCTCTACGGTCAGGATGCCTGCCGTCTTAGCTGCAGACTTTGCATCTGCCGGTACAACACGTGATACAAAACATCTGGTTCCGCCGTTTGCAAAAAACTGCTCCACGCTGTTCGCCAGATAACGGTACTCACCATGAGTAAACTCGCTCAAGAATCCACCAAACTGCTTGGTAAAGCTCTTAAAACTTGTGACAAAAGAGGGTGCTCCGACCGACGGTCCTTTTTCTGCCAATCCGACAAAACCTGCAGTACTTGTTCCTACTCCTTCAATGCTTCTGGGAGAATTATCATATTCCTCCACATATACGCCAGGTGACAAATATTCAGCCATTGTATATTTCTCCTTTCATTTTTACATTTGAAAAATCATTTCATTTTTAATTTGTTCGTACTTACTTTGTACTTACCAGCATCTGTCCCGGATAGGTCACCTGAATGGTACCTGCCCCGTTGGTACAGACACATTTACAGTCATTCGTCAGACAGGGTTTCCCACCGATCAATGTTGCCGGGGCAGTGGGTATCCACATACCGGCTGTCATCGGCATACATGGCTGCGGGGTCAGCACTCCGAGGGCTGCGGCTGTTGCCGCTGCTACCTGTGGATTGGCCAGTGATGTACACATCCCAAAGGGCTGTATGTTCACCATTCCCTGTGCATCCTGTATCGTTGCAGCCGGCTGCCCGCCGACACTGCACACTGCCTGTGACGTGACTTTCAGATTCGATGGTATCGTCCCAAACGGACACGATAGCACCGCTCCTGTAACTACAATCTCTCCCATATCCACCGCTCCTTACCGCAATTCATTGTCTGCGCACTGATGAAAATCGACTGTCTGGAATCTATATTCCCCGTTGACACGGTACCGGACAAGATATGTGACCATCTGTGCATCATCCCTGACGCGAAGTAAATAGCTGCCATCCGGTGATACATCACCGAATACTACGCGGGCAATGGGCGAATTTACTGTGAACGTCTCTGTCAGCGGTTCTTTCAGTTTCACCATATTGGGCGGCACTTCCTCTAATACTTCAAAATGCTCATAATGCCCCCGGTCCTCACTGATCAGACCATAATGGACGTTCTCCATGCTCAGCCTGCCTCTCGCCAAAAACAGCTTCAACAGACATTTCTTTTCGTTGAACTCGCTGTAGCAAAGATTCGACTGTGAGAGGCTGACTGCCTCAATTTCCTCCAGGCCTTGAAGTGTACCGGTAAGTGAGCAGAGACGTTCTCCCTTTGCGAGTTTCTCTGACGGTATCAGGAACACTTGCTTTAGTGGCATCACATTATCCAGCTTCTCATACTGTACATCTACCACGGCAGTCTCATAACCATATACCTTCATCGTCAGGGTACTGTCCCTGCGCCCGGTATTGATAAAGACGAAATTACCGCCGCCTCTTGGAATCGGCCAGCATTGTCTGCCTTCGATAAAAAAACGTACATCCGGTTCCTCCACTGCCACTCCGGTCGTCGTATCGACGAGCTGGATGACGAGGTCAAGCCTGTGATGGATTGTTGATTCTTCCACTTATACTCACTCCCTCCCTTCTCCTGTAATGTGCAGTCCGAACGTTGCCTCCGCAACGCGGGGTGTATTGATAATCACCTCACTGGACAGGAATACGGGTGCCGCCTTATAAAACAGGCTGATCTGATAAGGCTTGTTGATCGCCTGCCATACCCGGACCTTTTCCTCCAGACTTATCTTCGCCTGAGATAGCACGATCGGAGGTTCTTGTGTGTCCAGCCAGTTCTGCAGCTGATTGGGAAGGACGGAACTGTTGTCATTGACAATCTGTGCGACCCTTCCGATAATTTTTTGTATATCCGGCGCCTTAAGTCCCATCTGGGAGGAGCCGTTGATAAATACCATATAGTATAAGCCATATGGTCTTGGCGGTTTTTGTAACTGCACCTGGCCTCTTTGCATCAGAGGCCGCTGCGTGATGTCGCTCTCTTCCCTGATATCGTACAGATACAGTCCGACAATATAGTCGACATCCTGATCTGCCGGAGAAGAGATCTCGATATTGTTTGGCGAAGGGATCGGCTCCGGACACATCTTTTCACGAAGTGTCCGGACGATGTACGCGCTCACATCCGATATAATTGTATAATCTGCCATTTCGTCACCTCATAAAACCCTTTTCCCTCATACCTATTCCATCACTGCTGTCCGGTCAGTGTATTGTACAACTGATCTGCCTGTTCTGCGACTTTCTTATTCACGCAAACACTGTAATTCGTATCAGCAATGTACTCTGCCTCGCAGTCAAAATATGTCTTTGCGGTATCTTCATCAATGTACGGTACTGTCTGGAATTCCACCTTGTACCGATCAATTGACTGGGTCGTCATATCTGCAAACGTCACTACCCGTGCCCCGACACGGAACCGGTAAGAGGTTGATCCATGCGTCATGGTTGCTTCTTCCCGGAAGTCACTGTATACATATCTGTACGGCGTAACCACTCTGTTTCCGATAATCGCCAGTGAAATGTACTCTGTTTCTGAATGACCGCTTAGCTTTGCATATACATACGGGCTGTTCTCAGATGCGCAGGTTGTAATAAACTGTTTTGCAAGTGTCTTCGCGTTGACATTACTGTAATTATCATACAGACGGTCCATTGCCACCGCAGCCGCTACCTTGCCATCTGCACTCAATTCGCTAAAGGAACCTCCCAGTGCCTGTTCAATCGCATTTTTGAGCATCTGCTCGCTCATCGTTGTCGGATTCGTTGCACTACTTCCTGTTCCGGAGCCTGCGCCGCTTCCACTTCCACTGCCGTCTCCGGTTCCTGTGCTGCTTCCGCTTCCACTTCCGCTGCCGCTGCCGTCTCCGGTTCCTGTGCCGCTGCCGCTTCCGGTTCCACTTCCGCTGCCGTCTCCGGTTCCTGCGCTGCTTCCGCTTCCACTTCCGCTGCCGTCTCCGGTTCCACTGCCGCTTCCGGTTCCATTTCCGGTTCCGCTGCCGTCTCCGGTTCCTGCGCTGCTTCCGCTTCCATTTCCACTTCCGCTGCCATCTCCGGTTCCTGTACCGCTTCCATCTCCGCTTCCACTGCCGTCTCCGGTTCCTGTACCGCTTCCACTGCCGCTTCCGGTTCCACTGCCGCTTCCACTATCGGATGTGCTTGCATTTGCCTGATCATGCAGGCTGCTCGCCTTACTTGCGCCGATTGCCTCGTCAATCTTCCGACCCCATTTTTCCTGATCTGATACACTCAGGCTGGAATCAGCTAATGCATCCTTGATCTGCAGCAGCGCATTCTCTGCACCGAGCGTACCCAGCATATCCAGTGTATGATCCAATTCATTTGTCGTGCCGGAATTCAAAGCACTCATTGCCTGCTGTTTCAATTTCTCGATATCATTTAGCAATCCACTCTGCCCGAGCGCAATCTGTGCCTCTGCTTTTTCTGCTTCTGTAGCTGTATCCGAATTGATAATCTCATTCAGCCGCGCCTCCTCAGCAGCGATCTTATTGCTCGTGTCACTGATCAATTCTGCATACTGGGCAGCCAGATTCAGATTATCCTCATCCAGTGCATCCTGCTGCTTCTGCTGGTAATCAGACAACAACCCCTTCAAGCGGTCAAGTTCCGACATCAGGCTCGCATCTGCATCCACAATCTTTTGTCCCAGCGTCCGCAGCCACTCAATATGTGCCGTGAGCACTTCTTTTGCACTATTGGCAAAATCATCGTTTTTAATCGTTTTTTCCTGCTCCTGCGCCCAAGTAATACGCTCATACACGTAATTCAACGCGTCCGAAGATGAGATACGCTCCTTTCTGGCAGTAATCATGGATTCCAGTTCACTGCGCGCGATTTCTACATCGGTTTTGTCATTATCCAGAATGCCCTTTTTGACAGCATCACTTTGATTTTTCTCTGCTGCTGACTGATATTCCTGTGAGACACCTTTACTCAACTGACTGCTAAAGCTGCTTTCTGCATCCGGCAGGAAGTGTTCATCAATCAGTTTGCGTTCACCCTCAGCATCCCCAACAACACCATTTTCGATATTCTGTGCGTATTTCATACTGTTTACGAGCGCAATGATTGTGCGGTCAGTCGAAATACTGCTGTTGCTGTCACACCGGTCTGCCAGCTCTTTGCCCTGCGCATAGACATATGCCTGAATCGTCGAACCTCCGGGTGAAAGCACCTTGGCATTATACGATGTGTAACTATCGCTGCATTGGCTGATGCTGCTCATGACGCTCTCCACCAGGGTACTATCCGTCTGGAATGGATCGACCTCATCAGAATCTGATTCATCGTTATGCGACTTGGAGGAATAATATTCACCACCCACGATGCCTGACAGCCGGTTCATATCTGTAATCGTCACGTTAGCCGTAAGATCACTATCATTCAACAGCCGCCCGAACACATCCGCGCGTCTTGCCGCATCGAAGCCCTCCATCAGAGTCATGACAACCTGTGCTTCTTCATTCATCCCTGCAGTGCCGAATGCTTCATAACATTTCTGCAGGTTTTTCAGTATACGGTCGTATTGGTTGGTTGTCTCTGTCCTCATGTTCTGTGCGAAAAAGGAATTCAGCGCATCCCTCAGATATTTAAATGATTTTTCATCCGAAGTAGTGCCCTGATACTTATCCTGATAGATCTGGCGCAGCGTCTCAAGCTCTGTCATCTTCATCAGGTCATAGGGATCCGGATCATCAAAAATACACACAACAGCTCCGGTTTTCGCGTCTTTCGTCAACCCATCTGCCCCGGTATCGTACGCGACATACAGATCATCCAGTTCTGATTCCTCAACCGGTGTTCCCTCCGCAGTGATGGCAGACAATCCGGTTGCATCTGTAATATTGTACCATTGTCCGTCTGCCAGCTCGGATTTGTAATAGATCTCCTGCTGTTCCGAATCTGACTGCGACTGAACTGCTTTCTCATACAGTTCATCCGTCAAACCTTCCAGATGTATGAGATGCGTACCGATAAACAGTACCGAATTACCGATCGTATGTGACTGTTTATAGGTACGGAACCGCACAGCCGAGCTCTCATCAAAGACCGCCAATGCCTGTATTGCCGGAATACCTGTCACCAGTACCACGACCGCCAGCAACGCTGCCACCATCGCAGTCAGTTTCTTTTTATTCAGATATTTTTTCGTCCTTTCTTCTCTCATACCTGCATTCCCTCTTATTCTGCCTGCTGTTTGAGCAGTCCCAGGTTCGATGTGTCAAAGCATCCCTCATACAACTTGTTCTGGTCTGAATCATAAAATTCAATCGTCACCTTTGCCAGGTCCGGCTCCAAAATAGACAAATACTGGAATGTCTCCGTGACCGGGACATATTCCTCTGAACGCAGATATTTGCCATCCGAAGTACGGATCCGGTAATATGCAATCTTTTCCTGTGCATCCGGTGCCAGCTTAAGTTCTGTGCACTTTGTCGTATCATTTTTATTGCAGCTGTACGTGCCGATCGCCAAACCGGATGTGTCATCCTGCACGTGATATCCGGTCGTGATCGACAATTCCCCACTCAGGGAACTCGGATCGATCTCGCAATCATTCACAAAATCATTTCCGTTATAAAAACGGATCTTCACTACATCCACACCCTTCAACGCCAGTGCAAGATGCCTGAGCGTCTGGCCGATCGGTGTCCGCGCACCAATCTGGGTCTGGTCGCACCACAATTCATAATCTGTAATCTGATCCTTCAGTTCATCCGCCAATTGTATCCGCAGACGAAATTCCTCATTCTGTATAATCTGTTCAATATAATAATGAGATCCGTCTACATTTTCTTCAATGATGAGACTCTCGCCACCGTCGGCTGCATTCACATCCAGAGTTCCCTTCTCCATGTACTGTGACACTGCACCACAGGTCAGACGGTCGAAATCATACAATGTGCTGGAATACAACTGCATTGCTTCAAGCATGTCATTCTGAAGTGATTCATAATTATCCAGCGACGACTCATACTCCGCATAGGTCAGCGTCCCCAGCTGGTTCAACAGCAGATCACGCTCCTGCTGTGCCTTGGCTGCATCCACCTGATCCACTGCCTCCTGATAAGAATTTTTGACGGAGATAAAATTGTCAAATGCATCCTCTACCTGCTGTGTCAGATCCGCTTTTACACTCTCAGCTTCCAGTCTGGCCTCCTGATATTCCAACGCTGCTTCGTACAGCGCATACGGCTCATCCTCTACATAGCGCGAACCGGCAATCGCTCCCTTGAACCACACCTTCGGGAATCTGAAGAACAGGATCTTCTTTTTTCCCTCCCACGGCCGGTCGATCGCCTGGAGAAATTCCTTATATTTCTGTTTAAAGGCACGTGTGTTCAGCTTCTGCCCATTCAACGCCTGATTATAATAATCACGGATCAGCGACATGTCTTTGTTGCTATACTGCCGGCTCATCAGCTCATAATAAGTCGTCAGGGCAACTCTGGCAGATGTCTCGGCAACCTTCGCTTCATAATAGGTCTCATCATTATCCAGTGTATTCTGGAGCAGTGCAGCTAAAACCTCGCTCCGCTTCATATCAGCTATGACCAACGGATTTTCAAACGTATAATCTGTATAGATAGACGTGTTTCCTGTCAGATTCACGAGTTTTTTCTTTTTCGAATTCAGGTTACGCGTAGCAGATGATATTTTTGCTTCCAGTGAATTGCGCTTGGAAGTCATCGTATCAATATCTGCCTGCGTTGCCTGGCCGATCGCCAGCTTAATCTGGCTCCTATGGATGGACTCCTCGATGGCAGCCAGCTTTTTTTGATTCAGGTCAATCTCCTTCTCCAGCATCACAATATCCAGATATACCGTATTGACCTGTTCATAAATTGTAAACTTCTGGTCTGTAATCTGATGTTTCACAATGTCGATCTCATACTGGATCGATGTCGGCTTAAACTGAAACTCAAATGCCTCTGACAAATCCGCTTTCGTCGGAAATTTGAACGAAAGCAATGGACTCCACCGGAACGTAGACATATTTTTCTGTTTCATCTTGATCGTCTTGACCGCCTGTGTCAACTGCACCTCTTTTGTCTCCAGACGACCCTCCAACTGTTCCATTTTTGAACTGTTCAGGTAAGCCTGCGCCCGTGCCTGTTCCATCGTGTAGGTGGTCTTGACCTGTGCGGAGGTATCCGTCATCTCCGAAGTAATCACCGAGGTGAACAGTACTCCCGATGCAAGCACCAGTGCCAGTGCGCGTTTCAGTTTGGAAGCCCGCACACAGATGTGATGTGAAGTTTTTCCTGTCTGTCCCTCTCCGGTTCTTATTCTCATTCAGCACCCTCCTCACCCATGATCGAGTAGAATGAAAACGTATCGTTTTTATCCTTACATACAAATGTATAGAGTAATCCGTCCTTGTGGAACGAATACAGATACACCGGATAATCATCCTGTATCCGGTCTACCGTCATGACATCCGTATATTCATCCGTTGTCTCCAGTTCAACGCTGCCATTCATCGTCTGCTTCTTCGTATTCAGATAGTTGATCGCTACTGCTTCCGGCAGAGTCACAATCGAGTTACCTTCATAGACGATTTCTCCAAATACCTCTTTTAAGTCATTGATTGTAGTACATTGCCGGTCACCAAGCATGATCGAATCCTTCAGTACATAAACACTGTCAACCATCACCTGTTCTTCCAGATTCTCTTCATCGGTGACACCTATATACAGTGCCTGTATATCCGGCATCAGAACCGTAAAATCACTCTCGCTGCGATAGATGACCCGCGAACCGCTGTATGCCTGTGCGACCTCCGAGGTAGACTTTCCAAGCAACGCACTGTAAACGAGCTGGTCTTTTGAAAAACTGCCCTCATACACCGGTTTATCCCCAGCTGCATACAGCTTGCCGGTGCCATCCTTCATTCCTCTGGCAAACTCCCCATCATATGCAAGCGTACCGTTTTCCCGGTACAGTTTGCCGGTGCCTTCATATAGATTATCACTGAAATTACCCTTATAATGCATTGTGCCATCCGCATAATACTGGGTTCCGCTGCCCTCATATTTATTTTTGGAAAAATTGCCCTGATAGAGCAGTGTTCCATCTACGCCATACAGATTGCCATATCCGGTGACGCTTCCCTTTTCTACCTCCCCATCATAAGCCAGATAGCCGGATTTGCCGCGGATACGCACATTTCCCTTAGCGAAACGCAGCATCACATCATCATAATCATAGGTCTTGATGCCGCCTTCCTGTTTCTGTGGCAGATACATGGAACGGATGCTGACCAGATAGATCATGCTGAGGACACCGACTACAATCACGACCGCATATGCCAGTTTCTTACTGACAAGCCAGCCACCCACTTCATAATAATCCTTTTTGTTCTTTGGCCGGACATCAAAGATCATCACGAAGAACTGTCGGATCTTCGCAATCAATCTGGCACGAATGAAATTCTCACTCGTAAGTTGTCTGAATTTTGTAACAAGCGGTGTAATCTTTGCCTTTATCGAGGCGAGCAGCACCTGAATGAGATTATTTCCCACTTCTATCTACCCCTGTCTTTCTGATCTTTATTCCTCATAACGGAGACAGCACGGCACATCCTCTGCATGCTCCATATTCAGATACGTCTCACATGTAAACAAATACCATTTTGCAATCTCATCTGTCGGCAGTTCTTTCAAAATATCGGAGAAAGCACTGCGTGCCAGATAGAAATCATGCTGGTAAAACAATTCCAATGCCTGTGAAAAGCGTTCACAGACCGCGCGCTTCTTCTCACGCTCACGGACATCCAGTGCATCCAGCACTTCATACATATCCATTTTTTTATTGCTGCCAGTCATCTGGATATAGCCGATATACCGCAGCAGGCCGTCATAATTTTCGCGTTCCTTTACAGTCTCTGAGATCACCAGACGCAATCCCCGTTCACGGAACCATGCCGCAAAATGCTCGATCTCATCCGTCTCCGGCGATACGAGAAATGTACTGCTCTGCTGGTTCGTGCCTGCCACACCGTACACAAAGGAAGAATAGTGTAACAGGATCGTTGTACGCGGTATGCTCTTTGCCCTGGCTGCTTCCTGCTCTGCCAGTTCCCGCAGAAAATCGGCCGCGCTGTTTAACGTATTTTTGTTACTATCCATGAAAAGGAACCGCAACATCGACAACGCACCGTCATTCGATATAAATACACCATCCTTTTCTTCCTGATATCTGCCAATCAGTGCAATCAGGCGGTTCAGACGCCCGATCTCCTCCTCACTGCCGCTTCTGGGACCTACCGTAGAGATCATCGCCATCGTTCCCTGCAGCTTTGTGACATCGCCACTGGTGACTTCCGTGATGGATTCCTTATTCAGTAGCCGCTCGATATTCTTCGGTGCAAACCGGTAATAAGCCTCAAACGCAAGAAATTTGGAATAATTCACCTTTCGGATCTTATTCTGGATCTCTCCGAGCGCATTCCACAGCATGCGCATATCTCCACCATACACGCGCGGCCGCTCGATATCTGTCTTTCCTACAGCGACCTGCTGCATGCCACGCGCCAGTTTTCCCAGATCAGAAGACTGTAAGGAAAGAATCAGGATACTGACCATACTCGCGAGTGCAAAAACAATGAGCGCTGTTACCAGCTGCGGCTGCCAGTCAGCCATACTCCATGCATCATCACGGTATACGCCAAACAAGGTATAACCACCATTCGCCAGATCGCCTCTTGTCGCCGCAAGAATCTGGTACTTCTGACCATCCAGCGTGAAGTTCCGGGACACGATACTGTTCGCAACAACCAGCTCCCCCGCCTCATTTGACCCTGCTGCAAAATAACGGGCATCCACAGTCTCCCGGTTATGTCCGTCTGCACTGACATATATGCACAAATCCGAAACATCTGCCAGAAACAGATCCGTACACCCATCCGCTTTCGTCTGTGTATACGCTGCCTCAAGACGATCCCAAAGCTGTACATATTCTTCCGATGTATAGAAGTCTGCATCTGTAAATGCAGGATCTGATATGCTGCCAACATCAGCCAGCACTTCACCAAGCATGCTGGAGATCCACTTTGTCTTTGAAGCCTCCTCCAGCTTTACCTGTCGATATACAAACATGCCGCTGCCGCCCATGATGACCACCAACAGGATGCATTCCAGCACAAACGCCAGATACACCACGCGATTGCGGTTATCGAACAATTCATATAACAAAAATATCATCAGCCAGCCTGCACATACGCCTATCAGCCAGAAAATCCTGTAGCTGCCATGTAAAGACATCAGCTGCCCGAAACTCATATGGCACAGTGAATATGTATAACGGATACTGTCATCGATGGCAAACGGTCCGGAAACAAGATCCGCATCACTACGAACCGAGATCGCTCCCATCTCATAGCTCGCATCCACATAAATATGTCCTGCTTCTGCCTCCTGTCGCAGAAAACTCTCAATTTTAATGGAATCCTGGGCTGCCTCCTCCTTGCCCAGCAGCTGCTCATAAGGTACCTCATACACACAGGCAGCACTTCCATCCCCCTCAACGCATGCCAGATACATGCCATTCTCATCTGCGATAAGATCTGTCAGTTCATCTGTCCCGTAGATCGAGATTGCAGGTGTCAGCGCAGCCAGCTTCAATCCCTGGTCAAACTGAAGGATTCTATAACTGTATCCGGCATCTGCATCTGCCAGCTCCGGTACCGCCATCACTGCATACAATTCATTCGCATATTCGGTAATCTGCAAAATCTGTGCCCAATCCTCCAGATCCTTTGTCGAAAAGAAATCTGATACATTTCCATACAGATCCATCGCATAGATCAGGCCTTCTTCTTTTTCATTATCTGTCACGTATACCTTCTGATCCAGCATGCACCCATCATTATTATAGGTGTACACACCGTCCGGTTGTCCGTTCCAGACAATATATCCGTATAGTGCGGTGGCAGCCAGCAACCATACCAAACCGATAATAACCGGTGTTTTTTTACTCATATGTTTTCTCCCAGCATTCCTAATTTATTGAAGCAGAGATTCTGTTCCAATCTTTTTAAATCCGTTGATAAATAAACGCAGCCACGGTATATCACCAAAGATCGCCTGCGTCACAAACGTGGCAAGTACCAATATGACAAGCAGAATACAGATCCGCAGCATGATCCGGAAGATCTGGTCGCGGTTTCTCATAAACCATGCCCGGAAACGTCCCGAAATACTGTTACGCTGCCTCGGAGCGGCAGCAATCCGTATGTCTTTATACAACTCCGTGAATTTATGATAACTTTTTTTCGAAATCTTCTTATCCAGCAATTGAAAGCTGATCGCTTTCTGAGATGCCTTTGGCTCCAGCAGTTCCCGGAGAATCTTGGCACACTGCACCGCGCAGTCGCGCTCAGTCATTTTCTCATCGAGTTCTTCCAGATTGATTGCAAATCCAAGATAGACATTATGGTTTTTTGCCAGATGAAGCTGTTTCTGCCGCAAGATCAGATACAGGACCGGATAGGGTATTTCAGCAGATATACATGCCAGTATGGTGTTGATACAAATATCCTCACACTCACTCAGCGAATAGGCATTCCCCATATAAAAATCCTGTAGTGCACGCTCCCTGAAGTACGGATACACAATCAAAAATGCCCCCTGATCCGAGAAGCTTTCCACACAGGATGCACTTCTGTCATACTCCGACTGCTCATACACAGTCAGGAATCTGCGCACAATCTCATGATCATAGACCGCAAGTACGGTATACAGACCCTCCTCTGTGGCATTGAGATCCTGACAGACCAGAATATCATTTGCCGGGGTCTTTTCCAGGACACGTATACACTTTAACCGCATTTTCTGCGACTGATATATCATCCTATCAGCCCTCCTTATGCTTCCTCTGACTCATCTAAGCCCTTCTTCTTGACAATCGCATACGCATATGTACAAATAGAAGGATAGTCTGCACAATAAATCAGGATCTCATAGACACCTTCCTTTGCCGGAGACGTATAGATTCCGTCGGAACTAATCTCACCGCTGCCCGGCTCCGTCAGCTCGTACACGATACTGCAGCTATCCATATGGTTGTACTTCACGCCGAAATAGTGGCTTTCCTTGGTTCCCATCACTACAGTCGGTGTCTCTGCAGAGATGCTCTTACCCTCCATATCCTCCGGTATGCCAAGGTCATTGCCTGCCGGGAATTTGATGGCTACCCAACGGTAAGACAATACCAGATAATCTACATTCTGGAGCAGCTTGACAGCTACCACAAAGCTTCCCTTATCATTCAGTACCTTTACCGCCGTCTCAGCATCTACTGCCAGATTCGCGCCATCGCGGAACAGTTCCGGATTGCCATATACAGTACTCTTGGCATTCGCTCCAAGTGCTGCATCCTCCGAGATGTATTCATAACCGATATCGACATACACATTGCCTTTTCCGAGCCCATGCATGATCTCCCCGGAATAGCAGATATCTCCTTTACGCGCCGTATCTCCGAGCGGGATCTCGAGGATACCGGTCGCTACCTCCGGCACATTGGTCCGTGAAGCACGCTGCGGTTCGCTCTCCTTGGCGGCAACTGTGTATTTCTTGTCAGCGCTTAACGCTACCTCTTTCTCAAAATAATCCAGATATTCATCCCTGAGCATCTCCTGCGCCGGCGCCGTGATATATTTCTTGATATTTGTTTCCTTGACTTCTTCTATAATATAAGCGCTCTCGGTGCGCACCAGACGCAGATCTGCCAGCCGGATAAAATCACTTGTGCCGCCAATATTTTTCATCTCTAGGCTCATACGTCCGATCTCGCGGCTGACCAGCTCCCGCGGCTTGCAATCAGCCAGCAGTACCTTTACCGAAAATCCCGTCACAGCTGCAACTGCCACATCATCTACATAAGCACTTGCAGATCCGCTCTTTAAGATCACATTTGTGTCAACAGCTGCCGTCTGCTGTGTGTTCATCCAGAATTCACGTTCCAGGATCTCTCCCTCCGTCAACGCTGCATCCTCAATGCCGATCTCCAGTTCATGTCCTCCATCGGCTGTCTCAAATGCCGGGATCTGCAAAATACTGTGATAGCTGAGCCGCTTCACATCTGCAGTCAATTTGGTCACCCGCAGGACAACCTTGATATTTTTACCTTTACATGCAGTCGCCGGCATCACCAGCTCCACACGGAAATGATCATCATTTAACAACACACCGCCCGTGAGGAATTCCGTCTCCATCTCAAATTCTTCCGGAATATCCTCCGTGTCCATCAAAAAGAGCTGGTAGCCCTCGCTGATGCGGTTATATTCGTATTCTTTATCGGATTCTTTCTGGTTCACCGCATAGACTGCATGAACCTCTTCTTCCTTATATTTCAGGCACAGGCTCGCCTCATTTGTACGCAGCTGTTCAAAACCATCGACTGCTGACAATTTTTTTACAACAGAGGCATCCACAACGATCTCTCTGCCCATACCATCAATCGCAACACCGCTCTCGACTAAGATCGACAAATCATCCAGACTGAAAACACCACAGCCACATACGATCCCGGAACCGTACATCAGATTATTTACAAATCGACGCTTGTTGTTGAAGTAGTTCTGCTCTGCCTGAAAATCTGCACTGGTAAGCATCTTGCCGGAATAATAACGATTTCTTTCAAATGGATATAATTGATTATTGTTCATATCTGTTCTCCCGCCCCTGGTGAAATATTGTTGGTATTACATTCATGTCTAATTTTATCAAAAGATGTCGATCATGTACATTACTTTTGAAAAAGAATTTATTAGCTATCGCCCACCCCTAATAGCTTATACAGGCTGCCAGATACATATGAGTATTTTATCTGTCTCTGCCAAACAGATCTGGTGTTCACCCGGCAGCCTGTCCCTGCATACACCTTCTGAAATCTTATATTATTACTATACCGAATAAATACAGACAAAAGTTGGACAGATTTCGCCTATATTTTATTTTTTTTGTACTAGCCAAGCTGGAGCAATCTGCGCTGCCCCAGCTCCTTGCTGTCATTCTCCTGCAAATACAGATAATCCTTCACCTGCGCACACAGCAGCCAATTATTCACACCCTGCCTGGGCAGCAGACGGTTCATCCCGCCCGCGTAACGGCTGTTTTTCAATAGAATACGCACCTCCGTACCATGATCACATCTTACAAATGCACTCTTGCAGGCTGCCGCAGCCAGCGTCTGCATACCGGCATCATCCGGTGCACAGCACAGTACCGGATAGAGCACCTCCTCCCTTTCACGGATGATGGTCTGCCCTTTCACATATGGCACACTCCGTGTCATCCGCTGCACCAGAAGTCCTCCCTGCACCGTCTCTCCATCCCATAACAGGAAACTGAGATCCGGATCAAAATAGCGCTCTTTTGGATTGACCGGATACAATGTCTCACAGTATTCTCGCGACAACAGGTTCCCTATCGCTTCTTCAGCCTGTGTCACATTGAGTTTTCGAAATGCCACGGCAGCCTCTGTCTGCCCGCGCATCGGTGGCTGCGCTGCCAATGTCCGGACATCAGTCATCCACTCACCACCGAGCACCTGTTCCTCCACAAACAGATGCTCACGGAAATATGCTTTCTCATCGTTACAGATCTCCCTGCGCCCATATTCTTCGTTAAAATAGGCACATAATCTCGGAATTCCTGTCTGTGCGGCAGATTCAAATACCGTGACCAGCAGTTGTTCCCCGACACCCTGCATCCGGTGTCCGGGCATGACATAGAGCCAGTCAATCGTCAGCTGCCCGCTCTGCTTTGTTGCAATCAGCAGTCCCACCGGCAGTTCATCCCCTGTCGCCGTCTCTGTCTCAGCGGCAACCAATGCCAGAGAACCCGGCATTTCCAGCCGGTCCAGCATCAGAAACGGATCGAGAGCCAGCACCAGTTCCCGCTGTGACTTTTCCAAACGTGTGATTTTCATTGACAATTACCTCTTTTCGTGTATAACTACCGGAACATCACCTTCATTGCATAGAAGATGCCCAGACGGTTCGCTGCCGCCTTTTTATTCGTCATAATAACATCCGCCATCACATCAAAGAACGTGTCCGGATTAGCAGCCAGCAATCGATCCGGCACAGTCTGTTCCATCGCTTCCACAAATCCTCTCATGTTCCGTGACTGCATCTGCAGATACACACTCTGCAGATGATCCTTCCGCTGCTCCAGTTCCGGCAGATTCTGCGCCTTTGCCTCCCGGTAACTCTGATAAGCCTCACGCAGCTGCGGTCCCAGATAAGCAGTATCACCACACAGCAGCAGGATCTTTCTCTCCATATGGTCATCAAACAACATATCCATACCGCTTCTGATGCTTGTATTGCCTGCGAGCAATTCTGCCTGACGTTTCATAAAGCTGTCATAGAATGCCGCCTCTTTTTGCTCCAGTTCTGCCTGCGAATGATCCGGTCGATCCTTCAACGCCCACAGCTCATGCAGTCTGTCCCTATAGCCTGCGATATACGCATCTGCCTCCTGTCGTTCCATCTGCTGGTACGATTCCAGTCTAGCTTTTACAGACCGCAGATTCTCCTGAAAGTCGGCAGCCAGAGGATCCCTGCCCGCCCGTATCATAGCGTCTTTCAGCTCTTTGATCTCCGGATCATCCTGCATTCCATATTTATCCGCCATAGCATTGATCTCCATCCGGACGCGGAATGCCATATCATCGATCTGACTTTTCTTATACTGCTGGTCGGCAGGCTTATCTGCGCGCATCTGACGTATCATATCCGGTGTCGCCGCTGCGATCAGCTCATCGATCCGGCTCATATAAAAGGATTTGGGCTGCAGTGCAGCAACGCTCTTCTCTTCAAATGCTGCCCGCTCCTCCTCTGTGTTGTGTCCATACAGATCTGCCATATATTGCTCACGGCTCAGATCCATCGGCATCAGCTTCTGGAACACATCCTTTTGCAGCATACGATCCGAATCACCCACCACAGATAATAAACTCTCCAGTGCATCCACCGGGTTGTTGGGATTTATGGGTTTTGCCCGCAGAGCCAGGATCGCATCCCGCACCTCACTGATCATCGTATTGATCTCATCAATGGTCTGCTGCAGACGGATCTGGCTCTGTGAGAAATTCGCGATTGCAGGCGGCAGCTCCAGTCCCAGTTCCTGCGCTTTGAGCAATACCACAGCGATACGGGAACCCGTATCCTGCTCTGAACCCATCTCAAACACCTCTTTGAGCATCTTGCCCAGTGCCTCACGCTTTTCCTGATATTTTTCTTCAGGTGTATTCTGCAGCAGCATATGGAAGCTGTGCCGGAAATCATCCACCATACCATATCCGGCAGCCAGCATCATCTTCACCACATGTGACTGCTGTTTTGTATCCAGCTTCGTCGCATTACCGAAATCTATGATCGTCATGCGGTCATCATCTACCATGATATTGCCCGCATGCAGGTCTCCATGGTAAAAGCCTCTGCCAAACACTCCCTCCGTCACCCATTTATTTGCCAGCGCCACCAGATATTCCTGCCGCCTGAATAGCTGCTGATACATCTCGCAGAGCCCGGAATATGCAGCTGTATAATCTGCATTTCCCGAAAATTCCATCTGGGGTGTACCATCCCCATTGAGCATAATCTCACCGTTTGCCTTCTTCTTATAAAAAGGTTCCATTTTCTCGCGGAAGTCCGCACGCACCAGTCCGACATACTGATCCAGTGTCGTTCCCGGTGCTTTTTCCACAACCATTGCATTCACAGTCGGCTCTACAAGCGGATTCAGCTTCATCGCCTGAACCGTCTGCGCACCCTCATTGTACAATTGGCCTGTCTCGACATTGCGCGCCTCGATCGTCAGATCCAGTTCTTCTTCGATACGCAGCAGCTGCCCTCTATAAGTAGCCTCCATGCCACCGATCGTCTCTGGCGGCAGATCCTGTGTGCCATCTGTCATACGCGCGCACCTGATCATGATATCTTTCTCGCGCATCATGTAATTACGCACATTCGGACGCAGCAGCTTTACAACGACACCTTTGCCTTCCGGCGGCAGGTTCGGTCCTTTCAAGGTACACAGGAATGCCTGGCCAACAGATGCTGCACCGAGCGCACGCTCTACCACGATATCCGTCACTTTTCCATTTGAGCGCTCGATCATACTGCGCAGCTGTGCTTTCACGATCTCATCCGGGATCGGCGCCAGATTCGAACGCATATCCTTCAGCGCACTTTTCAGCTCCTCCGGCATGGAATCGAGCGGCATACCCTGCATCATTTTCTGCAGGAGCGGGCCGGCACCCTTTAAGATTCCGCCGAGATAATTACCCATAATCTTTTTCTGGCGTGTTTCCTGCTCCTGCTCGGACATCCCATCTGCTGCCTCCACCGGTCCCGCATTCCGCAATGCACTCGCCAGCATCGCACGCTGATCCATGCGCGTCACGCCGCCAAAATAATTCTGAAAGACATTCTTTGTAAACAATCCCTGTCCGCGGTCGCCGTTTGCAGCCTCGCGCAGCATACGGTTCAATTGCTCCCTGGAGTCCTTCTGCCATCTTGCCAGCTCTTCCGGTGTATCACCGTATTTTTCCCTGCGCACATCATGTTCCGGCTGCTCACCGTCTGCATGCTCTGATTTGAACACCACAGACACCGACTCTGTGATCATCTGCTGGATGCTGGCCATACTCGTCTCCACCATCTCATTGATCTGTTCATCCATCTGCGCTAAATGTTCCATCGCATCCGGCTGGCTTAACAGCGGGCCGATGAACACCTGGAATCCCATCTTTGCTATGGCCTCATACGGACCGTGCGCCATCTCCCTGAACTTTTCCAACTGCGGCATCGCCAGGATCTGTTGTACCAGGACACGCACAGACGCTTTCATGCCGCCTGCCTCTTCACCATCCCCACCGGGAAATGGCAGTTTGTCTACCATCTCATTTAAAAGCTGGGGATCACGTAAGATGGCATACAATGCCTGCGGATGATTGAGTATCACCCGCCGCATCCGCTCAGCAGACTGTGTGTGGCGGATCTGTGCGATTTTTTCCTCATCCTGGGATGTTTCTGCTTCCCGCAGCTTCTCCACCGTCGCACGCTCGTTCTCATCCAGTTCCCAGGTCTGTGTGGAAAAGACCAGGTCTGAGAGCATATTTTTCACCTTGAGCTGTCGTTCTTCCCACTGCGGTCCATCTGCGGTATCTGCCTTTGGTTTTTGCTTTGCAAGCTGTACATGCGATTCCTCTGCGCGGATCTGCTCACCTTTTTTGAGCAGCGCAAGCGCTTCTTCTCCATTGATCAGCGCCTTGTTTTCAAGTGTACATACATCCCTGATGACTGCTTCGCCCTGAATCTCACCGGATAGAAGCTGTAATGCATAATTCTTCAGCATTCTGACTGGCACATTGTTAAAAAAAGCTGCCGGCTGGCCGGTTCTGCTCTGCAACAGCTTCAGGCACAGACTGCGCCCACGCACCATGGTTCCACCACTCACATCCGCTGACTCACGGGTATCCACTGACTGCAGGATCGCTTCGATCTCGGATACCCCGTACTTGGACTCATTTTCCACCATCTCCGTCTCCAGGCGGTCTGCCATCATCCGCGCAGAAAACGGCAGCAGGATCGTACCATGCCCCTCTATCATCGACAAGGTACCCGTCTCATCCTGCAGCAGCTGTATATCTGCACCCGCGAGCTGTATGCGCTGCATCTGTGGCACACCCGCCTGAAATTGACGCAGTACCTTCCGAAGCTCCCGGATCTCACCGGCAGTTTGATCATTACTCTTTTTCACCAGATCCGAAGCCTTCTTCTCCAGCATAAAGATCTGCAGCACCTTCTGTCCCTGGCTGCTCAGGTGTTCCTGCTGCTGCTTTGCGTTGGATACGGTCTGATCCATATCAGCATGCCCATTTACGCGCTGCGCCAGTGTCCTGTTATGCTGCAGAGGACGCACCTGTCTTGAAATCCGCTCCGATGCCTCTGTAAAAGAAAAATGCAGCTCACGCACACGTTGTTTTGCCGTCTTCAGCCCCTCTGCAAAACGGGTGCCTGCCAGTTTTCCTGCTGCATATTCCATATCAGCCAGACGCGGATCTGAGCTGTTGTCATCCCTCTCCTGCAGCACCTGCTGTATCTGTGCTGCGATCTGGTTCATATTCAGGCGCTCCATCTCATCCAGACCTTCATACAACGCCTTCTCCTGCAGCCGCGAGAGTGTCTGCAGCTGCGTGCACAGAGTGCCCAGCGCATCACATCCGCGCTGCATCTGTTTTTTCTCATCTGCTGTCCAGCTTCCACTGTCCAGCCAGAGGCGCTGCGCAGCCTCCTCCAGTCCCTGTGCACCTCCCACTGCCAGATCACCGACATTGGAATCTGCAAAATCATTGCCCAGCTGCACCTGATCACTGATGACAAACGCCATGCCGGTCATGTATGCGCGCTGTTCCTGCCCCGCGATTTCACGCAATTCAGGTGTCTCTGCCGTTATTTTTGATATTTCATAAGACAACAGCTGGTAAATGAGTGTATTGCTGTCTGACACCATCTGCACATTCACATCCTGTCCCTGATTCATACGGCACATCGCATCATACACCGTGTTCATGGATTGAAACAGGTTATCACGCAGCAGCGGCAGGTTGCCTTTGACTAAGACATCCATCTGGTGTGTGGACAGTTTCGGCATCCGTACACCATTCTCCTGTGCCATCCGGAACAGGTCTGAGAGCGTCTGTTTCATCTGCTGTTCCACCTGTTTTGGCGTATAGGTGACATCCCACTCGCCGAGCTGTCCACCGATCAGCTGATTGACCTTTTGGGCAAACACACGCCTGCTCTCCGGCGCACCCTCACCGGCTTTGAGCGTCTGAGCCAGTCTGGATGCACGCAGATTGACCTCGGTGATCACCTCATATAATTCCTTTCTCGACAGCGGTTTCGACACGCGGCTCTCAGCATTTAGTCCAAGTACCTCCTGTAAATGCATGACAAACTCCGGTGTTGCCTGCTCTCCCAGCTTCTCCGCAGCCCGGACCAGAAGCTGCTCACGCACCAGAAAATGATCCTCAGATGCCGTACCGGATGATACCGACAGGGCATGGTTATTGATCATCCGAAGCCCCTTACCGGCAAACTCGATCTGTCCGCGGTTATGTGTACCCAGCATTGACGCAAAATCCGCATAAGTGAGCGCCGTGATACCAACCGGCTGCGCGACAGCGTCCGTGTGGGCAGTCTGCCTGCCCTGATAATCCTGTGCAGCTACTAAAAGATCGCTCTGACGCTGTACATGCTCCGGCAGCTCCCCCTGCTCGATCATCTGTTTTGCCAGACGCATCTGCCCAGACTCTGTACGGAGCTGCTGCAAAGTCTCCTGTACCATCAGCTTGCGTTCCTTTCCGCTCCGAAACGTCGGTTTTTTATGTTCACAATAGTTCTGGCAGGCAGCAATCGCTGACTGGTATGCGCCCTCCAATTCAATGACAATATCCGCAGCATCCTGCGCAGTCCATTCCCGCGCGAGCATTTCCTCCAGCTTTTCCACGTTCTGCTTCACCAACGACATTTCCGGACTGTCAGTCGAAAACTGGTTCTGGTTCAGCAGCAGGTGTGAGATCGTTCTCCCCTGAATCGCACGCAGGCGGTACTGCTCCTTGTCTGTCAGCTTCCACTCACCGGACTTCATCAGCGCCTGGTCTATCACCGCACGGTTTGCCTGCATCTGCCCCACATCCTGAAACATCGACCGCTCCCTGCCCAGCTGTTCATCCTGCTGCAGGATATGATGAATCTGTTCCGGCCTCATTTTCTGTAAATTTTCACGTTCTACACCCATTTGATACCCCCATCTGATCATAAGATAATCCATGATACACCTAATTTACATGATGTACGGTTTATATTTCGATACTCTCTGTATCATATTATTTTATTTGATCTGGAATTTCCTGTCAACTATTAAAGTTTGCTGTAAACCTGCACAAAAACGAACAAAAGAGCCGCATATGCGGCTCTTCATTTTTTATGCCTGTGAATCATACAATCCCTTGATGTATTCATATTCGCTGTAACTGCCACTGTTGCTGTAAGCAGTGCTGTAGATCTGTAAAGTATTGACCGTCGTTGCCGTGCGCTCTGCGATCGCATCCACCTTTTTGTTTAATTCCGTTACAAACAATGCATCCGGTCCGAAAATACCAGACAACGTATCCATACCGGCATCTGCCAGTGTCGCTGCATCCAGTGACAATGTGCCATCCTCCTGTCTGGTCACACCTGCCTTTGCAAGTTCTGCCTCATGATCTGCCATGAACTGATTCAGATCACTGAGGAAGTTCTTATTCGTCTTTCCACCAGTCTGTGCCAGATTTGCAACCAGCGTATGATAGCTGCTCACAAACGAAGAAACCTGACTCTTTGCCTCTGCCTGATAAGCAGCTTTTTCCGCATCATCTGTCGCATTTTTTTCTTTTACATACAAGCTCTTCTTCTGATCCGTCAGCGTTTTCAGCAATGCGTTTGTCTGATCTGCCGCCTTTAAGGTCTTTTGATAGCTTGCTGTGCTTTTTGATTTTCCGGACAAGGCTGTCAGTGCCTTATTATTGGCCGCCATGTTGGATGACAGCAGACTCTCAATCGAACCGCTGTCCTGATCCGTTTTTTGATCCGTTGACGTATACTCATACAACGCACTTGCTAAGCCCGCACTGTTAATTCCGCTCACCTTCATAAATATATGCCTCCTTCGTGCCATAGGTATCATTCTATGTCCTTATCATTCTAAAAACTGTACCTATGATACATATCGGCAATTATGATGAAAGCATAATAGCTTACTGCCTTGTTTTTCCCGGTTTCGGATTCACCGCCGTAGGATCTTCTTTTAAGAGTTCCTTATAAGCATCCTCACTGATATATGAATATGCGTTGGAAATACGCGCATTTTCTGCTGTCAGATAGACTTTTTCCCGATAATATGTCACAACCGGCGTACCGATTTCCAGTACATCGTACAATTTTTTAGCGATTTCAGGTGGTACATTGATACAGCCATGCGACCCGGATGTCAGATAGATCTGGTCTCCGAACTTACTGCGCCAGGAAGCATCATGAATGCCGACATTGTATGCATAGGGCATAAAATAGTTGACCGGTGAAGAATAGCCTTCACCTACCAGTGTCGCATTCCGCTGCTTGTATACGATCTTGAACACACCATCCGGCGAGCCATTATTCCTGCTCAGATTACCGGATACAATATCCGTATCGATCACAAGTTCCCCGTTCTTATAATACCACAGATGCTGGTTCGTATAATCGATCTCCACATAAGTAGAACCGATATCATTTGCACCGTGTTTTTTTGCAGTCTGCTGGTAAACAGGCTCACGTTCGATATGTCCGCCTGCCGCCAGATCTTCATAGATCTGTTCTTTCTCCTTTTCCTTATCGATCACCCAGCCATAATCTCCGCCGCCGACCTGAAGCGTATCTCCGAGCGAGGTCTTGAATTCACGCCTGTCTCCGTAAGTGTTATAGGCAGATGCCATCATCTGGACAAAATTCGTCACTTTTTCATCATCGACACTCACCTGATAATCATCATCTACATCCAGCCAGGACTGTATCACTTCATTCGTCAGTTCATAGGGTTCCTGCTTGCCAAACGTGTATGTTATGCTCGAACCATAATATTTTTCGATTGTGTCCATACACGTATTGAGCGCCGCATCATCACTGTACACGGTCGGATTTTCATAGTATGCTTCCAGATCCAGTTCTGTCTCACCATCCCTGACAGCCTGTGTGACCGCAGGCAGTACCTGATCGAACACAAGCGTTGTTCCCATAACTTCCGGAACGAGCTGATACCCATCATCCACCCAGTCAATTTTCGCATTCTCCGGCGCGGTCATCTGATCCTCCTGCATACACGGGAGATTTCTCAGTTCCTGCTCTAATAACGTTTCATCAAATGTCGTATCCAGACGGATATCCTGCTTTTTTTGCGTTTTCCGCTGTTTGATCCAGTCTATTGCATCCTGTTGTGCCAGAATCTGCTCGATTTCACCGTTCGGTACATACGCATAGCCGATGGACGGCCCGGTAATATTGTATTTCTGATCCTCCCTGCAATCAATTGTCAGCAGATAATCAGCCACAAAACGTGCCACTTTATCATTTGCTTCCTCTGCCGTCAGCTCCGACACATCTACACCGCTCATGACTGTTCCTGGGAAAAAATGAGTCCGGTAATGTCTGACCCTGGCATAGAAAAAACAGCCAAAACCGATCAGTATCAATAATGTCGCCGCCGCTATCGCTGTAAGTACTCTATGTTTTCTCATAAATCCTGCCATTTTACCACCTGCATTTCCTTATATTTTCTGGGTCGATTCCCCCGGTCGGAGTTCCGCCTTAAATATCTGCTGGTTGTTTTTCACCGGATGCTCTTCAATCAGATCCAGTAACATTTTGATCGATGCACGTGCCATCTCCTCCTTTGGCTGACAGATCGTTGTCAGTGAAGGATGATAGTACATTGCCATCTCTATTCCATCAAACCCGACAACGGAATAATCCTCCGGCACACGCTTTCCGGCTTCTAAAAGTGCCTTACAGGCACCGATTGCCGTTGTATCAGACATTGTAAATAGTGCCGTAAACTCCCTGCCTGTCTCTAGCAGTTCCTTGGTCACTGCATATCCGTTTGCCGGAGTAAAGGCTTCAATATCGTCCTTCATGTACAGCACAAGACCCGGATCGACCTCTATGCCGTGCTTTTTCAATGCCCGTACATATCCGGTGTATCGGGTACGGCCGATACCACGGTCAGAATAGGTCGGGCGGATAATCGCGATCTTTCTGTGCCCGAGGCTGCACAGGTAATCCACGATCCGGTAACTCTCCTCATCATCATCGATAGAGACGTAGTTTACCTCCGGAGTCAGCATAGATCTATCCGGCGCAAACGTACAGAGCACATAGGGGATTCCCAACGCCCGGAACTCCTTTGCCTCCCGGTCCACGCGTCCCCCGAGAAATATAATCCCTTTGAGGCGTTTCTCCTTGGCCAGTTCCCGGGCAACAGCCAGCTCATCTTCCTCCTGCTGCACACGCTGCAGCATAAAGGTGTAATCCTGATAGCCCAGTTCCTGCTCAAATATTTTAAACATTGCAAGGAAAAATGGGTTGTCAATTCCTTTGATCAGTATCGCAATCGTATTCGATTCGGTGCGTTTCAGATTGCGTGCACTGTTATTCGGTATATAGTGATTCTCCTCAATCACTTTCATAATCTTCTCTTTTGTCTCCGGATTGATATCCGGGTGATTATTAATCGCGCGGGATACCGTGCTTACACCGACACCACATATGCGCGCCACATCCTTAATTGTAAATCCAGCCATTTTTTGCTCCACAATCTGTCTGCCATATACAACTACTACTCATCGTCTCATTGCTACGCAGCTTTTTACATATCAAAATATAACACATCAATGAAAAAAGGGCAACCTCCATAGCTGCCCCAGTTTCATGTTACTGTCGTTACTGTTCACTCGTACCTCGTTCCAGTAACGGATTTTGCCGATGCTTCGCATTCCAGATCGGCAAAATCTGCTACCACCACTGTATCATACGGCATTTTCAGTTCAGAAAATGCCTGCCTGTGAACAGTAACTTACTTCTATACTTCGCTCTTAGTCTCCTGTGACGTTGTCTGCGGTTTCGCAGACTGTCTGCGCTTTGTACGGCCATAGATGACGCTCATCCCATAGATCTCCTTTGCGAGCGCGTCTGTCGTCTTACCCGCTCTCATACGCCATTTCCAATTTTTGCCGAGGGTCGAAGGCTCGTTCATACGAGCCTCGTTCCCCAGGCAGAGATAATCCTGCATCGGAATCACACAGCGGTCAGCTACCGAAGACATTGCCAGAGCAACCAGGGAGTGAACCAGACGCTTCCTGTCAGCTCCTTTTTCGTCCAGATAAGCCTCTACCATATTGCGATCATCCTTGCTGATATTATCCAACCATCCATACAGAGTCTCATTATCGTGTGTGCCGGTATATACCACACAATTCTTATTGTACACATAAGGAATGTAATCGTTTGCCCCGCTATCATCCCTCGAATCAAACGCGAACTCCAGTACTTTCATATTCGGCCATCCGGTCTTGGCGACAAGTTCGCGCACGGAATCCGTAATAAATCCAAGATCCTCCACGATAATATTCAACTTGCCGAGACGCTTTTCAATCGTCTCGAACAACTCATATCCAGGTCCATCCTCCCATGCACCGGACTCTGCAGTCGGTGCACCGGCCGGAATTGCATAATAAGAATCAAATCCTCGGAAATGATCAATCCGTATGATGTCATATAGCTTATAGCATGTAGCCATGCGTCTGATCCACCACTCATATCCGGTCTTCTTATGTGCAGGCCAGTCATATAATGGATTGCCCCACAACTGACCGGTCGCAGAAAATCCATCCGGTGGACAGCCTGCTACAGCAATCGGCTTACAATCCTCATCAAACTGGAATAACTGCGGGTTGGCCCATGCATCCGAGCTGTCAAACGCGACATATATCGGCAGGTCTCCGACGATCTGGATACCTTTTTCATTTGCATAATTTTTCAACTGTTCCCACTGTTTGCTGAACTTGTACTGAAGATACTGATAAAATGCGATATCCTGCGCCAGCTTCTCACGGTATGCTTCCAGCGCCTCCGGCTTACGCAGACGGATATCATCTTCCCACTCACTCCAGCATTTTGCATCATGGTCAGCTTTGACCGCCATATATAATGCATAATCATCCAGCCAGAAACTGTTTTCCTCACAGAATTTCGCATAGTCTGCATCTGTTTCCAAATGTGAACGTTCAAATGCCTTGCGCAGAATCACGTAACGTGCTGCATACATTTTTCCGTAATCAATACTCGTCTCGTCATCACCGAAATCTGCCTCATCGCACTCTGCCTGCGTCAAAACGCCCTCTTCGATCAATGCCTCCAGACTGATGAAATACGGATTACCGGCAAAAGTGGAAAACGACTGATACGGTGAATCACCATAACTCGTCTGTCCGAGCGGTAAAATCTGCCACAGCTTCTGCCCCGCAGCCTCCAGAAAATCTACAAATGCATATGCTTCTTTGGAAAAGCAGCCAATTCCGTATTTTCCCGGGAGTGCACTCACCGGTAATAAGATGCCACTACTTCTTGTCATTATTTCTTTTCTCCTCTTAACCCTTTACAGCGCCTGCCACAACGCCCTCAATAATATATCTCTGGCAGAACATATAGAAGATAACGATCGGGATAATCGCCAATACAAGCATACCCATCATTGCTCCCATATCGATTGCTCCGTATCCACCCTTCAGATACTGGATGGCGATCGGAATCGTCTTATATTTTGTGATATCCAATACCAGATACGGTAACAGGTAGTCGTTCCAGATCCACATCGTCTGCAGGATCGCCACGGAAATACAGGTCGGCTTCAATACCGGGAGCACTACCTGGAAAAAGATCTCGAGTGGATTACATCCATCGATCATCGCTGCTTCCTCAATCTCGATCGGAATAGACTTCACAAATCCGCAGAACATAAACACCGCAAGTCCGGCTCCGAATCCAAGATAGACAATAACAATACCAAACGGATTACCCATATGCATCATATCTGCCAGCTTGGACAGTGTAAACATAACCATCTGGAACGGTACAATCATAGAAAATACACACAGATAATACAGGGAACTGGTCGCCTTATTTTTCACACGTGTAATGTACCATGCACACATGGATGTAAACAGGATAATGACTGCTACTGAAGCGATCGTGATCCAGAGTGAACATCCGAACGCCTGGAAAAATCCAATTTTCTTAATACCATTTTCATAATTCTTCAGACCTACAAACGCTTTGTCTGTCGGAATTGAAAACGGCATTCTGCTGATATAAGTTTTCTTTTTAAACGAATTGATCAATACTACAAAAATCGGGAACAACCACAGTACACTCAGAATCGAGAAAAAAATTGTGGCAAATGTAACTTTATTCTTCTTTTCCATTACTGTTGTACCTCCTTACTTCTGGTAGCACGTAACTGTACCAATGCGATCACTGCAACTAAGATAAAGAAGATGACAGCTTTCGCCTGTCCGACACCTTCCCATCCGGTTCTGCCGTAGAACGTATCGAAGATATTCAGTGCAAGCATCTGTGACTTATCAGACGGTGCACCACCTGTCAGTGCCATGTTCTGGTCAAACAGCTTGAAGCCGTTGGTAAGTGTCAGGAAGCTGCAGATCGTAATGGACGGCATCAGCATCGGGATCGTCACATTGCGCAAAATCTGCCACTTGCTTGCGCCATCAATCTCGGCTGCCTCGATCAGTTCCCCGGGGATATTCTGGATTCCTGCGATATAGATAATCATCATATATCCGATCTGCTGCCAGTTCATCAAGATGACAAGTCCCCAGAAACCATAAGTAGCACTATATGTTAATGTACGGTCAAAGTATAACAGCACACCGTTGATAATCAGCTGCCAGATATAACCTAACACGATACCACCGATCAGGTTCGGCATGAAAAATACGGTTCTGAATACGTTTGTACCTTTTATTGCTTTCGTCAGTAACATTGCGATCGTAAATGCAAACAGGTTAATCGTGATCACGGATACGACCGTAAATAATGCTGTATACCACAGCGAATGTACAAAGGTCGGGTCTTGAAAGACCTTCAGGTAATTGCTAAAACCTACCAATCTAGCATCTGTAACTGTCGTGAATTTACAGAATGATAAATAGATTCCCATGATAAACGGAATCACAAAGCCGATCATAAACGCTGCAAATGTCGGAAGTACAAAAATCGGCGAATATTTTTTCATTGATTTTGTGTTCATAGTCTGGTTCACTCCCTTTAATTAGCTGTCTACTACATATTTTCTCGTATCGTATGTAGTAAAAATGGGCGGTTATAAAACCGCCCATTATTCATTTGTCTGTGGTCACAGATTACTCTGCGTGAGCTGCTGCATACTCAGTAGCCCATCCGTTGACGAACGCATCCTCAACTGCTGACCAGTCGCCAGTTCCCTGTGCATACTCTGTCAAAGCTGATCCTACCTGATCCTTCCACTGCTCTGAAGGGATAGATGAGAAGTTCCATGATACAGAAGTCTTGCCATCTGCGATATAACCATCTGCGATTGCTACTAACGGGTTCGAAGGCATATATCCATCATCAAAGCTCTCAAAAGGTGTCAAAAATCCCATTTTATTTGCGATAGCATCACGTCCGGCATCAGAAGTAACGCACCAGTTCAGGAAGTCAAGTGTTGCCTGAATATCTTCCTCAGAAGCATTCTTGTTTACACACCAGTAGTTCTCAGAACCTGTACATAATCCCTGATTCTCTTCTCCGGGTGCTCCGATGTAGATCGGCAGCATACCAAGATCCTCGTCTGTCAGTCCATCGGCTGTGATATCACCATAAGCCCAGGTACCATTCTGATAAAATACTGCATCGCCCATAGCGAACTCTGCTGCTGCATCCTCACCAGTCTTAGAAGAGATCATGGTAGGCTCACAGGTAGAATCTGTAATATACAGATCCCAGATCTGCTTGTAGTTGTCAAGGTAAGTTCCCTCAATGGCATCGGTAGATCCAATTCCTTTATCCTTGTACTCATAGTAGATCGGAAGGTTTGCCAGATGTGTCTTGAATCTCCAGTCAGAAGATGAATCCATACCTGCTGATGTGAATGCTCCGAGAACTCCCAGCTCATCCTTCTTTGCCTGGATATCATCTGCGACTGCCTTTAACTTATCAAAGCTGTTGATCTCATCTGCGGAAGAAACAACTGCTCCATCTGTCTGACAGTACTCATCCATCAATGCTGTATTGTAGATAATTCCGTAAGTCTCGATAACGTATGCGATACCGTCTACTGCATCTCCATCCTTTAATACGAAGTCATCACTCTTTACCTGCTTGTAAAGCTCGCTGTCCTTCAGATCATAGCAGTAATCCTTCCATGAAGCCAGACCAACCGGTCCGTTTACCTGGAATAAGGTGGGAGCATCCTTCTTTGCCATCTCTGACTTTAAGGTCTGCTCATAAGTTCCTGATGCTGCTGTCTCTACAGTAACCGGTACACCGGTCTCTTCTGTATACTGCTTTGCCAGCTCTACCCAGTCATCTGCCTGCTCAGGCTTAAAGTTCAGGTAGTATACCTTGCCATCACCGCTTGCTGCGGTATCACCCTCTGCAGCATCTGTAGTCTCGTCTGCAGCATCGGCTGCATCATCTGTTGCTGCATCATCTGTTGCTGCATTGTCTGTTGTTGTGTTGTCATCGGCCTTTGATCCGCAACCTGCAAGTGTAGTTGCTACCATTGCCATACACATCATTGCGCACACAATTTTCTTTTTCATTTTTCGTCCTCCATTTTTGAGTCGTTCAATAGTTCCGGTAGCGTTCTCGGTATGGTTTCCGGTAACGTTTCCGTTGAATTAATATTAGCATTCCGGTAACGTTTCCGCAATATGCCAAATAGCCAAGTTTTATATATTTTTTTTGTGCACTTCTCACAAATAGCACAGAACCTGCTGCCATTCCTTAGTATATCCTGATCTGTGGGGCTTCATACCGTGGTTGCAGTAATTGGTTTTGTGTCGTATACTGTGGACATACAGAATACAGTAAATTGAAAAAGGAGTCCTTATGAAGCTAACTACCCTCTGCTATATTGAAAACGACCACGGCGAATACCTCATGCTCCACCGCACAAAGAAACAAAATGACCTGAATGCCGGAAAATGGATCGGTGTCGGCGGCAAGTTCGAAGCTGACGAAACGCCGGAGGAATGTCTGCTGCGTGAAGTATACGAGGAAACTGGTCTCACACTCACACGTTACCGTTTCCGCGGCATAGTCACCTTTCTGTCCAACGAATGGGAAGGCGAGTACATGCATCTGTTTACAGCGGACAAATACGAAGGCACCCTGTGCGACTGCAACGAAGGCGAACTCGCATGGGTGCCTAAAAATGATGTTTTAAAGTTAAATCTATGGGAGGGTGACCATATTTTTCTACGGGAACTATTGAAAAACGACCGTTTTTTCTCCCTCAAATTGAGTTATACGGGTGATGTGCTCACGGATTCCTCTTTTATCCGGTACTAAACCCTGCTCTGCAGCCTGAGCCGATCTCGCAGAAGCGTCCGCGAAATTCCAGCGTGCCTGCTATACAATATACAACACACCAAGTGTACCGGGTCCGCAATGGCTGCTGACGACTCCCCCGGCGCGTGTCTCTAAGATCTCTGAAAATACGCCAAGACTCTCCAGATACTTCCGCACAGGCTCTACGACCTCCGGTGCACAGCCAGAATGTGTAATAAATACGCGGTCCGGCTGTGCACGGCGCAGATCTTCTTCCATATCCTTTGTGTAGGACAACACCGCGGACCGGATATTTCCACGATACTTTTTCGTACTGTGCATCGCACCATCTTCCACAACGATCTTTGGATGCAGCTTTAATACACCGCCAACCATTGCCGCGAGACCTCCACAACGGCCGCCACGATAGAGATAGACTAATGTATCCACAACAAAACTTGCCCGCACATGCGGACGAAGTGCATGGATCCGTCCGGTAATCTCTGACGCCGTCAATCCCTGCTGCGCCATGATCGCAGCCTCTATCACCAATAATCCGATTCCAGTCGACAAATTTTCAGAATCAATCACCGTAACCAGATGCTCTGCCTCCAGTTCCGCAACTGCCATACGGATGATATTTCCACAAGTTGACATTGATTCTGAGATGCAAAAACAGATGCACTCCTGACCAGCCTCCACATATGGACGCAGCAATGCCACAGTCGTTTCTATGGAAGGCGCAGAAGTCTTTGGTGTAGTCTCATGCTCATCAGACCAGCGGAAAATCTCCTCCGGAGTGATACTTTTACCATCCTCATACTCCTCATCCCCAAGCAAAATGTGCAACGGCAGAATGCTGATCCCATAACGCTCTACCAATTCTGGTGAGAGATCACAGGTGCTGTCCGATATAATTTTTACCATAATCATATTCTCCTCTTCCATCACTTTGAACCTTTGTTTCATCCACAGCCGGATCATCGTTCAAATGATAATTCTATAAATCTATCTGTGTGAGCAGCTCCTCCAGCTGTGCATAATCACGTTCCGGATTTTTTACTTTCGCTATTTTTACGATCTTTTTTGTCAGCAACCGGTAAATCTCGCGATCGTCTCCACCCAGTTCCCGCAAGTGCCTGTCCACCGTACGCACATCTCCACGCTCTGCCGGTCCGGTCAATGCCCCGACCGTATCCTTCTCCATGATAGCATCCAGATTGCCCTGCATGAGCGGCCGCAGCGCCATGCGTGCATGCTCCCGGTCAAATCCGCACTCGCACAGCAAGTCGACCGCCAACTCTGTCAATCCAACCATGAGGTTCGACGCAACGGATGCAGCCGCGTGATAACGTGTCTTGGACTGTGCCTGGATCTTCTGGATCGTCAGCCCTGCAACACGCAGGCTGTGATCCAGCTCCTCCAACCGTTCCCCGCTGCCCTCCAGTGTAAACAATGCATCTTTCAATGCCGGATAACTGTGATAACGATCTGCCACCGCATAAAACGGATGCAGGCTCGCGGCTGTTATCCCGTACTCCTTTGCACCTTCGAACACCGTAGAAGCCATAGACCCACTGCAGTGCACAATGATCTTATCTGACAGGCACTCACCGCAGCTGCACACCTGCTCCCAGACAGACGCGATCGCATGATCCGGTGTCGTGACCAGCAGCACCTCGCAGTCCCTGACAAGCGACGGCAACTGCGTATATACCATACTCTGTGTAAAATCAGCAGCCTCCTCTGCTGACTGTATACTCCGGCTATAATAGCCGAACAGCTTCCAGACAGTGTCTGATTCCTTCAAATATTTTCCAAGTGAACAGCCGACTCTGCCTGCCCCGATAAAACCAAACTTCATTTCCAATCTATCTCCCACGGTCATTACATCTTTTCATATTTATTTTATAGCATATCACACATTTCTGTCTCCATGCAAGACATCTGCGATCTCATTGACCGTAATATATGCAGACGGATCAACCTCATGCACAATCATCTTTAGTTTTCCGATCTGAAACCGGTTTACAACAAAATAGATCATCGTCTGATTAGTACCGGAATAATAACCTTTGGCATCTATCATTGTAATTCCATTCTCAAATGCCGCAGACAGCCTCTCACAGACCTCATCTGCCTGTGTTGTGACAATAAATGCCGCCTTAGACCGGTCAAATCCCTCGACAATAAAATCGATCGTCTTCGAGGCAGCCGCATACGTTACAATCGAATACAGCGGCAGAATCCAACTGCCGATTACAATCCCACAGATCACATACAGCAGCACATTATAGATCATAATAAAACTGCCAAGACTGATACCCAGACGTTTTGAAAACATGACACCCAGAATATCAATTCCATCCATCGCCCCGCCAAAACGGACTGCCAATCCGCTGCCACAGCCGGAGATGATGCCGCCAAAAATCGCACACAAAAATAAATCGCTGCCGGCAAGCGGTGATACAAAGCTGACATCTACCGGTAAAATATCAGTGATGATCCATGCAACAACCGCATATACCGCTACCGTGTAGATCGCGCTGACGGTAAAAACAAGCCCTTCCCGCTTCAGCCCAAGCAGAAAAATCGGTATATTTAAAACAAGTAACAGCAGTGACAGGCTGATCCACGGTGGCGTAATCTGCGAGACCAGCATAGAGGTTCCTGAAATTCCACTGTCGTAAAGCTTTACAGGTGACAGAAACATCACAACACCTACTGCATTTACAATTCCTGCCAGTGTCAGGAAGATAAAATTTATCCATTTACATTCTTTCATACATCGCTTCCTTTCGTTTTGCCATTGTCCATAAAAACTATGGTATACGCAAACAGCGCCGACATCTGTCGACGCTGTAATTCTTTTTATTTCTGGTCAGAGTCCCCCCTGCGCGCACGGATATATGTCTCTAAAATATCCGTAGTCGCATCGAGCCCCTTCAGACTGCTGTTGATACAAATGTCATAAGTACGTGAATCGCCCCACTTGTCCTCGCAGAAATTGTTGTGGTAACGCTTGCGGTACTCATCATGACGCCGCATCTTCTCAAGCGCATCCTGCTCGGAAAGATGGTATTTCTCCATAATACGTTTACACTTTGTCTCCCTGTTTCCGAGAATGAAAATCGAAATCAATGCCGGATTTCCTTCAAAGATTCCCTCTGCGCAACGGCCAACCACAATAAAGGATTCTCCTTTTTCCGCCTTTTTCTTCAGATAATCAAACTGCATATACGCAACATTGACTTCTGCCGAACTGTGATAACCTTTTGCACTTCTTGACAAAAACAGCTTGTGCGGTTTCTCATCATATTTGCGGAGTGTCTCCGGGTCTACACCCTTCTCCCGTGCTACTTCATCAAGAATATTGTGGTCGTACAGTTTCAATCCCAGACGCTTTGCCAGCTCTTCTGCGATCGCATGTCCACCACTGCCATATTCTCTTCCGATGGAGATAATAGTCTGTGAATCGCTCATAGTATCGCTCCTCCTTTTTTAGAAATATCTCACATAAATGCACACCATAGAGATCAATACAACCATAATCGTTGCAGGTGCACAATACTTACAATATTTGCCCCATCCGATCGGATAACCTTCTCTGGAAGCCACTGAAATACCGACAACGTTTGCAGATGCACCAATCGGTGTCGCGCTGCCTCCGATATCAGTACCCATAGACAATGTCCATGCCAAAATTGACAGATCAATACCCTGAAGCTGTGACAGAGTCTGGATAACCGGCAGCATCGTAGCTGCAAACGGGATATTATCAACAAATGCACTGGCAACTGCTGAGATCCAGAGGATCACTGCAACAACAAGCTTTGCGTTCGAACCACAGATATAGCTGATGCCATCTGCGATCAGTACGAGTACGCCGGTCTGCTCGAGTCCACCGACTACGACAAATAATCCGATAAAGAATAACAGTGTCTTATAGTCTACCTTTTTTAGTAGATCCGGAATATCGGAATGATGTACAATCAGCGTCAGTACAGCGACAAACACACCAATGAATGCCACTGTCAGTCCTGTATTTGCGTGTGTAATCAGTAATACAACTGCGACTGCAAAGATCGCGATACTTAAACCAAACAGCTTCTTATCTGTGATCGCTTCGCTCGGGTCGGGATAGTGCTCCGGTTTTGCTCCTGTAGATTTTGACAATTCCTTGTGGAAGCACAGATAAAAATAGATCACTGCGGCAATCAGGGAAATACCTGCAATCACACCGGTATTGGTCAAAAAGTCAATAAATGCATAATGTAAAGATGTTCCGATGATAATGTTCGGCGGATCTCCACACATCGTAGCCGATCCACCCAGATTCGCGCAGAATACCTCGGATAGGATCATCGGTATTGGATTACATTTCAGCAGTTGGCACAACTCTACCGTAACGGCTGCCAGAAACAGAATAACCGTAATACTGTCGATAAACATGGACAAAAATGCTGCCATCAGCATAAATACAACAAAGATAGGCACCGGCTTATAATTAACCATCTTTGCCAGCTTCAGACAAAGCCACCGGAAGAATCCTGCCTTGCCCATACCCTCTACCATGATCATCATGCCTGCGATGAAGATGATCGTTGACCAGTTGATGCCGGCCGTTGCCTCTCCACCCTCTGCCGTGGCATGCCAGAAATCAGGTGTAAAAATACTGTGAAAATTCAATGTGTTCAAAATAGCCTGCGGACTGCGCATACAAATGCCAAATACAACAATCAGCATAATCGCTCCGCAGCCTAATGTTACATACTGACGCTCAATTTTCTCTGTGACAATCAGCAAAAACATCACAAGGAAAATAATCAGTGCTAAAACTTTTGCAACCATAGATGTTCCTCTCTTTTCTTTATCTTTTTATATATTACATATACGTGAAAAAGGAAAGTGCCATTTCACACCATCATGTGCCTGAATATAAGACACAATCCGCATCAATTCACGTGTCTGACAGGTACTGTCATGAAACAGACCTGCACACAGCATCGCAAACAGCGCTGCCAGACCTGCCAGCAATTGATGTAATAATGGCAACGGTGCATTTGCCCTATGTACAAATATAGCTTTCCGATCATTAAAATGCGCTTGGGACGCATCATCATTTGATATCCACTGTCCGTTATCCAACAGATCCGGGAATGTGGCCATGGGTATCTTTACCTGTCGGAATACTGTCTGGGAGGATTCATTGTGGACAATGTAACTGATGCCGTTGTCTGTCTGCGAATAGCATCCACATACAATTATTATGAACAAACAGATAAAAATTGTCAGTCTGATCACACCCATATGCTGCCTGCCCATTGCTATCCTCCTCTCTGTAAATACTTACTTTTAATCGATTGTTACTATAGTCTTTTTCATTTTGAAAGTCAAGAAGTTATTGTTTTTTTTCCATACAAAACGCCAGCTGCATCGCAGCCGGCGCTCCCATACATACACTATTTTGTTAATTTCCAGATGTCCTCATTATACTGTGCGATCGTGCGGTCAGATGAGAAAAATCCTGCCTGGCTGATATTCTTCAACATCATCTTTGCCCATGCCTTACGATCCTCATAAGCTGCAAAAATACGGTCTTTTGTTGCTACATAGTCCTCGTAATCCGGGAAGGTCATAAACCAATCTTTATTTAACAGTTCATGGTACAGACGCTCCAGATTTTCTTTTACACCAATCTTTAACAGTTCATCGCTCACAATAAAATCGACACACTTTTTAAGATCCGCATCCTTCTCATAGTATTCCTTAGATACATAATCACCGCGCTCATAACGGGCAATCACAGTCTCACTGCTCTCACCGAAGATAAAGATATTGTCTTTTCCGACCAGCTCTGCGATCTCTACATTTGCTCCGTCCATCGTTCCGATCGTCACTGCTCCATTCAGCATGAACTTCATATTACTTGTTCCGGATGCTTCTTTGGATGCCAGCGAGATCTGCTCATCAATATCACACGCAGGAATGAGTTTCTCTGCCAGTGTCACGTTATAATTTTCTACCATCACAACCTGCAGATACGGGCTGACCTCAGGATCATTCGCGATCAGTGCCTGCAGACACAGGATCAGATGGATGATATCTTTTGCGATAATGTAAGCAGGCGCTGCCTTTGCACCAAAAATCACAGTAATCGGACGCTTCGGCAACTTGCCGCCCTTGATCTCGAAATATTTGTGGATCACATAGAGCGCATTCAGCTGCTGTCTCTTATACTCGTGCAGACGCTTAATCTGAATATCAAAGATTGCATTCTCTGCCAGATCAATATTCTGTGTGCGCTTCATATAGTCTCTTAAAATTGCCTTTCTTGCCTCTTTTACAGCAAGCAGCTTTTCTAATACTGCATCATCGTTTAAGAACTGTTCCAGCTTCGTCAGCTCCATTGCATCCTTTTTGAATCCGGGACCAATCAGTTCTTCGATGAGCTGCGCCAATTCCGGATTGCTATAGAGCAGCCAGCGGCGGAATGTGATACCGTTTGTCTTGTTATTAAACTTCTCCGGATAGAGTTCATAGAATTTATGAAGCTCTGTATTCTTCAGGATCTCCGTATGCAGTGCTGCTACACCATTGACACTGATTCCATAGTGGATATCGATATGAGCCATGCATACGCAGTCATCCTTGTTGATGATCGCTACATCAGGATCATTGCACTTCTTATTGACACGTGCATCCAGCTCACGGATAATCGGCATCAGCTGCGGCACGACTTTCTTCATAAATGATACCGGCCATTTTTCCAGTGCTTCTGCGAGAATCGTGTGGTTCGTATATGCACAGGTCTTTGATACGACTCCGATCGCCTCGTCCATCGTCATGCCACGCTCCTGTAACAGACGGATCAATTCCGGGATCACCATTGTCGGATGGGTATCATTGATCTGAATCACAGCATAGTCATACAGGTCATACAGGTTAGAACCCTTTGCCTGTGCCTCATCGAGAATCAGGTGTGCTGCGTTGCTGACCATAAAGTACTGCTGGTACACACGCAGCAGACGTCCTGCATCATCGCTGTCATCCGGATACAGGAACAGCGTCAGGTTCTTGGCGATATCTTCTTTATTGAATCCGATATTGTCCGCATTTACGATCGACTCATCCACAGTCTCTACATCAAACAGATGGAGCTTGGTTGTGCGGTTCTCATACCCTACGACATCAATATCATACATACGTGACTTCAACTGGAAACCACCAAACTCAATATCATAGGTAACATCTGTCGGGCGCAGCCAGCTATTCGCACTCATCCACGGATTCGGGGTCTCACTCTGCAGATAATTCTTAAATACCTGTTTGAACAATCCATAATGATAATTCAATCCTACGCCGTCTCCGTTCAGGCCAAGCGTAGCAATGGAATCGAGAAAGCATGCTGCCAGACGGCCGAGGCCACCATTTCCGAGTGAAGGCTCTGCCTCGATCTCCTCGATCGCAGCCAGTGACTTTCCACACTTTTCCAGTTCTGTCTTTACTTCATCATATAATCCAAGGTTGATCAGATTGTTCGATAACAGTTTTCCAATCAAAAATTCTGCTGAAATATAATACAGTTTCTTCTTACCTTCGCTGCTCTCTTTTTCCTTTGCAGCTTCCTTTACATACTCCAGCAGTGCCACATAGATTTCTTCATTTGTGCACTGATCCATATAACGTCCAAATCTTTTCTTCACATATTCGTTGACTGTCATGATTTTACTCCTTTTGATGAATGCAATTTGCATGCTGTCTGTTTCAACTGTATGTAGTATATCTGCTTTTTATCAGAAAATGCTTGCAGTATTCTACGAAAACATAGTACAATCCTATCATCCAATAATATTTATCTGCAACGAGGTATCGATTATGAACATTCCTGAATACGAATCCTATCATGAAAAAAAGCATCACTTTGATGCAGACTTTCCATATAATACCTACCTTTGCTCGATCCCGCTTGATTTTATGCAGGTGCCGCTCCACTGGCACGACGAAGTAGAATTTATCTATATAAAGAAAGGACAAGGGACCGTCTGCGTAGATCTGACGGAATATCCGGTAACCGCCGGGGATATCGTCCTGATCCAGCCCGGCCAGCTGCATGAGATCCGAGGCATCGACCATCAGATTATGGAGTACGAAAATATTATTTTCCACCCGGGTATGCTCGAATCCCCAGGTGCCGATACGAGCTATCTGCTGTTCCTCCAGCCGATCTTTTCCCTGCAGGTCGCATGTCCGACTGTCCTGTCCAAAACAGACAGTGCCTATGCAACCGTGCGCGGATGTCTGGATAAAAACGATCACATCTGCTCTCGTTTTCCCGCCGGCTATCCACTTGCGATCAAAGGAAACCTGTTCGTTCTCTTTTTTGCCCTCTATACAAGTCACTGCGAAAAACTGCGATCCGGTACTGCACAGAAAAATATTGAAAAGCTCAAATCCGTAATTAAATATGTAGAACTAAACTACGCAGCTCCGATGAGTATCACACAGATGGCGCATCTGGCCGGTTTTTCTGAGTCTCATTTCATGAAGTTCTTCAAAAAAACAATGGGCACCTCATTTACAGCATACCTGAATTCCTACCGCCTGACGATCGCAGCGAGACTGCTATTGCAATCTGATGATACAATCCTTTCAATTGCTGCGGATGTCGGATTTGACAATCTCTCCTATTTTAACCGCGCATTTAAAAAGCAGTACGGTAAGACCCCCAGTGTCTATCGCAGCAGCACGTGATGTTTCTCATTTTGTAGCTTGTGCCTCCCATGCATATATAACTCTTTTTGTGATTTGTAGACACAACCTAAACAGATATTTTTATGTGTCAGTTTTGCTATACACAGGCCGGATTTTGTATAGCAACATTTTCCGCGGAAAGTGTTATGATCTTTTCAGATCAAAAAAAGAGTTACACAAAAAACTCAATCAAACGAATTATGGAGGGAATCACAATGAAAAACTACAAGAAAATCTTATGTGGCGCACTCACCGCAGCAATGGTACTGACAACCGCAGCTGTTCCTGCATTCGCAGCAGCAAAGCCTGCTCTGAGCCAGAAAAAGCTCGCTCTGACAGTTGGACAGAGTGTTACACTGACCGTAAAGAATGCAGGTAAAGATAAGATCACATGGTCCAGCAAGAAGGCATCTGTCGCTGCTGTATCCAAGAAAGGAAAAGTAACCGCAAAAGCAGTTGGTAAAACTGTTGTCAGCGCTACTTTAAAGAAAGCTGGAAAGACATTAAAATGCAACGTTACCGTAAAGGCTGCCAAGGAGGATACAAAGGCACAGGATATCACCAAGATGCTCGCAGGCAAGACCTATAAGGGAACTGCAGAAGCAACGGGAACAACCATGGATGCTTTGCTGTTAAGCTTTGACGCTGAGGGCAATGTAACCGGTAAGATGTTAGATACAGACACCATGGGCATGAAAGATGTTGCCGGTACTTACACTGCTACTCTCGCAGGAAAAACTGTTACAATCACCGTAAAGGGTGCTGACGGTTCTACTGTAACCGAGACTTTAACTGTTGAATCAGACGATTTCTCTAAGTTATCTGCTACAAAGAATGTCATGGGTATGGATATCCCTGTAACTGTTGTAGAAGTAACTGAGTAATCTGAAAATACATAGTTGACCAAAAGAGCAGACATGATGTCTGCTCTTTTTACATGCAAAAAGACAGGACAAACGTCCTGTCTTTTCATAACTGCCGGCGGCGGGACTTGAACCCGCACGGGCGTACACCCAACAGATTTTGAGTCTGCATCGTCTGCCATTCCGACACGCCGGCTGATGCTTTGTTGAACAAAGCGCTCAACAAAGCATATGTTAGCATATTTTTTATTCAAATGCAAGCATTTTTTACTGCAATTTACCCTTGAACTCATCAAAGCAGTCAAAAGTTGCAAAGTAATCTGCAATGGTCTCTGCACGGCGGATCAGCTTCGGTGTACCATCTTCCTGTAACAGGATCTCAGATGACCAGAGCCTTCCATTGTAATTGTATCCCATCGCAAAACCATGTGCTCCGGTATCATGAATGACTAACAGGTCTCCCTTATCGATCTTCGGCAGCATACGGTCTATCGCGAATTTATCATTGTTTTCACAAAGCGCACCTACCACATCATACATATGATCACAAGGTTCATTCTCCTTGCCCATCACGGTAATATGATGATATGCACCATACATTGCCGGACGCATCAGATTGGCTGCACATGCATCTACACCGATATATTCCTTATACGTGTGCTTCTCATGAATTGCCTTGGTCACGAGACAGCCATACGGTCCGAGCATGAAACGTCCCATCTCCGTATAGATCGCTACGTCACCGAGTCCTGCCGGTACGAGGATCTCATCAAACGCCTGATGAACACCCTCTCCGATCACAGCAATATCATTCGGTGTCTGATCCGGCTTGTATGCGATGCCCACACCACCAGAGAGATTGATAAAGCTGATCTCGATGCCGGTCTGTTCCTTGAGTTCTACGACCAGATGAAATAAAGTACGCGCCAGTGTCGGATAATAATCATTCGTCACAGTATTGCTCACAAGGAATGAATGTAAGCCAAAACGCTTGGCTCCTTTTTCTTTCAGAATCTGATAACCCTCGAATAACTGAGCCTTGGTCATGCCATATTTTGCATCACCCGGATTGTCCATGATACCGTTGCTGATCTCATAGACTCCACCCGGATTGTATCTCAGACTGATCGTTTCAGGAATATGTCCGAGTGTCTCCTCCAAAAATGCAATATGTGTAAAATCATCCAGATTGATGATTGCGCCCAGTTCCTCTGCCTTGACAAATTCTTCTGCCGGCGTATCATTTGCAGAAAACATGATATCTTCACCACGGATGCCACACGCATCAGATAACACCAATTCTGCCATGGATGAACAGTCGCAGCCACAGCCGTATTCGTGTAATATTTTTACCAGAAACGGATTCGGAGTCGCTTTCACGGCAAAATATTCTTTGTATCCCTTATTCCAGGCAAACGCATCCTTGACTGCCTGCGCATTCGCACGGATGCCCTTCTCATCATATAAATGAAAGGGAGTCGGATATTCTGTCACAATCACATCCAACTGCTCCTTTGTTACAAACGGTTCTTTTTTCATAGTTGTTGTCCTCTTTTCGTATATTTTGACGAATCGATCACAATAAATCCGCCCAACAGTCACGAAAAATTATACTCTATCACTTTACAAAACACAAGCGTTAGTTTTTACTAACGCTTGTGTCAACTTAATTAACTTATAATATTAAGAAATATCGCACTTTGCAAACCATCTCTCCATCCGACATTCTAACGTCTACTTTGAAAAATATGCATCGATCCCATCTGCCATTCCCTGCACCATCTTCTTTTGTCCCGCTGCTGAGGCCATGTAGCGATCCTCTGTACTGTTCGTCATAAAACCAAGTTCAATCAGCGTAACCGGTATTGTACTCCAGTTGGTTCCAGTCAGATCATCACGATAGGAGATCCCACGGCTGCGCAGTCCGGTTGCAGAACAATACGATGCAAGCACACATTCTGACAACTTCTTGCTCTTTGTGTGCAATTTGCTAATATAGCGATTAGAAGCGGATGGACATAATACACTGGCACCCCGCACAGAAGTATTCGATATGCCATCTGCATGTATACGGATACCAATATCTGCCCCACTTTCATTGAGCAATAACGCCCGCTGTTTATTGGAGATATTGACATCATTTTTCGTCCGGGTCATCACGACCTGATAGCCACGATTCCACAATTCTTTTTTCAATTTTTTCGCCACTTCCAGTGTCAGCTGATATTCCGGTTTGCCGGTAGACGTCCCTCTCGTTCCACCTGCCACTTTTGCTTTATAAGTTGTAGATCCTGGTCCGTTCGGTTCTGTGCTGCTGTCACCGTGCGACTGATGTCCCGGGTCGATGCCTACAATCTGCTTCCCCTTCACCTGTAAGAGTACCGATACCGTCTGTGTTCCTACGCTTACATAGATACGTGTCTTGCCGTATCTCTTTGCACGCACCAGCCCATTTTTATTGACAGATGCGATCTTTTTATTGCCCACTGACCATCGAATGCCTTCCTTTATATTGGCTTTAAACTGATACGTTTTTCCGGCTTTCAGTGTCTTTGTGCTGCGTGTAAACGACAATCTTTCCATTTCGGCATTCTGCATAACACCAGGATCTGTCTGCGCAGCCAATAGACCCGTCGGAGTCACAAACAATACGACCGCTATCAACAGCAGCATACCTAATTTATGAAACAAAGCATGATATTTATTCATTCCCACCTGCAACCTCTTATATTTTATCGTAATTTCTTCGCTCCTTACACAATCACTATTTTCAGCACATTGAGCAGCAATATCCACGCCAGCCCATAATAGGTCACTACTGCCACCAAATCGTTCACCGTGGAGATCAGTGGGCCGGATGCCACTGCCGGGTCTACTTTGATCTTATTGAAAAACAGTGGAATAACGGTACCCGTCATGCTGGAGATCGTCATGGCTACCAGGAGTGCCAGACCTATACATCCGGAAATAGGAAATGCAGCCACTGCAGGCTGTCCTTTTGCAATCATCAGATAACCACCAATAAATATAAAAGCGATACTGCCTAACAGCAGCCCGTTGGCCATGCCGACGCGCATCTCTTTCCACACAAGATATAACTTCTGTCTGCCCTCCAGATTCTCATCCATGAGCACACGCAGTGTCACAGCCAGCGACTGTGTACCGACATTACCGGACATACCCAGTGTCAATGACTGGAACGTCACAATCAGTGTCAGCTCCGACATGACATGTTCAAACAGACCTGTGATCGTCGACACACCCAGTCCCATGACAAATAAGATAATCAGCCACGGTACACGCTTTTTCATCGACTGTAGCAGAGATTCGTTCAGATCCTCCTCGGCAGTCAGACCTGCGAACATCGCATAATCCTCTCCCATTTCCTCATCGACCATCTCGATGATATCATGGGCAGTTACGACACCGATGACGCGATTATCATTATCCAGTACCGGTATGGTATCTTCCGAATAATCTTTCAACTCTTCGATACAATCACTGATATTTTCCTTCGCATACACATATGGAAAAGAAGTCGCAATCAGATCTTCCAGTTCATCATGCTCACGTGCAACGATCAGGTCGTTCAGGCTGAGTGCACCGTAAAAGGTACCATCACGGTTTACGACATACATCGTTGAGATATTATCATGATCTGCCGCCTGCTCAACCAGCGATTTCATCGCTTCCTTAATAGAAAGATCCCGGCTGATCAGGATAAAATTGGTAGACATATAGCTGCCGATCTCATCCTCATCATAGGACGCGATGCGGTCAACATCTTTTTTTGTCTCAATATCTAACAGCGCCTCTACCTGCAGACGCTCGTCCTCATCGAGTTCATCAAGAATATCACTGATCTCATCCGCATCCATTGATGCCATGATCTCAGCCAGTTTTTCCGGACTGATCTCCTGCATATAGCCTTTGATCTCATCCTCTTCCACATAGGAAAAGACTTCCGATATGCGCTCCGCGCTAAGCAGCATAAACAATCGCTTGCGCGCATCTTTGTCCAGATGTTGCAGCAGCGATGCGATATCATTCTCATGATAATCATCCAACCGTTCGCGCAGTTCAGAAGGCTTGGCATCCGAATCAAGGATCGCTAACAGCTCCGCCTCATAATCCGGGCGCTCCGGCACAAATAATTCTTCTTCCACGATTTTCTCCTTTCCTCTGAAATTAGTATCCGAAAAAAGGTCATAAATAAACCATCGTTTTTCTAATCCTGTGAATCATCCATATCCATACACTCTTTTGGCGGGTGATTGATAAAATCATCCAACTCCTCAATCGGTATCGGTTTTGAATATCGATAACCCTGTAAATACTGCGCCTGCATGCCGATACAGCGTTTCTGATCAGGTGCAGTCTCAATTCCCTCATACAATAGCTGATATCCGATTGTATGAAACATACTTGACATACCCTCGACCAGATATTTAGACCGTTCACTATATCCGGACGAATCAACCAACGACTTATCAAATTTGATCACATCAATCGGCAGATTTGTAATATGCTCCAGATTGGAATAGCCGGTACCAAAATCATCGAGATAGATTTTAATTCCAAGATCCCTGAATTTCTGCAGGATGTCCCTGATCTCATCCAGATGCTCCGCATTCAGGCTCTCTGTGATCTCAAACGCAATTCTGGCTCTGTCAAACCGATACGTTGACAGGATTCCCATGACATCGTCATAAAATTCCTTTTTTGTGATCTCATACATAGAAAAGTTCACCGAAATCCGGTCTGGCTGATCATGCGCAGCCAGATAGCGGCATACCTTATTCAATATGACTCTGGTCAGCGCATGGATATTCCCCTCCTGCTCAGCGATTGGAATAAATACATCCGGATAGATCATACCCAGATCCGGCAGTCTCAGACGCATCAATGACTCCGCTGTTGTAAATGCATGCCGGCGGACATCATAAATCGGCTGTCCATAGACCAATACCCTGTCGTCATTCAGATTGGCTTGATCAGCGATATCTGCCAGTTGTTTTTTTATAATCAGATAATCTTTAAAATCATCAATTTCCGCAGCTCCTGCCAGGAAAAAATCCTCATCATGCTTCCGCAGCAGATACCTGCAGAACTCTGTATACTCACTCATTTTCCGACAGGCATCGTTCGACGGTATGACCACCACACGGTGTGCCAGCTGATATCGCGTATGCAGCTCCTGAATTGTATGCTTCAGCGTACCGAGATATCTGTCAGAATTATAGATCATAACAAATATATCCTCTCCATAACGGAAAAGATAATCTGTATAATCTGTCCGCTCCGCAAATGATTTAAAATCTTCAATCACGTTTGAATCCGATTCAATACGCGCAAAATTATTAAGTCTGATATAAACAAAATAAAATTGGCTGTGATGCCTGGTCAGCTCTGCCACCCTGCCTCTCAGCGCCTCCCGATCTAACGCTCCATATGTCGAATTATAACTGTTACTGTGGAACAAAAATACAATCACAAGTATCGGTATAAAATAAGTCAATGTCGTATAAGTATCCGTGTGACGCAGATACTGCAATACCGTCGTTGCCAGACAGATCCCAAAGCTAACTGACACTGTATGGTAAATACGGTTAATAATAATTCTGTTTTCGTGTATAATCGTAGCAGCCAGAACCGGTATCGCCATCACATACCAGACCAGATACAGGCTTGTAATACTGCCGTTATGTACCGTGTTACCGTCAATATAAAAACCGATCTTCGTCTTTACAGACGTCAGTTCCAATATATAGAATAGCAGCACTGCCGCTCCAAGCGCATAATATGCTTTCTTATTTTTATAACCGACAAGGTCAAATACATACAGAATAAAAATGAGCAATTCCGTGATCAGACTGATCTGCTGCGCATTATGTACCAGATACACAAGATTGTCATTGACAGAACCGACTCTTGGCAACAGATAATCATAAAAAAGCATGCTCAGTACACATGCATAGATCAAATTGCACAATGCAAATTTGACAAAGAGTAATCTACGATTTCTCGGAACATAAACCATATTGATCACAAACAATACGATTGCACTCAATATCGCAACCGCCAGATCACATACATAACTATAATACATCGTTCATTCCCTATAAAAATGAACAGCTCCGCTAAATCCGGAGCTGCTCATAGTGCGATTTTCTATTTACAAGCCTTCGGAATCGTGAAATTAGTTGCATTATTGAAATTTGAATAAGTTGCTGTAGAAATCGCCTTTGAATATTCTACACTCACATCCTCCGTACCTAATGACTGATACAGAATCGGCAGGTAGCTGTTTAAGAAGTCTGTCATATCTGTAGACACCTTAACCGGCAGATAAGTCTTACGATCTACCCAGAGCGTTGCCTTGACAGGCTTTAATGCTGAATAATCAATCTCGGTATCATCAGCTGTGCTGCCCAGACCTGCTGCGGCAAGTACTTCTCCCAGATCTGCACCAGAGACCTCTGCTGAGATCTGAATCGTACTGATCTTATTTACCTTCACGTTCTTCTTTACGATCTTTGCATTAGAGTAATTCTCAATCTCCATACCATTCAAATCGTCTACCATACCGGTCATATTCATCTTCTCATATTTAGAGCCATCCGTAGAGGTATACGCGTAGATCTTACCCTTTGCATTCTGCTTCACATATGTTATAGTCTTTGTCTTGCCGTCAAGCCCGGCACCTTTAATCGTCGTTGTTGTCACAGACTTTGATTTCATCGGATCCACAAATACAATCTGATTTGAAACTGCCTTTGTGTTGAGCTTCTGACCATCTGTCGTTGCATTCTGTACAACATTGGTTTTCACCTCATAGGACGCTGCCTTATTCGCCGCCTTTGTCATCTTGTTCAGGTACTGATCGGCTGTGAGTGACGCTGCACCCGCAGGGACAACATTTGCAAATGTTGCGATCACCATGACAGCGGTCAGCACAGCCGCCATCACACGCTTCTTCATGCTCTTCATAAATATTTCCTCCTTGTATGCTGCCTGTTGGCTTCGTTATTTATTTATCATATCATTTTAAGGAAATAATTACAATCAAATTAGCACTTTATCACTCAATTTGAATAAAAAAGAGTCGCGAGCGACTCTTTCGCGCCCGAGCGGTATGCGCAGCATATACTTCATTTCCGCGAGGTGCGCATCCTTGCGGAGCATTTTATGTGATAGGAATTTCCTATCACATAAAAAAAATAACCAGAGCATCTACTCTGATTATTCCTATAATATCTAAAATAAAAGCTGCCGACGGGAATCGGACCCGTGACCTCCGCACTACCAATGCGACGCTCTACCGCCTGAGCCACGGCAGCCTGTTGAAGCACTCAACGAATAATAATATACTATAACATCGAATGCTTGTCAACCAGAATTTCTAATTTTTTTACATATTTTTTATGCCTGCTCTGTAGGCTTCAGATAAACCGCCATTCGGTTTGTATTTCCGAAATTGCGGAACGCGATATAGGCATCGCTCGTCTGACCTTCCGCTGTGTCCTGTTCGGTCTGTCCTGATGAATTTTCCTTTTGTTCATCCATACGCAGTGTCAGCCGTTCCAGAAACAGCTGCAGGAATGCTTCATAATCTTCTCTCGTGAAAAGCTCACGAAGCGCATCGGTTACAGACGTATCGGTCTGCGTCTCACCGGTTATCACATTTGCCCTGTTCTCCGGGATCTCCACACCACCATCCTGCAGATAACCGAGGATCTTGGTCACATAATTTTGTGTCTCCTCAAACGGCGGTATGCCACCGTATTTATCTACGTTTCCGCTGCCCGCATTATAGGCCGCCAGTGCATAAGAAACATTCCCATTATATTTATCAAGAAGTGAAGCGATATATTTCGCTCCACCCATGATATTCTGTTCCGGGTCGTATGCATCTGTGACCCCCAGGCTTTTCGCGGTCGCAGGCATCAGCTGCATGATACCCATTGCCCCACTCTTGCTCGTCGCATTCGGGTCAAATTCCGATTCCGCCTTCGCCATTGCCTTCAGCAAGGATTTATCTACACCATAGGTATCCGCCGCCTTTTGGAAGATCTGTTCCAGCGGCTGTGTTTTCTCCATCTCCTGAGACAACGCGGATGAAAAGCCCGTTCCTTCTGCTGCCGTCCCATCCGTATCGATCGTTGTGGTCACAACACCGTTCGCATCTGTCACAGACGTTATCTTCATACATTTCCTCCTATACGTTGATCTCCGCTGTCATTCCAAGTAAATCCCTGTTCTCATCCAGTATCGGCTGAATGACATTTTTCAGGAACTGGTTCACCTGATACTCTGCACGTCCTGTATACTTTGCAGGATCCATATTCTCCTGCAGTTCTTCCAGTGTCAGTCCAAAGGAAGGATCTGCGGCAATCAGCTCGAGCAGGTCATTATCCTTACCTTCTGCCTTCACATGTCTGCCTGCCTCCATAGAAAGCTGGCGGATCTTCTCATGCAGCTCCTGGCGGTCTCCGCCCTTCTTTACTGCATCCATCATGATGTTCTCTGTCGCCATAAACGGCAGTTCACTCATCAACCGTTTGGTGATCACCTTATCATATACCACCAATCCGTCTACAACATTCAGACACAGATCCAGAATACCGTCGATCGCTAAGAATCCCTCCGGAATGCTCAGACGTTTATTGGCAGAATCGTCCAGTGTACGCTCAAACCACTGTGTAGCCGAGGTAATAGCCGGATTCAACGCATCTATCATCACATACCGTGACAGTGATGCAATACGTTCACTACGCATCGGATTGCGCTTGTATGCCATTGCAGAAGATCCGATCTGATTTTTTTCAAAGGGTTCCTCAATCTCCTTTAAATGCTGCAGCAGACGGATATCATTAGAAAATTTATGGGCGCTGGCTGCGATACCTGCGAGCACATTTGCAACCCTCGTATCGACCTTTCTCGAATAAGTCTGTCCTGATACCGGATAACAGCTCTCAAATCCCATCTTTTTCGCGATCATCGGGTCGATCTGATCAATCGTCTCATCGTTGCCGTCAAACAGTTCCTTGAAGCTCGCCTGTGTTCCGGTCGTTCCCTTAGAGCCAAGCAGCTTCAGGCTGCCAAGTACATAATCCAGATCTTCGAGATCCATGGAAAACTCCTGCATCCACAGCGTCGCGCGCTTACCTACGGTCGTCGGCTGAGCCGGCTGAAAATGTGTAAATGCCAATGTCGGCAGTGCCTTGTACTGATCTGCAAATTTTGCAAGTTCTGCCAATACATTGATCAATTTTTTACGGACAAGCTTTAATGCTTCTGCCATAACAATAATATCGGTATTATCTCCGACATAGCAGGATGTCGCGCCGAGATGAATAATACCCTTTGCTTTTGGGCATTGCTGTCCATAAGCATAGACATGGCTCATCACATCATGACGGACGAGTTTTTCACGTTCTCTTGCCACATCATAATTGATGTCATCTTTGTGTGCTTTTAACTCATCAATCTGCTCCTGCGTGATATCCAGACCAAGCTCCTTCTCCGTCTCTGCAAGTGCAATCCAGAGTCTGCGCCAGGTGCGGAACTTCATATCCTGCGAAAAAATGTACTGCATTTCCTTGCTGGCATAGCGCTCAGACAGCGGGCTTGTATATCTATCTGTATTCATGTTCATTCTCCCTTGTATTTTTATTTTGTATAATCTCCACGTATGTCATCAACCGGCGGCTTCAGCGGATATTTTCCGGTAAAACAGCCCTTGCAGATAGATAAACCGTCAACCATCTGCTCCAGGCGGTCAATCTCCAGATAACCGAGACTATCCGCTCCGATCACTTCCCGGATCTGTTCAATCGAACGGTTATAAGCGATGAGCTGCTCACGCACCGGTATATCTGTCCCAAAATAACACGGCCATAAAAATGGTGGTGAACTGATGCGGACATGAACCTCTGTTGCACCTGCCTCGCGAAGCATATTGACAATACGGTTTGATGTCGTACCGCGCACAATCGAATCATCGATCATGATCACACGCTTTCCAGCGACTGCTTCCTGCAGTGCGTTTAATTTGATCGCAACACTGCTCTCTCTGCTGCTCTGTGCCGGTTTGATAAAGGTACGTCCGACATAGCCGTTTTTCACAAATGCCATACCATACGGTATGCCGCTCTCCATCGAATAGCCCATCGCAGCTACATTACCCGATTCAGGCACTCCGACAACCAGATCCGCGTCTACCGGCGAATCCTGTGCGAGGAAACGACCTGCCTTAATACGTGCCGCATATACGCTCTTTCCATCAATATGGCTATCCGGACGCGCAAAATAGATATATTCAAAGATACATCTGGCATGTTGTTCCCTTGGCAGACAAAGCGTCTTATCTGACTGAATGCCATGCTCCGGTGATATCGTAACGATCTCTCCCGGCTCTACATCACGCACATACTCTGCGCCCAGCGTCTCCAGTGCACACGTCTCACTGGCGAGCATATATGCATGATCACGTTTTCCGATCACAAGTGGTTTGAATCCAAACGGGTCACGCGCACCGACCAGCTTTCTCGGACTCATCACCACAAGTGCATAAGCACCCTTGATCCTGTCTGCCGCCCTGCGCACTGCCTCCTCTACCGTTTTTGACTTCAGACGCTCCCTGGCGATATAATAGGCGATCACCTCCGAATCAATCGTTGTCTGAAAAATAGCTCCCGTATAGGCAAGCTCCCTGCGCAGTTCGTTGGCATTTATCAGATTACCGTTATGTGCCAGTCCGAGCGTTCCTTTTACATAATTGAGTACCAATGGCTGTGCATTCTCTCTCGTGGATGCCCCCGCCGTCGAATAGCGCACATGTCCGACACCGATATCCCCTTTTAATTTTTCCAGTGATTCCGGATCAAACACCTCATTGACCAGTCCCATATCCTTATGAACCAGTACTTTTCCTTTCGGTCCGTTTGTATCACTGACTGCGATACCACAGCTCTCCTGTCCGCGGTGCTGCAGTGCAAACAATCCGTAATAGATCGACGGAGCCACATCTGCGCCGTCAAAATCATACATGCCGAATACCCCGCATTCCTCATGCAGTTCATCGGCCGCCTGCTTTGTATATTCTGCCTGATTATTCATGCCTGTTCTCCAATTATACATGTGGCTTATCGTGTAAACTGTGTTCCGGTCAGCAGCTCATATGCTTCCTTATATTTTTCGATTGTCTTATTTACGACTTCATCCGGAAGCAGGAAATCATTATCCGGATTACTCTTTAACCAGTCTCTGACAAACTGCTTGTCAAAGGACGGCTGTGATTTGCCGGGTTCATAGCCCTCTACCGGCCAGAAACGTGAGCTATCGGGGGTCAGCATCTCATCACCCAGTACCACACGACCGTTCTCATCCAAACCAAACTCGAACTTGGTATCAGCAATAATGATGCCGCGCTCCCTTGCGTAGGCAGCACACTTTTTATACAGATTCAGTGTTGCATCCTTGATCGCCGTCGCATACTCCTCTCCCTTTCCGGGATAGAGCTTCTCTAAGATCCCGACACTCTGCTCAAACGTAATATGCTCATCATGGTCTCCCAGATCAGCCTTTGTTGTCGGTGTATAGATCGGTTCCGGCAACTGATCGGATTCTTTCAGTCCTTCCGGTAATTGAATGCCACAGACTGTACCATTCTTCTGATAGCTCTCCCAACCACTGCCCGTGATATAGCCGCGCACGATGCACTCGATCGGCAGCATCTGCAACTTTTTACACAACGTGCTGTTTCCACTGTACTGCGGCTGTCTGAAATATTCCGGCATATCAGCAGGATCTACAGATATCAGATGATTCGGGATCACGTCTCTGGTGTAATCAAACCAGAACTTTGACATCTGTGTCAGGATCGCACCCTTGTCTGTGATCTTATTTTTTAAAATATTGTCAAATGCGGAAATACGATCTGTCGCAACCAGAATCAGTGTGTCCCCATTATCATAGACCTCTCTGACCTTTCCCTCTTTCATCGGCTGATACTCTTTCATTGCTTTGTCCTCCATGTATGTTTTTTGCTTTTATAGGTACACTTATATGTACACAAAGAAGCTCCGTGTATCTACCGAAGCTTCTTTGCTTTTTCACCTTTTTACTTTTTGATGAGTAATGACTTTCCTGTCATCTCCGCAGGCTGCTCCAGATCCATGATCTGAAGTAACGTCGGCGCGATATCTGCAAGACATCCGCCCTCGCGCAGCGTATAGGCATCATCGTAGTTTACAAGAATAAACGGAACCGGATTGGTCGTATGTGCGGTATGCGGCTTTCCGGTTTCGTAATCAATCATCTTCTCGGCATTTCCATGGTCTGCACAGATAAACATTGCGCCGTCTACATCCTTGACTGCCTGTACTGCATCGCCTACAAGCTGGTCTACACGCTCCACAGCCTTTACTGCTGCCTCGATCACACCGGTATGACCTACCATATCCGGGTTTGCAAAGTTGATAATGATCACATCATATTTATCTGATTTGATCGCCTCTACCAGATCCATGCCGACCTCAGGGGCACTCATCTCTGGCTTGAGATCATAGGTAGCGACTTCCTTCGGCGAATTGACGAGGATACGTGCCTCATCGACATTCGGCTCCTCCACACCACCGTTGAAGAAGAATGTCACGTGTGCATACTTCTCTGTCTCAGCGAGACGAAGCTGCTTTTTGCCACACTTTGCAAGATATTCACCCAATGTATTTTTTACAGACTCCTTCTCAAATGCAATCAGCTTATTCGGGATCGTCTCATCATAATCCTTGAAGCATACATAGGTCAGATGTAAGAACGAACGCTCGAACCCTGTAAACTGATCATCGCAGAATGCTCTGGTGATCTCACGTGCGCGATCCGGACGGAAGTTAAAGAAGATCACAGAATCTCCGTCTTTTACAAGTGAGACCGGCTTACCGTCTTTTACAATAACAGTCGGTAATACAAACTCATCCGTTACATCGTTTGCATAAGAATCAGCCATTGCCTGAACGGCATCCTCTGCCTGCACACCTTCACCGGTTGTCAGTGATTTGTACGCTTTCTCCACGCGATCCCAGTTGTTATCACGATCCATTGCATAATAACGTCCGGATAATGACGCAATCTGGCCCACACCGATCTCATCCATCTTCTCCTGTAATGCAACCACATAATCTTTTCCGGATGCCGGAGGTGTATCTCTGCCGTCTAAAAATGCATGTACATAGACGTTCTCCAGACCGTTTTTCTTACACATTTCAAGCAGACCATACAGATGTGTATTATGGCTGTGCACACCACCGTCTGATAACAATCCCCATAAATGGAGGTCAGAATTGTTCTTTTTACAGTTCTCAATAGCCTGTAATAATACTTTATTTTCGAAGAAATCACCGTCCTCGATCGCCTTGGTGATACGGGTCAGATCCTGATAAATGATCCGTCCGGCACCGATATTCATATGTCCGACCTCTGAGTTACCCATCTGTCCATCGGGCAGACCGACTGCCAGACCAGACGCATTACCCTTTACAAACGGGCACTCCTTCATCAGCTTGTCCATCACCGGTGTATTTGCCATAGCGATCGCATTGCCAACCGGATTGTCATTTAAGCCATATCCATCCAGCACCATTAAAACTACAGGTTTCTTACTCATGTTTTTTTCCTCTTTTCTTTCTACATTTTCTATAATGTTGATTTATCATTCATTTTTTGTAACATATCCATCCGCATCAATACTGACGCCATCCGATAAATACTGTTCAAATGTGATAATTCGCTGCTTTTCCGTCTCATCCGTCTCAAGATAGGTCTGGCGGTTTTCCTGAACACACGGAACAAACCGAAAACCGAGTGCACCGTCTGCACCGATAATCACCTGCGCAATCGCCGTATCTTTTTTCTTGACACCATCTGTCGGCGTACTGCCAAACCAGAAATTACCCAGACTGTAGATCACCGGCACATCTCCGACATACGATATTCCCTGCAGACAATGCGTATGCCCGCCAATGACCGCATCTGCACCTGCCTGTGCAAACTTGACTGCCAGTTCCGTTTGATCCGCCTCATAATAATTCGTGCCTTCGGTTCCCCAATGGACGAATGCAATCACATAATCGCTCTGCGCCTTCGCGTGGGCAATAACTTCCAGATATTTATCAGGATTTAATGTCTTTAACACACCCGGAGTCGTATCGGTCGCCTCTTTTGTATAGTTATAAGTACGCTCAATCTGCGTCGCCGCAACGAATGCGATCTTGCGCCCGTTCGCCACAAAATACCAGGGGCGTTTGGCCTCATCCAGATTGTTTCCGGCACCGACATTTGGTATTCCTGCCTGATCTAATGTCTCGATCGTATCTGTCAATGCATCCAGACCATAATCACACACATGATTATTGGCAATCCCTACAATATCTACACCGAGTTCTTTCAAAATAGACACATTCGCCGGATCGGAGCGGAACGTATATGCTTTTCCCTCCAAAGGCTCACCCCGGGTACTGAATGTACACTCATTGTTGATCATGAGTATATCGGACTCAGCCATTAATTCCCGCACATCATTACTCAACGCTGCGGCAAGACCGTTCTGTTTCAAATATTGCATCGTACCAGTCCGGTCATCAAAATTCATATCACCGGCAAAACTGAGTACCGTCTGTTGTGGTGAATTGCATGCCTGCCTCGTCACACGTTTTAATTGATCCTGATGTATACCTACCTGCTCACAATAGTCGAGCCATAACACATGCAGCGTGTTACCCGATACGCGATACCACACATCGTTATCTTCTGAGACAGCTGCCTGTGCGACCTCATCCAGTACATCTTCGCCATATTTTGCACGGAACCAGAGCAAAAACGACTCATTGATCGGATAATGTTTCAGAAAATCAGTATTCACCGACAGGATCTCGTCCATCACAGTACCGAGTGCATCCGGCTGATTGATTTGTTGATCTGTCTCTGCCGGCTGTTTTTCCCCCTCCGAGGGAGCTTCCTGATGGCTGTCCACCTGTTTTTCATCTTCTGGCACGGCTGCCTGTGTACTTACCGCAGGCTGCTCGCTCAAATCATCCGACCGGCTGCTGCAACCACACAAAGCGCCTGCAACTGCCATGATACATATAAAAAGGAGTATTCCATGATCCCTTTTTTTCATTCGTGACTAACTCCTAACTATTCCCTGATTGACATACGACGTCATTATAATCTATTTTTCAACATTTCGCAACAGATCATTCAAAAAGTCTGCTGCCGTATCCGCATGTGCCGGATTGTAGGAAATCGCGATCACCGCATGCTGCGTATACTCCGTATCCGGGAACCCCCCGATATCACAGAGCCGTATTGCACATGCCATCGGTTCTGGCTGTTCATCCTCATAATCATCATAACGCTGCTCCACTACAACGAGCCGGTCTGTCCATTCCTCAGGCACAACCGATGTCAGATCCATAAAATAACCACTTTCTGCAAACTCATCAAATTCTTCCTCCGGCATAACTACCAGATCCTCACTGCCGCTCTGCATCCTGACATAAAAGGCCATCCCTGCCTGCGACATTGCGCCGCCTCCGCTTGATACAGTACCTACCACCGTATCGGTCAAAACAGCCTGTTCCTCCGGAATATCATGCGCCTCCGCATAATCCTGTAAATGCTGCTGCATCCCGATATCACTGTCACAGTCTACCACTGCCACAGACAACAAAGGTTTTTTCGTATGTGTCATGGAATAAACCATCGAGATGAAAAAAGCAGCCGCAAGAATCACAACCAATACTGGAACCTTCCAGTAATCCCATAAATAACTTCTCTTTTGTGCAGGCGTCATATCGCGGAACGGTATCTCGTCCTTTGAGCGCTCCCGCGGCTGTCTGTCTGTATGTTTTTTCATAAATATGTGTCACTTTCTTTATTATAGTTTCACCAAAAACCGATTTCACGCTTTTAGTATTTCCTATTTCATGTAAATTGTCAACCGGTTTTAAAAAAGAATCCTGCTCGCAGGATTCTCTTTGTTACTGTTCACTCGTACCTCGTTCCAGTAACGGATTTTGCCGATGCTTCGCATTCCAGATCGGCAAAATCTGCTACCACCACTGTATCATACGGCATTTTCAGTTCAGAAAATGCCTGCCTGTGAACAGTAACTTCTCTTTCTATTGTTTTATAATATTTTCTCTTTTCGTATTTTTTGTTTGCTCATTTAGATTTTTGCCGCCTATTCTGTTTTCGCCGGAATAATGATCGCTGCCACAATATATGCGAGCACGCCCGATCCGCCCAGACAGCAGAAGATCACCCACAGCAGCCGGATCACGACCGGATCAATATTAAAATACTCTCCGATACCTCCGCACACACCACATAATACACGATTGTCATCTGATTTCATCAGTCTCTTAGTTTCCATAATAATATCCTCCTGATATAATATCTCCTAAAGTGTTGTTTTTGCCTGTTTTACGCACATTGAACCGACACCGCACTTTCACGGTCACATTGCCGTTCAGTTTACAGTTTTTAATCTGCATGGAACCGAACAGACACCATCTGACGACTCCGTCCACGCAGCAGCCGTATCCGCATCGTCCACCTGATAAGATCCCGATCCACAAAACGGCCACGGTGACAATAGCTTCCAGTTTCCGACAGAAATACTGGCATCACCGAGAGTTCCTCCGAGTGCAATGCCTGCGATCGCAACACCGCCACCGATCAGTACACAGATCAGGGAGATCAAAAGCAGATGTTTCATCATTGCATTGATCTTATCCATTGACACCTACCTCCTTTCTCTTATTCGCAGGCTTTCGTCTGCCGTTATGAAACAGATTCGATACCGCACGCAACAGCCACGGTACAAACTTACCAAACAATAACAGCATGAGCACCGCACACAGACATCCTAATGCCACGAGCAGCATACCTACACCAAATGTCATCAATCCACTCGCAAAGCCTCCGGTCGCAAACCGCACGATTCCTACAATCGCTGCAATCACACCACCGATAATGCCAACGACCGCGATCGCTGCGATCGCAATACTCACACCGAGCACCGTAAGTACCGCAGCTAAGATCAGTCCAAACGCCGTACCAGCTACACCGATCCAGAGCGGAAATGTAAACACGGCAACTAAGATAATGAGTATCCATTTGCTTCTCGCATCACCCTGACGCTTTGCTGTGCGTTTACCTTCTTCCACACCAGCTCCCCGCATCTGCGGCGGCTGATCTACGGTCCCGGTCTCTGTGTCTGTATCAAGCCCCTCCCGGATGCTGGCAGCAACCTTCTCGGGAGTACCAAGTTCCTCAATAATCGAGACCTCATCCTCCGACCCTGCATCATTAAAATACTCTCTGTAATAAGCGATCGCTTCCTCCCGCTCCTCCTGCGGCAGATCGAGCAACAACTGTTCCAGTTGAAATAAAAATTGCTCCTTTGTCATACAAACTCCTCCCCTGCAAACAATGCAGTTATCTTCCTCGAATAATCCATCCACTCACTCCGGTATAACTGCAGCTGAGCCATACCTGCTGCCGTGATCTTATAGTATCTGCGGTTTCTGCCTGCGCATTCCCTATCATAGATTTCCAGACAATCATCCTTTTGCAGTCTCCGCAGCACCGGATATAACGTGGATTCCGACACATCGATTGTCTGACGCACATCCTGTGTGATCTTATATCCATAGGTTCCTTCTTCTTCCTTGGATACGACTGCCAGCACAATCGCGTCAAGCAGTGCCGCTCCTGTATTAAAGACCATTCCATCACTCCCTGCTCTTACACTTGTATTTGTATAATACTGTTTTACATTTAATACTATATGCTATATAATATTATTTGTCAATAGATATTATAAAAATAACCCTGAACATCACTCATATGACATCCAGGGTTCTCACATATTACTTTTTCATACACAATATCATTCGTCAAAAATGCTCACGATCTCGCCATCCAGAATACGGTTCGTATTTTTCACTGCACAGAAGTTGCCGCACATACTACAGGTATCTTCCTTTTCCGGTGCAGCCTCCTCCCGGTAGCGTCTCGCCTTTTCAGGATCCATTGCAAGCGCAAACATGGCTTCCCAATCCAGCTTTTTGCGTGCCTCGCTCATCTTGTAATCCCAGTCGGCTGCCCCTGGAACTCCCTTTGCGATATCTGCGGCGTGTGCCGCGATCTTTGCTGCTATAATGCCTTCCTTCACATCATCTGCATTCGGCAGGCGCAGATGCTCTGCCGGTGTCACATAACAGAGGAATGCTGCGCCGCTCGCTGCCGCGATCGCGCCTCCAATCGCAGAAGTAATATGATCATATCCCGGTGCTACATCTGTCACCAATGGTCCTAACACATAAAACGGCGCACCATGACACAGTGTCTTCTGAATCTCCATATTGGCTGCGATCTGATTCATCGGCATATGTCCCGGTCCCTCGATCATGACCTGGACATCATGCTCCCATGCACGTTTCGTCAATTCTCCGAGTGTGATCAGTTCCTCGATCTGCGCCGTATCTGTCGCATCCGCAATACATCCGGGTCTGCATGCATCGCCGAGACTCATTGTGATGTCATATTCCTGACAGATATCAAGTATCTCATCATAATGCTCATAAAATGGATTCTCCTGCCCGGTCATCTCCATCCATGCGAACATAATCGATCCACCTCTGGAAACGATGTTCATCAGACGCTTATTATTCTTAAAACGTGCGGCTGTTGCACGATTCATGCCACAGTGGATCGTCATAAAATCGACGCCATCCTCCGCATGCATTTTTACAATATCCAGCCATTCCTGTGACGTGATCTGTCCGAGCGGCTTGTGATAATAGACAACTGCATCATAGATCGGTACGGTTCCGATCATAGCCGGAGATGTCTCTGTCAGCTTTCTTCGGAATGTTCTCGTATCTCCGTAAGAACTCAGATCCATGATCGCCTCCGCTCCCATGTCTATCGCTGCGCGTACTTTTTCATACTCCATGTCCACGTCCTTCCAGTCGCGTGATACGCCCAGATTGACATTGATCTTTGTTGTCAATTTTGCACCCACTCCACTCGGACTGAGTGCCTTGTGATTTTTGTTGCATGGAATGATCACCTCGCCTTTTGCGACCAGTTCCCGGATCGTCTCCGGTGCCAGATGCTCTTTTTCTGCTACAATCTCCATCTGTGAAGTGATGATACCCTGACGTGCGGCATTCATCTGTGTTGTGTACTCTGCCATATGTAATTCCTCCTTTTTGTGTATCACCTGATCGCCATCCTGATTACCATCTATGCAACAAAGCCAAGTGAATGTACAACGGAGCGTTTTATGTGATAGGAATTTCCTATCACATAAAAAAGCTGTGTTGCAGGGTGAATCCACTCTACAACACAGCCTATCTCACGAGTCTGCCATAAGTCTCTATCATCCCTACGTTGGCATTATCCAAATCAGGTTTATGGGTTAAAGCGATCCAGCTTACTCTCAGCCTGCTCTCTGCAAGCTCCCCATGTTTTTATGATTCCGCAGCCGGATGAACCGACTGCTGTTGTTATCCTACCATAAACCCTTCTAAATCGCAAGAAAAATCAAGCGTCTGCCCTGCAATATTATTTTTTAACAAAAATTTAGATATTGTATTCATTATTTTTGCATACAGATACTGCTTATTCAATTTCTTTTTATGGTATTCCAGATCCGTTCCACGCGTATGCTCCTCTAACACATGCGTAAAATATCTCTCCCAGCTCAGATATCTGGCGATTGTCTTTAGTAACGCAATGTCGGTGATTTTTCGTTTTCCACGCTCTTTTTCTCTTCTTGCCTGACGCTGCTCAATATCTTTTACAATAACGGTGTTGTAGATTCCTTCCAAATACTGATCTATTTTTTCGTCCGTGCGGTTCATTACTGCCACATACGGAATTCCACCAGTTTTCATAAACACTGCAAAATCTTGCAATGCGCATGGGAGTGACGAGATCCGGGGTCAATGCCTGGGAAATGGGCATTTCGAAACCTAGCCTAGATAATCTGATAACCCTCAGCAGAATCTTTCACACGACAACCGATTATCTGCTGGGTATAGAAAATGAAGATATCATCATTATCAACAATTTTTCAATGGAGGAAAAGGAACTGGTGACACGCTTGGTTCGTTATATAGAAAATACGCGGAATATGGATACCGACCAAAAAAAATAAGAGACTTGCGTCTCTTATTTTTTTTGATAGAAAATTAGTAGTTTACAATCTTTCCGAAGTCTGCCTTTAAGCTTGCTCCGCCTACCAGACCACCATCGATGTCAGGCTGAGCAAACAACTCCGCTGCATTTCCTGCATTTACAGATCCACCGTACTGGATGCGTACTGCATCTGCGGTAGCTGCATCATACATCTCTGCAACACAATCACGGATACCCTTACATACTTCCTGTGCCTGCTCTGTAGTAGCAGTCTTGCCAGTTCCGATCGCCCAGATCGGCTCATATGCGATAACCATGCTCTTTACCTGATCTGCTGTGATTCCAGCGAGATCAGACTTGATCTGCAGACGGATCCAATCCATAGTCACACCCATCTCTCTCTGCTCTAATGTCTCTCCGCAGCACAGGATCGGTGTCAGACCTGCCTCGAATGCCTTCTTTACTTTCTTGTTCAGTAATACGTCATCCTCTTTGAAGTAGTCACGACGCTCTGAGTGTCCGATGATGACATACTTTACTCCGGCATCTACTAACATTGCTGCTGAGATCTCTCCGGTGTATGCACCCTTCTCCTCAAAATACATGTTCTCGGCACCTACTGCTACGTTGGTTCCTTTTACTGCCTCTACGACAGGTACGATATCGATTGCGGGTACGCAATATACGACATCTACGCTGTCTGATTTTACGAGATCCTTCAGATCTGCACATAATTTTACTGCCTCACTGGGAGTCATGTTCATCTTCCAGTTTCCGGCTACGATTTTACGTCTTGCCATTTTATTTTCCTCCAATTTTCTAAAGTAGTTCGATTCACTAGGCTCGAAAATACCTCGCCAAGTTCCTTCGAACTAAGTTCGCACTAACCTCATCCATCGCATTCTGCTCGGATTCGCTAAGTGCTCTACTTATCGTCTGCTGCTGCTACGCCAGGAAGTGACTTGCCCTCTAAGAACTCCAGGGAAGCTCCACCACCAGTAGAAATGTGGCTCATCTTATCAGCAAAACCTAACTGGTTGACTGCTGCTGCAGAATCTCCACCACCAATGATTGTGGTAGCGTCGGTATCAGCCAGTGCCTGTGCGACTGCAATTGTTCCCTTTGCAAGTGTCGGGTTCTCGAATACACCCATCGGTCCATTCCATACAACAGTCTTGGCAGACTTCACTGCGTCTGCATACAATGCTGCAGTCTTAGGTCCGATATCCAGTCCTTCCATATCAGCAGGGATCTTGTCAGCATCTACAACCGTAACATCGATCGGTGCATCGATCGGGTTCGGGAATCCTGCTGCGATTGTTGTATCGATCGGCAGTAACAGCTTCTTGCCAGCCTTCTCTGCCTTTTCCATCATATCCTTGCAGTAATCAATCTTCTCATCGTCTACTAATGACAGTCCGATCTCATAGCCCTTTGCCTTTAAGAAGGTGTATGCCATACCACCACCGATGATCAGTGTATCACACTTCTCGATGAGGTTGTTGATCACGTTGAGCTTGTCAGCTACCTTTGCTCCACCGAGGATAGCTACGAACGGACGAACCGGATTCTCTACAGCGTTTCCAAGGAACTCGATCTCCTTCTGCATCAGATATCCGACTGCACAGTCGCCGCCCTTTGCACGGACGAACTCTGTCACACCTGCTACAGATGCATGTGCTCTGTGAGCAGATCCGAAAGCGTCACATACATATACATCACACAGATCAGCTAACTCTTTTGCGAATGCTGTTCCTGCTTCTGTCGGCTTGGTCTCCTCTTTTCCACGGAAACGGGTATTCTGAAGAAGTACAACATCTCCATCTTTCATAGCTGCAACTGCTGCTGTAGCTGCCTCACCTGTTACGTGATCATCATTTACAAATGTAACCTTTTTGCCAAGTCTCTCCTCGAGGGCTGCTGCTACCGGAGCGAGTGACTCTCCCTCGTTCGGTCCATTCTTTACTTTTCCAAGATGTGAGCAAAGAATTACTTTTCCGCCATCTTTGATTAATTTTTCGATGGTAGGCATCGCACCTTTGATACGGTTATCATCTGTGATCTTGCCATCCTTTAAAGGTACGTTAAAATCGCATCTTACAAGGACACGCTTTCCTGCTACGTTGATATCATCAACGGATTTCTTATTTAATCCCATGATTAAACCTCCAAAATAAATTTATAAAAAAGGGTCCGGTCCAAACCGACCGGACCCTTCGTGAGTCGTTTTAACAGATCTTATGCTAACTCTGAGAAGTACTTAATTGTACGAACCATCTGAGAAGTATAAGAGTTCTCGTTATCATACCAAGAAACAACCTGTACCTCGTACTGGTCATCAGATACCTGGTTAACCATGGTCTGAGTTGCATCGAATAATGAACCATATCTCATACCAACGATATCAGAAGATACGATCTCGTCCTCGTTGTAACCGAATGACTCGTTAGCTGCTGCCTTCATAGCTGCGTTGATATCCTCTTTGGTAACACCAGCCTTCTTAACTACTGCTGTAAGGATTGTGGTAGATCCTGTAGGGGTAGGAACACGCTGAGCAGATCCGATCAGCTTTCCGTTTAACTCAGGGATAACTAAGCCGATTGCCTTAGCAGCTCCTGTTGAGTTGGGAACGATATTAACTGCTGCTGCACGTGAACGACGAAGATCGCCCTTTCTCTGAGGTCCGTCAAGAGTCATCTGATCTCCTGTGTAAGCATGGATAGTAACCATGATACCAGACTGGATCGGAGCATACTTGTTCAGGGCATCAGCCATAGGTGCTAAGCAGTTTGTTGTACAAGAAGCTGCAGAAATGATTGTATCTGAAGCCTTTAATGTCTCATGGTTGGTGTTAAATACGATTGTAGGAAGATCGTTTCCTGCCGGTGCAGAGATAACAACCTTACGAGCGCCTGCATTGATGTGAGCCTGAGCCTTCTCTTTGCTGGTGTAGAAACCAGAGCACTCTAATACTACGTCAACCTTTAACTCACCCCAAGGGCAGTTGTTTGCATCCGGGAATGCGTAGATCTTGATCTCTTTACCACATACTGTGATAGAATCATCGCTTGCAGATACTTCATCAGCGTGCTCATACTTACCCTGTGAAGAATCATATTTTAACAAGTGTGCTAACATCTTAGGGCTTGTTAAGTCGTTGATTGCTACTACTTCATAACCCTCTGCTCCAAACATCTGTCTAAAAGCAAGACGACCGATACGGCCAAAACCATTGATTGCTACTCTTACTGCCATTTTGAATTCCTCCTAAGAATTTAAATTAGTGTTGTTTCGCAGCTGCTTGAAACAGCCACATTTTTATGGGACATGCCCAATCTGTTGTCATTGTACTAAATAACAAACAAAAATTCAAGTCCTTATTGTCACTTTATCCCACTTTGTTAAATTTTTATCTATGTTTAGATTCTGCACCTTGACAATTTGTGCAAAAATCCACATGATATACTTATATTAAGATAGGCGTTTGCGAAACTATTTTTGTCAGGTTTTGTGTCATACAAGCACATTATCAAGAGGCCGCAGCTCCCGCAAGCATGTCTGTTTTGCTTTCGTTGCACGAACCATTCCGATGAGCCTCGAAAAAACCTAACTCGTGTTCAGCAGAGGCTTCCACGAGTTACGAGTCTCCTCTCCATCGTGCAAAGGCAGCAAAATCAGACACGCCTTTGCTCGCGCTGCTACTTCTGCATCTGAGTGGATAGTGCTTGCATGTTCCATTCACCTACTAAAATGTTTCGCAAACAGTATATGCCGCAGGGCTAACGGCTGTGGACGCAGTGGTTTCTGTCAACTGCGACTTTTGCCCGGCGAAGTGCGAGACACCGCCGGGCAATCGGAGCAGCTTGATCAGAATATTACTGTGCCCACAGCCAGGTAGCCCGGATCATAAAAATAGTTTCGCAAACGCCTATTATATTAAGAAATAAAAAGGAGCCACTACCTATGTTATGGGACACACATATGCACTGCAACTTCTCCGGTGACAGCGACGCTGATCCGGAAGCTATGATCCGTGCAGCGATGCGCGCCGGGCTGGACGGCATCTGCTTTACGGATCATCTGGACTATGATTTTCCGTCAGATCCGCCGGATCTGTTTGTCATCGACCTGGATGACTATGACCGCGCAATCCGGGCGCTATCTGAAAAATACAGATCCACATTTCCGGTGCTGCACGGCATTGAGATCGGTGTACAGCCACACCTGCATCAGAAGCTGCACGAAGTCGTACACGCGCACGGTTTTGACCAGGTAATCTGCTCTTCCCACGCCATTGATGGGAAGGATCCATATTACAAGACATTTTTTGTCGGACGTGAAGAACACGAAGCCTATCAGCGCTATTTTGAGTCCATCTTAGAGAATCTGGACGGGTTTTCTGACTTTGATGTATACGGCCATATCGATTATGTTGTGCGCTATGGTCCAAACACAAACCGTTTTTATTCCTACGGAGCTTATTCCGATGTATTGGACGCGATTTTAAAAAAGCTGATCGATATGGGCAAAGGCATCGAGATCAACACCGGCGGATTCAAATACGGTCTCGGACATCCGAATCCGTGTGAGGACATCATCCGGCACTACCGCTCGTTCGGTGGCGAGATCATCACCATCGGTGCTGATGCACACACGCCAGAGCATGTTGCCTATGACTTTGATAAAGTACCGCGTATTCTGCGTGAGGCAGGCTTTACCCACTACACCATATTCGAGAAACGCCAACCAAAGTTTTTACCGTTGCCGGAATAATAGACGGCAGACCACAAAAAGGAGGCACTGACGACCCATGAACAAAAATATTGCTACATTTCCTCTGACTGAAGCGTTTCGCGCCGACGATGAATGCCCGTTCTGCAACCTAGAACGCTCTGCAGAGCAGCATGCGATCTCATTTATCCTCGGTTCGGCATACATGGAAGATGATATCCGCGCTGTTACCGATGCACAGGGATTCTGCCGCCATCACTATAAGATGATGTACGATTACGGCAACCGCCTCGGCAGCGCATGGATTCTCAGTACACATATGAAAAAGCTGAACGAGGAGCTGACAAAAGAATTAAAGGACTTTACACCCGGCAAATCTTCCATGTTCGGCCGCATGAAAAAGACGGACATGTCCGGTGATAAAAGTCTCCAGACTTCGATCGGCGCATGGATCAAAAAGAAAACCGGCAGCTGCTATGTATGTGATCATTTCCGCGAGATCTATGGACGGTATCTGGATGTCTTTTTTGACATGCTCAAAAAAGATCCTGAATTTCAGGAGCTGTTTCGTCAGAGTAAGGGATTCTGCCTGCCGCATTTTGCAGATCTCATCGAAGCTGCCGAGTCACGCCTGAGTGATGCACAGAAAAACGAACTTTATCCGCAGATTTTTGAGATGATGCAATCAAATATGGAGCGTGTCCAGAAGGATGTCGCCTGGTTTGTCGAGAAAAATGACTACCGCAATAAGGATAAAGACTGGGGCGAATCGCGGGACTCCATCCAGCGTGCCATGCAAAAATGTGCCGGCGGCTACCCTGCTGATCCGGTTTTCAAACTCGATCCGTGAAAATGTATACTGCGCATCCTCGCGGAGCGTTTTGTGTGATAGGAATTTAAAAAAACGACCATGCACAACAGCCGCATGGTCGTTTTTTCTTCACTGATTCCAGTGTGATTCTACTCCTTATTCCATATGTTTCCACATTTGATTTCGTCTGTGGTGCATATACAGCGCCAACAATGCGATGATAATAGCCACAGTCAGAACCCACACACCAATCGGTACATCTGCGATATTGAAACATCGGATGTTGATCCACATCTGGTTAATGTTTTTCGTCTCCGTCTCGTCAAAATAGCTCATAACTGCTGTTCTTCCAATGACCTCCTCTGACGGATACTGGGTATAGAGCTGTCTGCCGACCTGCTCCTGGGAAGTATATACAATATAATCTTCGTCCGAATTATCCCCGGTAAAGAAATATCCGAGCGGATAAGTGACTGCATCTTCCTCATCGTCCTCTGCGCCATAACACCAGTCCAGATAAGAAAAAACCGTATCATCGTCCCCTCCTGCAATCGAAGACGTATATCCGATATAGTACATGTTGCGTACTGCATTATCCGGACGTGACAGGAAGTTGACAAATGCCTCGGCTGCCGCCTGCTTTTTGGCATCCCCGCCGATTCCCTTTTTCAACATCATCCAGCCATCAAACCAGAGATTGGAGCACTCCTTCGGTACTGCATAGGCGAGATATACATCGTCCTCCTCTGCCTGATCCATCGCATAGACCGCATCACCGGACCACTGGTAGTTCGCCACAATCTTGCCGGTGACCATATCTGCTTTTCCACTATCTGTCTCTAATGCATAGATGTTTCCCATCATATGCTGCAGCAGTCGCTCCACCTCATTGATTGTCTCCGGTGACACATCATTCATGATCTGTGTCAGTTTTTCCTGATAATCGGGATCATTTAAAAATTCCTCTGTAGTCAGTTCATTCGCACGCAGATAGCCCAATGCTGCAAAATAAGTATCACGCACATTATCTTTGAGTGTCAACTGACGACGGAATTTGGGATTGTCAAACACTGCCCAGGTCGCAGCCTCTTCCTCCGTCATCACTTCCGGGTTGTACAGCACACCGGTCGTTCCCCACATATAGCATGCCGCATAGCGGTTCCACGGCTCACCGCCAATCTCATTTTTGGCAAATACATCTGCGATATAGGGTGAAACACCGCGGACATAATAGTTATGTTCGTCTGTCTCATCAAAAAAGTGATCCGAAAAAGGCTCTGCCATTCCTTCGGACATGAGCTTCATCAGCATGTAATCAGACGGACATACCAGATCGTAGGTATCACCGAGTGTCAACTGGTTGTACAGATCCTCATTCGTTCCAAAACACGAATATTCCACGCGCACTCTCTGACCGGTCGTCTCATAATACCAATCTTCAAAATCCTCATACATCGGATTGACACCGAGAATCTCTGTCCCGTTATCGAGATCAATCACTTCCTCATCATCCCAATCGCCCAGATCAATGTATTCCTCCCAGTTACATACACGTAAAACGATCTCATCATCTGCAGCTTTTACAGTAGTAGGTGAACCTATCAGTCCCACAGCTGCGACAGCAGCGAACAAGGCGACCGCCAGCATGGTCTTTTGTGCTTTCTTTTTTGCCGCCACATTCATGCCAATCACAACCAGTATCACGACTACAAAAATGACGGTAGATAATGCCCACAATGCTGTCTTGATCTCGGTCTGTGAGCCCTTCGTTGCATTGACGACATACGTACTGATCGTGTCAAATGTCGCAGGCTTCGTGTAGCTGGCAATAAAATAATCGTCTAATGATAACGTCAACGCCAACACAAATCCGGATACAATGCCGGAGGAGATCTGTGGCAGGACAACCTTTGTCAGTGCCTGTGTCGGGGTTGCGCCCAGATCCATGGCTGCCTCGTACAGACTCGAATCCATCTGTTTTAATTTCGGAATGACAGACAGATACACGAACGGCGCGGACAGCACCACATGGCCGACAACGAGCGGGACAAATGTGCTCTTTTCCATGCCGCATACAACAACCAACGCTATGCAGACTGAAAATCCGGTCACTACATCCGCATTGACAACCGGGACTTCATTGAGTGCTGCGATCGCTCTTCCCGCAAGCGGCTTTGAATAAAATCCTCCGATCGCGCCAAGGGTGCCGAGCACCGTAGCGATCAGCGCAGATCCAAATGCCAGTGCCAATGTTCCAAAGATCATGTTCCGCAATTCGATATTTGTAAACAGTGTCTTATAATTTGCCAGCGAAAATCCACGGATCGCACCGATCGTCGTGGACGTGGTAAAGCTGTACACCATCAATAACAGGATCGGCAGGTAGATCAGCAGCAGTAAAACAACTATATAGATACGGGCCAGATACTTCTTGTTTCCTGTCGTTCTCATAATAACGCACCTCCTCTGCCTGCACGATCATCACTATAACGGTCTGTCACCAGTGTAAATACTAAGATAATCAGCAGCAGGATCAATGCAATCATGGAACCATTGTGCCAGTCATATGCACTGAAATAGCTTCCGATCAGACTGCCCATGATATACGTGCTGTTGTAGAGCATATCGAGTACGACATAATTCGTCATGGACGGTAAAAATACCATGACCACACCACTGATGATACCCGGCACAGACAGCGGCAGTGTCACCTTTAAAAAAATCTGCGCCGGACTCGCACCGAGATCTGCAGCCGCCTCGAGCAGACTGTGATCCAATTTGCATAACGTCGTATACATCGGCAGAATCATAAACGGTAAAAAATCATAAGTCATACCAATGACCGAATTCAAAAACGGAAAATATGCAAGATTCCCCTCCAGCAATGTCAGAATCTCTTTGAGCGCAGTGATACGCAGTGTAAAATTGATCCACATCGGCAATACGAACATGACAACAATCACGTTTTTCTGCTTCCACCCACTCTGCGACAGAATATACGCTACCGGATAGGCGAGGAGCAGACAGACAACTGTCGTCACAATCGCAATCGCAAAGCTGTAACAGAGTGTTCCGATCGTATTCGGGCTCGTAAAAAATCCGGTCAGATTGCCCATGGAGAAGTGTCCCTCTCCGTTTGTAAATGCATAATAAATAATCACAAGCAGCGGCAGTGCCACAAAACAGGTCAGGAAAAGACCATAAGGGACCGCCAGCTGCTTTCTGGAAAAATGTAATCCTCTCATTCTTCTTCTCCTGTTATTTCTTCAATGTAAATGTCAGCTTATCTTCCGGAATCACGAGACTGACATAGTCTCCCATATTCCACAGATATTCATCGCTGACGATCAGATCAAGTTCCTCCTCGGTACGCACCACATAACGGTAGTGATCTCCAATATAGATCAGGTTAATAATATGTCCGCACACGATACCCGCATTCTCATCATCACTCATCTCGATATCACGCGGTTTGATTGTAACGACAACCTTGAGTTTTCTATAATCTATCTCATTTCCGTGTGCATCACACAATCCGCCGTTCAATTCCTGTGCTCCTGGGATCAATGACTTCACATCGCAGTTTAATGCTCCGTCTAAAATTGTCAGCCGGTAATTCTCATCCACACCGGATTCCAACTTGTTCAGTGAATGCTCTGCCTTCATCAGATGGATTCCGTCCGGCTCCACGCACAGACCAACCCGGGCACCGACCTGAGCCTTTTTCGTTGTCTGAATCACAATCTCGTTTTTGCCGGAAAGTACGGTAATCTCATAATGGACACCTTTAAAAATGACACTGGTCACCTCTCCTGTGATCATGCCGTCTTCAGGCTTTGTAATCAGAATATCCTCCGGCCGGACAACCACATCCACCATCGTTCCATACGGCATATCATCCACACATGCAAATTCCGCACCGCAGAAACGCACGGTCAAAGGATCTGTGATGATACCGTTAAAGATGTTGCTCTCTCCGATAAAGTCCGCCACAAATGCATTGTTCGGTTCGTTATAGATATCCTCCGGTGTACCAACATGCTGGATTCTGCCCTCACTCATGACAACGATCTTGTCAGACATCGTGAGTGCCTCCTCCTGGTCATGGGTCACATAAATAAAGGTGATGCCGAGCTTTTCATGCATTTCCTTCAGCTCTAACTGCATCTCCTTTCTCATCTTCAGGTCGAGTGCACCGAGTGGCTCATCGAGCAGCAGGATCTGCGGCTCATTGACGATCGCACGGGCGATCGCGATACGCTGCTGCTGACCGCCGGAGAGCGTCTGCACGCTGCGTGTCTCAAAGCCTTCGAGATCTACCATCTCCAGTGCACGCTTGACCTTCTTTATAATCTCAGCTTTCGGGAGCTTCTTCAGCTTCAGCCCGAATGCGATATTGTCAAAAATGTTCAAATGGGGAAAAAGGGCATAACGCTGGAACACCGTGTTGATCGGTCTGACGTTTGCCGGAAGTCTGGTGATATCTTCACCGTTCAAAAGAATCTCTCCGCCGGTCGGTGCATCAAATCCCGCCAGCATGCGCAGTGTGGTCGTCTTGCCACAACCTGAGGGTCCCAAAAAAGTGACAAACTCTCCTCTTTTGATGGTCAGGTTAAAATCATCCACCGCCATAAACCCATCCTCAAAGGTACGCGACAGATGTTTAAACTCCAAGATGTTTTCAGATACTTTTTCCAATTTAACTATCTCCTCCTTCTGTAAAAATCAGGCCCGCTTGTTACCCCGGCCTGTTTCCCGATTAAATGGTAAAAAACCATTGGAAGTAGTGTAGCATAAAAAAAGGACGGTGACAATGCATCACCGTCCTTTTTAGTAAAAAATAAGGGAGAATATTTTCTACGATTTTTTTAATTAATAACTACGCCTTTACGAAGAATAATATTGGCATAGATTGCAGTCTCTCCGGTCATGATAACAACCTTTGATTTTGCTCTGGTCTTGTCATAAAAGTCCCACTTGTTGATCTCTTCAAAGCACTTGTCACCACGCTCATCATGCTTTGCTACGATCTCCTTATAGGTATCCCAGATCGGAGTCTTGGCATCATCACCCGGCTCTACAGCCATCAGTGTACAGGGCGGAACCATCACTCCATTTGCATCCGGATAGGTATCCAGAGGCATCACCTGAAGGATCGCATCCAGAATCTCTGGTACGCCGTGTCCATCCATACGGATGACAGGTGTATCAAATGAATGTCCGGGAAAATTGCCATCACCGATCGTCAATTCATCGGTATGTCCCATCTCATCAAGAACCTTTAACAGTTCCGGTGATAAAATCGGCGGTATTCCTTTTAACATGTTTTTATCCTCCTACATTAGCGAATCGTCTTATATAAGGGGCCGTATGCAGCACATGCACGGAAGTCCTGTCCTTCCTTATCTGCGCCGAATGCGTTCCATGCGCTCGGACGGTATACGTCAGCATCGGGAACATTGTGCAGACATACAGGGATACGCAGCATAGATGCCATTGTGATCAGGTCGGCACCGATATGTCCGTAGCTGATTGCTCCGTGGTTAGCGCCCCAGTTGTTCATTACATCGTAAGCAGTCTTGAACGGAGATCCGTCAACGCCATCGGTACGGGGAGCAAACCATGTACAAGGCCATGTGTAGTCTGTACGCTTCCATAACTTATCAGAAACCTCTTCCGGCAGATCTACGGTCCAGCCCTCTACGATCTGTAATACAGGTCCGAGGTTCTTAACAAGGTTCAGACGGATCATGGTAGCGGGCATCTCTGTCTTGGTCTCAAAACGTGCAGAGTATCCGGCTCCACGGAAGTATCCATTATCAGCAGGGCACCACTCAACAGAATCCATGATCTTCTCGATGTCTGCATCTGTTACATCGTACCACTTCTTCATGGTAGGTGCACCGTTCTCATCGGTACATACACCGGAAGCATCCAGACAGCATGAACCGGAGTTGATCAGATGGATAAATCCGTCTGCCTCTTTTGCCTTGCCCTCGATCTCATAACCGGTTACACGCTTTACAGCGTCTCCTGACCAGTAAGTACGAACATCTGCAAACATCTGTGCACGGTTGGTCAGCAGGTTCATGAACATCATGCCGGCACCGTTTAAGGTATCGTTCTCAGTAGCTAATGTAAACGGCTCTCTTGCTCCGTTCCAGTCAAAGGATGTATTTAAGATTGCCTCAGGGAAATCACAGTTCGGCCAATGATCGGTCCACTGTCTCTGACCCTGGAAACCACCACAGATTGCGTTGTGTCCAACAGCCTCTTCGCCGCATCCTTCCGGAAGGTTCGGGTTGCCCTGATACAGATCCTCAATGATGACTGCCATCTTTGCAGTGAACTCCCAATCCTTTTCCTTCTGCTCATCAGACTTCTTAACGAAATCAGGGTTCTTGTCATAGCCCTGCTTTGCATATTTCTTGATCCATGCAAGAGCCTTCTGGTACTCATCCTCATTGTAGATGTGCTCTTCCATACGACGAAGGATCTCTACCTCATCGACAGACTCTACACGCATGCCAAGGTACTCCTCGAAGAAGTCATGGTTGATGATAGATCCGCCGATACCCATACACTGGGAACCGATCTGCAAGTAAGACTTGTCTCTCATGGTAGCTGCTGCAACTGCTGCACGTCCGAAACGAAGCAGCTTCTCGATAACGTCAGCAGGAATTGTCTCGTCATCTGCCTCCTGAACGTCCTTGCCGTAGATACCGAATGCGGGAAGTCCCTTCTGTGTATATGTAGCTAATACAGATGCCAGATATACAGCTCCGGGTCTCTCTGTTGCGTTCAGTCCCCATACACCCTTGATTGTCAGGGGGTTCATATCCATTGTCTCAGCGCCGTAGCACCAGCAGGGTGTTACAGATAAGGTGATTGCTACACCTTCCTTGCGGAACTTTGCCTCACATGCGGCAGCCTCTGCCACACGTCCGATTGTTGTATCCGCGATGATGACCTTTACAGGCTCACCGTTTGAATAACGTAAATTTTCCTCATATAATTTCTTAACGGCCTTAGCCATTCCCATTGTCTGATCTTCCAGGGACTCACGCACCTTTAAGGGTCCTCTTCTACCATCAATGCAGGGTCTGATTCCGATTACCGGATAATCTCCAATGTATCTGTTCTTTGCCATTTTTTCATATCCTCCTTATATGTGCTATCTGCGCGAACCGTTTCGCGCTTCTGATATTTACATTGTAACCGTTTTCATCTGTCTTTTCTTGTGGAATAATGAAAAAAAATATGACAATATTCACCTGTTTATGAAAGCACCCAACGCTCATGAAGCTTTGAAAAATATGCCACCAACGGGCCTAAAAAGAACGCTGTAATCACGGTTCCAACGCCCAGATGTGCATTACTCCAACCGATGAACCCACTGCCGAGTGCCACGAGGATCACGAGTACACAGACCGCATCCGTCCCGACACGCAGCGCGAAATACGGCACCGGGAAACGTTTCGCCAGCCCGAGTGCCAGAAAATCATACGGCGCCACACCCAGCTCTGCCACCTGATACATTGCCAGACCAAACGTCAGTATCACCAGTGATACTGCCATGATAAGCAGACGCAGCGGCAATCCAGGTACCAGTGATGCGCCAAAGGTGCTATCCAGTATCCATGTGACGAACTGCACGATATAACCAAGCAAAAACAGATTGATGATCGTACCGAGCCCGATATATTCCCTGCCCCATAACAGCTGGAAGATAAACAACGCCACATTTAAGATCAGCTGATACGTTCCCAGTCCCATGCCAAGTCCCTCACTGATCGCCATGGCCGAGGCACAGAACGGATCGTTTCCCATCTGTGAAAAGCGCAGCAATGCGACTCCTAACCCCAGAACCAGATTGCCTAATATGACTGCTGCCAGTTTCCTTTTTGTAACATTTTTCATTTGTCTGCTCCTTTATCAATCACAATTTTCCGGCTGCCTGCGCATAGGCGAACAGTTCACTGTTTGCCTGTTCCATACTGCCAAAGCGCTCTCTCGCACAGATCACCGTCTGACAACAGTCTATCAGTTTCTTCGCCTGCGTCAAGCATTTCCCGTCAACCGGCTCAAACGCAGCCGCCTCCACAACCTCTGCCGCCAGTGCATGTGCGACCGGAGCATCCAGATCGTTCGCATACAGGATGCCCGTGGCAAATGGAATATTCTGCCGCTGAAGCCTGCGGTAGACCTCCCTGCCACTGCCATTCCCACCGATCACAAATACCTGTGGCTGCCCAGTCGGGGCAGGCAGTTCCAAAACATCTGTCTGCTCATCGTAGCTGCCTGCCGTAATATCAAATAACGCCGCAACCTCTCCTGATGTGAACACCTCCTCCGGTGTACCAAACCGGTATACCCTGCCATTCCGGATACACAACAGATGATCTGACACCCGTCTGGCCAGTTCCAGTTCATGTAATGACAGAATCACAGCCATTTTTTTGCATCTGCATAATTGCTGTAAAATGGATAAAAACTCCAGTTTGTAGCGTATATCCAGATACGAAGTCGGTTCGTCTAATATCAGCAGCTCCGGTTCCTGTGCGATCGCGCGCGCGAGCAGCACCCGCTGCCTCTGCCCGTCACTGATCCGTGTAAACAGCCTTTCACGCAGATCAAGGACACGCACCAGCTCCATCGCTTCCTCCACAACCCGGTGATCCTGTCCTGATAAGATGCCGAACCGCCCGGTATATGGATAACGGCCGGTCTCAACGACCTGCTCACAGGTCATAAGCTCTGCCTGCAGCCGTCCCGTCAGCAGTACAGACATCTGTCTGGCGCGTGTCTCCCGCGGCATTCCAGCCAGATCCTGTGCATTCAGGCAGAGCACACCCCCCAGCGGCCGCAGCTGCCCGGCAATGCTCCCTAGCAGCGTCGATTTACCTGCTCCATTGGGGCCGATCAGCGTCAGGATCTCTCCCCGCTCCAATGTAATCGTAATATTTTTTACAACCGGTGTCCTGTCATAGCCGACACACAGCTCTGTTGTGAAAAAATAGGATTCGTTCATACATGTCTCTTCCTTGTTTTATTTATATCCTACGTAATCTGCCTGATCTGATCCGCCTAGTGGCCATCTCTCTTCCGGTGCATCATCACCCACAGCACAACCGGCGCACCAAACACCGCTGTCACGGTACTGATACTCAATTCCGTCGGTGCAAACACCGTCCGTGCAATCAGGTCACACAACAGACAGAACACACTGCCGCCGAGAAAACATGCCGGTATCATCAGGATCGGCTGGTTGCTGCGGAACAGATATTTGATCAGCTGCGGCACCGCGATGCCAACAAATGAGATCGGTCCTGCATAGGCGACCACACATGCTGATAATACGCTGGATAACAGGATCAGCCCTACACGCAGCGCACGGACATTGACACCCAGGTTCTGCGCATAGCCCTCACCGAGCAGATAAGCCCCCATCGGCTTTGCCAGTAAAAACACGAGCACGGATACGACTGCCACTACAACTGCCATCACCGGCAGACTGCCCCACGCCATGCCGGAAAAGCTGCCCTTCGACCAGTTATGCAGATTCACGATATCTGCATCATCGGCAAATGTAACGACAAAGTCTGTAACCGCCGAACAGATATAACCGATCATGACACCGCAGACAACGAGCATCGACATCTGATGCACGCGTCTGGCTGCCAACAGGACAAATCCGGTGACGAGCATTGCCCCCGCAAATGCCGTCACAATCAGCAGCGCAGAACTCACTCCCGCTGTATTTCCGAGCAGAAATACCATCACAAGCGACACGGTCAGCTTGGCTCCGGAGGAAATACCGAGCACGAACGGACCTGCGATCGGGTTGTGGAAAAATGTCTGCAGCAGATACCCGGCCAGTGCCAGTGCCCCGCCGAGGATCAATACTGCCACTGCCCTGGGCAGCCTGATATTCCATACGATACCATATACGGTATCACTGACCGCCCCGCCACTCACGCAGGCATACAATTCTCCCGGTGTAACCGGCACACTGCCGATTCCGATATTCAGTAAAAAAAATACAATCACACCCACTGCCAGCGCTGCAAATGCAGCAGCCGGCCGTGCGTGTGTGTGGCTGTGTCCCTGTATGTTTCCCGGATGTTTCTCCGCAAGTATCATAGGTATCCCCTTTTTTCCTATCTGATATAGGTTTTTATACGTTTATTTTAACGGATAGATATATCTCATCTCATGCGCCCGGTCACCCGAAAAGATTGCGTGCAGATCCTCAATAAATGCACCTGCAGACATCGTATGCTGATACATATCATTCGTTGTACACCAGACATTGCCGCTCTGTACTGCTTTAAAATCGCGGAGCATGGCACTCTTTGCCACCAGATCACCGACACTGCCCAGTTCACCGTCAATCGTGCTGTTGTAGATCAGGCAATCCGCATTTTTTGCAGTTGCATAAAATTCTTCCATTGTCATATTCACGGATGATTTATGATCTGTGTCAGATCCAAGATCGTCAAACACATAGGTTCCACCTGCCAGTTTGATCATCTGTGGCACATAATCTGCGGTTTTCCGCACATTCACGGTTCCGTTCGTCGTCAGGTAGAAAAATGCCACGGTCTGTCCCGTCGGTGTATCATCCTGCATCATGCGGTCGAGAATCTGTGTCTGCTCTGCAAACGCTGCATCTGCCTGAGTTTCCCTGCCCAGAAGTGCACCGTAAAACCGGATCCACTCTACACGCCCTAACGGATGCGTCTCATAGCTGGAATAATCAATCAACGTAGGTATCCCAAATTCAGCCAGCTTCTCCACAACCTCGGGGGCATGTGTAATCATCGTATTCTCGATCGCCAGGCTGCAGCCCTCGGATACGATCAATTCATAATCAGGCATGCTGTATTTTCCGGCATAGATCATCCGGCCGTCCTCCATCGCAGTGCGGGCTTCTTCTATATACCAGCCCTCCTCCTGCTGACCCGAGAATCGAATCGTATCAATCGCATCCAGCTCCCGGAACAGATCCATCGCTGCCGACGCAACCAGATACAGATGGTCGAGCGGCCTGTGCAGCACTGTAATCCCATCATCCAGTCCTTCCGGTGTCTGCGCTCCTTCCGGAACAACCAGAAATCTGGCGCCGTCTACCTTTGTTGTGAGCATCACATAGCCACCCTCATAATGATCCACGGTAAACTGCGTGGCATATTCTGTTTTCATGCGATCCTTATACACCAGTGATCCTGCTGCCTGCGCGGCCGTCTCCTGTCCTGTCGCTGCCTGTGCCGGCATCTCCACCTGATTTTCGTCAGATGCAGAAGAAGGACTGCCGCAGCCTATAAGCCCCAGCAGTCCTGCCAATACCAGTATCAGAGATCCGATCACCTGTATCTTTCTTCTATTTTTCATTAGTTATCCTCTGCCACTGCTGTCTCTGAGTGAAAGGTCAACTTATACTCGATCTCATGCGGCTGGCTCATCGCAACGGTATCCCCGATCACTGTGACCGGTGTATCGAGTGCCGCCACAGGTATCTCGAATACAGAATTGCCCTCTGTGTTGACCGGAAGATATTTCTCACCATCCACGAGCATATAATCATAGTTGGGACTGCTCCAGATGACTGTCGCCGTGATCTGGCCTCCATCTACTTTTACAGCAGCCGGTGACTCAATGTACGCCCTGCCACTGCCACCTTCAAAGGTGACATCCATCGTATAACTTCCATCCTCCAGCGATGCAGCGGTATCCTTCTGGTCTGCTGCATCCTCTGAAGCCGGAGTCACATCCGTCACAGATACCTTATGGTCATACCAGGTTCCCTTGGTACCAATAAGCGCGAGGTCAAACTCCTCATCCAATGCCGGAACCGGGACATCAAAGCCGTTCACTTCTTCACTCATGCCATCTTCATAAGTGACTGTATCCACCGTAGGTTCCAGCAGCCGGGCATCGTCTTTTTGCGCATCTGCCGCCAGTCCGGGATAGAGATTCACGATATTTTTTGAAGTCAGTGAAATATGAATCGTCATCTCACCGTCCTTCACTGTCAGCGTTCCTTTTCCATCACATGCCTCGTTTACATGGAACATCGTGCTGTCTGTCTGAAATCTGGCCGTATAGACACCATCTGCAAGCGCGGTCTCCTGTGTCTGTCCTGCTTCATCAGACGCAGCTTCACTGTCTGCCTGATCATCCGTCTGTTCCGCCGTATCTGCGGTCTGCTGTACATCCTGCGGTGTCTCCTGTGTCTCACCACTGTTACTGCCGCATCCAAATAATAAGGTACTCGTCAGCAATAATACACTGACTGCTGCTGTCATTCTCTTCATTTTCTAATACATCCTTTTTCTATTTCCTATTTCATAGCTGCTGCTGTGTGCGCCACATACAACTGCTGGATCGCATCGATCTCTCCCAGACCTGCGATCTGTGTATCTACACTGTCAAAGTCTCCGCTTGCCTCAAACATGCTCTTCCATGAATCGTCATCATCACCGGCCATATCATTATTGGCATGATCTCCTGCAACAACCATCAGCGGGCGGAGGATCACTTTCTTATATCCGGCTTCTTTCACTGCCTCAATCACGGCCTCACATGCAGTCTCCTCAGGCTCGCCCTCTACCGTTCCGATAAATACGTTTTTATATCCCAGATCACCCATCTGTGTCTGCATCTGGCTGTAAGACACCTTTGCAGTATGGGAGGTACCATGACCCATAAATACAAACGCGGTACCGTCTGCCTCTGCTGCATCCAGGCTGTCATACCCTGCATCAGCTACTGCCTCAGAAGTAATCGCCTCGGCAACTGCTTTCTTGTCATCATTAATGACTGTCGCATCACTTCCAACCTCTCCGAGCAGCGGCTCTGCGATCTTTACAGATTCAAACTGATCCTTATAAGATTCCACTGCCCCTGACAATTCATCATACTCCGCACCATGCATCAGATGTGTCGGCTGAACGACCAGATTCTTGACACCGTTATCCACTGCACGCTGCAACGCCTGATCCATGTTATCAATATGTTCATCATCACGTGCCTGTACATGGTTGATAATGATCTGTGCGGTAAATGCACGTCTGACTGACCAGTCGGGATTTGCCTCCTGGATCGCATCCTCGATACCCTTGATATCTGCTACACGGCTGTCGTTGAACGAAGTACCAAAGCTCACCACAAGGATCTCGTTCTCACCGATGTCATCCTGATTGCGGGGATCATCCTTGGATGCATCTCCGGTATCTCTGCCGAAATAGTCAGGATCTGCATTCTCACCCTCTACAAGTGCCTTCTGTGCATCTGTCAGGGCATCCCATGCTTCCTTCGCTGCTGCACACTGTGCATCTGTATCATCTGTACGCTCCTGTACGTAAATTGCATCAATCAATGCTGCCACCTCATCTGCTGCCTTCTGATCCGCATCCGCATCATCTTCTGTATCCTGATCCTCCTGCGTATCATCTGTTGTCTCATCTGTCGTTTCTGTGTCACTGTCTGCCTGCTGTGTGTCCTCTGTCTGCTGCGTGGACGCCTCCTGCTTGCTGCCGCATCCAGCCAGCCCCAGTGAAGCTGTGAGTGTCAGTGCTAACATCATTACTACTACTTTCTTTTTCATTTTTATGTCCTCCTTGTGGTATTTCGTACCAGACCTCACTTACAGGTATAATAAAAACCCTCTACTGCTATCAGGTAAAGGGTCTGCACGCAAAGAAAACTGAAAAATGAATGGTCATCACTGTGAGCCTTTTCAGTCCTTATGTACAACCAGTTACTCGTGGTCTGAAACGAAATGATTCCTCTCGTTACGGTACAGCACTCAGGCAGGTCTCCCGACTCATAGATCCACGCATCCGCCATCTTCCCAGTCTCCCAGTGATATCTCGGCCTCTGCTCCCTAATTACGGTGACGAGTTCGTACAGGACTTGCACCTGTTTCCCTTTTCACCGGAACTGGTCTGAATATATCCCAGCTTCTTCTAACTGCTTCTCAGACCCTTCCGACACCTCAGCACTCTATATGCAATTTTCTGCAATTCGTATGCATTCTATCACAACTCATCTGATGATGCAACCAGAAATTTGTAACAGTTACCGGAACGAGGTACGAGTGAACAGTAACGCATTTTATGTGATAAAAATTTCCACCACATAAAAAGGGGACAGTACCATACTGTCCCCGATATTTTAAGATAATTTAAACTGCATCACGAGATCATTCAGTGTCTGTGCCTGTGCGGATAACTCCTCACTGGTCGCTGAACTCTCCTGTGCAGATGCTGAGTTCGTCTGCACAACTCCGGTGATCTGCTCTACCACCTTATCGATCTGATGCATAGACTCGCTCTGTCTGTCGGATGCACTTCTGACATCTGCTACGGTGAGTACGATCGCATCCAGCCCATCTATCACGTTCTTGAGTGCTTCCTCTGTCTCCTGTGTCAGCCTGCTGCCATGCTCTACCTCTGTAATGGAAGTCTCGATCATCTCTCTTGTGTTGACTGCAGACTGCGCACTCTGTTCTGCCAGCTTACGGATCTGATCCGCAACGACTGCAAATCCTCGTCCTGCCTCTCCTGCCCTGGCTGCCTCAATCGCAGCATTGAGTGATAACAGGTTGGTCTGTGATGCAATATCCTCGATCTCTGCGATGATGTTCTTAATCTGGTTCGAGGTCTCCTCGATCCGCTCCATCGCTACCGTGAGTTCCTGCATCTTCTTCTGGCTCTCTAATGCGGTATGACCGACAATCTTTGCCTTGTCATGCGCATCATCCGTTGCGCGTGCCGTATGTTCTACCTGCTCAGTGACATCTGTGACTGTCGCAAACATCTCCTCTACAGCTGCGGCCTGATCGGTTGCGCCCTGCGCGAGCTCTGTTGCGCCATCTGCCAGCTGTGAAGATCCGGCATCTACCTGTCCGGCCGCATCCACAATCGACTGCAGTGTCTCTGCGAGCTTATGCTTCAGCCTGCTCACAGACTCATAGATATCACTGTACGCACCGATATACGCATCCCTGCCAAGCTCGGAGGATACGGCAAAATTGCCATCTGCCATCCCTGACAGCAGATGACGGATATCACCGATGATACCCTGCAGCTGTGCCACAATCTCTGCCGTGGAATCCGCCAGATCTTTGGTCTCATTCTTTGTATCAATCTGCGGTACCGGAGTCTCGAGATCACCCTGCGCCAGCAGCTTCAGACGCCCAGAACACTGGTTGACTGCCCCACCGATCTGTGATCCCTTCTTTCTTGCGATCTGCGCACCACTGGCCGTTGCTATCAACAGCATAACCAACGTGACAATAATGCCTACTACTGTTCCACCGATAAAATCTGTAATCGGTGCTACGACTGCCAGACTCCAGCCATTTACTCCAACCGGTGCATATCCCATACATTTGCTTTTGCCACCATAACGGTATTGTCCGACACCTGCAGAACCGCTGACCATCTTCTGCTCAAGTGCTGCAATCGCTTTCAGTGAAGAATCCGTCTCGGCTTCTTTGATCGTGTTGCTGGCAGACGTTACCAGCTCCTGATTCTCGTGTGCGATCGTATTGCCGCTGCCATCCAGCATATAAGCGCTGCCGTGGCTGCTGATCTGAATGGATTCTACAACATTGGATAACACTGTCGCATCCATTGTCACACAGATGATACCCGTCACTTCTGAGTTCATCTGCCCGCCTGCCCATATGGGTGCCGCCACTACGATTACCTGATCTCCGGTAGCCTTACTGTACACAGGATCACTGATTGATGTCACGCCACCAACTGCACGCGGAAAATATGCACGGTCTGAGACATCGACATCATCACCCTCGATACTCTTTCCGTCTGTTCCGACGATACTGACACCAACCCAATTATATGCATTGGCATATGTCTGTGCCAATGCGATCTTTTCATCCACGGAAACATCTGCCGAAGAAAACGTCGGTACGGTTCCCATGACCTCTACCAGACTCATCGTTTTTCCCAGACGGTACTTTACCTGTTCTGCGGCCACCTGGGCAGTCACCTTCATGCTGCTCTTCATCTGACTCACAGATGACCTGTAATTCAAAACACATGTTACAACACCTACAAACAGCAATGTAGACACCAACAACAGAATCATTGATTTCTGGATCTCCTGCTGAATGCTCACGACACCGCTTTTTGGTCCACCATCTTTTACCTTGCGGACCTTTTGCTGTACCGATCTTTTTTTCTTCATTTGCTAATCACTCCTTTGTCTGAACTTCTATGCTATACATCCATAGCTATAAATTCCCATAAAAAAAGTATATCACAACCAGATATTTCAGACAACTGAATTTTTGACAAAAATCACCAAAAACGTAACCGATCGTTACTGTTCACTCGTACCTCGTTCCAGTAACGGATTTTGCCGATCAGCCCGCACGGGATCAGTCAATGACTCCGCCTTTATTTATACAGATCCTTCAGTTCAATCAATATCCGACGCTCCCCCTCTTTGCAGGTAAATCCTGATTTTGAAAAAAATCCGTATCTATAACACTCCAGTCCTGTCTGCTCTACCTGACGTATTTCGTTTTGAACGGTGCTCTCTGTGACAGGATCTTTTCTGAATTTTGCTTCATAGAAAATATATCCCCTGTCATCTAAAGTAACAATATCAAATTCTCCGTTCCTTTTTTCTATTGGATCATCATAATAATATTTTCCTATTTTTTCAAAGACCTCATCCATCAGGCCATTCCTGTTTTTTCGAATCAGATACTGTCTGCAGATTCTCTCAAAACTCTTCGGAATATACTTTGTTTCAAAATCCTCTACGATATATTTATCATAGAAAACATCAGAATCCATAATATTCATTCGCGACAAATTTCTGAAAATATATTTATAGTAAAACAACGACAAATTATCTGAAATGAAATATCCCGATTTTTTCTTATTATTTTCATCGTTAATTGGAGCTTCTTTTGAGACAACATCCATACGCATCAATTTGTCAAGAATATCAATTAATGCCGGTCCGCTCGAAACATTTGACTGGTCAAGAATATCCTTGTATCTGGAAAATCCCTTTGCAAGCGCTTCAAAGACCTCATTTGCATTTGTAATTTTTGAAATTTCTGAATTGAGATACATAGATACCTCATTTTCCAAACGCGCCCCTGGAGATGCAATCAGCTCTATGATATTTTCACGCACACTTTTTTTCGCATCAATCAGCCGATTATAATATGGAATCCCCCCGAACACACTGAACAATCTCACCTTATCTTCTTCTGTAAATTCCGGATAAAACAATGCAGATTCATAGTAATCCATTGGTTTCAAATTAAGCGTAAGGTCAATTCTGCCATACAAGGGATTCTGTTTTTCCAAAAGAGCCTTCATTGTATCTACATAAGAACCACAGACAATCAGCTTCATATGAGACGTATCTTTATAATGGTCTATGATAGATTGTAAAATACTATCAAGTCCCTTTGAATTTTCCCGTAAATACGGATATTCATCCAAAACAAGAATCATCGGTTCCTTTTCTGACATTTTAAAAAGGAATTGCAGCAGTACTTCAATATTTTCAAATGCAGGCTTTGGAAAATCAAAGATTTCACCGATCAGTTCTGATAAACTGTCCACATTGTTGCGTTCCGTAGTTTGCTTACATTCATAGTAAATGCTTTTTAGGTTTGTTTCTTTTAATCCCTGCTTAATAAGTTCACTTTTACCAATTCTCCTCCTGCCATAAATCAGAGAAATCATCTGACCATCTGAAAGAAACATCGTATGCAGTTTTTTTCTTTCGTTTTCCCTTCCATAGAACATACTCAATATCCTCCAAACTGAAAAAACATGAAATTCTATATATAGTATAATAAGAATATCTGACGATGTCAATTTTTATTCGGTTGTAACCGAATCAGCCATGGCCGAATAAAAACATACAAATGTATGGGATGGCTCGTGCCGGCATGCATAATTCGCCTACTTAAATGTTTCGCAGACGCTTGATACTCAGATCCCGTAGCGCTCCAGATCTACTTTTCCATTCACGACCTCCACACCATCGGCGCGCAGCCTCCGCTCCTGTTCATCTGCACCACCAAATGCAAATGCGCCGGACAACTCGCCCTTAGCATTGACAACGCGGAAACATGGGATATGCTCGGGATCCGGGTTTTTGTGCAGCGCATTGCCGACAGCACGCGCCATTCTTTTATCGCCTGCCAATTCTGCAATCCTTCCATAAGTCGCCACATGTCCCGCCGGAATCTGTCTGACTGCCTCGTAGATACGTTTCGAAGGGCTGTCCGTGACGAGATCATAGCTCTCTGCGATCATCCGCTTCACATCTGTATCAGGAACCGTTCCATCTAAAATCACCGTATTCCAGTGTTCCTTATTCTGATGATAACCGGGAATCACAGCCGCATACGCATTTCTCCAGAAATCCCTCCACTCCGGGTCTACCTTTACATTCAGACAAATATGACCATCCATCTCATACGTCCACAAAAATGCCTTTTTGCTGCCCTGTACCCGGACTAACTGCCAGTTAGGATCATGAAAGGGTGCCTGTTGGTAGGTATCCGGAAACGACAATCCGTAATCCAGTGCTTCTTTCCGTGTTCTCATCATGCCCTCCTCTGTATACGTTCTATATAAACTGCTCTCTACCTGATTGACAGTATAACACAAGCCCGCGAATACATCCAGTATCCACGGGCTTGCCTGTCATTTAATCACTATGAAATATAAAGGAAAAATCAGTGTACCTGCTCTGCCATATGCACAAGTTCCTGTGCATCCATATGCACATCAAATCCGGACAGACTATAACTCTGACCATCTGCATTCCAGCACAGACTGTCATACTTCTTTTCTTCACGCTCGGAGCTGCCATAAGAGATCATAAGTGCACCGGCTTTCTCTGCTGCCAGATCCTCCTCGGTCGGCTCACCGTCTGCTGGAAGAAACAGGTAATTATTAGTGATGTAATAGTAGCTCACACCGTCCTGCTCAATCATCTGCGCATGTGCTAGTTCTTCGTCGCTGAATGTCGTCGCACCCTTTTTCACTCTGTAGAACACATTATCTCCGTCATTCTCATAGGTGACATCCAATTCGGACTCGGTTTTTACAGTCACATGATTCTCGTCAACCGCATCAAAATCCAAGATGTCAGCATATGCAAATGCATAACCATTATCAAAAGACTCCGGTGCATGTGATGTCAGATCCAGTTTCTGCTCCAGATTTCCAAGATCCGAATACGCTTCCGTCCGTACGCCCAATCTGTCACCGCCAATATATCCGTTGATCTTGCCTCCTGCCATACATACCGTTCCTGTCAATACACACATAGCTGCTGCCGCTACCGCTACTTTCTTTACGCTCATCTTTCTCATAAATACAACCTCCTTTTTCTGACGCGCGATCTGCCCGTCAATCCGCTGTTTCAGATCAGTCGGCGGAGTATAAGTATCTGCCTTCATATAGAGTGCATTTTTTATCTGTCGATCCATCTGCTTATTCATGAATTCATTGTTTTGCATACATACCCTCCATTCTGAAATTCCTGTTCCAGTTGTATCCGCAGATTCTTTCTGGCTGTAAACAACCTCGATTTGACCGTTCCCTCCATACATCCCATGACGCTTGCGATCTCCTTTGTGCCAAGTCCATTATAATAATAGAGAATCACGGTCGTCCGTTGCTTGTACTCCAACTGCCCTATCGCCTCTGCGACTGACTGCTCCTGCTCATCCTGTAATACTTTCACTACCGGAGAATCTGCCAAAAAAACTGACATTGAAGTGTCTGCCAACTTTAAAATGTGTTCGTCTGGCTGCTCTTTTGCATGCTTTTTCGCAATCTGCCAGGCAGTACGATTGAGAATCTTATAGATCCAATAGCGGAATTGTCCGTCTTGTTTTAACCTATTACAATTCAGATACGCCTTGATAAAGGTTTCCTGGGTCACGTCTTCCCCATCTGCCCGGTTGCCTGTGATCATGCAAGCCGTGCGGTACAGTCTGTCATAATACTGTTCATATAGTTCGTCAAAGGCTGCCCGTTCTCCCTTTTTCATACGCCTGACCAGTTCCAATTCCTTCGCTGTCTCCAACGCACATCCTCCTTACCAAATATTTTCTTTTTTTGGTGCACCTGTATATAAGAGCATCTGAGATAACAAATGGTTCATTTTTTCTTGTTTACAGCGCTTTTTTTGCAGCAAAATTTCCTAATATATAAAAATACAGGGCTCAACCAGACTGGTCAGACCCTGCATATTGTTATAGCCACACCTTTATTCTATTTTCTCAAAAAGATCTGTATTCTGCATGTTTTGCATCGTATACTGCTGCATTTTTTCCCTGATCATATGTACTGTCTGCGCCTCAGTCTCATTCAGATTTGCCAGTTCATCCAACACCAGATCCAGATTGCCCTTGAGGTTCATCATGCACCAGGACAGATTTTGGATAATATTGATCGCATTTTTATTATTCTTCTTGAGAAACTCGTCAATCTCATCCCGACTGATCCGCATAGCCAGCACATCATATACCGCTACTATCGTATACATACTCGGCTGCCTGCACAAAATCCCCAGCTCTCCAAAACATTGCTGTTCGCCGAGTATGCCGAGCAGATACTCGTTTTCCTTGCCGTAGTTAATGTAGACTGCTACCTTACCGGACACAATCTTATACATTTCGTTTCTCAGTTCACCTTCCCGGAGAATGATGCTATCCTCTGGGAACTTCTGCATTCTTGATTTACTTTCCTGCATATATCTTCTCCTTTTCTGCTATATAAGTGTCTACCTCGTAATTTGCGCATCCGCATCCAGATATGTGTCCACATTTTCTGCCGTGACTTTCTGGTACGGGAGATAGATGCTGTTCATGTTCACAAAGTCAATCTTGTCAAATCCTTCACCCGACACGGATGCGAATACAAGGTCTGACATTGCTTTTGCCTGTCCCTCTTTATCATTATAGACGGTTGCCTCCATACGAGAAGCCTTGACAGCTTCTAATGCCTCCCTGATTCCGTCGATGCCAAAGACTGCGGGCATGTCATTTTGGGTATACCGCATCTGCTGGTAACTGTCAAGTGCCCCGAGCGCCATATCATCATTGTTCGCCAGCACGAGTTCAATCGAATTCCCATACTGAGTGATCAGCTGATCCATCCGGTTTTGCGCCTGTGCACGTTTCCAGTTTGCAGTCTCACAGCCGAGTTTTTCCAGCTTGATCCCCTTCGACCGGATATATTCCACCACGCTCTCTGTCCGCACGATTGCGTCCTGATGTCCCATCTCTCCCTCTAAGATCACATATTGGATCACACCATCCTGATTGCGGTCAATCGCTTTATTGTCCATAATTGCCGCCACAGCCAGTTCTCCCTGCATCACACCGGATTGCAACGCCTTTGCCCCGACATAATACAGCTGATCCCAGCGCATCAGATCCTCTGCCACGGGCTCCCGGTTGAAAAATATGATCGGCACATTATTTTCTTTGGCATATTCTATAATCTGGGATGGATCCGTCCGGTCTGCCAGATTCACACATAATACATTACACCCTTCGTCGATCATCTCTTTGATCTGGTCATTTTGCGTCTTCTGTGAACCAACTGCATCACGGACTGTGACCATGACCTCATAGCTGCCTCGATCCCGGCTCAAAGACTCTTTAAAGCAGCGTACCAGCTCGCTGACAAAAATATCACTCTGGTCATAGCAAGCCACACCGACATAAATCTGATTTGCATCCACTGTTTCGTCCGTGCCACAGCCCATGAGCAGACACGCGGTCATGGCAAACAGGAAAAAAGCTGTAGACAGATGCTTTCTGATTCTGTTTTGTTCCATATTTTTGATTCCTATTTTTACTTTTATTTTACTTTTATTCTACTTTTATTTCTATATTTATTTCTATATTTATTTCTATATTTATTTTTATGTATTTCTGTCCATCATGCCGGTTTTCCGGCTCTGTGAGCTATGATGGACGCTGACCGCACATCTGCCTGTCACTGGCTCATAATAAATAACAGTTCCTGATTTTCATCTGTAAACAGTTCGTCCCTGCGAAGCACGGTATACCCTGCCGTGATATCTTCCATATCGTGGACGGTTCCGTTTAATTGATCTACTACCGCAGACATACTCTGATATCCTGCATCAAATTCATCAGGAACAATGAGACACTTTGCATAATCGTTATCCAGATAATACACAGCCTCTGTTGAATTGCCGATACCATAGAGCCACGCACCATGCAGACGTTCATCTGCAGCACATTTCCCGGCTATCACGACACTCCGGTCATCCAGAGCCAGCACGGCATCCACCGGTGGCTGCTTTTCCAGGATTACCAACCCGGCATCATTTAACTTTCCGGTGATTTTCCATCTGATTTCAGCGCCCTGCTCCTGCAACAGCCGATAGACGGTATTCTTCTTTTCCCTCGTCACATCCGATGCCATATCCGACGAGAAAACACCGATCCTCTTTCCTCTGATATCCCCATCACAGTCAGCTAACAGTTCCTGCACCAGTTGTTTCCCCATCGATGCGGCATCTGCCTCTGTCGTTGGAAAATCAGACTGGCTCCTGTCATATCCTGCTGCCGATTCGATCAGCATGACCGGGATCTTTGGTGATACCGTCTGGAGGATCTGCTCCGCATCCACCCCCGGTATCGGCTGCACAATCACCGCGTCCGCACCTTTTTGAATCGCAAACTGGATAATTTTTACTTCTTCCTCCATCGATTCTATAATCTCTGTACTGATAAAAACCACATCTACCTTATGGTCCTCAGCCGCCATCCGCAATCCGTATTTCAGTGAAGACCACTGATTACTGTCCGAATCTGAGAGCACCACAGCAACCCGTGGCCGCTGCTGTTCATGTCTCTGAAAAAAAATCACACAAATAAACACGATCACCCAGACTCCTAGAATCAGCTCCAGTAAAATATATTTCTTTTTCACACTTTTCACGCCCTATTGCCCCGCCTTCCTGCTCTGCATCGCTGTCTCTGTCGGAGATCCGGTCTCAAGCACACGCTGCTGTTCCTCTGAAAAAGGTATGGCCGGTATCCGGATGGATACGGTCGTCCCCTCATCCAGCTCACTCTCGATCTCCAGTCCATATTCTTTGCCAAACAGGATCTGAATCCGGTTGTGTACATTGACAAGACCGACACCCGAGCCTTTCTTATGCACACGTTTCGTATCTGTGAGCAGGAAGCCTACCTCATCAGGCGGAATACCGATTCCATTGTCTGTCACGGAAAGTGTCAGGACATCTGCCTCCAGTGTTCCTGTCACCGTAATCTCTCCGCAATCTTCCAGTTCCCGTACTCCGTAATTGATCGCATTTTCCAGAAGTGGCTGCAGCGACAGCTTCACGGTACAATACCCATAGAGCGATTCATCCACATCAAAGGATACCGAAAACTTGTTTTTATAGCGCGTCTTTTGGATATTCATATAGCTGCGTGCGTGCTGTAGCTCATCCCGCACACGGATAACCGTATGCCCCTCCGACAGGCTGACACGAAACAATTTTGCCAGCTGGGAGATCATAAATGCCGCTTCCTCGTTTTTTCCGCCCTCTACCATCCACGTAATGGAATCCAGTGTATTGTACAGAAAGTGTGGGTTAATCTGGCTCTGCAGAGCCTCGAGCTCACGTTTCCGTTTCTCATTCTGTTCCCAGACGATCTCCTGCATGAGCAGCGCATTCTGCCGGTACGACTTTTGAATGGACTCACCCAGATGACGGATCTCCTGTGACCCGCCAACATAGATTTCCGATTCTTTTCCGGTCTCATACTCCGCAACCGAATGATCCAGCTTTCGGATCGGCCGCGAGATACGCAGCGCAACGACCCGGTTGACGATGACTAACATCATAATCATTAAAAGGATCAGAACGATACTGAACTGGCGCATATCGATCATTTTATGGGTAAAAATAGAATACGGTACGACACCGACCAGTTTCCATCCGGTATATCCAATCGTATTTACGATAACCTTACGGTGTTTCCCCTCAAAATACTCCTCATAGACACCATCTTTTTCCTTTGCCACCGCAAGGTTATTCTCACCCGCAATTCCTTTGGAGATCTGGATCTGCTGCGGATGATAAATGATCTCCCCGTTGCTGTCACACAGATAAAAATACTGTTCACTTCCAAGCGTATTGATCTGCTTGATCATTCTGGAAATGCCGGAATAATCCATATCCACGAGCAAAACACCCGACTGCGAGTCAGCCCCGAACGTCAGATCTACGACCCGGCTCGAGGAGATGACCCAGTAATAGCGCATGGTTCCATCATCAAACAGGTTCTGGATGTGCGGCGTTGAGAAATGGATATTCTCCATCTCTTCCATCGCATCCACAAACCACTGCTGATGCGTGACACTCACATCCGGTTTCTGCGTCACGACCGGCTCTGCCGCTATCAGGCTGCCCCCTCTGTCATAGAGCGCAATACTCCGCAGCTTGTCCTTATTTGCTTCATACAATAGCTGCATCTGCTCCTTGATCTGCATGGCATCAGAATCCATATCGCTTTCCTTGATCACGTTATAATAAGCGGTATCCGAGATCTGGCGCATATTGACCAGATACTCATCCATGCTGTCTTTCGTCTGATCCATCAATTTCTGTGTGCTCTCGATGATCTCCTGTCTGGAAACCGAAGAAAACCGAACATACATGATCACGCCCATGCAGACTACAATCGAAACTGAGATCAGTGAAAATGCAATCATAAGCGATGTCTGGATATTTCCCGGTTTCCATTTTTTTAGCTGTTTGACAAATTTATCATTCACCCTTTACATACTCCGATCTGTATTTCGACGGCGAGATGCCGAACTGCCTTTTAAACACATAGCTGAAATAATTTGGATCCGAATAACCGACACTTTTTGCTATCATATAACTCTTCTCCGTGGTCTCTATGAGGAGCCTTGCAGCCTTCTCCATCCGGTATTCTGTCAGATAACCGATAAAAGAATTACCGGTATCCTTTTTGAATACGCTCGAAAAATAAGAGTTGGATATGCCGAGTGTCTCACAGATATCATCCAGTGACAATCCTTCGTCCTGATAATGGTTGTGCACATATTCCTTTGCCCTGCGGATCAGTGACTGTGTCGAACTGTCCCGCACACTCTGTATACTCTCATGCAGCCGCAGGCAATGGTCGCGGAGCCATTGCTTTAGGACATCCTTTTCCATATTGATCAGCCTTGGATATTCCCCCATGATCGCGGCAGAGTCTTCGTCCAATGCCAGATCATTGTTCACCGCAAACCGGTACAGCGCGCTGATCAGCTCCATCAATGCGATCTGATGCTCCTGCAGGGATCTGGAACGCACATAGATCTTGTCCAGATAAGCCTCTATCGCCTCCATGATCTCTGTCTCTGACCCGAGACTGATCATTTTCAGCAGTTCGGACAATTCGCTGTCGCTGTCTGCAGCCTGAAGCTCCCGTTTCTGCGGAATGATCTCACGGATATTGATCGCGCGCGTTCCCCCGTACAACACGCGGTAAGACACGGCTTCCTTCGCACTGCTGTATGACTGCGGCAGGTCAGTCATATGCTGGCAGACCTGTCCCACGCCAACCGTCACTACCGCCCGTATCATCCGGTGCATATATTTACAGAATCGATCGCACTCATCTGTCAGCTCAGGGAGCGCATTTTCATCCTTCAATTGTACGATCATCACGGTATTATCCAGATAGGTAAAGCTCTTTGCCGCCCATTTGACTGCCAGCTGCTCCCTCGCCTGCTTGTCGACCGATGCCACCAGCAGCCGCTCATCCATATCCTGTGGTGCATTTGTTTTTGATACATGTATGACCAGACAGCAAAACAGCGGTCCTTCCACTGAGATCTGGTAATTGTCCAGATATTTATACAGCTCATCTTCAGGAATCCTGCCTTCGATCAGCATCGAGTAGAAGTTGGCCTGCATCTGTGGGAGTGAATGCATATAATAGTCCTGCAGTACAGCCACATTTTTCTTTTCACTGATCGCCTGATCCATCTTTACCTTTAATTTTGCAAACACGCTTTCCAGTTCGCTCGCATTGGAAGGCTTCAAAATATATTCCTCGATCTCCAGATGCACAGCCTCTTTGGCATATTCAAATTCATCAAAACCCGTAAATAACAGCACATGGGTTGCAGGGTATCTTTGACGGATGCAGCTGCACAACTCCAGACCATCCATATAGGGCATCCGGATATCTGTCATCACGACATCCGGCTGCGATTCCTCGATCATCTCCAGCGCCTTCACCCCATTATTCGCATGTCCGATCACTGAAAATCCCAGTTCCTCCCACGGTACCTTATGCATAATTACCTGAATAACTTCTTCCTCATCATCTACAAGGAGCAATGTATACTGACTCATGTTTTTCTCCAATTTTATCTTTTACGCAAGTGCATATGCCCACTATACCACAAAAAGAGCGCCAGACCAAGAACCAGCCTGACACTCTTTTCAAAAAATCAGTAAATCATTGAGTTATTACTTCTTCTGTACGTATTTCAGGCAGTCAAGTGTTACTGCTACGAGAATGATGATACCTGAGAATACGAACTGAAGGTTTGTATCGATACCAAGAATGGTCAGAGAGTAAGTCAATGCTGTAAAGATAAATACACCAGTTACAACACCGGAGATCTTACCGATACCACCGGTAAATGACACACCACCGACTACGCAGGCTGCAATTGCATCCATATCCCAGCCCTGTCCATAAGCTGCTGATCCGGAACCAACCATACGGATACACTCAAGCCATGTACCGAATCCATATAATACACCGGCCATCACGAAAGCACCCAGTGTAATCGCGAATACGGAGATACCTGATACTGCTGCTGCCTCGGGATTTCCACCTACTGCATACAGACTCTTACCAAAAGTCGTCTTATTCCAGATAAACCATACAATGATGATCGCTGCCAGTGCCCAGAGAATAATGGTGGGGAATCCATTCACCTTCGGGATGATCATGCCAGGGATCGTCGGTTCAATCGCACCGAAAGACACACCCTTTGTCGCATAAGTTACCAGACCAAAGATGATCAGCATGTTCGCCATCGTTGAAATGAACGGATGCATCTTGAACTTCGCGGTAAAGAAACCTGCAATACTCGTAAAGAACGTACAGAAAATAATACATACTACCAGCGCGAGCAATACTCTACCCAGTACCGGGATTCCTGTAAAGTCAAAGACATGTCCGAATACACCACCGGTATTCACGCCCTGGTGCATGATGATCGTCGCGGTCGTCATACCCATACCAACCATACGTCCAACAGACAGATCTGTACCTGCAAGGAGGATCAGGGCAGCGACACCAAGTGCAAGGAACATTCTGGGGGATGCCTGCTGTAAAATATTTAATATGTTATTATATGTAAGAAGGGGGGTACCTTTCTTAATCGGGGTGATGATACACAATGCAATGAAGATCAACAGGATTGCAATGTACAGTCCGTTCTGCAGGAGGAAAGAACGGCGGTTGAATGTATATTTATAATTCTCCCACTTCTGCGCTCTTGACTCCATGAACGTAAACTTTGATAAACGCAGCATATCAATCAGATGATATTTATGACGGAAAGCCTCATGCTTTCTGTCCTTGATCTCCTGATTTTCCTTTTCCAGCTCCAGCTTTGCATTCGAGAGACGGTTCTTATATACATAATTCTCATCCTTGATCTCGCGCTGCTCGGAGAGTGAAGAGAGGATCTCCTTGTGCTGCTTCTCCAGATCTGCGACCTTTGTCTTGTAAGCAGCCTGTGCCTGCGCCTTCTGTGCTTCACAGCTCTCTACGACATATTTGTAGTAATCGTTATCAAAATGAGCCTTCAGATAAGCCTCAGCCTCATCAATCAGCTTCTTTATCTCATCTTTATTCTTGTCCTCGATCTTTTTGGCTGCATCAAGGTCTTTACCGATCTGTGCAATTTTTGCCTCTTTCTCCGCCTTTGTCAATGCGCGGTCTCTCTTAATTGCATCGATCTTATTTTCGTATGCGATGACCTTCGCGGTACCATTCTCACGTAAGGCATCAATTTTTTCCTGTATTCCTCCGACATAATCGTCGATGGGCTGACGCAAAGCAAGTTCCTGCTCAGCCGTAAGAATTTTATTGTTATTAGCCATGTCTGTATTCTCCCTTTTTTATAGGTATTTTGCGCTGAGTCTTAAAAGCTCTTCCTGATTGGTTTCTTTCGTGTTCACGATTCCTGAAAGATGTCCGTTGGACATAACACCAATACGGTTTGTAATACCAAGAATCTCCGGCATCTCGGAAGATACAACGATGATCGTCTTTCCTTCCTTCGCCATCTTAATAATCAACTCGTAGATTTCATACTTTGCACCAACATCGATTCCTCGTGTCGGCTCATCCATCATAAATACCTGCGGTTCACGCTCAAGCCACTTACCGAAAATCACCTTCTGCTGATTACCACCGGAAAGGCTCGTGATCATATCATCGGGACCCATACATTTTGTATGCATGATCTTGATCTCTTTGGCAGTCGCATTCACCATCTTTGTATCGGAAAGTGACAGTCCGCTCTTATAGGCATCAATATTGGCAATCGTTGTGTTGAATGTCAGATCACTCTTTAAGAATAATCCGTTTGCTTTACGTTCCTCCGTGATCATCGCAAAGCCATAATCCATGGCTTCCTTTGCACTGGTGAAGTTCATCAGCTGACCGTTCAGATATACACGGCCTGATGCTCTGGTACGCACACCGAAAATCGTCTCCAGCAGCTCTGTACGTCCTGCACCGACCAATCCGTACAAGCCAAAGATCTCTCCTTTACGCACGTCAAAGGAAATATCCTGCAGATGGGGCTCATATTTGGTAGACAGATGCTGTACAGAGAATACAACATCTCCCGGTGTATTATCCACCGGCGGGAACCGGTTCTCTAATACACGTCCAACCATCGCTGCGATCAGCTCGTTCATATTGGTGTCCTTGGCATCCTTTGTCATCACAAGGTTACCATCACGCAGCACGGAGATCTGATCACAGATCTCAAAGATCTCATCCATTTTATGGGAAATGTAAATGAGGGAGATGCCCTGTGACTTCAACATCCGCATCATTTCAAAAAGTTTGTCTACTTCCTGAACAGTCAGGGAGGATGTCGGCTCATCCAGAACAATTACCTTGGAATTATAAGAAATCGCCTTGGCAATCTCGCACATCTGTCTCTGGGAAACGGACATTTTTCTCATCGGCTGTTCCAGATTGACAGTCATACCCAGCTTACGGAACAGCTCGGATGCTTCCCTTTTCATTCTTCCCTCATCGACAACGCCCATCGCATTGCGCGGGTAACGTCCAAGGAATAAATTGTCCACTACATTTCTCTCCAGACACTGGTTTAACTCCTGATGCACCATTGCAATTCCGTTTTCAAGGGCATCTTTCGGTCCGGAAAAGCTCACTTCTTTTCCATCAAGATAGATCGTTCCTTCATCTTTCTGATAGGTGCCAAAGAGGCATTTCATCATCGTCGACTTACCGGCGCCGTTTTCTCCCATCAGACCCATAACCGTGCCTTCCTTCACATCCAGGTTGATGTGATCGAGCACCCGGTTACGTCCGAAGGATTTACACATACCGCGTATGGATAAGACGATGTTATCTTTCTTATCTTCCATTGCTCTTACTCCTGTCATATTCTATCGATCTGGTTTGCATTACGTCAGACCTGTCCAAACGGAATGCATTATCCCCTATAACAAAAAGTTTAGGGAGAATTTCTTCTCCCTAAACGGTTTAAATCCTATCGGTTTTTACTGATTAAGGATAGCTGTGTATGAAGCTGCATTATCTGTCTTAACCATGTTGATTGCGAATGCATCGTACTGATCAGGATTTCCTAAACGGTTTGTGATGTTAGACTCTGTCTGTCCGTCACCACCGATGTACTCAACATCAAGGTTCATCAGGTCATCATACTTCTGCAGAAGCGGCTGATAGGTAGAGCTTAAGAAGTTATCAGAAGCATTGTAGATATTCAGCCATACCTTCTTGGTTGCATGGGCAGCTTCGTCAAGCTGGTTAGAAACCGGTGCATATGTTACGGTAGAATCTGTGAAATCCTGATAGTTGTCAGCCGTAACTGCTACGTTCAATGCGTAGTAAGAACGGTTGTCTGCATCGTATCTGTATACGTCATCGCTCAGTACGTTGCCTGCATCATCTGCAGTTCCGATACCGGTATCAACATCTACACCATCTAATGCGTTACGAAGTACACGGAGTGTCAGGTAAGCCTGTACATCAGCATGCTGGCTGATGGTTCCGCCGTATCCGTCTGCGATTGCTGCAACCGCATCACTGTTTGCATCATATCCGAAGGTAGGTACCTTGTTATCCTTTGACCATGCGTTGAACATTGACATTCCCATACCATCATTGTTAGATGCGATGACATCAATCTGATCACCGAATGAAGAAGACCATGTTCCGATTGCGTTACCAGCGGTAGCAGCATCCCATGTTGCACCTGCTGAGTTCTTCATCTCCTGGGAAGCGAGCTCACGAACGATATAATCTTTTCCGTTCACTGTGATCTTGCCATCCTGTACTGCTGTAGCAGATCCGTCTGTATTGGTTCCTACAGGATCGCTGGCTACTTCACCGTTATTCTCAACGGCTGTACCGAGTGCCTTACGGACACCTCTGGTACGTGCGATGGAATCATTGTGTCCGATATCACCGATTGCCAGTACATATCCGATGATTCCGTCACCGTTACGGTCGATAGAATCGATGTTAGCCTCGATGTAATCCTTTACCATGGTTCCCTGCAGCTCAGCACCCTGATTTGCATCGAAACCTACATAATAGGTATCTTTGTTGAAGTTCAATGCTGCACTGTCCAGTTCTCCAGTAGAGCTGTTGGACGGCTGACGGTTAAACCATACTAACGGCTTGTCCTTATTTGCTGTGCTGCCTGATTCTGTGGCGTCTGCGCTGTCATCTGCAGCGTCTGCTGCACTGTCATCTGTAGTAGCGCTGTCATCTGTGGTGGCATCCTGATTGCCCTGGTCTGCCGAATCAGCATTTGATCCGCATGCTACTGCTGACATAGCCATTGCTGCTGCCAGTGTCAAAACAACGATTTTCTTTTTCATTTCATGTTTCCTCCCTTTGTTGTTTGTTGATATTGACAGTATATCTGTTTTCCCGTTTGTATTCTATAGAATATTTTTTGATGAACATTAAAAATTTTTTACATTTTTCCGTCATTCACTCTAATATCTACAAAATTTTTATATGGTTTTTGTTCATATTTACATATAGATCTGCGACAAAATTCCCAAAGTCCTTGTAACCGTCGACACATATATGCTATACTTTTGTCAGATATACTACACTATATAAATAAGAATGGATAACGATGAATACACTACCGAAGAAGCAATTATTAATTGTAGAGGACAATGAACTCAACCGTAAGGTGTTAGCCGAGATACTATCCGGCCAATATGATCTGTTAGAAGCTGAGAATGGACAGGCAGCCTTGGATCTCCTGGCGCAGCACAGTGAAAGTGTTGCCCTTATTTTATTGGATATTATCATGCCTGTCATGGACGGCTATACGTTTCTGCGCAAGTTAAAGGCTGACGAACAACTTGCCACGATTCCGGTCATTGTCATGACACAGGGAAATACCGAGGAGGACGAGGTCACGGCACTTGCAAACGGTGCAAATGATTTTATTCCAAAGCCGTACCGTCCTAAGGTGATCCTGCACCGCGTGGCCAGCATGCTCAAGCTGTATGAGACCGCAGCGATCTCAAATCTGTACAAATATGACAGACTGACCGGTTTTTATACAAGAGAATATTTTTATGAGAAGGTCCATTCCCGTCTGGATAAAAATCCGGATCGTGAATATTCCATCTGGTGTCTGAATATTGAGAATTTTAAATTATATAATGACACGTTCGGCCGTCAGGCCGGTGACCATCTGCTCGCCGCTGAAGCAGAATTTCTCCGCAGAAAAGTCGGTGAAGATATCATCTGCGGCAGATATGGTGCCGACCGTCTGTTGTGCCTGCTGGAACGCAGACAGGAGCAGGAGCTCCGTCAGCATATCTCAGAACTATTAGAGTACAGCCAGCTGAAGAGCACGCAGAAATTATCCATAAAGATCGGTATCTATGAGATCACGGATCGCTCCATACCGGCCGCGTATATGTGTGACCGCGCCCTGCTGGCGGTCGACCGCATCAAAGGATTATACAACGAAACTGTCGCTGTGTATGACGATTCCATGCGTGAAAACATGCTGCGTGAAAAACATATCACGGATGTGATGGAGGCATCGTTACAGGCCGGTGAATTTTCCGTTTATTTCCAGCCGAAGTACTGCCTGCAGAACGACCGCATGATCGGCGCTGAGGCACTCGTGCGCTGGACACATCCGGATCTTGGATTCCTATCGCCAAACGAATTCATTCCTCTCTTTGAGAAAAACGGATTTATCTATAAGCTGGATCAGTATGTATGGAAAAGTGTATGTGATAAGCTGTGCGAATGGCGCGACAAGGGTCTGCCCCTCGTTCCGATCTCCGTCAATATCTCGAGAACCGATATCTATCAGGCAGATCTGCCGGCTGTTTTTACGGAACTGGTCAAAGACAGTACGCTGGATCCCAAATATCTGCATCTGGAGATCACGGAGAGCGCTTATACAAAAAGTCCGGAGCGGATCATTCATACCGTATCCGAATTGCGTGATCTGGGCTTTACGATTGAGATGGATGATTTTGGAAGCGGCTACTCTTCTCTAAATATGCTCAGCCAGATGTCGATTGATGTCCTGAAGCTGGATATGGCATTCATCCGCAGTGAGATGGCCAAGCCGATTGAGCGCAGACTCTTAAATGATGTCGTCAACATGGCTCACCGCATGCGGTTGAGCGTGGTCGCAGAAGGTGTCGAGACAGAGGATCAGCGCGACCGGTTAAAATCCATGGGATGTGATTTTGCGCAGGGCTATTATTATGCGAAACCCCTGCCCGCAGATGAATTTGAAAAATTACTGCTGATGTCCAAAGATGAGGACATCACACAGACTCCGGTTCCAGACCAGGATGCATTGTATGGGCTGCAGAGAACCGGTCTGCATGAAGGCTCACCGGATATGCTTCACAAATTGAATCAAATCTCTGATTCACTGCCCGGCGGTTTCTTTATCTATAAAGCCGACAAAAGCGAGGAACTGCTCTCCTTTAACAGGGAACTCGTGAAAATGTTCGAATGCGACACTGCCAAGGAGCTTCGTGAACTGACCGGTAACTCGTTCCACGGAATGGTTCACCCGGATGACCGCTCCCTCGTCGAGCACAACATCTCTTCACAGATCACAAAGGAGAACGATATCGATTCTGTCAAATACCGTATCGTCTGCAAAAATGGAAATGTAAAATATGTCCTTGATTATGGAAGATTCGTACATACCGATGACTACGGTGATCTATACTATGTATTGATTAATGATATTACACCGTATGTATCAGGCGAAACAGGGTAGTGCATTGCACTACCCTGTTTTTACACGCTATTTATTTTTTCTGTTTTTGTTTTTGATTGCTACAACCTTTACTTTCTTTGAGAGTCCTTTCTTTGCAAACAGTTTCTGATAGCGGGCGAGCATCTTTTTGGGCACCCTGATAACTGTTCCATCTGCGATACCTGCAAATGCATCATCTGCCACATTTTTACCCGTCAGCTTCGTCGAATTGATCGTGATCACTTTCAGCTTCGGGCAGTCTGCAAACGCATTTGCACCGATCGTTGTGATATTCTGTGACACAACGATCTGCTTTACATTTTTATTTTCTGCAAAAGCATTCTCCTCTATAGATGTCACTTTATATTTTGTACCATCTACCGTAACCGTTTTCGGAATCGTGACCGTTTTCTTTGCTTTCTCTGGTGCCGCCGTATAGGCCACAGCCGGTGCCTTTTTGCTATCTGATATCACCTCATAAGACACACCGGACGAATCCTCCAGCTTCGTTCCTACCGGCTCAGGTGTCGCTGCAGTCTGCTTTGTATCGTCTTTTTTGGCATCGTCTTTTTTCGTGTCGTCCTTCTTCGTGTCATCCTTTTTGGTATCATCCTTCGGGTCTGTGACCGCGGCTCCGCCACCGCCAATACCACCACCGCCGGATGATGTACCACCGGAGCTGCTGCCGCCGGATGTCGTTTTCTCTTTTACCGTAACCGTGACCGTTCCCCTTGCCTCAGCATAACTATCCGCATCTTTCGGCCGGAACACCCATTCTACCTCTGCCGTACCGACAGCCGGTGTCGCATCCGGTGTACGGAATGCCAGTGTGCCGGGCACTTCATTTCCTGCCTCATCCACAAAGACAGCGTCGTTGAATTTCAACGCAGACAGCTTCTCACCCTCTGTCAGCGTCGCATTCTGAAGTGTCACAGCCGACCCATCCTTAAGCTTTAAAATGCCAATATCCTTGGTCGTGACCGGAATACGGATCGTGATATCCTCATAATTGGTCGTTGATACCGTCACATTGATCACTCCACTTGCTGCTTCACCGCTCTTGATTGTATAGGACAATACACCACCTGCCACTGACGGTGCACTGCTATAGGTCAGAGTTCCATCCGCTGCCGCTGTCGCAGCAGTGATCGCACCGTGATCCTTCGGCAGATACGCTGTCAGATCCACACGGTCTGCATTGTCCACACGGCAGGAATAGGTGCGGCTGTCCGCATCGACTACCGATTGCTTCGGTGCAGCTTTTTCGATGGTAAACGTCCGCGCTACGGAATCCGTATAGCATCCGATCCCCGTGATCGTGACTGTCGCCTTTCCCGCATTGACATTGTCCTTGTAGGTGACCGTATAATCGGTTCCCTCGGTCAGATACCCTTTAGACGTATAATCAGACTCATCCGCAGGCATATATCTCTGAACGGTTACAGACGGTTTCTGTTCTTTGCCATTATAGGTAAAGCCGGAGTCCGCTTCCAAAACAATATCATCCGTGCCCAGTTGTGTAAGAGGAAGGCATGCGTATATCTGATTGTCCTGAACCACCGGCTTTAAAGTATACTTTCTATATATGTTTCCTATCTCGATCGCAAGCATATTTTCCGGCAGGCTGATTCCAGCGCCTAAGACCGCCACCGGCTGACTCAAATCCTGCTTGATCGGCAGCGAAAGGAAAAGCGTCGACTTCGGGACGGCATTTATGGTCATCTTGCTCTGACCCTTATAATTAATTTCCGTTCCTTCCGCCGTGCTGCTGTTCCAGTTGAGCTGTCCATCTGTCAAATCAATGCGCGAAATCGTTCCGCCAGCTACATTGAACGTGCCATTTGTTACCTCTGCTCCACTCTTAATCGTACCGCTCTCCAGAGTAACGTTGCCTGTGCCTTGCGTCGTTATATGAAAGAACTTTCCGCCTGTTTTGGAGTCCTTGATCGTCACCTTACCACTGGAAACCGTAACAATCCCGTAGTTTCCATTGTTTTTTCCGTCCAGCTCAATCGTAAAATCTGCGTCTGGGTTATTTACTTTCAATTTATCTAAACATTCCCTTGCAGGAGCAATGATCGTAAGGACAGCACCCGGATGTGTTCCGGCAAAATCAATCACAGCCTCCATTTCATCCTCTGTATAACCGCGTTTTTCACTACCTGCATCAACAGCTACTACCACGTCAGCATCAGTCTCCAGTCCTCCACACACGGAACAAACATGGTAATCATTGTACTTATGGGGAACTGTATCTCCGTAGCTTTGTCCACACACTTCACAAACCGCCTGTGCTGTGCAGGTCGCCGTTCCACCGGAACAGCCGGCAGTGATCGATGTTTTTCTTTCACCTTCACACCCGCATTGCATGGTATGTGTTTTTTCATCATCATTTTGCTTGATCGTAGCTTTGTCCACATGGTTTGCACCGATGTATTCAAAATAGCTAGCTCTGTTTACGTCAATATTGCCTTTTGTAAATGAATTTTCATCGGTTGTTGAACGAAAATAATAATCCTCCGTCTGTCCACCCGCAAGCGTGAACACCAAGTTAGCACCACCAATCAGCTTCCTACTAGATCGAACTTTCACATGCGCCTGATCAGAAAATTCAAACGTTTCTCCACGAAGTCCACCTGATGCATTCGTACTCTCAATATCTACCACACTCCTGCCAAGAATACGGACCGGATAATAGCTGCGGCCATCGTTCCATGCCATACAGAGTCCTTTAGCCGTTACAACCGCATCTTCGATGACCAGTTCACCACCATTTGCACGGATTTCCGGAAAGCTTCCTCCTGACAAAAGATTCAAAGTAATCCCCCGGATTGTAATGCCCTTTCCTGCCTTAATTCCCCTACCATCAACATCATGTGTTATATTAATGGTTCCTCCTCCATCCAATACAATATTGCCATCCGCATATATTACATATCGAGTTCCGCTGGTGCATGTACTGTTTACAGTGAGCGTTACTCCAGTTTCTACTGTAATATGCAGATCACCGGTTGATTCAATAGCTTTTTGATTATTTGTTTGAATCGTCACATCCTCTGTGATATGCAGTGTATTGGTAGAACTATCATAATTCCACCCGATTCCACTGCTCGTGACCACTTTACTATCTTGAACCACAGTCTCCCTGCCAAACGTAAGCGTTGACACCGGCGCACTTTCTCCCACTGCCGCCTGCATCTGGATTGCCTGCGCCTCGTTTGCCTGCGCTTCATCTTCCGATACTTTGTTCTCCTGTATCTCGATTTGCCCATTCGCATTTGCCGCACCTGTGGCTTCATCTGCCCTGACTGTGCCAGTCGGTGTCCACACCAGCAGCACTGATAGCAGAAGCGCGACTCCTCTCCTCATCTTTTTCATATTGATCCTTCTCCTTTCCTCGTCTTTGCAACGGATGCTTTTTACAAAACTGGTTTTATCATCAATATCAGAAATGATATAGAGACTTACCATCTCATATTTGTATTTTAAGCGTGTTACCCCCCCCTGTCAACCTAACCAAAGTACAGGTTTTCCCATCTTTTAGTCCCTAACCTCACAAAATGATTTCTCTATAAACGATGCAATGAAAAATAAGAACAGAAAACCCCCATACTCCGCTGCTACGCGTAAGTATGGGGGTGTTGTGTATGAGACTGCTTTGATACGTTTTATTCTACGTTTTTGAGTGCCTGATCCATCGGAATCTTTTTGATCCGTTTAAAGTCAAATACCATAACGATCAGATAACCGATCAGTACAAACACAAACATCTTCACATAGCCTGCCGGCTCCATCCGAAAAGCAAACCAGCCGCTATAACTCTTTAACATGATCCTCCATGCCTGATCCATTACCAAGGTTCCAAGTCCGACGCTTAAAGCATCTGCCACAAGCAGAACGATCGTCGTTGACATCAGGTACAGCCGCGCGATCTCTCCATTTTCATAGCCTAAGATCTTCGTCATGGAGATCGCATTTTCATTTTTCTCTATGATGAGCTTCGTCAGCAGATAGATCATAACGGCCGATAACAGGATACAAAGAATCTGGAAGTATGACATATAAGAGCCCATCGAATGATCTAACTGATCTGCCATCTTGGTAAAGTCACTTTCCGTGAGAACCGTTGCAATATTGTCCTCATCCAGATCCGTGAGCTTTGTATCTGACAGATAGCCGCTGAATTCATCCTCTTTCAGATCAAAGATCTCCTGATACTGATCGATTGATAAAAATACTGCGATGCTCTGGCACTGATCATAGATACCGGTGATCTGAAACTCATACTGCTTATTTTCATATTTTTCTGAGAGTGTAACGGTATCCCCAACCGATAAGCCATACTTATCGCAGAATGATGCCGATAAGGCTGCCTCCAATCCCTTCTGTCCAGACAGTTTCGGGATCTTAACATACCGACTGTCTGCCCGGATGCCGTAGATGGATACTTCTTCGTCTAACTCATCACCCTTTTTCTGCAAGGAAGTCATATCAAACTTCTCAGCATCCGGATTGTCCGTTGTAATCAGATCTCCGTCCTCATCCTCATAGGAAGTCAATACATACTGATACTTTGCAAACATCAGATCACTGATATTATTCTGGTAATACTTTAAAGTATCAGGCATTCCGACTGCCATTGCAAGCATCACCATGATAAAGAAAATACCCACAAAAAGCACCAGATAATTGACACTGTTCTGGATCATGATACGCAGACGGAAGCGTGCAAAGAACGACCATTTCGGCAGACGAACCGTCTTTTTGTGCTTTGTCTTTTTCAGATCGTGACGTAAAAACTGAAGCGGTGTATGCTGCATCATACGCACGATCACGATCAGATTGATGACAAACATGAGAATGAACGGGATTATGGTCGTCTTAACAAAGGCATCCGGATTCCAGATCGTCTCATATGCCGGCAGACTATAGCTGTTATAATACATGCTTACAACTACATTCTTAAATACTGTATAGCCTAAGATATTTCCCACGCAGGCTGCAAGAATCGTCACAATCACAGGCATGGACAGATAATGACGAACCAGTTCGCCTCTGGTATAACCGGATGCACGCAGTGTACCGATCGCCGATGCTTCCTTTGTGATTGTATTACTGATCGTAATCGCAAAAATAAATGCAATAATAACAATCAGAATATCAAGGAGTACACCTCCCATTGCTTCATCTGATCCCATATCATCTGTTGCAAAATTGATTGCCGGATTGGCATATGCCGGCACATAATCCTCTAATTCTGCATCTGCGGTAATTGCCTGTGTCAGCAGCGCACGCATGAAATTATCTGACTTTGTTTTTTCTTCTGCCTCATCTGCCGGTGCATCCTGATACTTCCATGCATAGGTATAATGCACATTGGCAGTTAACCGGTCAAAACCTTCCTGTGTTACCATCGCAACATCGAACTTTAACGCATCAAACATCAGATCCGTTGGCTTTTCATGCAGAGTCGCATAATTCACATAAGCAATCTGTCCAACAACTTTGAACTTCTTATCACCAACTGTGATCGTATCACCGGTCTTTATGCCGACATTATCGGCATGCATACGGTCGACTGCGATCTCGTTTTCGTTCTCCGGAAATCTTCCATCTAAGATACAGGCAAGGTCTATATCGTCATTTTTAGCATACAGGCGAATCGTTCCCTCGCTTTTTCCATCATTGTTGTAGTCCTCACTCTCGGTTCTCCAGAAGTTTTCATAGACAGCTGCTCTTGATGGTGTAAAGTCCGGATCATTCAATTCGTACTTCTCTGCTGCATCCGCATACTCTTTGTCGAGCTTATCCTCTGCCTTCTTCCACGCTTTATCGTAAGCGGTGTCATATGCATCCTGATATGCACTGTCATAGGCAGCATCGTAAGCGCTCTGGTATGTACCATTCTGTTTTGCCTGCTCAACAGCATCCGGCAGCATGGCAGCGATCATCTGCTCATCCATGCCTGCCTGTGCAAGCTGTGCCTCTACCTGCGTGGCAAACTGCTCATCAAATGTTTTTGTGAAGCTCTTGTCAAATTTACTTTTGAATTCATCCGTGAACTTTTCATCTAACTTCTTTTTTGCCTCATCCAGATAATACTGCTTCACATCCGCCTTTTCCCCTGCCGCGATCGCATCAAGCAGCGTCTGGTCTGCCTTTTTATCCAGTTCAAAATGTCCGTCCTCTAATTTGCACTGCTCCTTATTCTTATCTGCCGATGTCATCATGCTTTCATTTGCAACATACATACCGGATACAAAGCCGATCGTGAGAACAAGGAAGAAAAATACAACCAGATATTTCTTCCATTCATCCCTCAATTCCTTTGGGATACGTTTTATCAGGGGGTTTTTGATCTTCTTTTTCATACTGATCTCCCCCTTACCATTCCAGATCTTCGGCTGATACTTTTTCTGTATTGACCTTATTATGGCGTACAGCACCATCACGAAGCTTGATCACATGATCCGCCATATTCTGTATCGCTTCGTTATGCGTTACCATAATGATCGTATTTCCATACTTTTTGTTTACGTCCTCGATCAACTTCAGGATCTCCTTTGATGTATTGTAATCCAGTGCTCCCGTGGGTTCATCACATAGCAGAATATCCGGATTCTTCACGATCGCACGCCCAATCGAAACTCGCTGCTGCTGTCCTCCGGAAAGCTGGTTCGGCAGCTTATACCGATGCTCATACAGTCCTAATGTATGAAGCAGATCGTCGATATCGAGTGGCTGATCCGACAGATATGCACCTACTTCAATGTTCTCCTTGACATTCAGATTCGCGATCAGATTATACATCTGGAATACATAACCTAAATGCTTTCTGCGGTACCAGGTCAGCTTCTTCTCGTTCATGTCTTCAAGCTTGTCCCCATTGATCGAAATATAACCAGCGTCTGCATGGTCAATTCCCCCAATGATATTCAGCAGTGTAGACTTTCCGGAACCTGATGGTCCAAGCAGAACGCAGAACTCACTCTTTGCAACAGAGAAGTTCATTCCCCGAAGAATTTCCTGACGGGTTTCTCCACTTCCAAAACCCTTTTTCAAATCCACGATTTCCAAAAATTTTTTTTCTTCCTCTGACATAATCTTCCCTTCCTGTTCTTCATTTTCATCACTTTCGGTTAGACGTAACTAATTTTTGAAAATTATAGCACAAACTCGCGTTAGTTTCAACTAATTTTTGGTGACTCATTTCTTTGTTTTACTCCATAAAAAACCCCCATACTCCGCTGCTATGCGTAAGTATGGGGGGTTGTGTCCCTTATTGAAAACGTTGATTCGTGTATTCCAAAACAAAATTCTCATTTTTCCATATTTTATATATTTATTGTGTTTATTATTTTTATTCAAAAATCCTTGTAATATCCTGATACCGGTTAATCACACGATATATCTCTAGCTTTCAGTTCATCCAAACTCAGCCAGCCTTCGCCATCTTTCACTGCTTCTTCAGCTTCCTGCAGCTTCATCAGAAGCTTTTTTTCTGCACGATCAC
>CAKRIZ010000002.1 GCA_934351445.1 uncultured Eubacterium sp.
AAAATCCATTTTCTTTTTATTGCCGGTCCATATTTTAAGATCAGTGCTGTCACAACATCCACACATCTCTCAAATGCTGCATTCTCTTTTGCATCATCATAATATTTCTTTCTCATTTATCCGCCCCTTTCTGTGCTTAAATTGCTTTGGCAGCCAATTATCGTTATCTGCTTTCAACAAGTCATACACATATATCTTATTCGGCTTTCCTAATCCCTGATGGCTTCGATAAATCAGATTATGTACCTCCAGTTCCTTCAGCATCTTGTTAATTTTCTTATTTCCCAGATGCAACAGCTTCATCATTTCTTTGATTGTAAAAATGATAAATATATCTATGCTTAACAGAATCCTTCTTTTGATTCACCATATCATTTAACCTTTCGCCTTAATCTCTCCCACCAGCTCATGCACCGTCGTACACGGACACATCTCCGATCTGTATCAGGTAGACTACGATGGCGAATGGGGTGAAATATATTTTGACTTTGTGAACCGGACAACGGAAATCCGAAAACTTGCAGAATGGGATCGAATGATAAGTAAAGTATTCTCTAAAAAAGCAATTTGTTACATACAAACTCATCCCTTATTAGTCAACTTAAAAGAGATCGTAATTTCATTCTCTTTGTAAGAAAAATCACGAATTTTGCATTGAACAAATTCGTTCAAACGAATATAATAGAAATGGTAATTGTTTGCTTTTACTGGAGGTGGATTCAATGCTGAATGGCTATATTACAACGCAGGAAGCTGCGCAGAAATGGAACATAAGCGCCCGACAAGTCCAAATCCTTTGTAAGAATAATCGTATAGAAGGCGCTGTACAGATCAATAGAATATGGCTGATACCTGCCAATGTCAGTAAACCCACGAACACCTATAAATATCAATCACAGCATAGTTTATAAATTACAATCGCAGTCGCAAACAGAGGGAGGGCTGCTGTTTTGAAAAAGAAAGAAGCAAGTGCAAGAATTAAAATCAATCGTCTGTTAGAAGAAGCTGGCTGGAGTTTCTTTGACGATGAAAACGGACCTGCAAATATACAGCTGGAACCCAATGTCAAAATGTCCAAAGCTGATTTGACAGGCCTGGGCGAAAATTTTGATAAGGTGAAGAATGGCTTTGTGGATTTTCTGCTCCTCGATGATAAAAGTAAGCCTTTTATTGTGCTGGAAGCAAAAGCAGAGGATAAAGATCCCCTGGTCGGCAAGGAACAGGCCAGAGAATATGCCAAGTCTTTTTATCTCAAGTATGTGATCCTCTCCAACGGAAATCAGCATTATTTCTGGAATATTTACAAGGGAAATCCGCAGCTTATCACGGCTTTCCCCAGCTATGAAAGCATTCGGGAAAGCAAAGCCATGAACGCTGACCCAGCAAAACTATATTCTGAGGAAATTGGTGCGGATTATATTGCCGTAATCAAAAATCCTCGATATATGGAGGCACCCGAGTACATAAATCCCGAAACTCGTCAGCAATTTTTATATGATAATGGACTGCGTTTTCTCCGTCAGTATCAGATCAATGCGTTGAAAGCTTTGCAGGAATCTGTGCGACGTGGAAATCAGAGATTTCTGTTTGAGATGGCAACCGGTACAGGTAAGACTCTCACTTCTGCTGCCGTAATTCGTCTTTTCTTGCGCAGCGGAAATGCGAATCGGGTGCTTTTCCTGGTGGATAGAATCGAGCTTGAAAATCAGGCTAAGAAAAACTTCCAGAATTATCTTGTTCCTGACTATCACACAGTTATCTTCAAGGAGAACGTAGATGATTGGCGGAAAGCGGAGGTTGTCGTTTCCACCGTACAAACACTTATGTTCAACAATAAATACAAGCGTTTCTTTAAGCCTACCGACTTTTCACTTATCATTGCAGATGAGTGTCATCGTTCCATCAATGGAAACAGCCGTACCGTATTCGAATATTTTCTCGGCTATAAGCTGGGATTGACGGCTACGCCCAAAGACTATATCAAAAATATTGATGTAGAAAGGCTGAAAGCTACTGATCCACGGGCATGGGAAAAACGGCAACTTCTGGACAGCTATAAAACCTTTGGCTGTGAAAGTGGCGACCCAACATACCGCTATTCACTGTTGGATGGAGTTCGTGACGGCTATTTGATCAATCCTACAGTAGTGGACGCCAGAACTGATATTACGACAAAACTATTGGCAGATGAAGGTTATGCCGTGATTTCGCAAGGGGATGAAGCGGATGAAGAACAGGAAGAAACCTACTTTGCCCGTGACTTTGAAAAGAAGTTTTTCTCCGAAGAAACCAATAAGATGTTTGTCAAAACTTTTATGGACAATGCGCTCCGTGACCCGATTACCGGAGAAATTGGCAAAGGCATCATCTTCTGCGTAAGCCGCAAACATGCAGCAAAAATCACACAGCTACTAAATGTGTATGCGGATATGATGTTCCCCGGCAAATACTGTTCAGATTTTGCTATGCAGATCACATCAGACGTTATGAACGCACAGACCTATACAATCAACTTCCAGAACAATAATCTGAGCGGAACAACCAGTTTCCTGGAAGGGTATAAATCATCCAAGACCAGAATCTGTGTCACAGTGGGCATGATGACAACCGGGTATGACTGCGAAGATTTGCTAAACATCGGGTTACTGCGCCCTATCTTCTCTCCCACAGACTTTATTCAGATTAAGGGCCGTGGTACACGAAAACATGATTTCATCTTCAAAGAGCGAAACGGCGGTCAGGAAATCGTCCATAAGTACCCCAAGGAAACATTCAAACTGTTCGACTTCTTTGGGAACTGCGAATATTTTGAAGAAAAGTTTGATTATGATGAAGTCTTAAAGCTGCCCAGATTCCAAGGCAGTAGTGTGTCGCCTGGTACTCCACCTGTTGATCCCGATGGGTATGAAAACTTTGCTCCTGACCCGCTGAAAACACTGGTGGAGACCAAAATCGGTGCTGAGGGCATGAAGATTGACCGGATGTACTTTGATAAATTCGAGGAGACTGTCAAAGAAGATCCAGTTGCGAGAGAACAGTATGAGCAAGGCAACTATCCCGCTGTCATCCGCTATATTGATGACCACATTATGAATCAGCCCAACGAGTATTACACCTGGGACAAGCTGCGGCGCTCCATTGGCAGTGATCGCCGCATCACGGCCCGGGAAATTCTGGACAAAATCTTTGGTGTCCTGCCCTTCTTTAAGAGCAAAAAGGAATTGGTAGAGGATGAATTTGAGGGATATGCCCTGACGCACAGTATTCCGTCAGAAAAGTATGCCGATGTAAAAGAGTTCTTTGCCACTTATGTAACGGACAAAGATGTGCGCAGAGCCATCGAAGACAGAAAATTCCAGCTGCTTGGAACGGACATCAGCACATACACCATGGCTGATCTGAAGCATTTGGGGCTGGATAGTATGCAAAGCGTGGTAGATTACGTTGCCGATAACGTCAATGTATCCCGCTTTATGTAGGAGGAAAGAAAATGTTGACATTTGACGTAAAGCGCAAGATCAATACGCTGCGTGATATTTTGGTGGGCAAGGTGCCCGATCCTAAGGCGCAAGTTGAACAGATCACTATTGCGCTCATTTATAAATTCATGGATGACATGGATATAGAAGGTTTGGAATTTGGCGGCACCCGCCAGTTCTTTTCGGGTGAATATGAAAAGTATGCCTGGACAGAAATCATGAAACCGGAAAACAGCGGCCAGCAAAGGGCTTTACTCTATGCGGAAGGCATTGAAAAAATGGCTACAAACCCCAACCTTCCCCAGCTGTTCCGGGATATTTTTCGTGGAGCATATATCCCTTATCGGGACCCAGATACCTTGAATATGTTCTTGAAAGAAGTCAGCGACTTCTCTTATGACAACAGCGAGGATTTGGGCAATGCCTTTGAATATCTGCTGTCCATCATGGGCAGCCAGGGGGACGCCGGTCAGTTCCGCACACCCCGACACATCATCGACATGATGGTGCAAATCGTAGATCCAAAGAAGAACGAGACTATTCTGGACCCTGCCTGTGGTACAGCCGGTTTCTTAATTAGCGCCTATCGTCACATTTTGGCACAGAACAAGGATGAGGACGGTAAAAGCACGCTGACCGCTGATGACCGCAAGCGTTTGACGGAAAACTTTGCTGGGTACGATATTTCTCCCGATATGGTGCGCTTGTCTCGGGTAAATATGTACCTTCACCACTTTACAAAACCTAAAATCAGCGAATACGACACCTTAACCAGCGAAGAAAAATGGGATGACTGTTATGACGTCATTTTTGCAAATCCGCCTTTCATGACGCCAAAGGGCGGAATTATGCCCCACAGCCGCTATCGGGTAAAAGCTAAGCGCTCCGAAGTACTGTTTGTGGACTATATTGCCGAGCATCTGAATCCAACAGGCCGGGCAGCAATCATCGTTCCGGAGGGCATCGTGTTCCAATCAGCCAATGCTTACAAGGAACTTCGGAAATATCTGGTGGATGATGGTTTGCTATATGCGGTAATTTCACTGCCTGCCGGTGTCTTTAACCCGTACAGTGGTGTTAAAACCAGTATTTTGCTCATTGACAAGTCTTTTGCCAGATTGAAAGATGAAATTCTTTTTGTAAAACTGAATAATGACGGATTTGATCTGGGAGCGCAGCGCCGAGAAATAGAGGGTAGCGAAATCTCGGAAATCATTCGCATTGTCCAAAAATACCATGCTGATCTCGACCCGCAAATAGCAGATGACGAAATTCTCCAGCATCCGCTTGTAACCATTGCTCCAAAAGAACAGATAGCCGAACAAGATTATGTCTTGGTTGGAGAACGCTATTTATCCAACAGTATGCCTGAAGGAAAATATAAAATGGTTTCTTTGGGAGATAAATCATTGTTTCGAGTGGAGTCTGGTGGTACCCCCTCTTCTAATATTCCAGAATATTGGGATGGAAATATTCGTTGGGCAACTTTGGTTGATTTGCCGGCTGCAAACTTAATTACTGAACTGAAAGATACAGAACGCACAATCAGTCCGTTAGGACTGGAAAAATCCAGTGCCAAGTTACTTCCTTCCGGTACAGTGTTAGTATCGACCAGGGCAACGATTGGTCGAGTAGCTATTGCAGAATGCGAAACAGCGACAAATCAAGGATTCAAAAATATTATAGTTATTGATGATACCAAGGTTTCAAACAGATTTGTGGCCTATATGATGACAGCTCTCGCTGATAGAATGGTATCTTTGGCATCTGGCGGAACATTTAAGGAGATTTCAAAAAGTAATTTTCTTACTTTAAGTATTCCATTGCCGCCTTTAGAAAAACAAGAGCAAATTGTTGCTGAACTTGATAGTCATCAAAAAATCATTGACGGTGCTCGGCAAGTTGTAGAAAACTACAAACCGACTATTCAAAATAACTCCCATTGGGAAACGGTACGGCTGGGGGATATCTGTGAGCTAAACCCCAGAAAATCCGAAGTTAAAGATTTTGAGGGGAATGTTTCGTTTGTTCCCATGGCTATGGTAAGCGAAACAGATATGTATTTCTCGGTTCAGGAACAGAAGCCCTTGAAAGAAGTTTATACCGGATATACATATTTCAGGGATGATGATGTATTGCTGGCTAAAGTGACGCCCTGTTTTGAAAACGGGAAGTCTGGATTAGCAAAAAAATTGGAAAATGGTATTGGATTTGGTTCCAGTGAGTTCTTTGTTCTTCGAGCAACTCCTGAAAAAGTTCTTCCGGAATACATTTACTACATCATTAACAGCAATCGGTTTATTTCCGAGGGTACCCCCAAAATGACCGGCACCGGAGGTCTACGAAGGCTGACAAAGGATTTTGTCCTCAATTACCCGGTGTCCCTTCCTCCTTTGGATGAGCAGAGAAAGATTGTCAATCAGACGGAAGAAGAAATCGCTATTGTGGAGCAAAATAAGCGCCTGATTGAAATTTTCGAGAAAAAGATTAATGACAAAATTTCGGAAGTCTGGGGTGAGTGATATGGAAGAATATATCCAAAAGCTTCTGTATTATTTACCGATAGATTTTGGGGATACAGAAAATAACGAGTACAAAACTTATTTAGTCCGTGCTTGCTGTGAAAACTATACCAATGAAAAGTTTCAGTTCTCCCTCATGGCGTTTCACATGCTTTTTATGGCGTTTTTGTATAAGGAGTTTTGGACTTTAAAAACATACAGCCATGAGCGAGTTGAAAGACTGTGCAGAGCTAATGGACAATTTGAATCAGTGGAAAATGTTTTTGATTCTTCCATTATTCCTGAGCAAACCTTCATTGACGGTTATTTAGGCGTCTTTTCTTGGCACGCAAACAAGCGAAGCGAAGTAAAGGAATTCGTCGATAAAAGAGATCGTTGTGCGCATAATAGTGGATTCATTCAATATGACCAAGAGGCCGTTGGAAAGTATTTTGATGATGTCTTGAAGAATATTGAAAAAATAGCATTAGCAAACGCCGAGAATATTCAGTCCACTTTTAAAAGTTCAATTATGCGTTATATTAACAGTCCTGCCTTCCAAACAACTTCTATGGGAGATTTTATACAGCGTGAACTTGCCGACAAAAAATATTCATACCGAGATATCTGCGCCTTTTTAACGCTTGATATTCCCGACTTGCCGCTTAGCAAAAAAATTGCATACCTATTTGCCATGATCTATTTTCAGGAAAAGTGCAAGCAGGATAATTTTCAAGAATATATAGGCGAAGACTGTGACTACGTACAGCAACTGTCAAATCTTCTTTCAGAGTTATCCACTGAGGAGCAAGAACAGGTAAGGATTCAAGTAGGATATGAAGTCGAATTTTTAGAGGGACAAGGATTCGATCTGAATGAAATTTCAAATACTTTACCTGCCGAAAACGAATAACTCAAACGAAGTCAATTTTAGAAAGAGGGTGTTTCTTTGGAAGTAGAAGAACGAAAAACAGCTATGAGCCACGATGAAATGCAGGATTATTGGGAAACGCTGTGTTCATTTACAGGCGAAGACATACCAAATGAAGTTAATCAACTGATGGCGAAAATTCGCTATCCAAGATTTTTGTATAAGTATCGTGCGGTGAATAACAATAATCTTGATGCTTTACGTTCTAATAAACTATTCTTCGCTAAAGCCAGCAGTTATGATGATCCGTTCGACACCTTTTTACATATTGATGTGGAGAAGATTCGTCAGGAATTTGATAGCAATTATAGCTCCCCTGAAGCATTAGCAGCGTTGGCAAACGGGATGAAAGAAACTTTTCAAAATCAGCCTGGCGTTCCGCAAGAGTTTATTCAACAAGTAACAAATGTCGAAGGATTAAAGCAGTTATTTGCAAATGGAATAACAAAACAATTTTTATCTTATGTACTAACTTTGCGCTCAAAAATACAAGACGAGATTCTGTCCATCTGCTTTTCTGAAAACGGGTTTAATGAAACTCTGTGGCTAAAATATGCCGATATGCACAAGGGTTTTTGTCTTATGTATGACCTTAGTGATGCGGACAGTTCGCATTGTGGAAAATTGGACAAGTGCGTAAATTGTGGCGTCTATAAATATGGAACACGAATTTATCCGGTATATTATTCTAACACTCCACATGATGCAACCAATTTTGCAAAGTTTGTTATGGGGCAGGATATGATACAGCAGTTACATGTACCTTTGCCGAATTTTATGCAAGAAGAATTGAAACCTCTTCCTTGGGAAGTCGAGCGGAATAGTTTGATTAAAAAGGAATGCCACAAATATGATGAAGAATGGCGGATGCTTGCTAATTGCAAAATGAATCTCCCCGCAATGATAGAGTGTGTTCCGGCTGGAGTCATTATTGGATTGAGAACACCTCCAGTAGATAAAAATCTGATTATTTCCATGGCCAAAGAAGCCGGGGTCAAAAATATCTATCAATCCTACATCGATGAAAAAAACAGGTTGAACGCATATCTGCTCAAGGATGTATAAGAGTCTGGATAATGCAAAACACGGATGATCGCCCAGCGGCAAATCATCCGTGTTTTTGTTATCAAATCATTTGAAAATGTCTCAGTGCGCCCATAATCACCGCTTCCTTTTCCGGCGGACACTTTGGCACTTTCAGGTTTTCGGATTTGGACAGGTTATAATTCTGACCAACCTCTAATCCGCACTTTCTTTTGACTTGGGAGATATACAGGCTGGATACTTTCAAATGGTGCTTATCCCAGACGTATGCCTTGATTTCCTCATAGGTGGCCTTTGTCTCAGCAGTTGTGGCGTCCAGCTCATCCTAGTCCAGGTCGATCTCTATAGTGTCATCCGGCTTTTGTTGGGACAAAAGAACAACCGTCTCCACATGCACGGTGTGTGCGAACTGGTCGACTGCACGGACTCGTCTGAGTTCGTATCCGCCATCGCACAAAACTCTCAGATCGCGTGCTAACGTTGCAGAATCGCAGCTCACATATACAATCCGCTCTGGCTGCATCTTGAGCATCGTATCGAGACACGCGGTGTCACAGCCTTTGCGTGGTGGATCGACAACGATCACATCCGGGTGGCTCATCGCATCAGCGGCAGACTTCTCATAAAAGCCCGGCAGCACTTCCTCTGCTTTTCCAACAAAAAACTGTGCGTTTGTGATGCCGTTTAATGCTGCGTTGCGTCTCGCATCCTCGATCGCCTGCGGTACAATCTCCACGCCATAGACCTGTCCTGCTTTTTGTGCGAGAAACAACGAAATCGTACCAATCCCGCAATACAGATCCCAGACGCTCTCTTCTCCGGTCAGGCCGGCATAATCGAGTGCCAGTGAATACAGTTTCTCTGTCTGTACCGGATTGACCTGATAGAAAGACTGTGGTGAGATCTGGAACGTGACTGCCTGATCGGTCTGTATGAACCGGTCATCACTGCAATCACACAGATGAATGTCATCTGTAATATAAGGTGTTCCCCAGATACAGATTGTCTCCTCACCCAGAATGACATTTGTATTCTCCCGGTTACAGTTGACCGAGATGCTCTTCATGCCGGGGATCTGCGTCAGCCGTTGAATCAGCGCCTCCTGATGCGGCAGGCGCGTCCCATTGATGACCAGTGCAGCCATGAGTTCCTTTGACGTAAATCCATAACGGATCAGCACATGACGGATGAGTCCTTTTCCAGTCGTCTCATCATATGCCGATATATGTTCTGCCCGCATATATTCTAAGATTGCATCTAAAATGACTTTATTTTCCCCTACACCGAGCAGACAATCCTCCACAGGTATAATGCTGTGTGTGCGCGCAGCGTAAAAACCTGCAATCGGCTGTCCGTCCCGGTCTGTGCCAATCGGAAACTGCGCCTTATTGCGATAACGGTACGGTTCTGCCATCCCAACGATCGGCTCCATGATCCGGTCAACAAAATCCGCCGCAAACCCACCCAGGCGGATGAGATTGCCGCGGACCTTATTTTGTTTAAATGACAACTGCGCCTCGTAAGACATCGCCTGAATCTGACAACCGCCACAACGTCTGTGCTGTGGGCAGCGCGGCTCACAGCGGGACGCTGACGGTCGGAGCAGGCTTTCCAATCTGGCATAGCCATATGTTTTTTTTAGTTTTGTAATGCGTGCGGTGATCACATCCCCAATCAGAGCATCCTTGACAAAAAAAGTCAGTCCTGCTGCCCTGCCGATGCCTTCGCCGCCTACACCCATGTCTGTAATCTCTAACTCAATGATGTCATTTTTCTGCATATATGATTACTTCTCCGTTATACTTGATCTGCGGATATTTGACTCAAATAGCCGGTTGTATCCCTGCCAGTCTGTATTTCCCTCCGGTACTTTAACGAATAATTCCTTCATTGTCTCCATCTTCGCATCCAGATTATCCGCAAAATTGAGCGCAACTGCCTCTGCAAGTGCCGGTTTTTTCGGAGAACCGTATTCCAGTTCACCGTGATGCGCTAAAATACAATGCTTCAATTCATTTGCCAGCTTGCGCGGGAATCCGTCAATCATACGGATACGCATACCGATGATCTCCATACCCATCGCGATGTGTCCGAGCAGCTGTCCTTCGTCCGTGTAATCATTCTCCGGAAATGCCGACAACTCCTCTAATTTTCCAATGTCATGGAACAGTGCCGCACAGATCAGCAGATCACGGTTCAGAATCGAATAACGCTTCGCAAAAAAGTCACACAGCTTTGTAACGCTGAGCGTATGTTCGAGCAGTCCGCCGACAAATCCATGATGAACACTTTTTGCTGCTGAGTGGAACTTAAAACGCTTTGCAAACGCCTCATCCTCCAGAAACAGTCCCGCTGCAAGCTGCTTCAGATACGGATTCGTCAGACGATTGACATACCCCTGCAGTTCGCTATACATTGCCTCAATGTCATACTCACTGACCGGCAGATAATCTTTCGGATCATATTCTCCCTCCGATGCCTTGCGCAGACGCTTAATGTTCAACTGCAATGTTCCCTGAAAACTCGTCACATCTCCCATCACGCACACATAATCCATCGCATCACAGTCCTCGATCCCCTGCGACGCAGGATCCCAGATCTTTGCATCCAATGTGCCAGTTTTATCCTGTAAGACCAGCGATTCGTAAGGTTTTCCGGCTTTTGTCATCGCTGTCTGTTTCTGTTTGCATAAGTAAATTTCATTAATGCGCTCTCCCTCGCGCAGCTCTCCGATATAGTACATGTTTTCTTCCTCTTTTTTATTAAATTTATTCGAGTACTCCGACCCGTACATCACTCTGCAGGGAAATGTAATCCTCTGCACCCTGACGCTCATATGTGATATGGATCACCTGTTCATCTGACAATGTGAGTATCAGCTTTTCGTAGTCTTCCGCTGCTGCAATCGATACTCCATTGATCTGGGTAATCACATCACCGCTCTGAAATCCTGCTTCCATCGCAGGTGAATCCAGTGCGACCTCTCGCACATAGACACCTTTCGGCATCTGATAAGTCTCAGAAATCTCATCTGTGACCGTGCTGATACGCATACCCAGATACGGCACAGGCTTATCATTCGATAATAATTCAATCACACCCTTTAGTTCCGAGATAGACACTGCTGCCAGTGTGGTCTGCTCCTTTTGCATATTGTAATCCTGCAAAATAAATCCAATGATCTCACCATCCGTATTGATCAGTGCACCCCCTGCATTGGCACTGCCTACCATATCCGTTGTGAACACGGTATAATTACAGTCCATCGTAGAGATACTGTTTCGATTGGAAGTGATATTTCCGGTCAATATCGAATGGATTGTTCCGATCGGGCTGCCGACTGCCAATACCATCTGACCCTGCGAGACGCCCACTGAAGTGCCTAGTACCGCTACTGCGATCTGCTCTCTGGTATCTTTGTCAATATCCTTCGTCTTGACCCGCAATACAGCGATCCCGGTATTTCCGTCATACTGCTGCAGCTCTGCCTTCACCGTCTGATCATCCACAAATGTCACCCGGATCGACGTCGCACCCTGAATCGTCTTTTTTTCTGTCAATATCAATAGATACTCACCGGTATCAGCAATGATCACCCCGGAACCGATCCCCTTGTTCTCGTAGGGTGTATTAAAAATATCCGTATCATTTTTCACATTCGTAACCGATACGATAAATTTATCTGCTTCGCGCCCCACCGCATACATCTTGTTCTGCAGCGCCTGATACTCTGCCAGATCCATAGTTGCGGGCTTCTCGATGATCACCTTTTCAGGTTCATCTTTCGTATCATCCTGATGATCCGTGTTCTCCGTGTCATCTTCCGGCAGCTGCTCCGGCTCTGTAAACGATATCTGCGTTTTTTCTTCCGGCATGAAATACTGCTCAATACGCGGCTTGAGAAGTACAAACGTCAGACATCCGACTGCCCCAAATATCACCGCCAACACCACCGTCTCCAGTATATGCTGCAACACACGTTTCCGGTTTAGCGGTTTCTCTTTTCTCGTTTCCCTGATAAACTGAAAATCATCTGCCATAAATCACTCCTCCGCATCTTCTACAAACGGCAATGTGAAAATAAACTCTGTGCCAACCCCTTCCGTGCTGATCACATTGATATTTTCGCCGTGTGCCTGAATGATCTCTTTTACGATCGCCAGTCCGATACCCGTACCTTTCTTATCCTTTCCTCTCGACAGGTCTGTCTTGTAAAAACGCTCCCAGATCTTACCGAGCGAATCCTTCGGAATACCGATACCGTTATCCTTCACGGACACAAAAACCTTTTCATTCTTGACATGCGTCTCTATCGTAATCACCGAATCGTCATGACTGAATTTGATCGCATTATCCGTCAGATTGTAGACGATCTGCTGTATCTTTGATTGATCCGCATGCACCAACAGTTCATCTCCGGTCAGCAACAGATCGAGCAGGATATGCCTGGCACTGCATGCGCCCTCAAATGTGGCCGCAGTCTGACGGATCGCTTCGTTAATGTCAAAATCACTCTTATCCAGAATCGTCTTTCCATGCCCACCATACTGGTTCAGCTCGATCAGGCCACTTGTCAGCTTTGTCAGGCGGTCAGTCTCCGTAATAATGATGTTCAGGTACTTATCCTGCATTTCGACCGGTATCGTGCCATCAAGTATCGCTTCGATATATCCTTTGATCGATGTCAGCGGGGAGCGGAAATCATGAGAAATATTCGACACAAACTTTCTCTGGTCCTCCTCAAGTGTATTCAGCTCGTTTGCCATATAATTGAAAGATGCAGCCAGAAATCCCAGCTCGTCCTCATCCTCGATCTCCATCACAGACTCAAAATTGCCTTCCATATACTTATGCGCCACACGGTTCATCAGATAAATGCGACGATACGTGTGCCACAGATAAATCATCATAAACGCTATTCCCACGACTAACAGTGTGATCAGCGCCACATAAGACAGGTTCAGGAAATGATCCGCATCCCGATAGATCTGCTCAATCTGTTTATGGATCATCACATAGCCACGCACCTGATAATCCACCGTGATCGGTGCAAAAACCGTCAGCATCGGCTGCTCAAAACAGCCGTAAAACGTCCCCATCATATAGTAGCGCGTTCCGAAATCGGAGATCCGGAAATCCTTGATCTCCCGCTTCTCATCATCGGCCTCTCCATCGAACCCGATCAGTACAATACCCTTGCGGTCAACGACCCAGATCTCACTATCCGTATATGCAGACAGAACCTGCAGCTGTGTCTCCAGTTCTTCCTGTGTCAGTCGGTTTCTGTAATAATCAAGCGCATAATTGCCAGTGATCGCCAATGCCTCTTTATACAGACTGGTGGCCTCCACACTCTGTGCTTTCTGCTGAAACATCCACTCTACTAACGATGCCACGATCAGGAATCCTGCAATGACATAGATGATGATTCCACTGAGCAGTTTCATTCCCAGCGTTTTTTTCATAACTAATCCTTTACCTCAAATTTGTATCCGATACCCCAGACAGTCGTGATGCCCCATCCGGCATGATCTTTGATCTTTTCCCTCAGACGCTTGACATGTACATCGACCGTGCGCGTATCGCCAATATACTCATAGCCCCAGATATTGTCCAACAACTGCTCCCTCGTAAATACCTGATTGGGCGAAGCTGCCAGAAAATATAACAATTCCAGTTCTTTGGGCGGCATATCAATATTTTCACCCATATATACAACAGAATAATTGGACAGATTCACCTCTAAATCTGCATATGTTACCATTTTAATCGATGCCGTGGCAGGCGTCTGCGGCTTCGCTGTCTGATAACGGCGCAGTACCGCTTTCACACGCGCTACCATCTCCTTGGAATCAAATGGTTTCATGATATAATCATCCGCACCCAGTTCCAGTCCGAGCACCTTGTCAAATACTTCACCTTTTGCGGATAACATAATAATCGGTATATTATCCTTGGCGCGTATCTCCCTGCATACCTGGTATCCGTCTATACCCGGCAGCATCAGATCGAGCAGAATCAGATTCGGATTGTACGTCTGATACGCAAGCAATGCTTCTTCCCCATCATTTACAATCTTTGTGTCAAAACATTCCTTTGCCAGATAGAGCGAAATGAGTTCCGCGATATTATTGTCATCGTCTACGATCAGAATTTTCTGTTTCGCCACCATAATTACCTCCCGCCTACACCTCTTTGAACTCGTTACTTAAACTCTGCGATTGTCACACCGGCATCGCCCTCTCCGAACTCTGCCAGATGATAGTTATCAATATAGCTCAGACGCTTCAGATGCGAATGGACTGCATTGCGCAGCGCTCCGGTGCCTTTTCCGTGTACGATACGCACCGATGGCATATGTGCGAGCAGCGCATCATCCAGATATTTGTCGAGCTTTGCGATTGCTTCATCCACCGTGAGACCGATCAGCATCACTTCCGTGGATACAGATGCCGATTTGGACATCTTGATACTGCCTGACCCGGTCTTTTCGTAGCGTTTCTTTGCTGCCTTGACATCGGCATTCTCGTCGATCAATACCAGATCATTTACATTGACCTGCGAGCGCAGGATACCCATCTGGACAAACAGATTGCCCTTTGCATCCGGCAATGTATGCACAGTTCCGGTCAGATTCATACTGAGCACCTTGACCTTGTCACCGATGCGCAGTTTCTTCGGCGCCTGATGATTGATCTGCGGTGCCTTTTTCTTCCCCGACGCAGCCTTGTCCTGCCGTTTTGTGATCTCTTCACGCAGGGCACTCCGCTCCCGCTCCATATCTTTCATGGAAGGCGCCGCCGCCCCGTATTTCTGGAAATTGCGGATCGTCGCATCTGCGAGATCTTTGGCCTCTTTTAAGATCGCTGCCGCCTGTTCATTGGCTTCACGGATGATCTTATCCCGGTTTTCATCCAGACGCTCCTGCTTGCGCGCCAGCTGCTGGTTCAGATTCTTATTCTTAGCCTTATACTGTTCGATCTCCGCACGCTCTTTCTCGATCGTCACACGGCTGCTCTCCAGATCTGCGATCAGGTCTTCAAAATTCTGCTGTTCCGATGTGATGCGCACCTTCGCATCATCGATCAGATAACCAGGCAGACCAAGTTTCCCGGAGATCGCAAATGCATTACTCTTACCGGGAATACCGATCAGCAGGCGATACGTCGGGCTGAGCGTCTCCACGTCAAACTCACAGCATGCGTTTTCCACGCCATGCGTGCTGAGTGCGTATACTTTGATCTCGCTGTAATGCGTCGTCGCCATCGTATGCACGCCACGCTTATGCAGATCGTCTAATATCGCGATCGCTAACGCTGCGCCCTCTGTCGGGTCGGTTCCCGCGCATAACTCGTCAAATAACACCAGACACCGGTCATCGACCTGATCCAGTATCCGGATGATATTCGTCATATGGGATGAAAAGGTCGACAGATTCTGCTCGATACTCTGTTCATCTCCGATATCGGCAAATACATCCCTAAAGATCGCCAGTTCTGAGCGGTCATTTGCCGGGATATGGAGTCCGGCCTGCCCCATCAGCGTCAGCAGACCGACCGTCTTTAAAGACACCGTCTTTCCACCTGTATTCGGTCCGGTCACGATCAACAGGTCAAAATCCTCGCCCAGACGTATATCGATCGGTACGACCTTTTTCTGATCGAGCAGTGGATGTCTGCCCCGTCTGATATTGATCCGGCCTTCCGTATTAAATAACGGTGCCACTCCGTTATAATCCTTTGCCAGTTCTGCTTTTGCAAAGATAAAATCCAGTTCCACGAGCACACGATAATCGGATTCCAGTGTAATCACATGCTCTGCTGTCTGATTTGACAGTTCTGCCAGAATCGCCTCGATCTCTTCCTGTTCTTCGATCAATAATGTCTTTAACTCATTATTCAGATTCACTACGGATAACGGCTCGATAAACAGTGTAGATCCGGTCGATGACTGGTCATGCACCATACCGGGGATCTGTGACTTATATTCCGCCTTTACCGGCAGACAATAGCGGTCTCCCCGCATCGTAACGACCGCATCCTGTAGACAATTTCTCGTGCTCTCCTGTGCCATCAGCTTGTTGAGCTGTGCGTGCACGCGGTCATTCATGCCATGGATATTCTTACGGATACTGCGCAGTCTGGCACTCGCATCGTCCGCGATCTCCTCCTCTGAGATAATGCATCTTCGGATCTCGTCCTGCAATGTGTTCAGCGGTTCCAGCGCAGTGAACATCGCATCCAGACTATCTCTGGGCGCTTCTTCAGACTTGCCGCGCGAGAAATTTTTCATACGCTTTGCAGTCTCCAGCAGTGAGCAGATCCGCAGCAGCTCGATCGCCGAGAGCGATGCTCCCAGACGCAATCGCTGCAGCGAGCCATTCACATCTGTGATACCGGATAGTGAGATGCTGCCGTTTTTCAGGATACGGCTGAGCGCATCCTTTGTAAAGGTCTGTGCCTCCTCGATCTGTGCCCGTCCGGTCATCGGGGTCAGTTCGTGGCAGCGTCTTTTTGCCTCTTTTGAATAAGCGTGTGCTTCTAATTTTTCGATTATTTTATTGTATTCCAGTGTTTTATATACTTTTTCATTCATAGTCAACAGTATAACATATTATCATATTTTTGGCATTAAAAAATGTCCGGGACAATATACGTCTCGGACATTCTTATAGTTTATTTACGGTCTGATTCGATTATACGAGCTCGATCACTACGGTCATAGCGCCGTCACCTTTACGCTCACCAATCTTAACGATTCTGGTGTAACCACCCTTGCGGTCAACGTACTTCGGTGCGATCTCATCGAATAACTTTGCAGGAAGATCTACCTTCTTGGTATTTCTCTTGCGTCCAGCCAATGCGGTAGGAACCTCAGTTACAGGATACAGGATCTGTAACATCTGACGGCGTGCATGCAGACGAGAAGGCTTATCCTTCTTGATTGTCTTGTCTACTTCATCATATACGGTTACTTTCTTGCCGTCTACGACTTCCTTTACACGCTTTCCATCAGCGTCCTTACGGGCAACTTTAGCCTTTACAGTTACTTCCTCGTAATTGTCCTTCTCTTTTACAGCCAGAGCGATGAGCTTCTCAGTCCACTTACGGATCTCTTTTGCTCTTGCTTCTGTTGTAACGATCTTTCCATTATAGATTAACTGTGTTACCTGATTTCTCAGTAACGCTTTTCTCTGGGAAGAAGTCTTTCCCAACTTTCTATACTTTGCCATTATTTTTTCCTCCATCTGTGGTACATTGACATGTGCTCTTCGGACTTATCAGGCCAATGCCGGCTTATGCCACAATTATTCATCTCCGGAATTAAGCTGAAGACCTAACTCCTTTAATTTTGCCAATACTTCCTCTAAAGACTTGCGTCCAAGGTTACGAACCTTCATCATATCCTCCGGTGTGCGGTTGGTCAATTCCTCAACCGTATTGATACCGGCGCGCTTCAGACAGTTGTATGAGCGCACAGATAACTCCAGCTCGTCAATATTCATCTCCAGAACTTTTGCCTGCGCATTATCTTCTTTCTCGATCATGACCTCTGCCTTCTGAGCATTCTCAGACAGGTCGATGAACAGGCTCAAGTGCTCGCTGAGTACCTTAGCAGCAAGAGAGATTGCTTCGTCCGGCTCTAAGGTTCCATTGGTATATACATCCAATGTCAGCTTATCGTAGTCAGTGATCTGTCCGACACGGGTATTCTCGATGGACAGATTGACACGCTCTACCGGCGTATAAATTGAGTCTACGGAGATCATGCCGATCGGCAGATCTTCGCTCTTGTTTTTGTCTGCGCTGACATAACCGCGACCGGTTGTGATCGTGAGTTCCATATATAATCTGGAATCAGGTCCACCGTTCAGATGTGCAATCTCCAGCTCAGGATTCATGATCTCAATATCGGAATCTGCCTGAATATCTGCTGCGGTTACGATGCCTTCGCCTTCAAATTCAATATAAGCAACTTTAGATTCGTTTGTCGGGCTAGTATTCTTAATCGCCAGGTTCTTGATATTCATGATGATCTCAGTCACATCTTCCTTCACTCCGGGAATAGAGCTGAATTCGTGTAACACGCCATCAATCTTGATCTGGCTGACTGCTGCACCAGGTAATGATGAGAGCATGATTCTTCTCAAAGAATTACCAAGTGTTGTACCATATCCTCTTTCCAAGGGTTCTACGACAAATCTGCCGTATTTCTTGTCTTCGGAAATCTCTGCTATTTCAATCTTCGGCTTCTCAAATTCGAACACTGCAAAGTCCCTCCTTAATTGATATCAATTGTTGCAATTTTGCACGCTGCGCTCCTGCCAAAAATGTCACGCAGGCACTTGCACCTGCTGCAAGTGACCTGCAGCGCCGTACAGCATTTTGCTGTACGTGTGCATAAATAATTTCAAGTAATCGAAGATTACTTAGAGTACAACTCGACGATAAGCATCTCGTCAACCGGTACATCGATCATTTCACGAGTCGGTAACTCTTTTACAGTTCCCTGTAAATTCTCAGAATCAACATCTAACCACTCGGGAACTAATCTTCCGTTTGTAGACTCCTTGATATCTTTAAATCTCTGGATGTTCTTGCTCTTCTCACGAATCTCGATAGTATCGCCAGCCTTTACAAGATAAGAGGGGATGTTTACCTGCTTGCCGTTTACTAATACGAACTTGTGGTCAACAATCTGTCTGGCCTCTTTTCTGGTTCTGGCAAAACCAAGACGGAAAACAACATTGTCCAGTCTGGACTCCAGTATTGTCATCAGGTTGGTACCGGTCATGCCCTTCATACGATCTGCTCTCTCGTAATAGTTGTGGAAAGGCTTCTCCAATACGCCATAGATGAATTTAGCTTTCTGCTTCTCGCGCAGCTGTAAACCATACTCGGATACCTTGCGGTTTGCTCTTACTAAATTACGATTTGACTTCTTATCATATCCTAAATAACTCGGCTCTAAGCCAAGAGATCTGCATCTTTTCAGAACAGGTACTTTATTAACTGCCATCTTAATAATACCTCCTAATTAAACTCTTCTACGTTTGGGTGGACGACATCCATTATGAGGTACAGGAGTCACGTCTGTGATAGATGTAACCTCCAGACCACAAGCCTGAAGCGCACGGATTGCTGCCTCACGACCTGAACCGGGTCCCTTAACCATAACGTCAACTGTCTTTAATCCGTGTACCAGAGCAGCCTTGGTAGCTGTCTCTGCTGCCATCTGTGCAGCATAGGGAGTAGATTTCTTTGAACCTCTAAATCCAAGACCACCAGCACTCGCCCATGATAATGCGTTACCTTCAGTATCTGTAAGAGTTACGATTGTATTATTGAAAGATGACTGAATGTGTGCCTGTCCGCGTTCAACGTTTTTCTTTACGCGCTTTTTTGTTACTTTTTTTGCAACTTTTTTCGCCATGCTAAACTAACCTACTTTCTTCAAAAAATATATATTACTTCTTCTTATTTGCTACAGTTCTCTTCGGTCCCTTACGTGTACGCGCATTGGTCTTTGTCTTCTGACCACGTACAGGAAGACCCTTTCTATGACGGATACCACGATAGCATCCAATCTCCTGTAATCTCTTGATGTTCAGAGCGATCTCTCTACGAAGATCACCTTCTACTGTCATAGTCTCATCGATAACAGCGCTGATAGCCTTAACTTCGTCATCTGTTAAGTCTCTGCAGCGAGTATCAGGATTAACATTTGCCTGCTCTAAAATCTTAGTCGCACTTACTCTACCGATTCCGTAGATGTAAGTTAATCCAATCTCTACACGTTTTTCTCTTGGTAAATCTACACCTGCGATACGAGCCATGTGTATTGACACCTCCGTTTGATTTTTCGTAAATATCTGTCACCGTCTCCGTCCCCATGCAGCTCCGGTCGCCCGGCCTGAAATGTGTGCATGACTCCGCATCGTGACATTCTGCTTCTCTTATTACTTATAACTAATACTCATTCTACTTTTGAAGATCTCCCTCTCGGTATGTAAGGAAATATCTTCCAGCCGTATAGCTGTTTATTATGAATCAGTGAACTTAAGATAGTCATTCACTGACAGCCGCCATAATGCATGATGCTCCCTGATGGAAGCGTTGGTAATTAACCCTGTCTCTGCTTATGTTTAGGATTTTCACAGATAATACGGATACTACCTTTTCTCTTGATTACTTTGCACTTCTCACAGATAGGTTTTACTGATGATCTGACTTTCATCTCAAATCCTCCTTTCCTAAACGCCTATATTACTTGTATCCGGACGCACTCATAGAATAAAAAACTAAAACAGACGCGTCCGATTAGCATTATAACACGGACGCGCCTGTAAATCAACTTCTTTTTTAAATTTTTACAATGTTACTTCGCAGGTAATACTTTTGTTTATCTGATTTTATTTATCCCGCCAAATGATTCTGCCCTTTGTCAGGTCGTAGGGTGACATCTCGATCGTCACCTTATCTCCGGGTAAGATACGGATAAAATTCATACGAAGCTTGCCGCTGATCGTGGCAAGAATCTGATGACCATTCTCCAGCTCCACCTTGAAAAATGCGTTGGGGAGCTTCTCTACTACTACGCCTTCTACTTCGATAACATCTGCTTTTGACATATTGATTCTCCTTTTATCATCTATCTGTTCTATTGCGTATTATTTATTTTGTGATTCCTCTACGAGTGAGAGGATCTCAGGTCCGTCCTCCGTTACAAGCACGGTATTCTCGTAATGAGCTGACAGCGATCCGTCACGCGTCACAACTGTCCAGCCGTCTTTCTTCCATTTTACCGCATAAGTACCCGCGTTGATCATCGGCTCAATCGCCAGCGCCATACCCGCCACCAGCTTCATGCCCCGCTTTGCAATACGGTAATTGGGGATCTCAGGCTCCTCATGCATCTGACGTCCAATCCCATGCCCGCACAGATCACGGACGATACCGTAACCATAGGGACGAATATTCGCATCGATTGCCCGCCCGATATCATACAAGCGATTTCCTGCCTTTGCCATACGTGCACCTTCGAAAAAGCATGCTTTCGTCCGCTCGATGAGCAGTCTCGCCTCTTCTGAAATTGATCCGATTCCATGCGTCCGCGCTGCGTCCGACTGATATCCTTTATAGATGAGTCCCATATCCAGACTGACGATGTCGCCTTCCTGTATGATTCTGTCTTTACTCGGAATCCCATGTACGACCTCATCGTTAATAGACACACACACACTCGCAGGAAATCCCTGATAATTCAAAAATGACGGTATACAGCCATAGCTTCGGATCAATTCCTCTGCCAGATGATCAATATCCCATGTTGTCATTCCTGCTTTTAACTCTGCGGCTACTTCATTATGCACTTTACCGAGAATCTGTCCGGCAATACGCATCAGTTCTATGCCTTCTGCATTTTTGATTGTTACCGGCATGATCTCAGGCTCCTAAAATATCTGTGATGGCTGTAAAGACTGCTTCCATCGGCTGTGTTCCGTCCACAGACTTTAAAATACCCTGCTTCTTATAATAATCAATCAACGGCTGTGTCTGCTCGTGGTAGACACTCAGACGCTTCTGCACGGTTTCAGGCTTGTCATCATCGCGCAGTACCAGATCACTGCCACAATGATCACATTTTCCTTCTGTCTTGGGCGGCAGTGAGACTACATGGTAAGTCGCACCACAGTCTAAACATGCACGTCTGCCGGACATACGATTTACGATGTTTTCATCCGGTACATCCACATCGATCGCTACATCCATATGCTGTCCGAGCTTTTCGAGCGCTGCGTCCAGAGCCTTAGCCTGCGGAATCGTTCTGGGGAATCCGTCCAGTACAAATCCATTGACACAATCATCCTGCTGGATACGATCCATCACAAGATCACAGGTCAATTCATCGGGAACCAACAGTCCCTGATCCATATATTCTTTTGCTTTCTTTCCTAAATCCGTTCCGTTTTTGATATTTGCACGGAAGATATCTCCCGTAGAAATATGGGGAATGGAATATTTGCCGGCGATCTGCTTTGCCTGTGTGCCTTTTCCGGCTCCGGGTGCACCTAACATGATGATCTTCATCGTAAAAATCCTCCTTTTGATTTTCCGTTAAACCACCTATGGAGATACACCTCAGGCGTATCTCCATATAGTTTCTGACATCTTATAGTTCCTGTCCACTGTGGACAGTTCCATTTAGTTGCTCAAAAATCCCTTATAGTGACGAACGAGCATCTGTGACTCGATCTGCTTGATCGTCTCCACAACAACACCTACGATAATGATGATAGATGTTCCTGCAAATGATACGGATGCATTGAATACTCCGTTGAAGAAAATCGGAATAAATGCACAGATTGATAAACCGATCGCACCAATAAAGATGATATAGCCTAAAATAGAATTCAGATAATCGCTGGTGGGCTTTCCGGGTCTGATACCGGGAATGAATCCACCCTGCTTTTTCATATTATCAGCAATCTCTAACGGATTGAAAGTGATTGATGTATAGAAATAAGCAAATGCGACAATCAGTACCAGATAGATCAACAGACCGATCGTATATACCGGCTGGTTCGGATCGCACCAGTTGGACTGATTTAATGTCTTGATAATCTGAGATCCAATGCCTGTACCGTTGCCCTTGCCGAGCATACCTGCGATGATAACCGGGAACTGCAGGATAGACTGTGCAAAGATGATCGGAATCACTCCGGCTGTATTCACCTTTAAAGGAATACTGCTGCTCTGTCCACCTACCTGCTTACGTCCCTGAATCTTGCGGGAATACTGTACAGGAATTCTACGCTCTGCATTCTGCAGAACATCTACAAATACTACCAGTAAAAGGATGATCGCTACGATCACAACTGCTGCAAGAACAGCACTTGCTACTCTCTTACCGGAAATAAACTGCTGCCACAACGTACCCATATCATTCGGGATTCTGGAAATAATGTTGATAACCAACACAATCGAAATACCGTTTCCGACTCCACGCTCTGTGATACGCTCTCCGATCCACATAAGTACTGCGGATCCGGCAGTCAGGATCACAACCACCTGAATGACAGACCATACACTGTAATCATACAGCCAGCCCTGTCTTCCAAAGCTGATTGCTAAAGCTACAGACTGCATAATTGCAAGTCCTACAGTCACGTAGCGGGTGATCGCAGTCAACTTCTTACGACCGTCCTCACCATCCTTGTGCATCTCCTCTAACTGGGGAATTGCAATCGTCATCAACTGAATGATAATGGATGATGTAATATACGGTGTAATGTTCAATGCGAAGATTGACATATCAAGGAAAGAACCACCAGTGATTGCATCAAAAAAGCTGAATGCCCCACCGGTCTGGCTGGCAAACCATTCCTTGAACAGTTCGCCATTGATTCCAGGTACAGGGATCTGGCATCCGATACGGATGACAATTAACATTAAGAATGTAAATAACATTCTCACTCTGATGTCTTTGACCTTAAATGCATCTCGAAGTGTTCTTAACATTAGATCACCTCTGCTTTTCCACCAAGTGCCTCAATTTTCTCTTTTGCGCTTGCGCTGAACGCGTTCACCTGAACGTTGAGTTTCTTGGTTAATTCTCCATTTCCAAGGATTTTAACGCCATCGCGGGGATTGCTTACAATACCTGCCTCGATCAGAGCATCTACAGTAACGACTGCGTCATTATCAAAGCACTCTAAACGGTCAATATTGATAGCAACGATCTCTTTGGTATTGCGGTTTTTGAATCCACGCTTGGGAATTCTTCTGTATAAAGGCATCTGGCCACCCTCGAAGCCAGGTCTGGGAGCTCCTGAACGAGCTTTCTGACCTTTGTGTCCCTTACCGGCAGTCTTGCCGTTTCCAGAACCGTGTCCACGTCCTCTTCTGAAATTATCATTATGTGTAGAACCTTCAGCCGGTTTTAAATTAGATAAGTCCATGCTGACACCTCCTTATCGTTTTTTTGATTAAACTTCTTCTACTTTTACATACGGTGCAACCTTGCGAAGCGCGCCTGCTGTTGCGGCGTTGTTCGGCAGCTCAACTGTCTTGTACATCTTTGTGAGGCCTAATGCTTCGATGGTCTTCTTGTTCTTAGGAACGGCACCGATTGTAGATTTTACTAATGTTACTTTTACCTTATCTGCCATTTCAGTGTCCCTCCTTAGCCTACGATCTCTTCTACTGACTTGTTACGAGCCTTAGCTACCTCTTCAGGTGCCTTTAACTGGCTCAGAGCGTCGATTGTAGCCAGAACTACGTTCTGCTTGTTGTTTGATCCTAAAGACTTGGTACGGATGTTCTTGATTCCTGCGAGCTCGCATACGTTACGTGCGGGACCGCCGGCGATGATACCGGTACCTTCGATAGATCTCTTCAGCAGTACAGATGCTCCTGTATGCTTTCCCTGAATATCATGTGTGATACTCTTGTTCTCGTCTAACTTAACAGAAATAAGCTTCTTGGTTGCGTCCTCTTTACCCTTGCGGATTGCCTCAGGGATCTCGGCTGCTTTACCAATGCCTGCGCCAACATGTCCGTTGCCGTCACCAACAACTACCAATGCAGAAAAGCGCATGTTACGTCCACCCTTAACTACCTTTGTTACTCGCTTGATGGCTACAACTTTTTCTGTTAACTCTAATTGACTAGCATCAATAATTTCGCGTTTCATGCAAATATTTCCTCCTTAATTAGAATGTTAACCCAGCTTCTCTTGCTGCATCAGCCAAAGCCTTGATTTTACCCTGATATATGAAGCCGCCTCTATCAAAGACTACAGTGGTGATTCCCTTGTCTAACGCCTTCTTTGCAATTACAGTTCCTACCTGAGCTGCTGCATCTACGTTATTAGTCTTCTCTACAGCATCCTTTACATCTTTATCTAAGGTGCATGCAGAAACAAGGGTGTTGCCAACTGTATCATCAATAATTTGAGCGTACATATGATTATTGCTTCTGAAAACAGCTAAACGCGGTCTCTCTGCGGTTCCAGCAAGGTTATTACGAACTCTTCTGTGCTTTTTCGCACGAATCTCAGATCTTGATTCTTTCTTAACCATTTTTAGTCACACTCCTTTAATTATTTCTTACCAGTCTTACCAACTTTACGTCTAATAACTTCATCAGCATACTTGATACCTTTACCCTTGTAAGGCTCAGGACGTCTCTTATCTCTGATTTCAGCCGCATATTGGCCAACTTTTTCTTTATCAATACCTTTAATAACAATCTTGTTTCCATCAACAACAGACTCGATTCCTTCGGGATCGGTCATCTCTACCGGATGGGAATATCCAAGGTTTAAAGTAAGTTTGTTACCGGATTTAGATGCTCTGTAACCAACACCATTTACCTCTAACTCTTTGGTGAAACCATCAGTTACACCTACTACCATGTTATGGATCAATGTTCTGGTCAGACCATGTAAAGATTTCATCTTCTTCAGATCGTTCGGTCTGGTTACGATGATCTCTTCTCCCTCTTTCTTGATCTCCATCTCAGAGGGTAATACTCGCTCAAGGGTTCCCTTGGGACCTTTTACAGTCACTTTGTTATTTTCTGCAATATCTACAGTTACGCCTGCAGGTACCGCGATTGGCATTCTTCCTATACGTGACATGCCCGTACCTCCTATATTATATATATAATTTATTGTTTCATCATAAGGAAGTTCTCTTCGTTAAGCTCAAGCATCGTCTGCGACTCGCTTTCACTAATCTCAGAGAACGCCCTCACACTAACCTCGCATGTCGCCTATCGGCTCATGCTCGCTAAGTGTTTCCGGGCTACCATACAAACGCAAGAACTTCTCCGCCGACCTGAGCCTTGCGCGCCTCTTTGTCAGTTAAGATTCCCTTGTTTGTTGAGAGAATAGCGATTCCAAGTCCACCAAGTACGCTGGGGATCTCTTCCTTGCCTGCATATACGCGAAGACCCGGCTTAGAGATTCTCTTGATACCTGTGATGATCTTGTCGTTCTTATCAGCACCATACTTTAATGTTACACGCATGGTCTTGTAGCTTCCCTCGTCAATGATGTCATATTTTGCAATATATCCCTCGTCAACAAGAATGTCAGCGATTGCTACTTTCATCTTTGATGAAGGAATATCTACTGTATCATGTTTTGCAGTGTTAGCATTACGGATTCTTGTAAGCATATCTGCAATAGGATCACTCATTGTCATGATGAATATTTACCTCCTTTTATTTCAATAATCTGCTTTTTATAAGGAAATTCCTTTCGCTAAGTGCTTCCGGCCTACCAGCTTGCCTTCTTCACTCCGGGGATCTCTCCCTTGTATGCCATCTCACGGAAGCATACTCTGCAGATACCATATTTTCTTAATACAGAATGCGGACGGCCGCATACTCTACAACGTGTATAAGCTCTGGTAGAGAACTTAGGTTTACGCTGCTGCTTAATTTTCATAGATGTCTTTGCCATTTAAGTTTCCTCCTGCTTCTACTTTGCAAACGGCATATTGAATAAGGTCAGTAACTCACGGGCTTCCTCATCTGTCTTAGCTGTAGTTACGAAGATAATATCCATTCCACGAACCTTATCAATCTTGTCATACTCGATCTCAGGGAAAATTAACTGCTCTTTGATTCCGAGTGCATAGTTTCCTCTGCCATCAAAAGCATTGGGATTTACACCACGGAAGTCACGGACACGGGGTAATGCAAGGTTCACTAAACGATCAACGAACTCATACATCTTCTCCCCTCTTAATGTTACTTTACATCCGATGGGCATACCCTCTCTGATTTTGAAGTTTGCGATGGAGTTCTTAGATTTTGTTGCGATGGGCTTCTGACCTGTGATGGTCTCCATATCTCCCATAGCAGCCTCTAAAATCTTAGCGTTTTCCTTAGCCTCGCCAACACCCATGTTGACTACGACCTTGTCAAGCTTCGGAATCTCCATTACATTTTTATAGCCAAACTTTTTGACCATTGCGTCTTTGATCTCATTTTCATACTGATCTCTTAATCTGCTCACTTGTGGACCTCCTCTCTTTCTTAGTCGATCACGTCGCCGGTTGTTTTAGCGAAACGTACCTTCTTGTCTCCGTCCATCTTGAAGCCTACGCGGGTAGCCTTTCCCTTGTGAACGTACATGACATTAGAAATATCAATGGGACCTTCCTGATGAATGATACCACCCTGCTGGTTTGCCATGCTGGGCTTGGTGTGCTTTGTGATCATATTCACGCCCTCAACCAATACGGTATTCTTCTTCGGGTTTACGGCAATTACCTTGCCCTCTTTGTCTTTATCTTTTCCGGCGATTACCTTAACGGTATCACCTTTCTTAATCTTTAATGATGCCATAGCTTACCTCCTATAATACTTCCGGAGCCAGAGACACGATCTTCATGAACTGCTTGTCACGAAGCTCTCTTGCTACTGGTCCAAAAATACGAGTTCCTTTGGGAGTCTTATCATCCTTGATGATAACTGCTGCGTTCTCATCAAACTTGATATAAGAGCCGTCTTTACGACGAGCGCCCTTTACGCTGCGGACAACAACTGCCTTTACAACGTCACCTTTTTTTACAACGCCGCCTGGTGTTGCATCTTTAACGCTGGCAGTGATGATGTCACCGATATTTGCATATCTTCTTGTAGAACCGCCCATAACACGGATGCAAAGTAACTCCTTAGCACCAGTATTATCAGCAACTTTCAATCTACTTTCCTGCTGTACCATGCCGGTATCCTCCTTTAATTATTTCGCTCTCTCCATAATTTCAACAAGTCTCCATCTCTTGTCCTTTGACAGAGGTCTGGTCTCCATTACTCTAACGGTATCACCCTTCTTGCACTCATTGTTCTCATCATGAGCCTTCAGCTTGTAGGTTTTCTTGATGATCTTATTGTACAGGGGATGTCTTACGTTGTCCTTTACAGCTACAACGATTGTCTTGTCCATCTTATCGCTTACAACCACGCCGACACGGGTTTTTCTAAGATTTCTTTCTTCCACGGATCTGATCTCCTTTCACTGGGATTATGCATTCGCCTTTTCAGTGATGATAGTCTGAATTCTGGCAATATTTTTTCTTACTTCTTTGATTCTTCCAGTGTTGTCTAACTGGTTGGTAGCGTTCTGGAATCTCAAATTGAAAAGTTCCTTCTTTGCTTCTACTAACTGCGCATTCAGTTCATCAGCGGACTGTGTACGCAGATCTTCTAAATATTTACTAGTTTTCATTTGATTCACCGCCTTCTAAGTCTGCACGAGAAACTACTTTACACTTGCAAGGTAATTTGTGTGTAGCCAGACGCAATGCCTCACGTGCGATCTCCTCAGATACTCCAGAAATCTCAAACATTACACGACCCGGCTTTACAACAGCTACCCAGTACTCTAATGTTCCTTTTCCGGAACCCATACGAGTCTCAGCAGGTTTTGCTGTAACAGGTTTGTCAGGGAAAATCTTAATCCATACCTTACCACCACGCTTGATATAACGGGTCATAGCGATACGGGCTGCTTCTATCTGATTGGAACGAATCCAAGCCGGCTCCATTGCAACGATACCATAATCACCGTTTGTGATCTTGTTACCTCTGGAAGCCTTTCCTGTCATAGTGCCACGGAACTGTTTTCTCCGCTTTACTCTCTTCGGCATTAACATTATTGTGCTCCTCCTTCCTTATTACCCTTCTTAGGAAGTACCTCGCCCTTGTAGATCCAAACCTTTACGCCAACCTTGCCGTAAGTGGTATCTGCCTCAGCGAATCCATAATCGATATCTGCACGCAGTGTCTGAAGGGGAATGGTTCCCTCGTTGTAGAACTCGGTACGAGCCATATCAGCTCCACCAAGACGTCCGGAACAGCAAGCCTTGATACCAAGTGCTCCAGCCTTCATTGTTCTGCTCATGCAGGACTTCATTGCTCTACGGAATGATACACGGTTCTCTAACTGCTGAGCAATATTCTCTGCTACTAACTGTGCATCCTTGTCAGGTCTCTTGACCTCTTTGATGTCAACAACCAGCTTCTTGGTTGTGAGCTTCTGTACCTCTGCCTTGATCTTCTCGATCTCAGCGCCGCCTTTTCCGATTACAACACCGGGCTTAGCGGTATATACGATAACCTTTACACGGTCAGATGCACGCTCGATCTCAATCTTTGAGATACCTGCTGCATATAATTTTTTCTTTAAGAACTTTCTGATCTCATGATCTTCGATTAAGTTATCTGCAAAGTCAGCCTCTGCATACCACTTAGAGTCCCAATCCTTGATTACTCCGACTCTTAAGCCATGAGGATTAACTTTCTGTCCCATGTCCTACCTCCTATCTTTCATTCAGCACGATTGTGATATGGCTCATTCTCTTCTCGATACGATAAGCTCTACCCTGTGCTCTCGGTCTGATTCTCTTCATTGTAGGTCCTTTGTTTGCGTAACACTCTTCAACGTAGAGATCTTCTCTCTTCATTCCGTTGTTGTTCTCAGCGTTTGCGATTGCTGACTTTAACAGCTTCTCAACAACGCTTGACGCATATCTGGGATTGTATGTCACGATCGCCAGCGCTGTATCTACATCTTTTCCGCGGATGGCGTCTAATACAAATCCAGCTTTCTGAACAGACATTCTTGCATAAGATAACTTTGCAGAAGGTCTGGTATCTTTGTTTGCATTTCTTTCTCTCTTAATCTGGGATCTATGTCCTTTAGCCATGACTAGAACCTCCTTTCAAATATTTATCTTACTCCTGACTTCTTCTCGTCCTTACCATGACCTCTGTAGGTTCTGGTAGCAACGAACTCACCAAGCTTGTGACCAACCATATCCTCTGTCACGTATACCGGCACATGCTTTCTTCCATCATGAACAGCGATTGTGTGTCCTACGAAGGAAGGGAAGATTGTGGAACGACGTGACCAAGTCTTAATAACGCTCTTGTCACCTGAAGCGTTCATAGCATCTACTTTCTTTAACAGGCTTGCGTCTGCGAAAGGTCCTTTTTTCAGTGATCTAGACATATCTTACCTCCTATTTAGTCTTGATGGCTCTACCATCTCTTCTTCTTACGATCAGCTTGTTAGAAGATTTCTTCTTCTTACGTGTCTTAAGTCCAAGAGCAGGCTTGCCCCAAGGTGTACAGGGACCGGGACGTCCGATAGGTGCTCTACCTTCACCACCACCATGCGGATGGTCATTCGGGTTCATAACAGATCCGCGAACAGTAGGTCTAATACCCATGTGACGCTTACGTCCAGCCTTACCAATCTTGATCAGGCTGTGATCACCATTTCCTACAACTCCGACAGTCGCGCGGCAGTTGATCGGAACCATTCTCATCTCGCCAGAAGGAAGACGAAGTGTTGCGTACTTTCCTTCCTTAGCCATGAGCTGTGCGCTCATACCAGCAGAACGTACCATCTGGCCGCCCTTTCCGGCATATAACTCAATGTTGTGTACCTGAGTACCAACAGGAATATTCTCTAACGGTAAGCAGTTACCTACTCTTACCTCTGCACCGGCACCGTTCATAACAGTCATACCATCTGTCAGTCCCTCAGGAGCGAGGATGTATGCTTTCTGTCCATCTGCATAGCAGATCAGAGCGATGTTAGCAGTTCTGTTCGGATCGTACTCGATACCGATTACCTTTGCAGGGATTCCATCTTTATTTCTCTTGAAATCCACAATTCTGTATTTCTTCTTATTTCCGCCACCCTGATGTCTCACAGTGATCTTACCCTGATTGTTACGTCCTGCATGCTTCGGGATAGAAACGAGCAGAGACTTCTCAGGTGTAGTCTTTGTAATCTCAGAGAAATCAGATCCAGTCATATTTCTTCTGGAAGGTGTATAGGGATTATATGTCTTAATTCCCATTGTCGTTCTCCTTTCAAACTCTCGTTACGTTTTTCTTATCGCGTCTTTTCTGACGCATATCATACTGCTTCTCATTACCCGCAGTTTTTGGCGAATCTTATAATCCGCTGAAGATCTCGATATCTGCGCTGTCTTCTGTCAGCTGAACGATCGCTTTCTTCTTCTTTGCAGTCTTGCCGGTGGTCATTCCACGTCTCTTGTTCTTGCCGTCTAAGTTCATGGTATTTACCTTTGCTACCTTAGCGCCGTCGAACATCTTTTCAACTGCCTCTTTAATCATGGACTTGTTTGCTTCCGGATGAACATAGAAGGTGTACTTCTTCTCAGCCATCGCATTCATACTCTTCTCGGTAACTACCGGAGAAAGGATTACGTCATAATACTGTACGTTTGCCATTATGCATACACCTCCTCGATGGTTGCTACAGCAGCCTTAGTTACTACTACGTTGCTGTACTTTAAGATATCAAATACGTTGATTGTATTTGTCTGTGCTACCTTTACAGTCGGGATGTTCCGTGCACTCATTACGATGTTCTGGTCATTGTCGTTGATCACTACCAATGCCTTCTCTACGTTCAAGTTCTTCAGAACCTCTGCCAACTTCTTGGTCTTGATCTCATCCAGCTTTAACTCGTCAACGACGATCAGCTTGTTCTCCTGAACTCTGGATGATAAAGCAGACTTTAATGCTGCTCTCTTCTCTTTCTTGTTGATCTTGAAAGAGTAATCGCGGGGAACGGGAGCGAATACAACACCGCCGCCGGTCCACTGAGGAGCTCTGGTAGATCCCTGTCTTGCATGACCGGTTCCCTTCTGTCTCCAAGGTTTTCTTCCACCGCCGCGAACTTCAGAACGTGTCTTAGCCTTCTGTGTTCCCTGACGATTGTTTGCAAGCTGCTGAAGAACTGCCATGTGTACGAGATGCTCGTTCACTTCTACGCCGAATACGGCATCGTTTAAATCCAGCTTTCCAACTTCCTTGCCTTCCATATTATAAACAGCTACATTAGCCATTGCCTAGTTCCTCCTTTCCCAAATAAGCACTATTTACCAGCTTTTACTGTCTCTTTGATTGTTACTAAGCATTTCTTAGGTCCGGGAACTGAGCCCTTAACTAAAAGCAGGTTGTTCTCTACATCTACCTTTACGATCTCAAGGTTCTGTACAGTCACCTTTACGCTTCCCATATGTCCAGGCATTCCTTTTCCCTTAAATACACGGCTGGGAGATGAGCAGGCACCATTTGATCCCTGATGGCGATGGAACTTTGAACCATGAGCCATGGGTCCTCTGTGCTGTCCGAATCTCTTGATAGCGCCCTGGAAACCTTTTCCTTTTGAAATTGCAGTAGCGTCAACCTTGTCGCCTTCTGCAAAGATATCAGCCTTGATCTCGTCTGCCAGCTTATAGTCAGCAGCGTTATCAAACTTGAACTCTCTGACAAATCTCTTGCCAGATACGCCAGCCTTATCGAAGTGTCCCTTCTCAGGCTTGTTTACACCATGACGATGGCGGATCTCTTTCTTGCCGTTGGCATCCTTGTTGACTACCTTTTCCTTCTTGTCAACAAAACCAACCTGTACAGCGCTGTATCCGTCGTTCTCTACGCTCTTCACCTGAGTAACAACGCAAGGACCAGCCTGTAATACTGTCACGGGAGTAAGTACTCCGTCAGCATTGAAGATCTGGGTCATACCGACCTTTTTTGCTAAGATTGCTTTATTCATGTTTTACCTCCTGTTGCGGCTCTGCCGCGTTTCTACAGCGGAACGCTCTCGCGTTCATTCTAGAAGTCAGGTAGACTTCTTACAATAATTACTTCATTTTGATATCGATGTTCACACCTGCAGGCATCTCTAATCTTGATAATGCATCTACAGTCTTCTGTGTGGGAGCAATGATATCGATGAGTCTCTTATGGGTTCTCTGCTCGAACTGCTCACGTGAATCTTTGTACTTGTGTACTGCACGTAAGATTGTAACTACTTCCTTCTTCGTAGGAAGAGGTACCGGTCCGCTCACCTGCGCTCCGTTCTTCTTTACGGTCTCGATGATTTTCTTTGCGGATGCATCTACCAGCTCGTGATCATACGCCTTTAAGATGATTCTCATTGTTTGACTTGCCATAAAAAAAGTCGCCTCCTTTTCGCACTTTAAAATTTCAGTACGACAAGCGGTGACTGTACACTTCTCCGTGTGTGTCATAAGAACTTTCACACGTTGTTTCTACCTTTTCGTAGACTTCTTTGTTTGGTACAGTGACTTGTCGCCAGTTTCCTAACTTGACATTCGCTCCACGGAAAACCTGCCACAATGGACAGCAACCTCACGCTTCATAGCTATCATGCCACAGCAAGTAAGAGTATACATGTATTCTCAAAAATATGCAAGCAAAAAGCATGCCCAAAATTGTATTTTTTTGAGTACAATTTATTCTTGCTGTTCTACTCCTGCTTTTGCCAAAATGATAGTATATCCGTTTGCGTGGATTGTCAATCAGTTTGTAAGTATTATTTGACGAAGGAGTTGCTTCTATATATAATGGAACTGGTGCAGAAAAGGTACAAACCTTTTCCTTGCAGGAGCTGCCACCAGGCAGCCCCTGAATAACCAGCCTATATTATTATCATATATTATTATAGAAAGGACACCTCAAATCATGTGGATTGCAGATAGATGGCATGACTATGAAGTCATTGATACAAGTAACGGAGAAAAGCTCGAACGCTGGGGATCATATATCCTCCGCCGCCCTGACCCTCAGGTCATCTGGAACACACCCCAGGACAAGCGCTGGAAGAAACTGAACGGTCATTATCACCGCAGCGCCAAGGGCGGTGGAAGCTGGGAGTTTTTCGATCTGCCCGAGCAGTGGACGATCGAATATCCGCTCGAGAGGCATCCGCTCACCTTCAACTTAAAGCCCTTTAGCTTCAAGCACACCGGGCTGTTCCCCGAACAGGCGGCAAACTGGGACTGGTTCTCTGCCAAAATCCGTAATGCAGACAGACCGATCCGTGTACTGAACCTCTTTGCCTACACCGGAGGTGCGACCATCGCAGCCGCTGCTGCCGGTGCCCAGGTGACGCATGTGGATGCGTCCAAAGGCATGGTGACATGGGCAAAGGAAAATGCCGTCAGCTCCGGGCTCGGCGATGCGCCAATCCGCTGGATTGTCGATGACTGTGTCAAATTTGTCGAGCGCGAGATCCGCCGCGGCAAAACCTACGATGCGATTATTATGGATCCTCCCTCCTACGGCAGAGGTCCCAAAGGTGAGATCTGGAAGATCGAAGAAAAAATCCATCCGCTCGTACAACTGTGCACACAGCTCCTGAGCGATGACCCGCTTTTCTTCCTTATTAACAGCTATACAACCGGTCTGCAGCCGGCAGTGCTCTCGTATATGCTCTCTCTGGAGCTGAAAAAATGGGACGGATCTGTGGACGCAGGTGAGATCGGGCTGCCAGTCAGCAGCAATGGTCTCGTATTGCCTTGCGGCGCCAGCGGCAGATGGGAGAAAAAATAACACGCTAACTAACATAAAAAAGAAGAACAGCCTCACTGTTCTTCTTTTTTATGGTTTTCTATATAATCTTCGAGTATCGTCGCAGCCAGTGCTGTGAGTTGTCCACATGGTCTTTTTTTATAATATTCAGCCGTACGCAGCTCCGGTGTTGGCCGGTCTGCCCCCGGATGATCCAGTCCAAGCAGCTCCCTGCAGATGATCGAGCCGTTGACTGCCTGAAAAGCGCCTGCCAGCTCCTGGATACGTGCATAGTGTGCTGATTTTGCCTCCTGTCCGGCGGCTCCCGGTACATCATAACCATACAATGCCCCGGCAACAAAACTCATTCCACTCACGGTGCCACATACTTCCCGCATACGGCCCAGTCCACCACCAAACGATGATACCGCACGGAGCAATAACGATTCATCCATATCAATCAGATCTGCGAACGCCAATGCGACCGCCTGAGAGCAATTATACCCTTTTAAAAAGTTCTGCTGTGCACGCGCCCCACGCTCACTCGTCTCCATTTTCTGCTGCCAGTATTCGGCTGCCTGCTTATCAATCTCCATCTGCCACCTCTTTCGTCGTTATTGCTCAATCATGTCGTAGTGCCGGTCAATGGCGGCCAACAGCGTATCCTCGTCACGCTCTACCAGACCGGTATAGATCGCCCGGTGGCATGCGAAAAACTGTCTTTTTTTCTCTGCATCTGCCCTCTTTAAAATATGATCTATCCATTCCCGGTAGACCATCGTTACAGCTTCCATCACTGTCAAAAACAGCCCATTCCCTGTCGCTTCGATCAATGCATCATGAAATGCATGGTCAGCCTCTACTAATTCATCACCATCACGCAATTCCATCTCATGCAGCAATGACTCACACCGGTCTTTCTGCTCTGGTGACAGCCCTTTGTCCAGCAGCATCCGGCATACCGATTCCTCCATGACACGTCGGAACTCACACACCTGCTGCTTTGTAATCGTGCCGAGCGCCAGCATCACGAGCAGTGTCTGGCGGATCGAGCTGCCCACATTTTTTGAGATATAGTTACCGGAACCCTGTACCCGCTCTACCAGTCCCATCCCATGCAGAATACTGAGTGCCTCCCTCGTTGAATTGCGCCCGATTCCGATCGTCTGCGCAATCGCACGTTCTGTCGGCAGCCGGTCGCCCAGCCCCAGTGTTCCTTCCTGTATCAGACCATAAATATAGCTGATTGCTTTTTCATATTCCTGCATTAGATCAACCCCGCAAATACCGATGCAAAAATGACTGTTATAATACCAGATACGGCAATGGCCAGACTGCTCATCGCACCCTCGACTTCACCCATCTCGATCGCCTTCGCGGTTCCGATCGCATGCGCGGATGAGCCAAGCGCGAGTCCTTTCGAGATAGGCTCCGTAATATGGAAAATCTTACAGATCAATTCACCGAACATATTTCCCAGAATACCGGTTACAATGATCACAGCCACCGTGATCGTCACATAACCGCCCAGTTCCTCTGATACGCCCATCCCGATCGCAGTCGTGATAGACTTCGGCAATAATGTCACGTATTCCTCATGTGACAATCCCATCAGCTTGGACAATACCAACACGGTTCCGAGGCTCGTCAATACACCAGCCGTCAGACCAAGTACGACCGCCTTGGAATTGTTTTTGAGCAGCTCCCACTGCTCATACAGTGGGATCGCCAGGCAGACAGTTGCCGGCGTCAGTAGCCAGCTGAGGTATTTTGCCCCTTCATTATAAGTCGTATAATCCACCTTGCTGACTGCGAGTACAACAATGGTTATGACAATCGATACGAGCAGCGGGTTTAAAATACCCCATTTAAACTTTTTCTTCAATGCCGATCCAATCAAATAAGAGATCAGGCTCAATGTGACTCCCGCAAACATTGATGTTTCAAAAAATTCGTGCATTTCCATTCTCCCATCCTTATCATTCACGCGTGCGACCAGCCTGAGCAGTATCCTGCACCGGTTCCTCTGTTGCACGGTCTCTGCGGATCATCCATTGCGACAGCCGTCCGGTAGCTAACATCACTGTAAATATCGCAATCACTGTGATCATGCACACCGGGAAAAAGACCGGTTGCAGCGTCTCCCAGCTATCCATCAGTCCGACTCCTGCCGGAATAAACATCATAGGCATAATCTCGATCAGAAATTTTCCAGTCTCCCTGACATCATCCAGTTTCACAATTCCTGCCATCAGACAGACAAACAGAATCGCCATGCCATAGATACTGGCCGGAATCGGCAGGGGCAATACATATTTCAAGACTTCCCCGATCAGCGAGATCCCTAAAATAATCAAAAACTGTTTTACATATTTCATGACTGCACTTCCTCAAAAAAATAATTGGTAACACCAATATTGATGCTACCAATTATTATAGACTGCATATGCAATTTGTCAATATGCTTCCTTACTTTATTTTTCGGAAATGGCTGCCAGATACCATTTATGAATCTTCGATTCCATTAAAATAGTCCTTTACCATACGCACAACGACTCCCGATAACAGGAACACGGCAAGCAGGTTCGGAATGACCATCAGTCCGTTGAATGTCTCTGCTATACTCCATAACAGACCAAGATTCATCGTCGCACCTACGATGGCAACGAGTGAATAGACGAGCATAAACGGTTTATTCACTCGTGAGCCAAAGATAAATTCAATACATCTGGTACCGTACAACCCCCAGCCGATGATCGTTGAAAACGCAAAGCAGCACATCGCTACTGCAGTAAAGATCGATATCCAGCCTCCATAGGTTGCCGTAAAACCACTAATCGTCAGCTCTGCGCCCGCTGCTGCTCCGTATCCTATGGGCACACCGCTGCACAGAATCACGAGTGCTGTCAGTGTACAGATAATGATCGTATCCACAAACACCTCAAAGATGCCGAAAAATCCCTGCTTAACCGGTTTTCTCGTATCTGCACATGCATGCGCGATCGATCCTGTACCAAGACCCGCCTCATTCGAGAAGATACCGCGTGACACGCCTTTTTTCATACTCATAAACAGGCTGCCTACCACGCCACCGGTCACAGAAGCCGGATGGAACGCACCTTCAAAGATAGATCCGAATACTGTCGGCAGGTTTCTGAAATTGATTACAACTACACCGATCGCCAGTATCACATACATAACAGCCATGAACGGCACCAGCTTCTCTGTCACCTGACCGATTCGCTTGATACCACCGAGCAAAATCAGTGCAATCAATGCAGCCAGTACAACACCGATGATCAGGTTCAGCGTAGATGTCATATCTTCAGAAATAATATGGAAATTAAACAATGCCGTATCGATCGCCGTTGTGATCGTGTTCACCTGCGTTGCATTTCCTGTGCCAAATACCGTCAACACACCAAATGCCGAGAATAGATACGCCAGCCACCGCCACTGTTTTCCGAGACCATTTTTAATATAATACATCGGTCCACCGACCAGTTCTCCATCTCGATTCGTCTCACGAAAATGTACTGCCAGCGTAACTTCCGCAAACTTTGTACACATACCGAGCAATGCCGAGATCCACATCCAGAAAATAGCTCCCGGTCCGCCGATCGCGATTGCCCCGGCGACACCCGCCACATTTCCGGTGCCCACAGTCGCTGCCAGTGCCGTACATACTGCCTGAAACGGTGTGAGTGCTCCATCAGATGCCTCTTTTTTCTTAAACATACGTCCAAATGTGACCTTCATTGCATACGGAAATTTTCGGATCTGCAAAAACCCTGTACAAATGCTCAGGTACAGTCCCACACCGATAATACAGATCATCGCAGGCACTCCCCAGATGAAGTTATTCACCACATTATTAATTGCTTCTATTTTTTCTAACATAAAATAAATGATCCTCTCCGGTTATTCACCTTCCGTTTTTATCTTCGCGCTTCCTATTTTATATTTCAGTATTTCCACGCATATTATAATGATCAGCTTTCTATCTCCACGGCCTTGCGGATCCTTTCCAGCCCATCTCATCCCAGTATTTTACATCCGGCTCACACCAGCCGCTCTTTTTCTGCATCATCCGCATCACATGGAAATACAGCTTCGTCTTGAGTCCAACGTGGACTTTGCCGTGATTTTTCCTGATCTGCTGTGCGATCCTGGTTGTCTTTTTGTCGATATCTGCACGCGTTCTGTCACTCACACGGCTCCAGCTCATCGCACGCACTGCAATACCGATCCGGTAGATCTTCGGCACACCCCAGTAGAACAGACTATCTGCCATATCCTGGTTCGTACTCTTCGTGCCTGCTCCCGCCGCAGTCGAGATACATACCGCCTGCTTATGGAACATCTCCTGCCGCGGTCTGTGCACCATCCACCGGTAACCGAGGTGATCCAAGAAGTTCTTCATTGCTCCGGTCACATGATAGACATAGACCGGACTCGTTAAGATAATGAGATCTGCCTCATCGAGTGCCTTTAATATCGGCTGCTGCTTTTCAAAACCCGGACATTTTTCCTCTGCATTTACAATGCACTGCGTACACCCAATACAATAGTCTGAAAAATCTCGCGGCAGGAAAAACTCAGTCAGTTCTCCTGCAACTTTATCTGCCAGCATTTTTCCTATGTGATAGGTAGACCCTTTGTGATTTTGTCCGTTTATCATTACGATTTTCATAAATATCTGCTCCTTCGGATGATCAATGCTAACCTCCTGTCCTGAATTTTCAAGACCATTTGTAAAATTCATATCAGCCATCGAATTTGTAAGAGTAATAACAGTTTTCTATCGATCAAAGCGGATTATATCATGCGCAAAATCGGCACATGATCATCATTCGTCACTCGTCAATCATGCCAGCATGTTGACTCGTTTGCACTCATTATATCGTGATTTCATCACTCAATAATATCGCCGTTCGTCAAATGCAAATAAATTTGCATTTTTCTCACTTTCGCTCATTATATCATAGCCGATGTTATTCTGCACCCTCAATTTAAGAATGCGGAGCTTTACACTCCGCACCTATAAGGCTGCAATCTTGGTCTTTCCATGTCAGACAACATGAAAACAGAGCTGTGCAACACAAGCCCACAGCAAGTCCACGAAGATGACTTAAGCCCATGCGTCTGCTTTGCCGGACGCACATAAAAAGGCTCAACCCCTTGTAAACAAAGGGCTGAGCCAATTAAGTCAATTGATACTCAAAAAGTATTTAATTACTCAATGATTGTAGCAACACGTCCAACGTCCACATTCACGATATCAGACTGGTGTATTGCGGTGTGCAAATGGTGATTTTTCGTGTGATTCATGAGGAACAATCCGGATTTCCCATTGCGTCTGTGTGATTTTTTGGATTTTGTTATCACTAATGCAAAGTACTTTTATTACGCACTCTGTGGCAACATCTTTTTGATTTCTTCTACTTCACTTCCTGGAAGCGAACCATTTTTGTAGATATATGTAATAAATTGATTTAATCCCTTTTCCTCCAAAGCAGAAACATATACGCTGTTTTCTCCAAATGCTTTTATCAATTGTTTTTTGAGTTCAAATAATACCTCCAAATTATTATAATTTTTTTCTACTAAATCTTTTGATAAAAGGTATATTTTTTTCAGTCTAGTTATTACCTCATTACTTCGTTCTTCTATATTTTTATCATTAAATTGACCATATTTTTTTGCAAAATTAACTAAATAGGGAATATTACTCTCTAACAATTTATTCTTCTTTTTATCATAAGAAGAATTTTTCATTATCCCATTTAATTCATCGGGACAGACCAGCAAATTTCCTAAGGAATATCTTACATCTTCATTAGGATCATCATTTAGAACATGTTCTACATTAAATTTCGAAAAATCATACTGCGCGTATTTATTTGTTTCTTCTTCTAAAACTAACGGCTTCAGAAAATATACTAGCAACTTTGAAGAGATATTTTTTCTGTTAGTCTTGTTTGAATATACAATATTTTTCAATCCATTTTCCAAAACATTTTCTTTACTGTAATATGTAGAATATTTCTTTAAAAATTTAAGTATTGCAAATTCAACTCTTCTATTTTCACTAGACTTATAAATTTCATTGGATAATATATAAACATCTCCATCTATTTTATTACTTGATCCATTATCCAAGTTAAATGTCACCCAGAAATTTCTTAACATTATTAAATATTGATGATAACTATCTATATCTAGTATTCCTTCTGCATATTTCATCTTTAAAGCAAGCAAGACCGATCTTACCTGCTTATTCCGTTTTAATTTAAAATATTCATATACTTCTTTTTCTATATCATCTCCTACTACCGAATCAATTCCATAATAATATTCTGAACCCTGTATAAAAAAATCAAAGAATTTTGGTAAATCTTTCTGATTGTTTTCTCTCAATTGTTCTTTTGTAATTTCAAATAATTGTTCTTTTTTCAATCTATTTTTATAATGCCAACAACGATACATATGCAAATAATAATCATCTAAGTCTACTTTCTCTAATCGCTGTTCCAAATCTCCCCATTTAGTTTTGTATGTATCTAAAAGCGATTTGGGCTTTAAATACTTAAACAAATAATTTTTTAACAATTCAATCTGCTTTAACTTTACTCCACGCGCATTCAATATTTCAAAAATATTATATACTTCTTCTTCTTGCATTGATGAAATCGTTACAACACGTGTCTCCAAAAATTGTTTTGTTAATGTTGCAAGCTCTTGAAAATTCAACTTTTGAAAATCTGCCACGAAAAACTTAAATGCTTTTAAAATAATACTTGATTCTTTGCGTTGACTTATGATAAGACTATGATATTTTTCTAAATCACTCTTATATATGTCCATCAAATCCTGATTCAATTCAACAAATTCTTCATATCCATTTTCAACTTTAATGCTATCAGCATTACCAAGTGTACGATTAATAATCAAATCTTGTAAATATGCAATATTACCATCACATTGCTTTTCTATGTTAGCATCTGTTGTACTATCCTTCATATTTTTGAAGCAAAAAATCAACGAAAAAATAACTATCTGAAGTGTTAAAATTCTTTGCTGTCCATCAATTATGGCAACCATTCCTCCACTTGACTGTTTCCTTTCAAATACCATACTTCCAATAAAATGACTCCAGTCCGGCGTTACTTCTGCACAATATCGAATATCTTTTATTAATTGCCCCCAGTGCAATTCTCTCCAAACATAATTTCTTTGATATCTTGGTATAAAAAATGTATCATCATTTTTAAATAACTGTGTAATATTTTGATCTAATACTTCAAATGCCATTATTTTATCCTCTTTCTTATCCACAACTTTTCTAAATGTACTTTATTTTCACACCTATAGCCTTTACTAAACCAAAATATTAAGTATTTTCGAATACGATAGTGAGATAAGCTTATTTTTCAAAGCTGCTATATATGCAAATATTATTCCTTCTCAAAAACGATCATAATTCTTCCGGAATTTCATTTAAATATGAAAATTTAGCTGACTTTGCTCGGTAATTTGGCAGATATACTTCAATTGCTATTACTTGCCCTTTTCCTGCTATCGAACTATACACCAATGTTCCTGTTGCAATAACAAGCGTTTTCTCTTCTAGTTTAGCATACCAAAATCACGTATGAAGTATATCTCTTTGTCCTCTCCGATATCGTACCAAGCCTATTTTGCAAACTCCGTCAGAACTTCTCTCCATCTTGTTAAAACTTCTTTTCCAACGATAAGTTCATCTATAAGTCCCATGTTAAGCGTATCAATAAATCTACACAAATAAGATTTTCCTTTCACCCAGAAAGTATAGTGACTATCGATAAACATTACATGATTCACCTGTTGTCCGGTTCTATCGTATATTTCGTTAAATTCATATCCATCAAGTTCTGCTTCATACACAGCATCTGCAACTCTACTTCCAAATGACTTTGAATAATAATACTCTTTTATTTCCCACACTATCTTAGGATTATAAATCGAAGGATATGCTCCATCAAACCTTCTTGAAGATGCTCCAATGATCTTTCTATTATTCAACAGATACACAAGCCCTCTTGGATCTGGATTAAATTCCTCATCTCCACCAAGCATTTCTTCTGCTATCATGGTAATAATTGCAGTAAAATAATTCACTTTTTTGATCTCTTTACGTTGTTTGTTCATAATCAGCTTACATTTATATTTTCCGCTATTTCTCATTTCTTCAAATATCTGCTTAGCCTCATCAACATCCATCAAATTTTTCTCAATCGTATTATTTAACAAGTCAGCTCTCATATTACAATATAAGACAGCTTTGTTAATTCTATCCGGAGAAACTTCAATATTCTCTTTGTCGCACAATTTTTCTATTTGCTCTACTGTATAAGTTAAAACGATTCCTTTTCTAGAATATCCCAATTTTTCGCTAATAAATCGTATAAAAAACCAAAACGATTTATCTTCTCTTCTAAATTCCTTAAATGCCTTCATATTGCTCCACCTCAATAAATAATTCCGATTTCTTCACTTGCAATGCATGCGCAATTTTATCTATATTTTCCAAAGAAACATTACGCTTACCAAGTTCTATGTCACTTATATATGTCCTATGTAGTCCGCATAAATCGCCTAGCTCTTCTTGTGATATCTTCTTATCTTGTCGTATTGCTCTTACTGCTTTTCCATAAGCGACACGTATTTCTTCCTGCATTGCTTGACACCTCCAACTAGTTAAATTATAATAGCACTGTAGACTTTGAGTCTACAGACTATAAGTTACATGTGAGGTTTGAGCAATGTCCAAAGTACCAGCATTATTAAAGTGGATCGGAAATAAGCAACGCTTTGCCGAAACCATTATTTCATATATGCCCGAACAATTTAATAACTACTATGAACCATTTTTGGGGAGTGGTGCTGTAATGGCACAATTACTATACCAAAACAGTACAACCAACACCCCTAGGTTTACTCATTCATATGCCAGCGATATCTTACCATTTTTAATTGATATTTTTAATATCGTCAAATATGAGCCGCAGCAAATAAAAAATTATTATTCAAAAGAAATTGAAGATTATTATAAAGATCCTAGTAATAAATACAATGAAATTAGAGATAGATTTAATAGCAATCACAATGCTCTTGATTTCTGTCTTCTATCACGTACATGCTACTCCGGAATAATTCGTTTTCGAAAAGCAGATGGGTATATGTCCACTCCCAAAGGTCCACATAACCCTATCAAGCCAGAAACCTTTTCAAAAAGAGTAGATTTATGGCATAATCTTATAAAAAACTCGACTTTTTCAACTATGTCATTTGAAGAATGTATGGATAAAGCACAACCTGGTGACGTAGTTTATTGTGATCCACCATATACTCATAGTCAAAGCATTATTTATGGTGCTCAAACTTTCAATATAGAAACATTATTCAATAAAATAGCTGAATGCAAAGCTAGAGGTGTTTATGTAATGTTATCAATCAATGGTACACGTGAATCCAACAAAAAAGATATTTCTATCACACCACCTATAGATTTATTTGAAAGAGAAATTTTTGTTAACTGTGGTACCTCTATGATTGATCGATTGCAAAACGCTGGTCAAACCATGCAAAACGAAGTTGTTCATGATAAACTGCTTCTTACTTGGTAGATAATTTTTCACAAAGGAGATACTCGACACTCGTCCCATATCTCCTTTTATAATATTGCTATTTTTCTAACACGAATATATATTCATGTGCCAACATTAAAAATGTTTTTTCTATATTATACCAATAGTCTGTAGCTTTGCAATTATGCTGTTCTTTTATAATAATTTCTTTGAGTTTAAATCCAACATCAACGAATTTTTGCATAGAATTCATGCCCAATGGTAGCACATAGCCTTTCTTCCGTATATCTCCGATCATAAATGTACATATTCCTTGCTTTTTTAATACCCTATATGATTCTTTTGCAACTTGTTTCAGTTCCCGTAAAAAATCCTCATATGCTAAATGAGAAATATCTCCTGGGATTTCTTTACTATACCGTATAATATCTGCATATGGAGGGTGGGTACAGATAAGATCTATACTTCCGTCTTTTATAAATGATAAATTGTTTGCATTTCCTTGTTTGGTGAATATTTTTGATTTTTCTTGACAAGTAAAATTTAGATTTGTGTTAGATAATTTGACAGCCTCAGAATTTATATCAACGCCAATTGCATTTCGTCCCAATAACTTTGCTTCAATTAACGTTGTGCCACTGCCTAAGAATTGATCTAGTATCCAATCTCTTTTCTTTGAGTATCGTAAAATGATATTTCTAGGAATATACGGAGACCAGTTTCCTCTGTATTTTCCTGAATGTGTAGCCCAATTTCCTCTTTCAGGAAAAGACCATATGGTCGTATCTTCTAATTTGAATCTTTCAGGTGCTTCTTTTATAAAAATCTCCCCTTTCTTTTTCTGCTCATTATACTTCTACGGTATTTATTTGTCTATAAAAAATCTCCATTCAAATATTAAATATCAATAAACATTTGAACAGAGATTTCTTATCCATTACTGGGGGGGAGTCTACTTATTTATCAAATCGTGCAACCATTACACTTCACCATCGCATACTCCCAGACCAAATAATAATTTGTTTTCTTTACTCATCGAATCAAGTCCTTTCTTACAAATGTCTTTGACCACATCATAAACCAATCCAGAAACTAAGCAATTCGACAATGCTCCCAATATTAATTTGATGGTGTTTGGAATCGAACCAAATCCTATTAATAACTTTGTTATAGTGGTAGTATAACATCGATTTCAAATTTGTCAATCCACTTTCAGAATTCTGTTATCACAAACGGTTGTCAGGATACTCTCCCGGCAACCGTTTTTTCTATTCTGTTCGTTATTCTTTTCCGCTCTTTTGTATATTTTCACATAACAGAAAAACCCGTAGAACCGAAGTTCTACGGGTTTTTACGTTTGATACAACGTTATCTTGCGATAACAAATCTATAATCAGTTATGATTACTCAATGATTGTAGCAACACGTCCTGATCCTACAGTACGTCCACCCTCACGGATAGCGAATGTAAGTCCCTGCTCCATAGCTACGGGATGGATCAGCTCGATAGTCATCTCGATGTTGTCACCAGGCATACACATCTCTACACCATCAGGAAGATCACATACACCAGTTACGTCTGTTGTTCTGAAGTAGAACTGAGGACGATAGTTGTTGAAGAAAGGTGTATGACGGCCACCCTCGTCCTTGGTCAGAACGTAAACCTGTGCAGTAAACTTGTGATGGCAGGTTACAGAACCGGGCTTGCAAAGACACTGTCCACGAACGATCTGGTCACGGTTGATACCACGAAGTAATGCACCGATGTTATCACCAGCCATAGCCTCGTCTAACTGCTTACGGAACATCTCGATACCAGTTACAACAGTCTTCTGAACTTCTTCCTTAACACCGATGATCTCTAACTCATCAGATAAGTGAAGAGTACCACGCTCTACACGGCCGGTAGCTACAGTACCACGACCGGTAATTGTGAATACGTCCTCGACAGGCATAAGGAAAGGCTTGTCTGTATCACGCTCAGGATCAGGGATATACTCATCAATTGTATCCATCAGCTCCATGATCTTGTCTCCCCAAGGTCCCATGGGATCTTCCAGAGCCTTCAGAGCGGAACCCTTGATGATCGGGCATCCCTCAAATCCGTACTCCTCTAACTGCTCAGTTACTTCCATCTCAACGAGCTCGATTAACTCCTCGTCGTCTACCATATCGCACTTGTTTAAGAAAACAACGATGTAAGGTACACCTACCTGACGAGAAAGAAGGATGTGCTCCTTTGTCTGAGCCATAACACCGTCAGTAGCAGCTACTACTAAGATAGCGCCGTCCATCTGAGCAGCACCGGTGATCATGTTCTTAACGTAGTCAGCATGGCCGGGGCAGTCAACGTGTGCATAATGTCTCTTCTCTGTCTGATACTCAACGTGTGCGGTAGAGATAGTGATACCACGCTCTCTCTCTTCGGGAGCCTTATCGATGTTCTCGAAATCTACCTTTGCGTTTCCTTCTACACGCTCAGCTAAAACCTTTGTGATAGCTGCAGTTAAGGTTGTTTTACCATGATCTACGTGACCGATGGTACCAATATTACAATGCGGTTTTGTTCTTTCAAATTTAGCCTTTGCCATTTTGAAATGTCCTCCTTAATTTTCTGCCCTTTCCGGGCTAATTGTTTCGTTTTTGGTTTCACTCATAGATCTGATTATATCAAAATCTATCAGTTTTTCAAGTGTTTCCCGGGAAATAACTCCCGGAAAGACTACTTAATTTATCGTTTACTGACCTCTTTTACAAGATAAGATTACTTGCCCTGTGCAGAAATGATTTTATCCTGTACAGACTTCGGAACCTGCTCATACTTCTCAAAGAACATTGAGTAGTTTCCACGACCCTGTGTCTTAGAACGCAGGTCTGTAGAGTAACCAAACATCTCAGCCAACGGAACGAATGCACGGACGATCTTGCCGTTTCCGACATCATCCATACCCTCGATACGTCCACGACGAGAGTTCAGATCACCGATAACATCACCCATATACTCCTCAGGCATCGTTACTTCCACCTTCATGATCGGCTCTAAAATTGCGGGAGCTGCCTTCTGCATAGCCTCCTTGAAACACATAGAACCAGCGATGTGGAATGCCATCTCGGATGAATCGACCTCATGGTAAGATCCATCGTATACGGTTGCATGAACACCCAGTACCGGGAATCCAGCTAAGATACCAGCCTTAGAAGCCTCTTCGATACCTTCGCCGACTGCCGGGATATATTCCTTCGGAATTGCTCCACCGACAACCTCTGAATCGAATTTGAACAGCTCCTCGCCGTTCGCATCCATGGGCTCGAAACGTACTTTACAGTGTCCGTACTGTCCACGTCCACCGGACTGCTTTGCGTATTTGTATTCCTGATCAACAGGTTTGGTAAAGGTCTCCTTGTATGCAACCTGAGGTGCACCTACATTTGCCTCTACCTTGAACTCGCGGAGCAGACGGTCTACGATGATATCCAGATGAAGCTCACCCATACCGGCGATGATTGTCTGACCAGTCTCCTGATCTGTGTGGGCACGGAAGGTCGGATCTTCTTCGGCAAGCTTTGCCAAAGCCTCACCCATCTTACCCTGTCCTGCCTTCGTCTTAGGCTCAATAGCCAACTCGATAACGGGTTCAGGGAATTCCATGGACTCTAAAATAACCGGATGTTGCTCATCACAGATCGTGTCACCGGTAGTAGTAACCTTGAATCCAACAGCAGCAGCAATATCGCCGGAATAAACGACATCTAACTCTGCTCGCTTGTTTGCATGCATCTGAAGGATACGACCGATACGCTCTTTCTTATCCTTGGTAGCATTTAACACATAAGAACCTGACTTACAGGTTCCTGAGTATACGCGGAAGAATGACAGCTTTCCTACGAACGGGTCAGTCATGATCTTGAATGCCAGAGCTGAGAACGGCTCTTCATCAGATGAATGTCTCTCCACTTCGTTTCCGTCAAGATCAACACCCTTGATAGCAGGGATATCAATCGGAGACGGCATATACTCAATGATAGCATCCAGAAGCTTCTGCACACCCTTGTTTCTGTAAGCAGTACCACAGCATACCGGTACAGCTTCACAGTTACATGTTGCCTTACGAAGAACTGCCTTCATCTCATCAACGGTCGGCTCTTCTCCCTCGAGATACTGCATCATCAGATCATCATCTAACTCGCAGACCTTCTCGATCAGCTCTGTATGGTACTCAGCAGCCTGATCTGCCATATCTCCAAGATCATCCGTAACAGTGATATCATCACCCTTATCATCGTTGTAGATATATGCTTTCATCTCGAACAGATCAATGATTCCTTTGAATTCATCCTCTTTTCCGATCGGCAGCTGTAATACAATTGCATTTTTTCCTAATCTGGTACGGATCTGGTCTACAGCTCCGTAGAAGTTTGCACCTAAGATATCCATCTTATTGATGAATGCCATACGGGGTACATTGTAGGTGTCAGCCTGACGCCATACATTCTCTGACTGAGGCTCTACTCCACCCTTTGCACAGAACACACCGACAGCCCCGTCAAGTACACGGAGTGAACGCTCTACCTCTACCGTAAAGTCTACGTGTCCAGGAGTGTCAATGATATTGATACGATGCTCTAAAGCACCCTTTTTCGGCTTTGTCTGCTCCTGAAGTGTCCAGTGGCAGGTAGTAGCGGCTGAAGTAATAGTAATACCTCTCTCCTGCTCCTGCTCCATCCAGTCCATGGTAGCAGTACCTTCATGAGTATCACCGATCTTATAATTTACACCAGTGTAATACAGAATACGCTCTGTGGTGGTAGTCTTACCAGCATCGATATGAGCCATAATTCCGATATTTCTGGTTCTCTCCAACGGATATTCTCTTCCAGCCAAGATTTTTTCCTCCTAGAATCTGTAGTGCGCAAATGCCTTGTTGGCCTCTGCCATCTTGTGCATGTCTTCTTTTCTCTTTACAGATGCGCCGGTGTTGTTGGCTGCATCCATAATCTCGTTTGCCAGTCTCTCCTCCTGAGTCTTCTCGCCTCTCTTACGGGAGAACATGGTCAGCCAGCGGAGTGCTAACGCCTGACGACGATCAGGGCGAACCTCGATCGGCACCTGGTAGGTAGCTCCACCGATACGTCTTGCCTTTACCTCAAGTAAGGGCATTACGTTGTTCATTGCTTCTTCAAATACCTCTAAAGCAGGCTTGCCAGACTTTTCTTCTACTCTGGCGAATGCTCCGTATACAATCTTCTGTGCAACACCCTTCTTACCATCTAACATAATGTTGTTGATAAGCTTGGTGACCACGGTATTGTTGTAGATCGGATCTGCTAATACTTCTCTTTTCTGAGTATGTCCTTTACGCGGCACGATACTTCCCTCCTTAATAAAAAAATTATTAGATCATCGGTACTCACATGTGTCCTCTAATGTGTCCGTGCGGAAATCTATTGTAATCGGGAAATAGAATCTTCCAACACTTACCTTAGTTCTGTTTGTGGTACAACTCTAACTCATGCAAAAATTATTTTGCAGCCTTCGGTCTCTTAGCACCGTACTTAGAACGGGCCTGCTTTCTGTTCGCTACACCAGCGGTATCTAAAGTACCACGGATGATATGGTAACGTGTACCAGGTAAATCCTTCACACGACCACCACGGATCAGAACGACACTATGCTCCTGCAGATTGTGACCTTCTCCGGGAATGTAGCTTGTTACTTCGATTCCGTTTGAAAGACGTACTCTGGCGATCTTACGAAGAGCTGAGTTAGGCTTCTTAGGAGTTGCAGTCTTTACTGCGGTACAGACACCTCTCTTCTGCGGAGAAGAAGCATCGATAGACTTTTTCTTCAGAGAGTTAAATCCCTTCTGTAAAGCCGGTGCAGTAGACTTCTTCACACTTGTCTGTCTTCCTTTTCTTACTAACTGGTTAAATGTCGGCATTCTATTCACCTCCTGTTTTTATAGTGGTTCGCCGGACACCGTATCCGGCATATTTTTGCGCAGAAAAATCCTATTAAAAAATTTCCTACACGCTAAGATATTATAGACACGAAAAACGCGGCTGTCAAGAGATTTTCTTAAAAAACCCCTGACTGCCGCGCTTTTCATACAATCTGACATCATTCGCGCCAGATTTGCGTTGATCTTTTGTACTGATTACATCAAATCCTGTACCAGCTCATACAGAGCCTCTGCAGAATTGAAGTTATCCGGAATGATCTCATCACTCGGGATCTGTACACCGTACTTGTCTGAAATCTCAGAAATGATAGAGATGATATCGAGGGACTCGATCAGACCATCGTCTACAAGTGCCTCCTCGTTCTCAAAATCTACATTGGGCTTAATTCCTTTTAACATGCTGATAAATTCTTCCATTACTGATTACCTCCTTCAATTTGTTCGTTGATAATTTTCTTAATATCTTTTCTCAAAAGCGATCCCTTGAATGTCTTGGGAATGCTGTCGGTAAAGTAATACTCTCTGGGCATCTTATAGCTCTCTAAGCGTTCTGCCAGAAATGCCTCAAATGCTGCCTGATCATATCCTTCCTTCTTTACAACAAGCATAACCGGCAACTCACCGGTGATCGCATCGGGACGTGAACTGTATGCGCAATCGGCGATGCCATCATAGTCTCTCGCGCAATCCTCTACCTCTGCGGGAGCGATCTTGCTGCCGCCATAGTTGACGATATCATCACTTCTGCCGACGAGGATACATCTGCCTTCTTCATCGAGATATGCCATATCCTTAGTCATGACGCATCCGTCTGTCATCGTCTCTGCCGTCAGCTGCGGCTCCTTATAATATTCTTTCATGACGATCGGTCCGCCCCACGCAAGCAGTGCAGGGTGCTCCTCATCGACATGTTCTACTTTATTTCCGTTTTCATCGACAAACTGTACGATAGAATTCACGGTCGGTCTGCCGATACAGCCGGTCTTATTATCCGGGCTGTTAAAGTCCAGAATACAAGAACATCCAGCCTCAGAAGATCCGTAGAAGTTATACAGTCTCAGATTCGGCATGAGCTTGATCAGGTGCTGCTTGTCAGCTTCCATCAACGGTGCTGATCCGATCTGGATATAATGCATCTGATCCTTATATTCCCCGATACGGTCTCCGGATAACTGGAAGATCATACCGAGAGAAGCCGGAGATAATGCCATCGAAGTCACATGATACTTTTCCATGAGCTTCCACAATGTTCCCATGAACACCATGCCATCCATCAGACACACAGTACCACCATTTACAATGTCAGACTGGTATCTGCGCATACCGAACGCATGATTGAGCGGCATCGGAATGATCTCTACGTTATCGGGTGCCATCTGTGTACCATACATAACATTCTCTGCGATCGCCACATCATTCAGATGTGTCAATACAACACCCTTTGATTTACCGGTCGTTCCCGTCGTAAACAGCATCATCGAAATATCCGATGCAGCCGGAAGCGGCAGTTCTGCCTCGGCAGCCTCTGCGACAGCCTTCATCAGTTCTTTGTTCTTAAATGCACGGATACCAGTAATCTCCTCATCAGCGATCACTACGGATGCGTCCACAGCACCGGCGATCTCCATGATACGATCCGCACCTAATGTCTTTTCTACCGGAACCGGAACAGCTCCGACATACTGTAATGCACTGAATAACACGAGATAATCAATCGTCTGCGTGCATCTGACTACAACATGCATGCCTTTTTCGATCTGATGAGAAGCCAGCACCGACGCTGTCTTTCGAATCTTCTCCCAATATTCACGGTAAGTCAGATTTTTCCTCAGCTCGCACACCGCATACTTATCGGGCTGTGTCTGAGCATAATCTCTGATATAATGAAGTATACTATCTTTCCTCACTGTTTTCTCCTTTCGCCTTTTCCTGTTCCCATGCTTTCATCAGTTCCTCTGCCTGCTTATCCCATTTCTTACACATGCTCTCCCAATGCGCAGCCTGCGATTCATCCAGACGGGATTGCATATCATAATTTTCTTTCAGATAATTCGCCAGATATGCTGTCACTTTCTGTGCCCCGGCGATATTGGTATGAATATCATCATAATAATCCGTTGAAAAATCAAGTCCGATCTGATCGACATACTGATTCAGATCCAGATAATCATAACCCTGCTGTTCGATATAATCATTCATCTGTAAATGCAGCGCGCCACGCACCTTTCCGGGTGAGTACGGTGTAGCCACAAACAGCACTTTCTTGCCAAGTTTCTCTGCCTTCGCTGCAACCATATCCAGCTCCCGCTTATCCTCGTCCGTGAACTCGTACTGGGTATCCGCCACAAATCCCTTCTGTTCATTTACCTGAATCGTTGAAGCCTGCCGCACATACATATCATCTTCATCCACGCCGTTCAAGCGTGCTACGATCTGATCAGCAGTAAATGTGTGCGAATTATCATGATATTTCAACAGTGGAATCCACCACTCCAGCTTCGTATTATCTTCGTCCTCGACCAGCATCTGATCAATCATCTGTACACGGTCTGCCGACTGCTTCATACTCGTTGCCACATACGCAAAGCTGCCTGTCGCATCTTTCTGTACATACTTATTGTTGATCTTGCGCGCGCGCTCCGCAACAGGCTGGCGCACTTCTACGACAAACAGATCAACATCCTGCGTCCTCAGTATCTCGTCCATCAGATATGGAACCGTCTTGATATCCTGCGCTGCCGAAGCGACAAGCGCTGAAGTAAATCCAGACTTTTCATACGCCTCCTGTGGAATCCAAAAACGGTATATCGCACTGGAACCAATACACGCCACATTCACCGTATCATCATCTTCTTTATACAGATAGCCAAAGCTCTCTGTATTCATATCATCCGGTCGGAAAAAATATCCGAGATTGTTCACTGCCACGACCAGAATGCACATAAATACGACAGCCGCTACTATTCTTTTAATTACTACTTTCATCCCTTCTGTCCGCCTTTCTGACATCAGTTATCATTCTTCCAGTCACAATCACTAGAACTGCTCATAAATAAATGCCGCACCGACACCGGAGCCGTAGACACCGTATACCATGATAAACAGGATACCGCCGAGCAGTACAGCCCAGCGCAGCCACAGGTTCTGGCGTGCAAGCCACTGTCTGATCGTCTCAGTATTGCCAGCCTGCTGCCTCATCTCCTGTGCAATCGACACAAGCAGCAGAACGACACAGCTCACGATCACGATCAGCCATTCGTTATGCGTCAGCCCGATCGTTTCTACGTTATAGAATACACCTGCATCCGCAACACTGGAACAGAGCATTCTGGCTGATGCACGCACACCATGTCCCATGAATATGATTCTACCGATCACACATAAGAAGAATGTACGCAGCATACGGAAGATGTTCCAGCTGATGCAGTCACGTTTGATATTTAATTTTACTGTCAGATGCTCAATCGGCTGTTCAAACATTGTTGACAGACAGATCAGGACACCGTGGAACAATCCCCAGAAAATGTAGTTCCAGTTTGCGCCATGCCAGAATCCGGTCAGAAACCAGACGCATAAAATCGGCAGGCAGGATGCCACGTTTCGTCCCCAGTCATTTCCGAGATATTTTCTGCTAAATGTGTTCAGCTTCAGGAACAGCTTGGAAGTCGATACCGGATAGAATACATATTCCCTGAAAAACGCTCCGAGCGAAATATGCCAGCGTCTCCAGAACTCCGGAAGTGTCTGAGAAAAATACGGCCGCTCAAAGTTCTCGCCCAAGCGGATGTCAAAGCACTCGGATGCACCACGGACAATATCCATACATCCGGAGAAATCACAGTAGATCTGAATCGAATACATGACTCCTGCGAAAATAAAGATCGTACCCTGATAATCACCGCTATGATTGAAGATCGCCGTCACAAATGATGACAGACGGTCTGCAATGACCAGTTTTTTGAAATATCCCCAGATGATCAGCCACAGTCCCTGTGTCACCGTATCATAGGAAAAACGGTGCTCCGAGAACATCTGCGGGGCGACCTCATCATATTTTGCGATCGGGCCCTGTGTCACATGCGGGAAATACAATACATAAGTCAGATACTTTAAGAAATTTTTCTGTGCCTTTGCCTTTCCATTATATACATCCATCAGATATGAGATCATCATGAATGAATAGAACGAAATACCGAGCGGGGCGATCAGATTCCAGCCCGGAATCTCAGCCATGCTCGCCATTCCAAGCAGACGGTTGATATTCTTGATGCAGAATCCGCTTGCCTTGAATACAAACAGCACACCAATCACAAGCACGAGCGCGAGTACAAGAATCTTTTTACGCTTCGCTTTCATGTCATTTTTTACGGCGCGGGCGGCTTTCCGGTCCATTCCCTGGATCATCTGCGCCTGCTTATCGAGATTTTTCTGCATGAGCATCGCCAGAACATATACGACGACTGCCGTCAGCAGCACGACAGCGAGGAACTGTACACCCGCAATCGCATAAAAGTAAATACTTGCCCCAAGCAGAACCACCCATTGCAGCTTTTTCGGAACTACATAGTACAATAGAATGGCTATCGCCATAAAAGCAAAAAAAGTGTAAGAAACAACCGACATTTATCTACAGTCTCCTTCCATTTTCAGTCATTCGTACTTTTAGCCGGTTCACACTCCGGTGCCCGGCTATTTCCGATGATTGCCCGCCGGGCCAGATGACCCGGCGTCAAAGCGCACATCCACTTATCGCATATTACCATTTCATACATCTACTGTCAAATAGATTTTTTTGCCACAGCCCATGCGCTGCGTAACCAGCAACACTTTTTTTGCATGCGGCCTTTGTCGGCTGTCAGGTCTGTTCGCACCATATTACACGGTACTGAATGCCGGCCAGTAGCTCAATAATACATAACTGAGGATCGTCATCAATGCAATCACAATAATGGTCAGCTTCCAGCCTTCCTTAAACATATACTTCGGTTCCATACCGTATCCAACCGGAATCGCACGGATGGAAGTCGGCAGCATGTAGGACAGGTTGACACCGATAGATGCAATATATACATATGGGATCGGATCCTCACCGATACCCTGAATGATAGAGATGACAATCGGCATCGCAACGGCAGCGGTCGCTGTATTGGAGGTCACATCTGACAACAATAATGTCAATGTCACAATTACTAATACGGTCACAAATCCACCATTCAGATTCATGGTAGCTACCCATGCACCGATATTCTCAGCAGCGCCGGAGCCGTTAATCAGTGTTCCCGCAGCCAGACCGCCGGCAAAGATATAGATCAGCTCCCAGATGATACCTGTCTGTACAGATTTCCAAACCATCAGGCGCTTTCCATCCTTATCAGTGATCAGGAATGATAAAATCGCACATACGATAAATGCGTATGCCGGCTTTAATCCGGGCAGTGCACTCTGGTACAACTGACGGGTAAATGATAATACAGTTGCTACAATAAATAATCCTAAGGATGCTTTCTCTTCCAGTGACATCGGAGGTAACTGGCTGTACTCATTGTTGAAAAAGCCTTCTACATCACCGATGTTGTCTCCCTTCTTCACATCACGCAGCAGGAATAAAATATTGCTGATAATCAGTACGATCATGATCGGCAGGAAACGGATGACCCATGAGGTATACATATATTCCTCTCCGGTCAGCTGCTGTAAATAATCTACAGTAACCAGATTCATCGCACCACCCAGAGGTGAAGCCAGACCACCGATACCTGCTGCATAGGCGATCGTCAAGAGCAGTTTTGATCCTACCTTACTGTTTTTGATGTCTCCCTCGCCGATATAAGTCAGCATGGATACCGCAATCGGAGTGATTGTCGCACATACGACCGCATTCGGCAGTACCGTAGATAACGCCGTTGATAATAAGAACCAGAAGATGAGCTGCTGGCGCAGGTTGCTTCCGAGCATCTTTAAAAATACAGACGCAATCCGTTTATCGAGTCCGGATTTCTGCCATGAAACGGTCAGAATCGATGCTCCGAGCAGCAGCAAAATCGTCTCTGAAGCATAATTTGAGATTACGTCCTTCATCTCCGTGATCTGAAGCAATGCATTCACGGCAATCGGCAGAAATGCAGTGACTGCATAATCAACCGGTCCTGTCACCCACCAGTATGCCATCCATGCGACTGTTCCGATCGCTGCGCGGCTCTGGAACGTTGTAAATACACTTTCCGGTAATGCTACGATGCACAGCAGCAACAGCAGCGGACCGATAATCAGGTTAATCTTTTTTGAGTTTTTCATTGTTTCCCTGTCCTTTCGTCATTAAATAGATAAACATCTTACATACTTTCGAAATATAATGCCCGGAATCATAGGCAATATAGATCTTTCTGCCCGATATCTCTTCCGGCAGCGAATACAGACATACGCGTCCATCCAGATTTCTACCCATGAGAGCCTCCTCGGATGCCACAACCATACCGAGCCCTTTTTCTGCCAGTGCCACACCGGTCGATACCTGGCTGACACAGATCGAAGAGCGGATCTGCATTCCCTTTTCAGCGAAAAATTCATCCATCTTGCGCTGCAATGGGAATGTTGCCGGCAGCCGGATCAGTCCATGTGCCTCAAACACGTGATAATCTTTGATCGGCTTTTCTTCGCCAAGCTGTACGCGGTATTCCTTCAGACGCTGATTGACTTCAAAGCTCTCCGGGACACACATATACAGCCGCTCCTGACGGATCGGCAGCAATGTAAAATTGTCTGGTATACTTTTCTCATCCGTGCACACGAAGCACTCGATCTCACCATTCACAGCATTCTGGATCAATTCCTCTAATGGCTCAATATACATATTGATCTGGCATTCCGGATAGCGCCCCAGCAATTCCGGAACGGCATCTGCAACAAGCGATTCGATATAGACCGCTGACCCGCCTACTGACAGCACCTTCCTTTTCATCATGCCCGCATCGGAGATCTCCTTTTGCATCTGTATCGTGAGTTCCTTCTGCCTGTGCAGATACTCCGCATAGATGCTCCCCTCCTCAGTAAAACAGGCCGGTTTGCTCTTGCGGTCAATCAGTGTGAATCCAAGTTTTTTTTCGAGATTTGTAAGTGCCAGGCTCAATGCCGGCTGAGAAATCCCAAGGTGCTTTGCCGCCATCGTCAGGCTGCCCCATTTGACAATCTCTAACATGTATTGTTCTGATAATTCCAACGGTTTCTTCTCACCTCGCTTTATTTATATTTGCTTATGCTGCCATTTGTTTTTTATTATACATTCATTTTGTAAAATGTCAACTGTCACTATTCGCCAAATTACAGCTGATATCCCAGTAATTTTCTATATATTGACGAAAAAATGCCAAAAAGAATGCAGACACGCGATGTATCTGCACTCTTTTCTCATTTAAATACATTTATTTGATGGAATTACTCTTCATCAAAATCATCCGGAGCAATACCGTCTGACAGATCCTGTGCTGTCTCATCTGTATTCTCCACATCATCAAAGCTGTCTACAAATGCTGCATCTGACAGATCCTGCGGCTCTTCATCCTCAAAATCAGCCTCACTGAGCACTTCTTCCGCCATGAGCAGTTCGTTCATGCGCTCATCGGAATCCAGCTTAATATTACGGTAACGCTTCATACCGGTACCTGCCGGGATCGGCTTACCAATAATTACGTTCTCCTTCATACCGATCAGGGAGTCTACCTTGCCCTTGATCGCTGCCTCTGTCAATACCTTGGTGGTCTCCTGGAAGGAAGCCGCTGACAGGAATGAATTAGTAGCCAGAGATGCCTTGGTAATACCGAGCAGTACCTGTGTACCTTCTGCCGGTGTCTTGCCCTCGCCCTCAAGCTTCTCATTCGTATCCTCAAAGTCTAAGGTATCTACCATCGTTCCGGGCAGGAACTCTGAATCTCCATGCTCCTCAATACGGATCTTCTGCAGCATCTGATGTACAATGACCTCGATATGCTTATCGTTGATCTCTACACCCTGCAGACGGTATACACGCTGTACTTCACGCAGCATGTAATCCTGAACGGCACGCACACCCTTGATCTTTAAGATATCGTGAGGGTTTACAGAACCTTCGGTCAGCTCATCACCGGCTTCAAGCACTGCGCCATCCATGATCTTGATATGTGATCCGTAAGGGATCAGATAGTTCTTCGTCTCTCCGGTCTCCGGATTGGTGACAATGATCTCACGCTTCTTTTTCGTATCTTTAATGGTAGCTACGCCGCCAAACTCTGTGATAATGGCAAGTCCCTTCGGCTTTCTTGCCTCAAAAATCTCCTCGACACGGGGAAGACCCTGTGTGATATCGTTACCAGCCACACCACCGGTATGGAAGGTTCTCATCGTCAGCTGCGTACCGGGCTCACCGATAGACTGGGCAGCGATAATACCGATTGCTTCTCCGACCTGTACAGCCTGGCCGGTTGCCATGTTGGAACCGTAACATTTTGCACAGACACCCATATGTGAACGGCAGGTAAGGATCGTACGGATCTTTACCTTGGTCAGCGGTTCACCAGCCTCATCTACACCCTTTGTAATCACTGCTTCTGCACGCTTAGGTGTGATCATGTGGTTTGCCTTGACAATGACATTGCCATCTTTATCAACGATCGTCTCAGCAGCAAATCTGCCTGTGATTCGATCCTGAAGGCTCTCAATCTCCTCTTTTCCGTCCATGAATGCCTTGACATATATGCCGGGGATCTCTCTGCCTGTTCCTTCGCAGCAGTCAGACTCGCGGACGATCATATGCTGTGATACATCTACCAGACGTCTGGTCAGATATCCGGAATCGGCAGTACGGAGTGCGGTATCAGAAAGTCCCTTACGAGCTCCATGCGCAGACATGAAGTACTCCAATACGTCCAGACCTTCACGGAAGTTGGACTTGATCGGCAGCTCGATCGTACGACCGGTTGTATCTGCCATCAAACCACGCATACCTGCCAACTGCTTAATCTGCTTATCGGAACCACGCGCTCCGGAATCAGCCATCATGAAGATGTTGTTATATTTATCCAAACCTGACAACAGGGCTGCGGTCAGCTCGTCATCTGTATCTTTCCATGTCTCTACGACTTCCTTATAACGCTCCTCCTCGGTGATCATACCACGCTTATACTGCTTGGTGATACGGTCTACCGTATCCTGTGCGTCCTGAATCATCTGAGGCTTCTGCGGCGGCACAGTCATATCTGAAATAGATACGGTCATCGCTGCACGGGTAGAATACTTATAACCCATTGCCTTGATGTCATCCAGTACTTCTGCTGTCTTGGTAGCACCATGGACATTGATAACCTTTTCAAGGATCTTCTTTAAGTATTTCTTTCCAACATGGAAATCAATCTCCAGCAACAGGTAGTCTTCGGGCTTCTCACGCTTTACAAATCCAAGATCCTGAGGAATGATCTCGTTAAAGATCAGACGTCCCAGTGTAGTCATGATCGTTCCGGATACTTTCTCTCCGTCCGGTGTCACAGCTTCCCGGTGTACACGGATTGCCTGATGCAGACTGATCACACCATTCTCATAAGCCAGCAGCGCCTGATTGGTACTGCTGAAGAAATGGCCTAAAATATCCTCCGGTGTACAGATCACCTCGCGCTCAGACTCATCGTGTGTCTGGTAATGAATCATATCATCCACATGGATCTCACCGGCATCGAGAGCAGCCTTTAACTGTTCTTTCGAGTCATATACCTTATCACTGACAGTCTCAACACCATCTTTTGTGAAATCAGGCACTTTGTCCATCGTCAGATAGTAAATACCGAGAACCATATCCTGTGAAGGCACTGCTACAGGGCCACCATCAGAAGGCTTCAGCAGGTTGTTCGGTGAGAGCAGCATAAAGCGGCACTCTGCCTGCGCTTCCTGTGATAACGGCAGATGGACAGCCATCTGGTCTCCGTCGAAATCGGCGTTGAACGCGGTACACACGAGCGGATGCAGCTTGATTGCTTTACCTTCGACCAGAATTGGCTCAAACGCCTGGATTCCTAATCTATGCAGTGTAGGGGCACGGTTCAGCATAACCGGATGCTCCTTGATGACATCTTCGAGCACATCCCAGACTTCTGTCTGCAGACGCTCCACCATCTTCTTTGCACTCTTAATATTATGGGCAGTACCGTTTGATACCAGCTCTTTCATAACGAACGGCTTGAACAGCTCGATCGCCATCTCCTTGGGCAGGCCACACTGATAGATTTTCAGTTTCGGCTCTACAACGATAACGGAACGTCCGGAATAGTCTACACGCTTTCCTAACAGGTTCTGACGGAAACGTCCGGATTTACCCTTTAACATATCTGACAGAGACTTCAGTGCACGGTTTCCAGGTCCGGTAACCGGGCGTCCTCTACGTCCGTTATCGATCAATGCATCTACTGCCTCCTGCAGCATACGCTTCTCATTGCGCACGATGATGTCAGGTGCATTCAGCTCTAACAGTCTGCGCAGACGGTTATTTCTATTAATAATACGACGATACAGATCATTCAGATCGGAAGTCGCAAAACGGCCTCCATCGAGCTGTACCATCGGTCGCAGATCCGGCGGAATGACAGGAATCACTGTCATGATCATCCATTCAGGCTTGTTGCCTGACTCACGGAATGCTTCTACGACCTCCAGACGCTTGATAATACGTGCTTTCTTCTGACCGGTCGCATCAACCAGAGCGGCCTTCAGTTCTGCAGAATCTTTCTCGAGATTGATTCCCCTCAGGAGCTCTAAAATAGCTTCTGCACCCATCCCTACACGGAATGAGCTTCTGCCATATTTTTCTACTGCCGCCTGATAGTCGGCATCTGATAATATCTGCTTCATGGACAGATCCGTCTTTCCGGGATCCAGTACAATATAAGAAGCAAAGTATAATACTTTTTCCAATGTACGCGGTGATAAATCAAGGATCAGACCCATACGTGAAGGGATTCCCTTGAAATACCAGATATGGGAAACAGGAGCAGCCAGCTCAATGTGACCCATACGCTCTCTACGGACACTTGCTTTGGTGATCTCTACGCCGCATCGATCGCAGACAACACCCTTATAGCGGATCTTTTTATACTTTCCGCAGTGACACTCCCAGTCTTTACTGGGTCCGAAGATCTTCTCACAGAACAGACCGTCTTTTTCCGGCTTTAATGTTCTGTAGTTGATGGTCTCGGGCTTTTTCACCTCGCCACGGGACCACTCTCTGATCTTCTCAGGTGAGGCCAGACCAATCTGAATTGCATCAAATGAAATTGGCTGGTAGGTTTCTTTATTTGCTGTCTCAGGCATGTTGGCACTCCCTTCTAATCTTCGTTATCCAAAAGAGCATCGTCATCAAAATCCTCTGCTCCAAAATCATCATCCATATCATCGGCATCCTCAGCTTCTTCGCCCTCGTCAACAGCCACGAGTTCCTCGCTGTCCGAATCGAATTCTACCTTGGAGAATCCGCGTTTCGCAAAGCTCTCGCTGTCCTCGAATGCAAAATCCTTGTCTCCGGCGATGATCGCATTGAGATCCGTATTGCCATACTCACTGATCTCCATCAGTTCTACTTCCTGACGGTTCTCATCCAGCACTTTGACATCCAGACCCAGTGACTGCAGCTCCTTGAGCAATACCTTGAAGGACTCGGGGATACCGGGTTCAGGGATATTGTCACCCTTAATGATCGCTTCGTAAGTCTTCACACGTCCTACAACGTCATCAGACTTCACTGTCAGGATCTCCTGTAAGGTATAAGATGCACCATATGCCTCCAGTGCCCATACCTCCATCTCTCCGAAACGCTGTCCACCGAACTGTGCTTTACCACCGAGCGGCTGCTGTGTAACCAGAGAGTAAGGACCGGTAGAACGCGCATGGATCTTATCGTCTACCAGATGATGCAGCTTCAGATAATGCATGTGTCCGATTGTAACCGGTGAATCAAACGGCTCTCCGGTACGGCCGTCTCTCAACTGCACCTTTCCATCGCGGGAAATCGGCACGCCCTTCCACAGATCCCTGTGTGCTCTGTGATCGGATAAGTATTCCATGACATCTTCTCTCAAGGTGTCTTTATATTTCTCGTAGAAGTTCTCAGTCTTGCCTTCTTTGCTTGCTTCCTCAGCATCAAACGGCATATTGACATAGTCATTTGCAAGTTCCAGTGTATCCTGGATATCAATCTCCCTCGCACCGTCAAATACCGGTGTCTCGATATTAAATCCCAGCGCCTTTGCAGCAAGACTCAGGTGAATCTCGAGCACCTGTCCGATATTCATACGGGACGGCACACCAAGCGGGTTCAATACGATATCCAACGGACGTCCATTCGGCAGGAACGGCATATCCTCTACCGGGAGTACTCTGGAAACGACACCCTTGTTACCATGTCGGCCAGCCATCTTATCGCCGACAGAGATCTTTCTCTTCTGGGCAATATAGATGCGCACTGCCTGATTCACACCGGGTGATAATTCATCTCCGTTTTCTCTCGTAAATACTTTGGCATCTACAACAATACCATATTCTCCATGAGGCACTTTCAGGGAAGTATCACGCACTTCACGTGCCTTCTCACCAAAGATCGCACGCAGCAGACGCTCCTCAGCAGTCAGCTCCGTCTCGCCCTTCGGTGTTACTTTTCCGACCAGGATATCACCGGCGCGGACCTCTGCTCCGACACGGATAATACCGCGCTCATCCAGATCCTTAAGCGCATCCTCACCGACACCCGGTACATCGCGTGTGATCTCCTCGGGTCCGAGCTTGGTATCACGTGCTTCTGCCTCGTATTCCTCAATATGGACAGATGTATATACGTCATCCTGTACCAGACGCTCGCTCAGCAGAACAGCATCCTCGTAGTTGTAACCTTCCCAGGTCATGAATCCGATCAGCGGGTTCTTACCTAATGCCAGTTCTCCCTCTGAGGTCGAAGGTCCATCCGCAATGACTTCACCGGCATCTACATGATCGCCCTTGAATACGATCGGACGCTGGTTGTAGCAGTTGCTCTGGTTACTTCTGGAGAACTTGGTCAGCTTGTAATCAGATGTCGTACCATCATCATTTTTGATCCAGATCTCATCAGACTGTGCTTTTTCAACAACACCGGCCTTCTTAGCGACAACGCAGACACCGGAGTCTACCGCTGCCTTGGGCTCCATACCGGTACCTACAACAGGTGCTTCTGTAGTCAGAAGCGGCACCGCCTGACGCTGCATGTTTGATCCCATCAGCGCACGGTTCGCATCATCGTTCTGCAGGAACGGGATCAGGGCTGTAGCGACTGAGAACACCATCTTCGGAGAGACATCCATGTAATCAAACATGGTCTTGTCATATTCCTGCGTCTCATCCAGATAACGTCCGGATACGGAATTACGCACAAAATGTCCGTCTTCATCCAGCTTTTCGTTCGCCTGTGCTACATGGTAGTTATCCTCTTCATCCGCGGTCATATATACAACCTGATCTGTGACACGGGGATTTTTCGGATCCGTTTTATCAATCTTGCGGTACGGCGCCTCTACAAAACCGTACTCATTAATGCGGGCATAACATGCCAGTGAGTTGATCAGACCGATGTTCGGACCTTCTGGTGTCTCGATCGGGCACATACGTCCATAGTGTGAGTAGTGGACATCCCGCACCTCGAATCCGGCACGATCTCTGCTCAGACCACCAGGTCCCAATGCAGACAGACGTCTCTTATGTGTCAACTCACCAAGCGGGTTATTCTGATCCATGAACTGAGACAGCTGTGAAGATCCGAAGAACTCCTTGACTGCTGCAGTCACTGGCTTGATATTGATCAGGCTCTGCGGTGAAATACCCTCCAGATCCTGGGTTGTCATACGCTCACGTACTACACGCTCCAGTCTGGACAGACCGATGCGGTACTGATTCTGCAGCAGCTCGCCGACAGCACGGATACGACGGTTACCCAGATGATCGATATCATCGTCATTACCAATGCCCCACTCCAGATGCATGTTATAATTAATAGAAGCAAAAATATCATCCTTGGTGATGTGCTTAGGGATCAGCTCATGCACATTCTTGCGGATTGCTTCCTTGATATCTTCTAATGCAGAGTTCTCCTCCAGAATCTGCTTCAATGCAGGATAGTATACCAGCTCTGTGATGCCGAGTTCCTTCTGCGCAGCTTTATCCGCAAGCTCGGGAACCCATGCGCCCAGATCTACCATCATGGAAGACAGCACCTTGACATTGCGTTCCTCAGTCTCGATCATAACATATTTTACTGCTGCATTCTGGATCTCCTCAGCCTTTTCCCGCGTCAGCTGGGTACCTGCCTCAGCCAGCACTTCACCGGTTGACGGATCGAGTACATCCTCAGCCAGCACCTGACCGCGCAGACGGTTTCTGAACGCCAGCTTCTTATTAAACTTATAACGTCCAACCTTTGCCAGATCATATCTTCTCGGGTCAAAGAACATCGCAGAGATCAGGCTCTCGGCGCTCTCTACCGTCAAAGGCTCGCCGGGGCGGATCTTCTTATACAGCTCCAGAAGACCTGACTCGTAGTTGTTGGAAACATCTTTTCCAAAGCTGGCCACAATCTTCGGTTCCTCTCCAAAGTAATCAATGATCTCCTGATTACTGCCGAGTCCGAGTGCACGGATGAGCACCGTGATCGGAACTTTTCTCGTTCTATCTACACGAACATAAAATACGTCATTGGAGTCTGTCTCGTACTCTAACCATGCACCACGGTTAGGGATAACGGTACAGGAGTAAAGGGTCTTTCCGACTTTATCACGGGTAATGCCGTAATAGATACCCGGAGAACGCACGAGCTGGCTGACGATAACTCGCTCAGCACCGTTGATCACGAACGTACCTGTCTCTGTCATCAGCGGCAGATCACCCATGAAAATCTCATGCTCATTGATCTCCTCTGTCTCCTTATTATACAAACGGACTTTCACCTTCAGGGGTGCCGCATAAGTAGCATCACGCTCCTTGCACTCGGGAATCGTATACTTCACATCATCTGCACATAATGTAAAGTCAACAAATTCCAGACTCAGGTGTCCACTGTAGTCCGTAATGGGAGAGATATCTGCAAACACTTCTTTTAAACCTTCGTCCAGAAACCACTGGTAGGAGTCCTTCTGTACCTCGATCAAATTGGGCATTTCCAGAACTTCTTTTTGTCTTGAGTAGCTCATACGCAGGCTCTTGCCAGCTTGTACCGGACGTATTCTGTTTTTCTCCATTGACGTTTCACCTCTCGTTTTTATTATTTGGACTTCTTCCGCCCAAATGAGCGCAGAATTAGCCTATTTACCACAATAAAGCATCATACATGATACCACAAGTCAGAGAGCCCGTCAAGGAAAAAATATTTTTTTGCAAAAAGAGTCATTCCCGGCACACCTACAGAACCTGCCACCGGCAGCTTCTTCGGATGCATGGCAACAAAAACAGATCCCCGCACCATATACAAGGTACAGGGATCTGCCATTTGACCAGAACTACTTCTCAGTTTCCTTCGCTGATTCTTCGCTGTTCTTTGATTGATCCGCTTTTTTCTGCTTCTTTACTTTCTTGACCTGCTTTACCACACCATTTTCATCCGCATGATATTTCTTGCCATTGGCCAGCTTAAAGTTGCGGTTCGTGTACATCTTGCCATCCGCACCAAAATAGTATTTCTGCTGTCCGATCTTGACCATCTTACCTGTCACCATATGACCGTCCGCATCGAAATAGTACGTGTTGTTTCCTACCGTCACTTTCTCGTCCGTGACATACAAGCCCTGATCGTCAAAGTAATACTGCTCTCCGTCAATGCGCGCGATCGTTCCGGCATATACAGCACCATCGCCATCGATCGCATACATCTCACCGTCAAACTCATAGAAAGCCCGCTTGCCATCATTACCGATCATGCGGCCGTCCTCATCAAAAAGATACCAGGTGCCGTAGAAATCGATCTTGGCATCTGTCACGACCTCGCCCTTCTTATTCAGGTAGTACTCGCCGTCTTCCATATCGATCAGCTCATCTGCCCGGAATGCCCCATCTGTATCCAGCACATATCTGTTACCCTCGATCGTTGTGAATACATCTTCCTCCTCCGGCTCCAGACGATAACCGTTTTCATCAAAATAGTAACGGTAATCTCCTACATACGCAAAACCAAACTGCATCGCCGCGCTGTCGCCATTTGCATCCAGGACATATGCCCGCGTTCCGTTCTCATCTGTATTCCACGGCGAATAGCCACTCTTTTTATATTTTCCGTAGACCATGCGTCCACCGTTGCCAAAGTTATAATACTTACCATCAATCTGTTGGATTCCGGTCAGCGGCTTATTCTGTGCATCCAGATAAAACATATCCGTGTCATGGTATTTTCCGTCAGATCCGGCGACCTTCACCCAACCACTCAGTTTTGTGCCGCTGTCGGCATCCTCGCCGCGATACAACGTCACGAGATCATTTTTGACATCAATTACGATATTCTCCCCGTTATTCTGGATCATATAGTTGATACCGTACTCTGTTGAACGCTGGACCGCACGGAAATTCTTCCACTTTCCATTCGCCTTTCTCGGCTCATAGCTCGGGGTTGTCGTAAAGCTGTACGTTGGGCTCACATAGCTCAAAAATTCTTCGCTGTTTACACTGCCCTGTCCGTGATGATTCAGTTTCATAATGTCACAGTCCAGTTCTTTTCCGTACCGTTCGATAAGCAGATCTTCCTGTTGCTTCTGGATGTCACCAGCCGTGAAATATTTGATATTTCCGCAGGTAAAGATCGTCACCAGGCTACAGTTATTCTCATACAATCCATACGAAGCCTCGCCCTTTGCATTATACAAAGACAGCCGGTACTCATCAATCGGTCCGATGACTTTTCCCGTCACATCCCCGACCTTCAGCTCATCCCCGACCTTCAGATATTCGATCGGGAACTTTCCTTCTGCATATTTACGCAGGATCTCATATCTGCGCGGGTTACTCTTGGAACGCGGCGACAGGCTCTCTGCCGGCAGATACAGCTTGTCAATCGTGATACCTGACTCTGCGAATTCCTCCAGTCCGTCAGTGAGGTTCCAGGAACCGCTGGAACCGATATGATCCATATGCAGATGACTGAAATAAAGGGTCAGATGATCAATTCCAAGATCTTCCAGTTCTTCAATCACATAGGGAGTTCCATAATACATTCCGATATCCATGAGCAGATATTCTCCTCTGGACTCCAGCAACACGGAATCTCCTTTTGAATTCTCACCAAGATACATGCCATGAAGTGTCATCTCTGTATCAGCGGCATATGTCGTCTCAGCACTGTTCCAAAAAAACAATCCAAGCAGCATCAGACACAGACTAGCCATTACCATCGTTATTTTCTTTTGTTTCATTTTCTTTTGTTTCATTTCAATTACGCTTCCTAACTTCAATACAAAAACTTCCTTACTAAACTACTAATTTCTTGCTTCCAATACAGATGACCCTTACGCCTGATCATCCATATAGCTTATCATTCTGCGGTAGGCATCTGCGAGTCCTACAGTCGGCTGCCAGCCTAACGCGCGCATCTTCGACGCATCCAGCCACATCTTTACCGGAGGCGCATAACCCAGCGACGACGCATCCTCAGGGATATCCAATACCACCTTGATCGCTCCACCGGCGATCTGCTCAGCGACAAGCTGCGCCATATCACGGATCGTCGTATGGCTCTCCTCGTTGGCGATATTGTATGCTTCTCCACTCTCGCCTTTTTCGAGCAGCATCAGAATCGCCCGGACCGCGTCTGCCGTATATACATAGTTTCCCTCAGACTCACCCGTCGTATGCAGCACGATATCATCTCCCTTTACCGCACTGCGTGCAAACTGTGCAAACACACGGTTTTCTGTCGGCAGGATACCTGCTCCGAACGTCTGCGCGAGTCTCGCGCTCTTTACATCCAGCCCATATTGTGCCGCATATGCATTGCACAGGCACTCGCACATCCGCTTTCCTTCCGGATAGCAGCTGCGCACAGTATTGATATCAATATAACCCAGATCCTTTTCTGCAGTCTTTCCATCCGTCTTCGGCTGTCCATAGACTTCCATCGAAGAAATGTACACAAAGGACTTCGCCTTTTTTTCGACTGCCAGCTTCAGCATCTTCTCCGTTCCATCAATCGCTGTGCGGATCGTTCCGACCGGGTCAGACACCATCAGCTTTGAAGTCGTAACTGCTGCCGCATGGATCACATAATCGCATCCGAAGTCGCCGCTGATCTCATCTGTTGCGAGGTCTGCGACAATATATTCCGGGGCATCCACGCCATAGATCCGGTTCGCTTTCTCTACATTCCGCACGAGCGCGTACACCTTCAGTCCCAGATCATGCACTTTATCACCATACAGCAACGCACGCACCAGCAGCGAACCAACCAACCCGGTTGCACCCGTCACTACAAAAGAGCAGCCCCGGAATGCCTCCCACGGCAGATCACTGTGTGCAATACTGTCAAAATCCTCTGCCAGCACCTGATTTACCTTATCACCGAATCCTCTATTATCCATCGCTTCACTCCTCCAGACCATAGATCTGAGCTTCTTCCTTTGCATCGAGCAGCGCACGCATCGTATAGAAATCATCCGGTGTCGTGATCTTGATATTCTCCTGCGGTCCCTCGATCAGATACAGCTTTTTGCCATAATACTGCATCATGGAACATGAATCAATAAATCCCGGCAGACCCTCCTCCATACTGCGTCTATGCGCTGCGATGATCTCGTCGAGATAAAAACTCTGCGGCGCACGTGCGAGTCTCGTATCTTCACGTTTCGGCACGCTATCGATCGAATTATCCTCCGACACAACGAGAACCGTTTCCTTCACCTTCACACTCGTGATGGCAGAACCATGTTCCTTCACACATGCGATATTATCCGAAATTGTCTTTGCATGAATCAACGGCCGCACACCATCATGGATCAGTACAATCGAGCGCTCTCCGTTAGCGATCTCCTCAGCGGCGACCAGCCCATGATAGATCGACTCCTGCCCGGAAGCTCCGCCCGGAACGACTTTTACGACTTTATGGATATTGAATTTCACCAACAGTTCCTTCAGATACGGTATCCACGAATCGAGACATGCGACAACAATCGCATCGATCTCATCATGATTCTCAAATATCTCCAGTGTGTGTATGATGATCGGCTTGCCATATACATTGATAAACTGCTTCGGCTTCACGCGGCTGTTCATTCTTTTTCCTACACCACCTGCAAAAATAATACCTATATTCATGCTTTCGTCCCCTTCTTTAAAATATATTTATCCTGATAATCAATCATCACATCATAGATACGCTTACAGTTCTCACGATCTTTGTAATAGAAGAAATCATCTGCCCTGCGCACATATTCCTCCTTCATCTTGCATCCGGATGCCATGTATTCACACAGCAGGTCAATCAGCTCATCATTATCATGCGCGATCTCGCCAAATGCCATCGTATCATAGAAGAACGTACCCTCCTCATAATGCTGCGGGATGTCCTTGTGGTGCAGATATACCAGCGGCTTTCGCATATAAGCAAAGTCAAACTGAATACCGGAGAAGTCTGTCACCATCAGACTAGATTCGCAGAACATCCGCTCATAGCTCATATCGCCGACCGCAGGAATGACATCCACATAATCATTTTTATCAAAGTCATCGACCTGTGCACTCACAATCGGGTGCAGTACATATTTAATGCGGTAGCCATATTTTTTTGCAGCCTCAATCAGACGTGGATCGTTGATCAGGGAATTGAACACCTTATAGTAGGTACTCTCCTTGAACATCGGGTTATAATCACGCTGCTCACCCTCACTCGTGCGCACCGGCACTGCGGCCTGCATACGCCAGGTGGGACTGATCATAATCTGCTTCTTATCGTCATTGACCAGTCCGTCATAACGCGGCACTCCGGTCAGTTTCAGTGCATCATAACCGACATAATCATAGATCGGCCGCGACAGGTTCTCGATCTCATACTTGGAAGCACAGAAATACAATCTCGTGTTGTCCCTCAGACGATTCTGCGCAACAGCGATCTTCTGCACGGACATACCATGCTGCACACAGCACACATGGAAATCTACCAGATCACGCACATAGCTTGAATTGATCATGCCAAAGTTATTAAACGCAAATACGGTCGAATTGGATATCACCATCATATCTGCCAGCAGGAACACCAGCCGGTGCTTGATGCTGCCGCGGACAAGCGGATGATAACCATCCCTTCGCATACGCTTATAGTCCGTCGCATGCTTATCAATCAGATAATAATGCCGGATATGCTTATTCCGGTCACTCGCATAACGGTACAGATACTCTGATGAATCGCCGCCCTTGTAGATCTTGTCCAGATACATCCAGACTGGCTTGCGCTTCATGATCGGCTTTGCCAGGAAATATGCATTGCGCACACCGATAAATACCCACGCACGCAGATCGAACGACCGCAACATCTCCCACTGCAGTCTGCGCTCCTGCTTACGGCGTTCTTTTTTCGTCACCGTATGGAAATACATGCCGGTATCCCGTTTCACCATCATGTACTTTTTATCCGTTCCAAAGCACCAGTAGCTCGCTAAAAATGTACCACTCATGCGGCTGAAATGTGATTCATAGGAAAAAGCAATCTTTATCACTTCACCCTCAATCACCGCCTCGCAGTCCAGCGCCGCGCTGCTCACTCCATCCAACGGCAGATCCACGCTAAATGAATGTCTCTTGAACACACTCACGCCAAACACTTTCGTCAGCGCATAGCGTTCATTATATTTTAATGCATATTTTTCCCCATGATAGCGGATATATACTTCCTCTGCCATTGCATAGAGGATCGGATGGATCGTTCCATCAATATGCAGCACGTTATCATGTTCATTCATGAACAAAATATTGGCTTTGAGGTTTTCGATCCGGCCAAACATCACATCGTCATGTCCGTAATGCGCTTTTCCAACGAGATAACGCTTGTCCATCGAAAAATCATCGCCATATTTCAGGACACCATACACCCACAGCATACTGTCGAGCTGCTTACATTCCGGAATTCTCTGATAATCAAGCAATACCTCATCGTCGATATACTGAAACAGTTCACCGATCAACTGCAGAAATGCCTGCTCCTGCCCGGACGGAATCACGTGTTTATTCTGATTGTCCTTGTTGCTGGTGATCCGGCATCCGATCGAAAACATGAAATGATACTGGATAAACCGCGGGATACCACCCTTCTGCACTGACCAGTGCTGTAAATACGGCTGCCAGAACTCACGCAGCGATTTAAAATACCAGTCCGGATTGTAGATCTCCTTATAAAATACCGGATCTCCCTCCTGGGCACGGCTGCCCTGATAGACCGCGTCGCTCAGATAGACGACTTCGCGAACGCCTGCCAGCAATGTCAGGAAAAATTCACGCTCCGCCTCAATGCCATACTCTGGATGCCACTTTCCTGCCTGCAATGCCTTCGTCCGGACAAAGGTCCCGGCAAAATAAAACGGATAGTGTGTAAATGTCTGATATACATCAAATACTGACACTGCATCCAGCGTCTGGGCACTGGCAAATGCAGCAAATTCCAGTTCCGGAAGCTGCTTATACGGCAGGAATACCTGTTTCTTCTCTCTTTTTGCGGCTTCCGCCTCTATTTTCCCAAGCGTGCCCTCTGCATAGGTATCACCACCGTACAGTGCCGTAGCCAGTCCTCCCTGCAGCCGGTTCATAGCATCCGCATATACCTGTGCATCAGATCGCCCGTCTATCGGCAGATACGTAACCGCTGCAACCTGTGACAAGGATTCCAGCCACGCCTCCTGCTGCGTAGCATGTCCATATACCAGCAATTGTGCCTTCTCTGATACGGACAGCAATTCCTTCTTCAGACATTCTGCGGTCACACAGTTTTCTGTCATCTGTTCCGAACAGATGAGTATGATTGAAAGCATCATTTGTCTCCTTCCTGCGCAGCCTTCTGCTCCGCAGCTTTTTTCTCCGCTGCCTTTTTCTCAGCCTCTTTCTTCTGCTTGCGTCTCTGCTCCAGCTCCTTGCGGGCCGCTGCCGGCAGCTTGGACAGATCACTACAGTCATCCAGCATCGCCTCATACTGGTCTGCGACCTCTTCGATATCACCATATGCGACCAGCTTGCCATGATCCAGAATCATTGCCTTGTTACACAATCTGCGTACCTGTTCCAGCGAGTGGGATACAAAGAGCACTGTCACACCCTGATCGAACATGTCCATGATCTTCTTCTCACTCTTTTTCCGGAACTTGGCATCGCCGACCGACAACACCTCGTCGAGAATCAATATCTCCGGTGATACCGTCGTCGCGATTGAGAATCCAAGACGCGCACGCATACCGGATGAATAGTTTTTCACCGGAACATCAATAAACTCTCCCAGCTCGGAGAACTCTATGATCTCATTATATTTTTCTTGAATAAATTCCTTGGAATATCCAAGCAGCGCTCCATTCAGGAAAATATTTTCCGCTCCTGTATACTCATTCTCAAAGCCTGCGCCCAACTCGATCAACGGCGCTACTTTTCCGACCTTTTTGACTGTGCCCTCTGTCGGCTTGAATACACCGGCGATAACTTTCAGCAGCGTACTCTTGCCGGCTCCGTTCAGTCCGAGAATGCCGACACGGTCACCCTTTTCTACCGAAAAACTCACATCTTTGAGTGCCCAGAACTCATTGAACTTCAACTGTCTGCGGATCGCCTTGATCATATAATCCTTGAGCGTATCTGTTTTCTCTTTACTCAGGTTGAAGCGCATACTGATATGGCTCAACTCTAACGCTTTTTTACCCATCTTATACCTCTGCCTTCATTAAATGTGAAGAATATACTCATCCTGTTTCTTGTAGAACATCCATAATCCGAGCACCAGTGATACGAGCGAAAATCCCACTGCATACAGGAAATAGTGCATATTGATCATTCTGCCGAACACTGCATCACGGAAACACTCAATCAGGCAGAACAGTGGATTGCCCTTCAGTATAAATCCCCAATGGCTCTTGAGCAGCTTATCCGCATTGTAGAAAATCGCACATGTATACATAATCATCATCAGCGCCACTGACCACAAATGCTCCAAATCGCGGAAAAACACGCCCCACGTCGCCAGTATATAACCGGTTCCGACCGCCAGCAGCAAAAGCGCCGCCAATACAAGCGGAGCCTGCAGAATATACCAGGTCGGACGAACACCCATCACAACCCCAACGACTACCAGCACGATCAGGGAGATCAAAAAGATGACAAAGTTAAACAAAATGCTCGATAACGTATAGATGTACTTCGGCACATAGACCTTTTTGATCATCGATGCATTTTTTCTGATCGATGTCAAGGCAGCCTTCGATGCATCGGAGTAAAACGTATACAACAGGCGTCCACACAGAATATAGATCGGAAATGTCTTATCATCACTCTTCTGCAGCAACGTACCAAACACGATTGTCAGCACGATCATTGTGAGCAGCGGTTCGAGCAGCGACCAGATAATTCCCAGATATGAATTGCGGTATTTCAATTTGATTCCTTTTTTGACCAGCTCCTGCAACAGAAACTGGTACTGAACAAACGACTTCACAAAAGCCTTCATACTTTTTCCATCCTTATTGTTTACTTTTTTCAGTTATATATTTGATCTATGTGAAGCACAGCCGGGCATACGGCTATGCAATGCGACTTATTGTACCATGTTATGTCTGACACGTCAATTCTCGCGCAGCCAGACGCGCAGACGGTGGTCCTTGCGCTTTTCCTCCGGCGGCAGCGTCATATAATCACCGTAAATCTGCTGCAGATAGCGATCCCAGCAGCCGGGTGCGCAGAGCATCCTGCCCTCAAACTCCACTTCCGTGAAATTCACGACGTCCTCTCTCACGCAGCGCTCTCCCGAACCATAGATCCCATAGGTGATCGCACCGACATAATCAGAATGGTCATAATCCCATCTCCTCGCCACATGATCCACATGCCGCACCAGTCTCCGGAAACCGATCAGCCTCGCCAGACACACAACCGGTGCTTTCAGCAGCCTGCGCGGCATGCTTACACCTTTCCCGAATTTTGCGCGGCTGCACAGGATCAGATACCTGCACACTTTCATATACCGCGCCAATATATGCGCGGCACGCTCCGAAGACGGCCACCCATCCTGCGGAAATATATCAATAAACAGATGTAAAATCTGACATTCTTCCCGTATATATTTTGAAGTATCACGCTCTAGTTCCGTATCCATATGGAGCAATTCACAATACGGATTCGACAATGTTCCTGCCTCCGCAGAGATTGCATGTAAAAACGGTGCGACCGGCTCTGCCTGCTCCAATTTTAAAAAGCGCTCATAATCTGCCCGTGGCATGCCGACATCAATGTCATCGTCCCACGGAATAAATCCACGATGCCTCACTGCACCGAGCAGCGTACCCCCGACCAGATAGTACCGCAGTCCATGTTTTTTACAATATGCAGTAAAACAATCCAGCATCCGAAGCAGCTCCTGCTGCGTCTGCCGTTTGTCGAGCAGCCGCATGACCGGCATCTCCCCAGGCAGTTTCAGATCATATAGTACATGCTGCTCACGCTTTTCCTCCGGCGGCAGCGTCATATAATCGCCATACAAACGGCTCAGATAATGATCATATGCAGCGGTCACCGGCAGCCTGCAGCCTTCAAATTCCATCTTTTCTGTCGTCAACAATTGCTCACGTTCATACAGCTCCCCGAAAAAATGCTTTCTACCGGATGGAATCGTCACATACTTCGTATGCTCATCCTTACACTTTTGCATACAGCGCTGCACACGCCGATAGAAAAATCCAGGCATCAGTGCGATCGGTGCGCCGATCACCTGCTTCACGCGCATAGTCTGTCTGGCAGACGCATCATCCCCTGCCAGCGCCAGATATTCTTTCCGCCACAGGAACATCCGGTAGCAGGACAGTAAAAACAGCCCCACATCCACACATACACCATGCCAATATCTTCTCAACTTAGAATCATACGTGTTTTCTATTATAAAAATATCTATCTTGATCCCGCAGGACGCATCGGCCTGCCACAGATACTCCCGAAATACCGTGTCCTTGCGGTGAATCTGTATAAAAGAACTCAGATACCCCTCTGTCTCCAGCGGGATGTCTATGGTATATTTTTCTCCATAGCGATCCTTCATCTCACGCATCAGTGTATCTATATATTTTCTGGGAACATTCAGATCCAGATCATCATCCCACGGAATAAATCCACGATGCCTCACTGCCCCCAGTGCCGAGCCACCACCCAGCATGTATGGGATATCAAACTCCTCACACACGTTCACAACATCCATCGTGATCTCCATGATGACATCCTTGATCACACGCCGTTCTTCCTCTGTGATCCGGTGCATCCCCTGCCTGTGTGAGAGTGTTCCCTTTAGCAATTCATGCGTTTCCAGTTTAGCCATGCGTTCTAGCCTTTCCTTTAAAATAGCCATTTAGCACCGCCATTGTATCACATTCTAATGTAAAAAAAAAGCCCTACAGATTGCTCTGTAGGGCGATTTTTCGGGTTGGGCTGTTCGATAATCGATCGATTACTTAAGAGTAACCTTAGCTCCCTCTGCCTCAAGCTTAGCCTTGATGTCCTCAGCAGTAGCCTTGTCAGCCTGCTCTTTAACGATCTTAGGAGCTCCGTCAACAACGTCCTTAGCTTCCTTTAATCCAAGACCAGTAGCCTCACGAACTACCTTGATAACCTTAACCTTGTTCGGGCCAACTTCTGTCAGCTCTACGTCGAACTCAGTCTTCTCCTCAGCTGCTGCTGCGTCTCCGCCTGCTGCTGCTACTACAACGCCTGCTGCTGCAGATACGCCGAACTCTTCTTCACATGCTTTTACTAAATCATTTAACTCTAATACGGTTAAGCCTTTGATAACCTCAATGATCTCTGCTGTTGTCATTATTTTTTCCTCCTGAAATTTTTATACTTATTTTTTAGTTGCTTTCAGCTTCAGCTGCAGGTGCTTCCTCTGCGGGAGCTGCCTCTCCATCCTTCTCTGCGATCTGCTTGATAACGCGAGCGAAGTTGGCGATCGGTGACTGCATACTTCCAAGTAACTTGGACAGTAATACCTCACGTGAAGGAATAGCGGAAATAGCTTTCATTCCCTCTGTGTCATAGAAGTTACCCTCTACAACACCAGCCTTAATCTCTAACTTGGGTGCCTTCTTTGCAAACTCTGCTAATACTCTTGCAGGTGCTGTTGCATCTGTAGTAGAGATAGCGATTGCGTTCGGTCCTTCCAGTACTCCGGAAAGGCTCTCAAACTCTGTTCCCTTGAAAGCGAAGTTCATGAAGGTATTCTTGTATACCTTATAAGTAACTCCGGCTTCTCTCAGCTGCTTACGTAACTGGGTATCCTCAGCAACTGTCAGTCCACAGTAATCAACGATAACTACTGACTGCGCATCCTTGATGCTGTCGGAAATCTCCTGTACGATCGGTGCTTTCAATTCTACTTTTGCCACGAATCTTTTACCTCCTATTTTATTTTAATATTGCGTTAGATGAGGTATGAAAAAAGCCCCTCCGCATTGCGCGAAGGGGCAGAATCTCAAAAATTCTAATCAATCTCCTCGGCAGGCACGTTCGTTTACGCCTTGCGGCACCTGCTGTCTTCGGCAACATTCTTGGTGATTATATCACCCATATATATATCTGTCAATCTTTTTTTACAAGTATTAAGCTAACTTTGTAACGTTGATCTTCACGCCAGGTCCCATAGTAGGAGCTACCACGCAGCTCTTTAAATACTGTCCCTTTAATGAAGACGGCTTTGCCTTGTTGATTGCAGTGATCAGGCTCTGGAAGTTGTCCGCTAACTGCTCTTCTGTGAAAGACGCTTTTCCAATAGGCACATGGATAATGTTGGCTTTATCCAATCTGTACTCGATCTTACCGGCTTTGATATCGTTGACAGCCTTGGTAACATCCATTGTAACTGTACCAGCCTTCGGGTTAGGCATTAAGCCCTTAGGTCCGAGAACACGTCCTAAACGTCCTACAACACCCATCATGTCCGGAGTTGCTACTACAACGTCGAAGTCTAACCATCCCTCATTCTGGATCTTGGGGATCAGCTCCTCGCCGCCTACGAAGTCAGCGCCTGCTGCCTGTGCCTCGTCTAACTTTGTTCCCTTTGCGAAAACTAATACCTTTACAGTCTTACCTGTTCCGTGAGGCAATACAACCGCACCACGGATCTGCTGCTCTGCATGACGACCATCGCAACCGGTTCTGATATGAACCTCGATTGTCTCATCAAATTTTGCAACCGCTGACTTCTTAGCCAGACCGATTGCCTCAGCTACATCATACTGAACGCTACGGTCAATATTCTTTGCAGCTTCCTGATATCTTTTTCCTCTTTTCATTATAAATTACCTCCTAGTGGTATTAACGGGCTTTTTCGCCCTTCCACGATAAAGTATCAAAAGTCTTTTCGATGAATTTGCCTAAGTTAATTATTTTTTGCTAAAAATGCTAAGATAGTTGCTTTCGACCTACTCTTCTACAGTAACACCCATGCTGCGGCAGGTACCAGCGATCATGCTCATAGCTGCCTCAAGGCTTGCTGCGTTTAAGTCGGGCATTTTCAGCTCTGCGATTTCCTGAAGCTTTGCTTTGGAGATAGTTGCAACCTTAGTCTTGTTCGGAACACCTGAACCACTCTTGATGTTGCAAGCTTTCTTGATCAGTACCGGAGCAGGAGGAGTCTTAGTAATGAAGCTAAAACTTCTGTCTGCGTATACAGTGATCACTACAGGAATAATCAGATCTCCCTGATCTGCAGTTCTTGCGTTAAACTGTTTTGTGAACTCTACGATGTTAACACCGTGCTGTCCAAGGGCAGGTCCAACCGGGGGAGCTGGTGTAGCTTTTCCGGCAGGGATCTGTAACTTAATATATCCTTCTACTTTCTTTGCCATTTGGAAAATTCCTCCTTCTTTCATATAAGAAGATTATTGAGTCTTCTTGACTTCTGCGAAACTTATTTCTACCGGTGTTTCGCGACCGAATAAATCAACATTGATTGTCACGATCTGCTTGTTATGATTCATTGACTGAATAACGCCAATCGTGTCTTTCCAGACACCTCCGATGACGGTAACGGTATCGCCTTCCTCAAAATCTACTGTCACGCCCTCTGTCTTAATTCCCAGATTATGCATTTCCATGTCAGTCAGGGGAACCGGCTTCGATCCGGGTCCTACGAATCCTGTCACACCACGGGTATTTCTGACCACGTACCATGTATCATCATTCATGATCATGTTGATCAGCACATAACCGGGAAACATCTTCTTCTGAACCTGTTTCTTGACACCGTTCTTCAACTCTGCCACGTCCAGCATCGGTACGCGAACCTCTAAGATCTGGTCCTCCAGATGACGGTTTTCAATTGTTTTGTCAATGTTGGCTTTTACCTTATTCTCATATCCCGAATAAGTATGCACTACATACCAATTTGCTTCTGCCATACTGTCACCTCATCCTTCCTATAATCCAACAAGGAAATTCACGCCATACTGGATAACGAAATCCAGGATCGCGATGATCAGACCTAAGATAATTGACGTGATAACAACTGCTGTTGTCTCTTTGGCAACGTTCTCTTTGGTCGGCCAGATAATCTTACGAAATTCAGCCTTCAGACCTGTGAACCAACTTGTTTTCTGGGTTTCGATGTTTTTCTCTGATCCCATGTTATCACTTCCTTTGCTCAGTCTCGGTTTCAATGGATACTAAACTATTTTGTCTCCTTATGCAGAGTATGAGTCTTGCAGAATCTGCAATACTTCTTAGTTTCCATTCTGTCCGGATGAGTCTTCTTGTCTTTCGTCATGTTGTAATTACGCTGCTTGCACTCTGTGCATGCTAAAGTAATTCTAGTGCGCACAACTTCCACCTCCGTTATTCTACTTGATTTTAGGCATAAAAAAAAGACCTACTTCCATCGCAAGCATAAATATATCACGATTATTTTGCACCGTCAATCTTTTTTTCGATATTTTATAAGATTTTTGCAAATATATGAAAAATAATTCTTATCTTTACATCTTTTCCATCCGATAAAAGTACTATAAAGGCTGTAAATACGCCCATTTCAATGGCAAACGAGTGACAAACCGGCTGTTATATGATAAAATAAAATAATATTATAAATGGATTTATAACACAATCCCCGCGCAGATGCGTATATTTCACGGAAGAAAGGAGGGGACACCCATGGCTGGCAATGTAATGTCTGTTGCATGCAACCACCTGAATGCCACGTATGGTATCTCAATGGGTACGAGCAACAAGTACGATGCGCACAAGCGAAGCGAACTGCGTTCGACGTATAACCGTATCATAAAGTCTAATAAGGAATCCCCTCTGTACAAGATCAAAGGCGGGGATAACATTCCAAAGTTCGCGATTGATATCAAAGATCAGGCGCATACGATCAAAAATGTAGTGGCTTCCCTGTCAGAAAACGGCGAGGGTCTCGAAAGTGCGTTCCGCAAACGGATCGCCTCCAGCAGCAATCCGGATGTTGTAACAGCAGAGTATGTCGGAAATGACGATGACATTATCGATATGCAGAGTGCCGGATTCAGTCTGGAGGTTCAGCAGTTAGCGACTCCCCAGATCAATACGGGACACTTTTTAAAACGCGCCGGACACGATTTCGCGACCGGCAGTTATAGCTTTGACCTGAACACCAATACGACTTCCTATGAATTTCAATTTAATGTCAACGATGATGATACGAATGAGGATGTCTTAAATAAGCTGCGAAAGCTGATTAACAACGCCAATATTGGATTGCAGGCGGATCTGCTCTACGATGAGCGCGGCACCGGCAAGGCACTGCAGATCGAATCCAAACAGACCGGACTCGGCGAAGGTGAGGATCATCTGTTTGCGATTGTACCTGCCAAAGACAGCGGCTCCCGCGAAGCAATGGATCTACTGGGCATCAACAGCGTCTCCTCTCCGGCAGAGAATTCGTCCTTCCTGCTCAATGGCACAAAGCATTCTTCTTATTCGAATACATTCACGGTCAACAGCATGTTTTCCGTGACATTAAACGGTGTCAGCGCACCGGGTCAGTCTGCGTCCGTCGGTTTCAAACCGAGCGCAGACGCAGTCACCGACAACATTGAGCGGCTCGCTGCTGCCTACAATGGCATCATCAACACGGCACACCGCTATGAGGATAAGCAGGAATCCAGCAGTCTGTTGCTGCGTGATATCAGCAATATCGCAAAAAAATACACCACCGATTTTGCAAATATCGGACTCAGTCTGGAAGATGACAGCACCATGAATGTAGACCGCGATGCACTGACACACGCGATCAGTGAGGGCGATATCTCCCATACGTTCCAAGTGCTGAATAAATTCCGCGATGCACTGGGTGCCAAGGCAGACCAGGCTTCGATCGATCCGATGAACTATGTCGATAAAGTGATCGTCGCCTACAAGCATCCAAACCCGGATAAGAATTTCGCGACACCGTATATCACGAGCATGTATGCGGGGATGATACTGGATCGGATTTGCTGAATGAATCTCACTCATAAATCTATAAAAAATGGATGCAGCCAAACTTGGCTGCATCCATTTTTTATACATTATAAATATCTGCTTTATACGCATCCATATGCGTCCGCATCCATGCGATCGTCTGTGCGATGCCCTCCGCAAACGTATACTGCTGCTTCCAGTCTGTCAATTCGTGGATCTTGGCATTGCAGCCGAGCAGACGGTTTACCTCGCTCTTTTCCGGGCGCAGGCGCTGCTCGTCGCAGATGACACGCGCATCCGGGTTGATCTGTGAGATGATCTCGTGTGCCAGATCCCCGATCGAGATCTCTTGCTGCGTCGCGATATTGATCTCTTCACCGATCGTCCGGTCGGATTCTGCGATCGCGATAAATCCTGCTGCCGTATCCTTGACATAGTTAAAATCTCTCGTCGGTGTGAGCGAACCGAGCTTGATCTCCTCTTTACCTGCTAACAGCTGTGAAATAATCGTCGGAATCACAGCCCGCGCAGACTGTCTCGGCCCAAATGTATTAAACGGACGCACGATCGATACCGGAAGTCCAAAGCTGCGGTAGAAGCTCTCTGCCAGCCGGTCTGCCCCGATCTTGGTCGCAGAATACGGTGACTGTCCCTGATACGGATGTTTTTCATCAATCGGCACATACTGCGCCGTGCCATATACCTCTGAAGTCGAAGTCACCATAATGCGCTCCGTGCCGAGATCACGCGCTGCCTGCAGCACATTGAGCGTACCTTTGATATTCGTATCCACATAGGAATCCGGCGAATGATAGCTGAACGGAATCGCAATGAGCGCCGCCAGATGAAATACACCATCCACGCCTTTCATCGCCTCACGCACACCGTTCGGATCACGGATATCCCCGGTAAATACCTCGATCTGATCGAGTTTTTCCTTGGGCAGCGTATCGAGCCAGCCCCACGTATTGAAGGAATTATAATAAGCAAACGCCTTCACGTCATAGCCTTTTTCCAATAAACTCTCGGTCAGATGACTTCCAATAAAACCATCTGCACCGGTCACAAGTACTTTTTTCATCCTATCCTCCTATTCTGTCTGTCATTTCAATTTCTGCACATATCAGCCGATCGCAATGCAGGCCAATTATTTCAATGCTGCATCAGCCCCTCATTTTCAAAATGGTTTCCGCAATCGCAAAATCCAACGCATCATCGATATCGACCGAACGCTCCTTTGGCATCACATATGCATAGGTGCCTTCCCGATACAAACCGGGTGCCCCCTCTGCCAATAGTGCTGTGCGCAGCATATAGATCGCACCGTTGATCCGGTAATACGTCGGCAGCTGCTGTCTGCCTGCATCTGCCACCTGATCTAAAAATCCATCCATGCTGCCATCCTCCGGCAGTGTATTGCTCCAGAGCGGCGAATGATCCATCTCGCACACAGATACAACCGCATCTACTGCTTTTTCTTCAAGCAGATGGTACGCCTGCTTAATATCCTCTGCCTCGCGCAGCGGTGAGGTCGGCTGCAACAGCGTCACCATATCAAATCTCTGCCCACGTGCCGCATACTGTCTGAGCACCCAGCGCACGACATCCCAACTGCCTGCCGTATCACCTGAAAGCTCCTCATTTCTCAAGAACGGCACATCAGCGCCGTATCCACGTGCTATCTGTTCATATCGCTCACTATCCGTAGATACGTGTATGCAGTCAAATAAGCCCGATTTTTCTGCCGCCTCAATGGAATAAGCCAGAAGCGGCTTATCGTGTAGCAGCTTAATATTTTTATCCGGCAACCCCTTGGAACCGCTGCGAGCCGGAATGATTGCGATTGATGTCATCTGTAAATACCTCCGCTGTTTCTTTCATTTATTTCCCATGATTTTCTGCTATCTTCGCCAATCAGAACCGTCTTACTAATGCTGCAGGTCTGGCAGATCATAAAACTTTTTCTTTAGATCAATCCGATCCAGTTTCATATATTGTTCCAGTACAGCCATGATCTTTTCCGATGTATGTCCATCTCCGTAAGGATTCTCTACGCGCAGTCTCTCACGTAGCTGCTGATCCACGCGTATCCGTTCCGACAGCCTAAGTGCCTGATCCATCGCCGCTATCATCGCGCTCCGCTCCGGCTCACAGCCGATCACGCTCTTCGCCATGATCCGCCCCTGCTGCCGATCACCGATATTGACCGTCGGCACGCCGAGCGCCGGAGCCTCTATGATACCACTCGAAGAATTGCCAAGCACAAACTGTGCATGTTTTACTGCGCTCAGGTAACGTTTCATCCCAAGTGATGCCACCAACTTCATATTCGGCTCATCTGCCGTCTCACCCTCCAGCAGTTCATTAATCTGCCTGCCTCCGGCATCGGAATTTGCCTTCGTAATAAGAAAGAATAGATCCGGCCTGGCTCTCATTGCATCCAGCAATTCGTGCATCTGCCGGACTGCTGCCTCCTGTTGTGAACATGCGCCCTGCTCCAATGTCACCGGGTGAAAAGTCACAACCGCATAGGGCTGATCTGCCGGAAAATCGACGGATGCAGCCAGCTCCTGCGGTGTCATCAGCTTCTCATTCATGATATTCTCCACGCCTAATGCACCTACATTGTAGACGCGGGATGGATCTTCGCCCATCTGGATGATCCGCTCACGGTATACCTCTGCGGATGCAAAATGGATATAACTCATTTTTGTGAGTGCATGGCGCACACAATCATCCACAGCCCCCTGTGTGAGCTCGCCGCCATGCAGATGCGCAATCGGGATCTGCGCATTCATCGCTGCCGCTGCGATCGCCAACATCTCCGTACGGTCTCCGAGAATGACCAGCAGATCCGGCTGTTCCTCACTGAAATATGCGCCAAACCCGCGCAGCGCAGCAGCCATCGCCAACGTGACTGCATAAGCATCATCCACACCAGACGCATCATTTTCTGTGTTCAAAATCGGGATCCGGCGATAGATCGGTATACCGTCCCCCTCGATCTCCTGAACCGTATTTCCAAATGCAGCTTCCAGGTGTGTACCCGTGACAATCACCTGTGTCTCCCACTGATCACATGCCAGCAAACGACGGATCAGCGGCTTTAATATTCCATATTCTGCTCTGGTCGCGGTCACGACACTGATCTTTTTCATCTAACTCTCCTCATCTGATACGTTTTTGTCCACGCATGCCGGTGCAGTTTCCGCGATCAGTTCATCCTCCACATAATCTCTGTCTGCTATCTGTCCCAATATCTCATACCAGCGCATCGGTGAGATCCCGGTTCCCGGTCGTTTGACCGTGAGCTTCTGTTCGTCAAAAATCTCGCCTTTTCGGATTGCACACCGCGCCACAATGCTCTTGCGTGCGACTGCACGATTTCCTGCTTCCGAAGCCGTCACTGCCTTGGAAGCATCTCCAAGCGCGACCTCCACGTGACGGACCGCTGCCACCATCGCCTGCAGCTCCTCCGGTTCAAGGCTTGCCCGATGATCCGGTCCTTCCATTGTCTTGTCCAACGTAAAGTGCTTTTCGATCACGCATGCGCCCAGCGCTGCCGCCGCGATTGGCACCTCGATCCCTATCGTATGATCCGAATAGCCGACCGGCACACCAAAATGCCTGCGCAGCGTATCCATCACGCGCAGGTTTACATCCTCCATCGGTGTCGGATACTGCGTATTACAATGCAGCAGTGTGATCTCCCCCGCTCCGTTTTGACGCAGAGCAGTGACCGCTGCCTCGATATCAGTCTCCCTGCACATGCCGGTGGACATCACGATCTCGCGCCCGGTATGCGCAATCCGCACCAGATAAGGCAGATTTGTGATCTCACCAGAAGGGATCTTCCAAAAGTCCATATCCAGTGTTTCCAGAAAATCGATACTGTCCAGATCAAACGGCGTTGATAAAAAGCCGACACCTACCTTATCACAATACCCTTTTAATTCGCGAAAATCCTCCTGTGTCAGCGCCAGTTTCTGCAGCATCTCCAACTGGCTCCCACCGCTCCCGGTTGTCTCCTTCTGATATTCTGCTTTCTCGGCAAAACGCGATACGAGCGCTTCCGGCTGAAATGTCTGAAACTTCACATAATCGACTCCGGCTGCCCGCGCCTGATCTACCATCTGTTTTGCCAATTCGATACTACCGTTGTGATTCACCCCGGCTTCTGCAATGATTCTAATACCCATATTCCTACACATCTTTCTGTCTGTGAACCTTCGAATGTCCAACACGACATCTACCTGCATCATACATCGCTCAACACGCTTATACAAACCGCAGCTCCCGCACGCCCGCCGGTACACCGACTGCCGTACACAGATCCGGCAGATCACGCACGACTACACTGCCTGCTCCGGTAATCACCCGCGTTCCAATACGAATCCCCTGAATGACCCGTGTACCCATACCCAGATCACTGCCACTGCCAACCGAGACATTTCCGGCGAGCCGCGCATCCGGACTGAGCGTCACATAGTCTCCGAGTCTGCCATCATGACATACAACAGATCCGATATTTAAAAAAGTAAAATCCCCGATACTGACATTTGTCGATACCCTGCAATCCATCGAGATGATCACACCCTGTCCCAACTGCACATCAGAACAAACCCGTGTATCGCCCATGATCAGATTTGGAAATCTGATCTGCGGATTTGCCATTAGCTTTTTTGCGATCTTTTCACGCAAAGCCGGATCTCCGACACAGATCGCCACATTTGTCACTTCTGTTTTATTTAATAAAAAATCATCATTTCCCAGATACGGATACTCACGGTCACCAACACGGATCGTGCCATTCTTATCCGAAATATCCACATAACCGATGACATCCCATGTATCCTGCTGACGGTTCAGCTCCTCGATCTGCCATAACAGTTCCCGCATGCAGCCACCGGCTCCGGTTAAGATTAATTGCTGTTTCATATTGTCTTTTATGATCTCCTTACTCCACCTTCAGGTTCAGCTTCGTCTCCATGCGGTGCATCTCCTCAAATTCACCCATATCGAGGAACGAATCCTCGCTGATCGGATACATACCTACCTTGCGCCCTTGTTTTAGCAATGCATCCGACAGATCCGTCATATGGAAAAATGTATCCTTCGGAATCTCGTCGAGCAGCCCCGGATTCAAAATATACATTCCGGTATTTACAAAATAAGATAACCGCGGCTTCTCCTCCATCGACATCACCGCGCCGTTCTCACTCGAATGGATGACCCCATAAGGAACCACAATATTTTTCAGTGCAGTCACAATCGTAAGTTCATTCCCTGACTGCACATGATAGCGATACAGCTCCTCATAATCCGCATCGATCAGGATATCACAGTTTGTCACGATAAACGGCCGGTCAAACTCATTTTCTATCAGGCAAAGGCTGCCCGCCGTGCCAAGCGGCTTGTCTTCCTCTACATATTGAATGTCATACTCATGCTCCGTCTCCGCAAAATATGACTTAATCATGCCTTTTTTATAATTTACCGTCGCCCAGAAATCATGTGCCCCATAAGCACGAAACCGTTCAATAATCCGCTCCATGATCGGAATATCTCCGATCGGGATGAGCGGTTTCGGCAGAATCTTCGTATATGGATAGAGGCGCGTACCTTTTCCGCCAGCCATGATCACGACCGGAATATCACGAAGTCCATCCGTCGCATGTGCCTCAACATCATCCCCGCGCTCCTTGAATATAATATCCGTGACACAGCCCTTTGCAGACACGACCGGAAGTGCCGTGATCGAATACTTGCTCATCATCTGCTGTGCCCGCTTGATATCTTTGCGATAAATTACCTTCGGATCGCGCGACATAAATTGCCGCACATGTCCTTGCAGATCACCAGTTTTAACCAGCCAGCGTCTGATATCACCATCTGTCACGACACCGACCAGCCGCTTATGATCTTCTACTACAAACAAAATACCCCTGGCATTACGGTCGATGTGCTCCATCGCTTCTACGACCGTACTGTCCGGGGATATCATAAATGTCATCAGCTGTTCCGTATTCATATCGCAACCTCCATGTTTCCAAGCACTTACCGTCCATGATAAGTATTCTCTGTCAATCTATACACTATATCGGTCAACGATACAAATATATTTAGAGGGTGTCCCCCTATAAAACTCTGGCAGACTTTACCATACAGTGTTTTTTACAAAAGCAAATTCCTAATTTTATAATCTGCTGATAGCCTTCACCCAGTAATTCCTGCGCATACCGCTTTTCATCTATCTGCTGCAACGCCCGGTCGCACATCTGTTCCATCTGCGGAAAACGTGTCGTCCGCTTCAGCTCTATAATCACAGCCGGCTGCTTCGGCGAAAACGGTTTGATCACCAGATCCGGCCGGCCATCACCCTGTTCCTTATTTGACAAAATCTCACAACCATTCATTCCACTCAACACACCGAGCATGTAACCGTGATAAAATTGTTCCGCACTGTCATAGTAACTAATGCTACCTTCCAGCTGGCTGTTCAAAAAATCTTCAATCTGCTCACTCTGCCCTGCGCGAATTGCCTCATACAATTTCGAAAAATCATCTGTCTTTTGTTTTTCTTCAAACCACTCACGTATGGTATTCTGATAAATGTAACGCACTTCCTCATTCGGGATGGCAAACGTCGCATAAACCACATTCCCTGTCATCGCGCGCTTTACCAATCTCAAATAACCTGTAAAGAAAAGGAAATTCCACAAATAATCCTGCGATCTGTAAATATCCTCATAGGTAATCTCCTCAAACACCGGTTTCTCAACTGATCCACCGCTAATCAGACGCTCAATCTCCATTCTCGCCTGCTCATCCGCGCAGTCTACCAATTCCCGGATAATACTGTTAGAAGAAGTATTAGACCAATAAGGGCGTGGATAAGCAACTAGATTCGTCACGGCTGTTTTCACATAATTCGTGACGCTCCAGGGATTATACACCTGCGTCTGCCCAAAACAATAACCATCATACCAACGCTTTACTTCCTCATATTTTTCATCCATAGCATAGAAATCGAGTATTTTCTCAACTTCTGCCTGTGTAAAGCCAAAATATTCTGCAAAATTGTCATTCATGACAGAGTTAATCTCCAGATTATTTAATCCGGTAAAAATACTTTCCCTGCCTACACGCAAACAGCCAGTGACAACTGCAAATTCCAAATTATCATTTGTTTTCAACACAGATTCAAACAATGACCGGATGAAATCTATCATCCGATCATAAAAACCCCTAAAATATGCATTTTCCAACGGCACATCATACTCATCCAATAATACCACAACATTTTTCCCATGATACTTTTTTAAACATTCCGCGAGAAAGGCCAATGCCGTCACATAATCACTTTTTCGCGCACTGCGCCCCATCATCGCGCGATACTTTTCCTTATCTTCCGGTAATAGATCCTGCTCATCCAATACATATGCATGACGCTTATACTCTATGGAAATCTGTTCAATCAGGCAGTCATACGCCGTCTGAAAATCCGGCTGTTTCCCTGATTTTAATGACAGCGCGATCACCGGATACTGTCCCATGTGTCTCATATAGCGATCACCGGTCTTCAGAATCGCACGATTTTCAAAATAGCGGCTATTATCAATAGTTTCTCCCTGCGCCCCGATCTCCTGCTCAAAAAAAGTCTTTAGCATACTGAGTCCCAACGTCTTTCCAAACCGGCGCGGTCTTGTAAACAGATACACTTTTCCACCGTTATCAAGCAATTCCCGAATCAGCAGCGTTTTATCTACATAATAGTAATCTTTATCAACAATCTCTTTATAGTTCTCTATGCCTACCGCAAGAGCTGATTTCCCACTTCTCGTTTTTCCAGTTTCCGTTTCCCGGTCATCTTTTCCCAGGCGCACAGCATCTTCCGGTATCATCCAACGATAGCCATCTTTGTACGCTCCGTCAATACAGCCCTGTTGGCACAAGGAATTCACCCTGCGCTTTGTCAATCCCCACTTCTCAGCAGTCTGTACAGATGTCAAATAATTCATGGCAATCCCCCTTTCTACTCGTATTATAAGCCAAAAAGTGGGAAATAATCAACCCGATTATTTCCCACTTCATTTCTCATCTTAATTACAAATAACATTCACACCGCAAACAGCACATAATCACACGGCCACAGACAACCGTGTCCATTAAACCTTAGATAGAACTTATAATCATCTCTAATATCATTAATCAACTGTGGAATATCAAAAATATCTCCCGGAATATGATATGCAGAAATCAACAATCTTGGTTTTTCATTACGAATGTGACATTCAGTCCCTATAATAGCGTCTTTTTCCGCACCCTCAATATCCATTTTTATTACTGATATCTCTTCATCAATATCCGCATCTAATGTTACAACATCCACCGATGTATCACCCTCGGACAACAACTTATTACCAGCACAATTTCCGCCATTGTTGACATACATTGTTCCAGCTTCGCTTCCAACACCCTTTTGTTTTAGAACAATATTGTCATATCCAGCCAGACGACCTTGCATAGCTTCAAATGTACTAGGCGTGATCTCATAAGCATATATTCGCTTATATTCACCATAGGTATGAATATACTCTTCAGTTGAATCCCCAGTAAATGCACCCAAATCTACCATAACATCGTCTTTTCCACATTGCAGAATATCCAAATCATAATAATCAGGGAAAACGGTCTCACATAACGAATGAAGCTTGTTTATGTCAAAATCAAACCAATATCGAATAATTCCATTTAATATATCCTTACTACGATAATCAGACAAGTGTTCATACAGCCACCTGTATTTTTCTATAGAATTAACCATCAATTCCACATGTTCTGCAATCAACGAAAAATCACTTTCTGTAAAATCAATCCGATTCTTTAAAAAGGAGTACCGATGCTGCAAAGCCAAATATTCTATACGAAGTCCCTCGGGCAAGTTCATAAAATGCTGCACCACTGTACGATATATGTCATCTATCTGCGCATATTTAAAAAATTCATAAATCTCCCAAAATTCTATATCCACCGCATTTCCCTGACGCCTCTGCAGACTTTGCTCCCATATGTCTGCCAATGCTGCAATCTCGCCAGCATAATTATAATAATCTTCCTCCTTTTCTATATTGTAATCCGCTTGAAACCTCAATTTTTGTGTATGATACAAAATGGTATTGATTTCTTCCGAGATAGCCTGCACATTCTGTACATCTTCTGTGCCAATTGATCTCATTTTCATTGCTTCAGCAACTTTACGAATATCTACAAGTATAGTTCTTATCTGCGCATATTCTTTCATTCTAGCCTTCCCCCTGCTTTTTCTTTTCTTCGCGGCAATCCATTTCACAAATTATCCTTACAAATTCCCTATCTGTATCCAGCAAAACATCTGCACGTTCTTTCGCATATCGCGACATCTTATTATAAAAATTTTTATCATTATAATAACGCAAAATCATCTCTTGCATTTCATTATAATCCTTAACACAAAACTCCGAACCTGCATTCACTGCCACATCACCATAATCAACGGATACAACTGGTATTCCCTTAAACATAGACTCTACCGAAGATGTACCACCGCCTTTTCTTATCGGATTAACATACAGATCACATACCTCCAGACGGGATAAAATATCTGCGCAGAATCCCAGATACGCGGATTGCTCCTTCAATTTAGGGAATGCGCTGACATAATTATTATACTGGTGGAATTCTCCCAAAAATGCCACGTACATATCAGCATTGAGCACACTTTCTAACATACCCATAAATTCAGATGTCACCTCAGAATCTAATCGCGCTCCGACGATTATTATTACAAATTTATCATCTGGTATACCCAATTCAGATCTCGTAATATGTTCCACCTGCGGCTTCAGGCTCGATGTAAAAATACTCTCTATGACATGATGTTCAGTGTAACCCAGATCCTTTAACAACTCAATATCCGCCTCCGTGAGTTTACGTCCCAACGCCTGATATTGACCGGTTGTATATTCTAAATCAGATGGGCATAATCCGATTGTGAGCATTGGCACAATGCGCGACGCCAAATTCGCTAAAATACCACCTTTACCAATGGCAATAATTTTCTCTGGCGCTAACATGCGTATTTTTAGCAGTAGATTCTTTACCTCTGTAAAATCAGGCATATAATTCTCACATTGATAATAAGGAACTTTCACACCCTTCCACTCCTGAACTGACTCAAATCTCTTTTCTGGATCATAATTGCCTGACATTGCCCCCCAAAACGGAATCTGCCCCACCTGGCTTAGCACTTCCGCATCATTGATCAGTAAAACCTCTTTACCAAGTTGTGTCATCAACGCCTTGCAGCGATCTAAGGCTGTCTTCGTCGGTCCATGCTGTATTGCAATAAACTGTTCCGTAATAACCACTACTACATTCTTGTTTCGCTCTTGAACTGTCAAAGGTTCCAACAAGTCTGCCGGCATATACTCTGCATACTCGTCTATAATCTCCTGATAAAATCTCCACAGCTCTTTTTTACTCTCGCCATCCAGTTCTCTATAGCGAAATGACAATGATATCAACTGATAGAAAAGAAAATAACGAGTATTTACCGAAAAAGCTTGCTGATTTTTTCTTACATATCGGACAAATTCCAAAAATATGTCTTTATTTTTATCCATGCCTATCAAGACAGAATACCACCATACTGCGGCATGCGGATAGTCCTGCGGCAGTTCTGCACGTATCATCGCGATCACTTTTTCTAAAACATCTGCCCATAATCCACTGGTCTGTTGAACCAATAGCTGCCCTGCACGAATTGCTTCATCCGGCAGATAATCTCGATACACTTGTTTTTCATTCCTTAGAACCTGCAATACATTTGCAACTTCATTTCCGAATCCCATATGCTTCCCCCATTTCCTGTCATTTTTTTGCCATACTCACTGATAATAACTGCTGAATTCTAGTTTTTAAAGAATATTGTCTCTTTGCTTTCTCGTAGCCATTTTGGGCTATTATCTTCCGTTCCTCCTCGTGCTCCAGATAATAAGCAATCTTCTGCAACAATTCCTCTTCACTGGTATACACTTCCAGATCACGTCCTATCTCGAAATATTCCGGTATTTCACACTGGTAATTTGTCAATACAAACCCGCCTGCTCCCAGAATATCCCATATTCGCAAAGGTAATCCGGTACGAATGGGTTTGGATGTAAAATTCAAATTAATTTTAGACAAATGAAAAATCTTTGGCATTTCCGTCATTGTTTTTGCCAACCCTCTGAACCTTGCATCAGGCAATGGGCTCATATCACTGCCGGTATAGACATCTAGCCTGTACCTCTCTGAGATACGTTTTAAATACCGTAGCCGCTCCTGCTCCGTGACCTTATTTCCCAGATACAGATGTGCCATAGCAGCCCTCTCATTATGAACTGACTTCTCTGGGAACTGATAAAAAGGAATTTTTTGTTTAAATTCCTCCAACACTTCATCTGTAATACATTCCTCCAGAAAATTATAGCCATATACCTTCAGTTGTGCTTCAATGAGGCCATCCAGATATCCCTTCAAATAAGTATCTGCAGCCTTTAATCGATTATATGGGCATTTTTCCGTATAAAGAGAACCTATAAACGATATATCTGCCGAAAAGCGTTGTTTATCTTCTGCCGTAATCGTCTGAATCAACAAATCAAGCCTATCATAATTAGCCCCTAACGGAAGATAAAATATATTTTCGGGATTTTCTGCCACAAATTCCTCATACAATGCATAATCAAACATAAAAATTCGGTTCCATGAATTTCTCACCGAATATGAATATAATTCCATGACCGGGCTATCCACAATCCAGCACACATAGGGAATTTTAAAAATATTACAAACTTCTGAAACAACTGGGAAGAAATTAATACTAAACACCAATCCATATTGCTTATTTTTTAATGCTGTACTAACGAGTGCCAGACTTTCTTTTGCTGAGACATCCTTTCGCTCCATCTCTTCTGTAATTTCATCGACAACATGCCCCAATCGCTGAAAAATATCAATCACATCCGGTTCACAAATGCTATTATAACGATAAACTAAAATATTCATTGCCTACCTCATCATTGTCATCTAAATGTCTCTGCCAGATCAGATTCTCCCAATGCTTCCAGAACCGTAATCAGGTTTCGTTTTGTCTCATGATCCTGCTGATCCAGACCATAGGCATAATCCAAAAATGGAATCACTCTGTCATAACATTTATGGTTAAAAAAATACATTGCCAGGCAATTGAGCATTGGTACAATTTCATTCGACAATTCTGTCATATTCAAAATCACCGCAACACACATCACCCAGGAAACATGCTTTTCTTCTAAATATTCCAGATCCTGCTGCCGCTCCTCATGCTTCCAGATGCGCCCTAATATTTTCTCGCATGATTTCACTATAGGAATCAACTGACGTAATTCACAGGAGTGCTGCTTCAACCCTTCAATTCCAAATTGTTCCTCCTGCATGCAAATCGTGAGCACCTGATACATATTCTGCAATTCACCAGATAAATCTGCATTCGCCAGCAATACATCCGGCCGCTTTTCAATCATCCTCTCAAAATAATTCACAGCAGCCGCATAGTCTTCTACATACATAAATTCCTGCAATGTTTTCTTTAATTCTAACGACTCTGCTTTTTCCTGAAACATACCTACCCTGCATTCCAGACACCGGAGTCCTTTGGCCTCAATCCAGACACCTAATAGCTGTTCCGACAAGAAACCGAATACCCTCTTGTGATAATCATCATAATCTTCTACATGAATCCGCCGTTCTACCTCAAACAAAATGGAAAACAGCCAATCCGCATACTCCATAAATAATTCTCTGGACATAACAAATAGATTCCCGGTATAGCTCCGGTTTCCATAAATCAATCGATCATATGTTTCTCCAAATTTTGGATATCGTTCCTTTAACACCTGACCAGTTACTTCCAGATCCTTAATATGATGTGCTTCCTTATACAATTCATAATAACTCTGTCCCCCAGTGTTGGACACCGCTGCGACTACATCATATCTTGTCCATATTTCCTGATATTGTGCACTGGTCAACAATTTTCCACGCTCATCCACAAAAAATCTCCGATAATGACACAATCCAATATAATCAGATTGTACATCATTCTTCCATATCCAATACAATCCTGTAAGTTCACCATAATAGCAATTTTTCACAGAAATATTCGCTCCAGTATCATCTGCAAGATAACCATATTCTTTTGTTGACACCGCGTGTCCCACATGCAAGGGACAGTACATAGGGTCCGGTGGTACATCAAACTGTCTATGCGATGCTACATATATCGTTATATTCATCTTCTTCACTCCGACAATCTATTTGTTCAGCGCCTGTTTTGCTTGTACGGCTTCATGAAATCTATTATAATAAATATAATTATTAATTAAAAGGGGATTTCAACATGAACATTTTATTCATAGATACACCTGCTTTCGGTAGAAATGATATGATGGATGCAATGAGAGCACTGGATCTGTCCATTACACTGTTTACACATGAACAGATTTCTCATCGACATAGCCAAGCTGCTGAAAACGATCTTCTCACCATGCTTGAAAAAAAGGATTTTTCTTTCGTATATTCCTTTAACTATTTCCCATCTGTGTCACGCTGCTGCCAAAAGCGCCAGATCCCCTATGTCTCCTATGTATACGATAGCCCCTTGCTATCTCTATTTTCCAACACAATCAGCAACCCCTGTAATCATATTTTTCTGTTTGACCATGCACTCTACGAGCGCCTGATCGCTGCCAGAATCACTACCGTCTACTATCTGCCACTCGCAGCAAACCCCAGTCGACTAGACCGGCTCCAGCCTCCCACCGCATTCTATCATACATATAGCAGTGACATCTCATTTGTCGGTTCCTTATATAATGAATCTCACCATTTATATGAACGTCTTCATTCTGTGAATCATTACACGCACGGATATCTGGATGCGATTATGACTGCACAATTACAGATCTCCGGCTATTTTATGCTGGAGGAATTACTCACTCCACAGATCATACAGGAATTCCAGCGAGTATGTCCCTACCATCCGTATCCAGACGGTACAGAGAGTGATGCCTATGTCTATGCAAACTATTTTCTCGCACGAAAGCTCGCCGAAATAGAGCGTACTCAGATATTGCAGCTGCTGTCTCAGCACTACGATTGCAAACTTTACACTCACCAACCTACACCGCAGCTCCCGCTTGTTCATAATATGGGGCCTATCGACAACTATGAGACATTTCCCTGCATCTGTAAATGTAGCAAAATTAACCTGAATATTACTCTTCGCAGTATCCAGAATGGTATCCCTATGCGTGCCTGGGATATCCTGGGTTCCGGTGGCTTTCTGCTCAGCAACTACCAAGCTGATTATAATGATTTATTTTCTGCCGGTGAAGACTACGTTTACTATATCAACAATACCGATTTGCTAGTAAAAACAGACTACTATCTCTCCCATGAAAAAGAGCGTCTGGAAATCGCTGCAAACGGACATCGCAAAGTCATTGATGGCAACACTTATACACACCGGCTGAAAGTTTTCCTGCGTATACTTGGTTTAACTCAGGACTAATCTGCGCTATCCCTGCCAGTTACCAAATATGCTATCCGCATATTCCCGGAAAATTTCCGCGCATTGTGCTACACTATCCATATACAGCACACCTTTTCGTGCCACTTCCTTGCCTTCTTCCTGCAATGAATCATAGGCTAGTAATTGTTCGTTCTTGATAATATACTGTGCTTCATTCAGCGTAAGGCTTACCAACTGGTACATCTCTTGAGCCTCTATCTTTTTTATCTGTTTATCTAATCTTTTCAATAAACCGACATATGCTTTCTGATCAACCTCTCGTTTGCTGCATATAGTATCTAATTTTTTATATAATTTTAACGTACGCTTTGCCTCCAGACCAAGCTGCGCACATTCATTTGGAATATTCTTAATCTGCTCAATCACCCACTTACGGTCTTCACCTTCAAACAGCGGATGCAATCGGTTCAGGCATTCAGAAATATTTATCTCCTTTGTGCACTCCTGCTCTATCGCTTCACGAAGAGTCATGATCTCCGTATTCTTAATCTTCGCGCCACCTTCCGTCGCATTGATAACACGAAATTCCGGTTTTCTTTCCTTAACACCTTCAATATACATATTATACCAGCGCAGATAAATCTGAAAGTCCGAACGCGTAGGCACCTGATCTTCTACATTTCCCTCTACCATCATGCAGTTTTTCGTCTCCACCTCCGGCATCTGTTCCTCGAACGTACCATCTGCATGTGTACGATGATTCGTCAATGCCAGATCCTGACCGACCAATATAATGCTATTCAATCCCAGCTTTTGCAATAAGGTAAATGCTGTTGTTGCCACAGAACCACCATTCGCTGCTATTCCAATTTGTTTATCGCATCTAGCAAATAAACGATCAATATACTTCACTCCCTCATTGGCGAAAAATTTCATTCCTGTATGATAATGCAATACATCAGATGATGCATCCATAGTTGTAACAAGCGGGATATCCTGCGCCCCATCGACCTGCATCAGACTCAATGGTTTTTTTGCATCAACGATTACGTACATATCTGGTACAACCCCCGCTTTTAACAAGGGCTTAACCGCAGTATCCGCTGCAATAATTAAAGCTTTCCCTTTGGCTTTTTTCAACTCATGTATATTTTTATTTAAGGATGGGCCTGCCGCTACCACGATTCCCGGTATATCTCGTGGAATAACCTGCACCAGTTGAGTTGTCTTATAACAATCGCATAAATAAATCGTATTTGCAAACTGATTTTTTACAAATACTTCTTCAAACCGCTTCGCCGTATTGAAGCGAACAATTCCCTCATCCGCTATGCCGTGGCATATCTTAACAAAAGCTAACGTTTCCTCGGGAAACAATACATCATAATTAGGCAATATCAATGTTCTGGAAAACGGCAGTATCTCATAATTCAAAATTTTTTTCAGCATTACAGTCATCGTATCTGATGTCATTCCCTCTATGCCTTCAACCCAGAACACAACCGTATGTTTTCTCATACACGTTTCCAAATCAACATGCTCTAATAAATCAATAAATATGTTTATCGATGGCTCATATATGACTATTACTAAATGCTTATCTACATGGTCTGTCAGTTCCTCTAAATATGTTTCATTTCCCACACCCATCATAATAACAGGTGCATGCTCCTGCAATTCCCCGAGACTTTCCATCCACCTTTTTGCTGGATCGGATGCGTTTCGCTTTCCATTTAGATAACATTCTCTGTCATCTACTTTCACCTTCAGAATACGTTTTCCGTCAAGTGAGAATTCCTCTTCCAATTTTACATGTTCCTCTGTGTCTTTTCTCGCCCGTTCGATCAATTCATCCATCTGCGGATAATATGCCGCTAATGTTGCCAGATTTTTTTCATAAATACTCATTTTTCTGTTCCTCCTGCGGTATAAACATCTCAAGATAATTCATCAGTCCATATGCAACTGCATCATGCAACAACACATGGTCTCCCTGTGTCATTGCAGTCACTATATCCTGTAAAATCCATGTCAGATTTGTACACAGATTCTGATATAGTTCTTCATCTATTCCATAACGATTTCCTTCCAGAAACCATAAAACAAACTCCTGAATCTGGGGAATAATCGTTTTTATTTCCTCTGTATTTTTTCTGCTTTGATAATAGAGAAACCCTATTACCATCGAATATATATTTTCATACAAAACGTGTATTTTTTCTTCCATTTTCTGTCACCCCATTTACAAATAAAGGAGTTGGCATCGCCAACTCCTTTATTCCTTTTACCTTCAACACTTTTTCAATACTACGCTTACACGCATTACTGCAATAAGGATAATACACCCTGTGTAGACTGGTTTGCCTGAGCCAACATGGACTGACCTGCCTGAGCAAGAATGTTGTTCTTGCTGTAGTTAACCATCTCAGAAGCCATATCTGTATCACGGATACGAGACTCTGCTGACTGGGTATTCTCTGATACATTATCCAGATTTGCAATCGTATGCTCCAGACGATTCTGTAATGCACCAAGTGCAGATCTCTGTGAAGAAACGCTGTTAATCGCGTTCTGAACTGCAGTAATAGTCGCATTAGCCTCAGCATAAGAGCCAACCTGCGGTTTAGTTAAATTAAACTTCTTTCCTGATGCAGCAACAGTCGGTCCTGCTGCAGTAACGTCCTGCGTATTCAAATAGCTTCCAAATTTGGTTTTAATATCATTAGACATCTGCTTTACAGCATTTGATATGTCCTTCTTTCTGGCACTTGCAGCGCTTCCATATGTCGCAACTCCTGCAGCATCCTTGTAAATCACACTGCCAGTACCATTAATAGACGCTGCATACTGATCTTCTTTTGCATTTCCGGAAATCTGCTTTTTAAATGTAGACGCCGCATTAGCTTTATTCCAGCTTGTGCTCTTACTCATATCATAATTGACAGACATACCATTATAGGTAACGCTTGTCGGTTTTTTACCTGTCTGTGTATCACTGGCCTCAGTACCTTTAATACTTCTCAATCCTAATGTCTGTGCATTCATATTTCCAATGCTAACTGTGATCTTCTGTCCTGCATTAGCTCCAACCTGCAGGTTCTTTCCAGTGAAAGTTCCATCCAGCAAATTCTGCTTGTTGAACTGTGTCGTAGAAGAAATTCTATCCAATTCTTCTGTCAACGCATCTAACTCCTGATTGATCGCATCACGGTCAATGCCCTCATTCGTATCATTTGCGCCCTGTACTGCCAGCTCGTTCATACGCTGCAAGATAGAATGTGCTTCATTTAACGCACCTTCAGCTGTCTGAATCAGAGATACGCCATCCTGTGCATTTGAAGATGCCTTATCCAGTCCGCGGATCTGGCTTCTCATCTTCTCAGAAATCTTTAAACCTGCTGCATCATCGCCTGCGCGGTTGATTCTGTAACCAGAAGAAAGCTTCTCTGCTGATTTAGACTGAGCGCTTGTTGTGATACCTAACTGACGGTTAGAATTCGATGCTGTAAGATTGTGCTGTACTACCATTGCCATAATATATTCCTCCTTGAATTTGATGCATCGTCCATGATGCATATAATTTTTTCTGTTCCCTTAAATATCAGCCCCTAGGTTAACTGATATTCAAGGAAATAAACAACGTCCTTTGTTGTTACATTAGGTATATCGGTATATAATCGAGAAACTTTAGTACTTTTTTTAATTTTTCAAAAATAACTAAATATTGCCAAAAAGATCATTTCCTTATTAGCTTTGAGAAAATAGAAATGAGCAGTTTTCTTCCTTCCATACTTTTCATTCCAACAAGCTCTAACTTGGACGATCCTGATCACCATCAGCTTTAAAAAATAATGCACCTTTTTTCGGAGCTCCCACCCATATATCGACGTTTTCCGCTACATAAGGCGAAAAATAATTAGGTATTATATTTGTATCATGTTCCTCAAGTCGAACCATTCCTGCCTGCTCCACATAACTGACATCAAATCCATGACAGTAAAAATCTACATATTCATATGTTTCCAAACATTTTTTCAGAAAACAAGAAATTCCAGCAAATAATTCTGCCTTTCCAATATAATCTACAATACGAAGAACAGTGGTCTCATTACATTCCTGTTCGCGGCAAACCATTATTGCTTGCACCTTTCCATTTCTGACCAATCCATAAACCTTATAAGTATAAATTGGATGGTCAAAAAATCTATGTTGTACATACCATTCATCTTTATATGGCAATGCATCGATATTGGCAGAAATATCGTAATGTTGTTTTAATTCTTCCATATTATTGAACAACATAACTTCTACTTGATTTTCCTGCTTTTCCACAAACGGTTCATAATGTTTCACTTGTGCAACCATATATTTTTCTCGATTAGCCAAACAGTAAAAATGATCCATTTTTTCCACATCTTCATAATGTTTAATACTTCGATAAATTGGAACAGCTGTATCGGGGTTTGCGCCTATGCTCAAAAATGTTCTTGCTCTGGAAATCGTTTCCCAACGTTTGATTATTTCTAAACCTAACAATCCCATCGAACCCGGAATTACCTTCCATATTCCTCCCCAAGTATCTAGCTTTTCCACATTCTTTGATGCTTGTCGAAATCCATGCAACCCACAAATTTTTTTTGTTTTCTTATCTTTTGCAATTACAACATTCACTTGCCCTTCCACAACAAGCTCATACTCAAAAAACTCTCGATTAGTTGCAAGAATATGCCCCTTTTTCCAATACTCATCTATAAACTCCATTATTTCTTCAATTTCATCATATTGAGCAATGCGAATATCATATTTTTCATTAAATTTACCCATGTTTTCTATATTCCTCACTTTTTGGCGGATAGTCATTACAATCTAATCTTGGCAGCTTCATCACATCATCAAACTGCAAATCTGCAATCCTTACTTCTGTTGTCACACCTACACGTGCACCATTTTCTCGTGCATAACTGATCACATCTTCATTATAACTTCCATAAGGATAATTCATTGCCCACTTGCTTCTGTCAATAAACTCATCCATGACTGTCAGTGCTTTCTGTATGTCCTGCTGCATTTTATCTTTCGAAAGATTTCCCAACCAGTAGTGGTCATAGCCATGTACACCTATATACATTCCGTGACGTTTTAATGTATGTATCTGTTCTGCAGTCATATATAATTCATGTGCTAACTGCTGCTCTGAAATACCCACATGCCTTGCAAACAGTTCACTTGCTATACGGTTACGCAGTTTTTCCGGTAGAACTGTCTGCAGCATTCGCTTCACAAAGATCACTTCTTTACCATCAAAACGGTTGCCTTTTGCATACTCCTGAAACAATTCCTCATTAGAAGCATAAGAATATTCATTCCCCCTATAATGATCCATTCGTTCTAACAGATCATTTAAAATAACATTGATATCTGTACTTGCAAGCAGGTAATGGATCTTATTGACATCTAATAGTTCATATGTCGTAAATGTCTTTCCGGGTATAAAAAACGAACCCTGCACTCCTAATTCATCTAATATTGGAAAAGCAAATGTATAATTATCAATATACCCATCATCAAACGTAAGCAAGAGTGCATTCTCGGGCAGTTCATAATGACCGCCTACCGCTTCTATGACTTCTTCCATTGTCACTATATGAAAATGCTGCTTCATAAATAAAATCTGTTCCCGAAACAAACAACTGTCTAACCCTTTAATCTCTGGATATCTTGAATTTTTTAAATCTCTAGTGTAATGATACATTGAAATATGTAATTGGGACATATGAATTTTCTCCCTTCTTCTACTACAAACTCATTGCTATACAATAAAAAGCGTTGTGATATTTTTCGACACCACAACGCACTTTCGGAATATTTCTACTATAATTTATCATCCATGATTCATTTGCGCACGGTATCCATTCCGTTCCTCTAGGTTATATATCGGACAATATGCCACAATCTTTAGATTTGCATGTGGATATTCTTCACCCTTAACAACTTTGTGAATCACCCCTATCTGTCATTAAAAAATTTTTTATTGTATATTGAATACTTAACCCTTCTCATTAAACAATTGCTTTACAACCTTGAAAAAATAGTAAACATAACTTTCATCTGTTTTAATTTCTAAGGCATTAAGTTTCTCTATTATCTTTTCAAATGGTTCACTTACAGAAATAACAGAGTAATCAATTTGCAACATGTTGTTGTCGTTGTTGTCGTTTTTATCTCTTTCACAATTTTTTTCGGACATATTGGTTGGTTTTTTTTCTTCATATTTAGTAGTATACTTTTCCAGCAAATCATATATACAAGAATATACTTCTTCTTCATTTGGATCTTTAGAAGAAAAAAAGGCATGCCCAGAGATGTTTTCTCTATATTTTCGCCTACTATACGCCAGATCGCAAATTGTAAATAAATCAAATTCCAATAATGGATACGATACTACACACTTTTCTTCGAAATAAGAATAAATTTTATGATATAATGTATAAAAACAATTATAATAATCTATTCCTTTATGTATGATCTCCCTCCCGGGGACAAGATTATTAATTCTATTTTCCCCATATATTGTTAAATCTCCATAATACCACATCATATACTGTCTATTGTATAATGCGAAACTTGGCGATCGAAATAAATCTCTAACCAAAGGAATTGCTGTATTTGAGTTAATAGCACTAAGAATCTTCTGTGAATGCAAAAAATTCAAGTCAATAAACTTTTTCATTTTTTCAGAATTACTTCCAACAATTTCCCACGGATCTGTGTCAAGCTCACACGACTCCCATTCTTCTTGACTCTCACCTTTAGCCAAATCTAACAGCAATCCTTTTATTTCATCACGTATGTAGTCCGGAATTTTATCCAAATAAGCCAAAATATATGTAAGCATTGACAATGTACATTTTTTAACCGGTTTGCTATTAAATAACTTCCGTTTTTCAATCAAATTATGACAAACAATAACAAACTTATTTTGATCATTTCTCCATAATTTTTTTATGATAATGGAAATATTTCTCGGAATCAATCTATTAATAATCGAATTTTCAGAAATATCACTCTTAGGATTTTCTGCATAATAGCGAAGTTCCCTATTATAATGCAATGCCAAAAGATATTCTCTCGCATCTTTGTGCTTTTTTATAAAAATAAATGTTTTATAAGTTCTATGCGAATATTCCAGTATTTTTTGTTCCCAATAAACAGCCGTACTTGGTGCTATAGATTTAAATTTTTCATAAGTATATCCTTCATATGTGAATAAATACGCCATTGCTGGAGCATAGTGAATAAAGTTATACCCTAAAGCATCCAAACAAATTTGATGTTGCTGATCAATATACCGCATATATACTTTATTAATTGAATCACTTTCCTTGCACTCTTTAACATACTCATAATTATAATAAATAAATCCAGGATTTATCGATAGTCTCCTCAATTTTCTAATTACAGAACATTCTCTTGGCTCACTAAAAGCAACTTCTTTCATCCCGCTTTCAAGCGATTCACTCGTATTCATAAGGTCATTATTGTCTTGGTTTGATGCCAATATATATTTAACAAACTTAACAAAATTGCTATTTAGCACCTTCTTTTCTTTTACTGATATTGAATTAAAATACATGACACAGCTCTTCTCATAATATTTTATTGCAGGCATTGTATTTTTAAATCGAGCCAATCTGTTTTGGCAAAACGACATTATATACTTTGATCCCCGTGTCTCTGACAAAATGTCCAAAACAACTCTTCCAATACTGTCTTGAGAACTTTCACTCCATATATCCTGTTCATCCAAACCATCAATAATATAACAAACCCTGATATGCTCTTTTTGGGCTATATTTTCTATCTCATGAACAAATGAAAAAAATACATTTTTCAGTGCTAAGGAATACGTACTTCCTGCTTGTATGCTATTCAAAATTTCCTCATTTTCTATATTAAAGTATGCTGGAATATAATTAATTCTTCCATAGCAATATTGATACAGCAAATATATATATAATAATCCCAAAAAGGTGCTCTTTCCGGAGCTATAATCACCTCTAACATTTATAATATTTTCTATAAATGAATCATTGTGTGTATTCATTATCTCTTTGATGATTTGGCTCAGCTTTTTAAAAATATTTGTGTCATTATCCCATTCCATTGTTTTACCATCACCATCTTTAATACGGCAAAAAAGTCCATAAAATTTTGATATTTCTAGAAGATCCCCCTCACTGATACCTGTATCCAAACGGTTAAACAAATTTCTCCACGATAGATTTTCCCATGTTCCATATGTTATACCACTTTGCAGCGCAAGCAATGCAAAACTATTTTTCACTATATATTTTTTACTAATATCATACAAGTCTGCGACGACCACATCAATAGGTTGAACTTTGCATTTCCATGCTTCGCCCTTCTTTTTTGTCAAGTGCATTTTCCTTACTTGTCCGGTTTTTCCCTCCCTAACTTCTATTAAATTATAATCAATTGCAATATCTACAGATGAAGACCAACTTGTATGTTTACACCCCAAAGAAAAACCATTTTCTTCGACTGTAAATGGATGCCCGCAAAAATAATGCGGAATATCATGAATATACGAAGCTGCTATACTTGACGTATGTTTATCGCCACACAAATAAATACCATTTCCATCGATGAAATCTTGTAATGCTGATAAAAAATCTGTTGTTTGTGTCTCGGAACCATATGGTAATCTTATATATTCACAAATATCATAAAGCGGTTGATGCGCAACTATTACATTGACCTTATTATCCTTCATCATAGAATTCGCAGTTTTACCATATGAATAAAACCACTCCATTTGTTCTGCAACTTTTGATTCAGAATTAAGTACTCTTTTTAAATTCTCACAGTCAATACATGTAACTCTTTTATCATTAGAAATATTAGTATTTAAAACCAAAACATTCAAATCCTCCAGTTGATAAAGAGCCGTAAGTCCAGTATTATTACAAACTCGTCCTAAGAAATTTTCAAATTTTTCAAATGCATTTTTATTTTTTGAACGGTATCTGACTTTATCATGATTTCCGCAACAAATAACTCTATTTTTTCTTGAAACATCCAAATCATCAACAAATTTACTCACTATATCAGCCGCAATATCTAATCTCTTATCAACAATTTGATCTAAAACTTTGTCGTATTCCTCATTCTCTAGTAATCTATCTGACTTTTCTATTATGCTTTCTATATCCTTAGAATTAATTATGTCCCCCGTATGAATAAGATATGAAATATCGATATCCATTTCTTTTAACTTGTCCGTTACCGCTCGTAAAGCCTCTCTTGCACTCTTTTGTGACTCTTCTGAAATATGAAAGTCTGATACTTGCAATATATAAAGCGACTTTGTACATTTTCCCATAAAACACTTTTCTCCCCTTTAAAAATATGCTCTCCTATATAATTTTCTCGATCTGTTTCTGAAATACGCCTACATCAGGTGCTTCTACCGCTATTCTTAACCACTGTTCCCAAATTTCAGTTTTGGTCTGCTTCTGTATTTTTCTTCTAATTTTTCTGATATTTTCCCTTTTAGGGACAATACTGTACATAAAGAAGCTATTTGTCCTTCTGTCCGTCCTTCCTGTCTGCCCTTTTCTTCGCTCTCTTCCATTTCTTTTGCTATGATTGCTCCTACCTTCGTCATACTCAGACACCTCCTGATCTCATTTGCCAGCTTTTGTCAATTTATATTCTAAAAAGTTCCTGACTTAATGATCTTCATAATGACCCTTGCAGGAATAGATTTCTACTACATCCTCATTAAGCACTTTGTAAATCTTGCACATGCCAATACAAGTATTCATTCCATGCCTGCTCTGTAAATTGCGGTCTACTCATCCGCTAACCTTTCTAATTCTTCCATCGATTTCACCACTACTCTTCCTTCTTTCGCCTGTTGAATCGACGTATTCATTTTGTACAGGTAGTCCGCATTCTCTTTGATCCGCAGCAATTCATTATACTCGTCCTCACCGATCAAAACAGCGTTTTTCTTTTTTGGTTTGGTAATAATGACGCTGTCGCCATTAACCGCCTTATCAATATAAAATTTTAAATTAGCTTTCAGTTCCGTTGTAATAGTCGCTGTCATTACACATACACACCCTTTCCAAAGAATACTTGTCAAGATATCATATTTGATACTGATTTAGGTAATTATATTATGCGTAGCACATATTAAAAATGCAACGCGCTCTCTTTATCAGACATTGTATTCTAAATAAAAATCTTTGCTTTCTAATTCGTCCTAGCCATAATTTTCGCCTCAAAGGCATCTATATCCGGTGCCTCCACCGCTATTCTCAGCCATTGTTCCAGAATTTCAGCTTTTGTCTGCTTCTGTATCTCCTCTTCCAATTTTTCTGATATTTTCCCTTTTAGCAACAGCACAGTTCGCAAAGAAGCTAGTTGGCCTTCCTGTCTACCCTCTGCTCGACCTTCCAGCCTTCCCTCTGCGCGTCCTTCCAGCCTTCCCTCTGCGCGTCCTTCCTGTCTGCCCTTTTCTTCGCTCTCTTCCATTTCTTTCGCTATGATTGCTCCTACCTTCGTCATACTCAGACACCTCCTGATCTCATTCGCCAGCTTCTTGTCAATTATTTTATCTGAAAAACTCAATATCCCTGCCAACGCCATCTCCTGCATCGCTTCATCTTCGATCTCTTTTGCGAGAAGTACCGCTTCCTGCGCTGCTGTTCTCTGATTTTGTTTTCCCTTATAGGTCAGTGGAAGTCCGGTAATCACTCTCATAGTCCAGTATCGCATAGCTGCCATCCTCTAATAGAAACAAATTATCCATACGCTTTTCATTCGTTTCTATTGCAGGTAAGTTCGTAGGTCGCACATCCACGATCTTCGGCACATGGATTCCATATACCGATAACGACCGATTTCTCATCGTTTCGCCAAACCACTTTGATACGACATCTTTATTCTGTGCCGTGATGCCATGTGTTCTATGTCCACTTTTTCTTTTGCCCATTCACATTCCTCCTTTTGTGCAGGAGTGCCACGAGCATATCATACACAGCTCCTGCTTATTCATTTGTTATTGGATTTTAAGCAAGAGTTGTTTCTTTTCGATAAATAATATAGATATCTGTGATATCGTCTCTGATACCACGTATGCAAGACATCCGAAGATGATTAATGTTAAGAAGTCACCTATTGCTTGTGTTTACTTTAACATGATTTTTCTGTATTGTCTATACTACCCATTAGAAATAACGTAGCAGCAAATAACAGTTCGTTACTGGAACGATGTAATTCTTGCTTCAAAGGCATCTACATCCGGTGACTCTACCGCTATTCGCAGCCACTGTTCCAGAATTTCAGCTTTTGTCTGCTTCTGTATCGTTTCATCCAGCTTTTCCGATATCTCACCTTTAAGCAGTAATACGGTACGCAAAGAATCTATCCTGCCTTCCTGTCTGCCCTTTTCTTCGCTCTCTTCCATTTCTTTCGCTATGATTGCCCCTACTTTCGTCATACTCAGATACCTCCTGATCTCATTTGCCAGCTTCTTGTCGATTATTTTATCTGAAAAACTTAATAGCCCTGCCAACGCCATCTCCTGCATTGTTTCATCTTCTATTTCCTTTGCGAGAAGTACCGCTTCCTGCGCTGCTGTTCTCTGTTTTTCCTTTCCCTTATAGGTCAGTGGAAGTACAATCAATTCCATCAGATCTCGTTCATCCAACGGCTGTTTTTCCTGTATTTTCTTCCAGATACGCGCTTTTACTTCTTCTGATGCAATCTCTAACAAAAATGCTTCTGTCGTGGATATGACCACATCCCCCGCATTCAATGCATCCTGCGTCTGCATTCGGCTGACATCCGCCGTATAGATAATAATGATCCTGATCTTGGCATCTACGATATTGATTCCCTCTTTTTGCAATCTGCGTAACAGCCGCAGGGCATAGCCTCCATATTTGATCTTATTCGCAATCCGGTAATCACTCTCATAGTCCAGGATTGCATAGCTGCCATCCTCTAATAGAAACAAGTTATCCATACGTTTTTCATTCGTTTCTATTGCAGGTAAGTTCGTAGGTCGCACATCCACGATCTTCGGCACATGGATTCCATACACCGACAACGACCGGTTTCTCATCGTTTCGCCAAACCACTTTGATACAACATCTTTATTCTGTGCCGTGATTCCGTGTGTTCTATGTCTACTTTTTCTTTTGCCCATTCACATTCCTCCTTTTGTGCAGGAGTGCCACGGGCATATCATACACAGCTCCTGCTTATTCTTTTGTTATTGGATTTTAAGCAAGAGTTGTTTCTTTTCGATAAATAATATAGATATCTGTGATATCGTCTCTGATACCACGTATGCAAGACATCCGAAGATGAATAATGTTAAGAAGTCACCTATTGCTTGTGTTTACTCTATCATGATTTTCCGGGGTTGTCTATACTACTGACTATAAAAAACGAAAATATACCAAAGCGGCGAGCAGATACCCTTTCTACTCACCGCCAATCCCCTAACTTATTATTTATAGTTTTTCGCAGACCACTTTGCACCGTTTTTTGCAAAATGCGATTCCGTAGGCCAGAATATCTTCTCTGCCATCCTCACGCAATGCCGCATCATACCCGCGTTCCTTAATCTGCGCCATTGCTTCGCCACATGACTTTTCAAGGCTATTGATTGCAGCGGTATATTTCACCTCTATGACTATACCAATATTGGAATCTTCCGGTTCGATACTGATATCGCTGAATCCATCCCCGGATTCTCTGTTTGATTTTATCCCCCACTCAGAATTACTCCGCAATAGTCCAAGCAGTAATCCATGATAGAAATTTTCCTTCTGCTCGTCACGTACTTTCGTATCCAATATGCTGATCATCTTTCCCAATATAAGATTCAGACTGTTTTGAATGTTATCAGCATCTCCATCCAAAAATGCTCTGCCCAAATTTCTCATCGACTGCGTATCTGCCACCACAGTCTGTTTGAACCATTCCTGTATCTGTGTTACAAACACCTGTCTGACCTCTTTGTTTGGGATCATTAACCGATAATCACGCCCTACACCATCTGATCGCGCTGCTTCGCCGGCTTTCGTCAGATAACCGGTAGTAAACAACACGCTCCAGATATTCTCCACACTATTGTCAATCTCATCATATGTCAGTTCGAGATATATCTTCTTTTCAATCGCTTCACCGGCGATCAAGCGCTCGATTTCATTCTTTGTCGATTTGTCTGCCCTGCTGATCAATCGTTTGACCAGACTATTACTACTGCTATTGATCCAATATGCCTCCGGATCTGCTGCCGGATCTGCCTGCAGATGGTCAACATAGTTGATCACATCCCATGGGCAATACACGTCAGCATTTCCAAAATGATATCCATCATACCATTCTTTGACCTCTGCAAATCGCGATGACATCCCATAGTCATCCAGCAATTTTTGAACCTCGACATCCGTGAACCCAAATTGTTCATCAAATCTGGTATCTGCTATAGAGAGCACCTTAAAATTATTCAGACCAGTGAAAATGCTTTCCTTCGACACGCGGAGGCATCCTGTCAGAACGGCAAACCGGAGATATTCATTCGTCTTTAGCGCCTGACCGAATAATCCACGGATCAGAGATACCATCTCTTTATAATATCCGTTTTGAAATGCCTTATCTAATGGCACATCGTACTCGTCAATTAATATCACGACTTTCCTGCCATAATGCAAAAATAGCAACTGTGAAAGCGCCCGTAAGCTATCTGCCATGTTTTCATAAGTCCCGAGCAATATCTGTTCGAATTGCCTTTTATCCTCTTCGGCTAGCTGCGCACTTGTTTTCAAGAGATAATGCCTCCTGGCCTCATTTTGGATTGCACTTCGCAGCATGCTGCAGGCCTCCTGAAAATTCAGCCCCTCCACACCCTTGAGCGACAGAAAAATAACCGGATACTGTCCCATATGCATTTCACATACCTCTTTATTCTGAGATATATACAAGTGCTCAAACAGTGATTGATCTGTTCCTATCTCAAAATAATATTTGAGCATACTCATATTGAGTGTTTTTCCAAAACGTCTGGGACGTGTAAACAGATTTACTTTTCCCCAACTCTGCAGTAACTGCTCGATCAGCCTGGTCTTATCAATATAATAAAATCCTAGCCGACGGATTTCCTCAAAATCCTCAATACCTACCGGTAATTTTAAGATATTGTCCATAAAATGCTCCTGTCAGATTCTCTTGTTACTAAAAAAGCTATGAATAGTATAACCCATCCATAGCTTTTTTGAAAGATTCTCTTTATTTCTGTGTTTTATTTTCGATTGTCCAGAAATGCTGCCTCTCCCGGCTTCTGACGCATCATGTTTTTGTAATAGCTACTCACCATCTTCTGGCTGGCTTTCATCTCACGCACCCTGGTCTTGATCGACGCAAACTTGCGTTGTGCGAGCTCATAATTGCGTTTTTCTTCTGCCCGGATCGAAGCATCCTTTGCCATGATCTGGCGGATCAGTTCGCGCATCTGCGAGAGCTGGTCTTCGTACATTGCATGGTCGCGTTCCATCAGATCCTTGATATGTGCATAGACTTCATCAAATCCTGCATCCAGTACTACGATCTGCTGTACGAGATCGTCCTTATCCCGCACATTGAGATCAAATGCATCCGGTGTCATATCCTCGTCCTGCAGCAGTTCGCGCTGTTCTTTGCTCAGGATCGCTATCCGGTTCAGCAATACGAGCTTTTTACGCAGACTCTGGATCAATACATCTAAATACTCTCGTTCCTGCATAGTCACTCCGATCTGTTAAGATATGGCTGTCTGGGAAGTATTGGCTTTTTTCATGGCTTCCTTCCATGTATCACGCATACCACGCAGATGCTCAAGCACTTCGTTTAAGATCTCCGGATCTTTTTTCAGGTTTGCCTGTACCAGACGATCATACACATATTCATATACATTCTGAAAATCCTTTGCAACCGGATATTTATGATCCAGTGTCGCCATGAATTCTTCGATAATTGCCTCGGTTTTCTTAATATTCGTATGTGCACCCTGAATATCATTTTTCTCAATACACATGATTGCCATATTGCAGAACTTGATTGCCCCATCATAGAGCATCAGTGTCAGTTCCGGCTTGGATGCTGTCATGATCTTGCTGCGCATATACTGGTTATAGCCATTGTTTACCATCGTTGTTCCTCCAAATATCTATCCCTTATTACTTACGATCCTAACAATCCGGATAATGAGGACTGCTGGCTCTGCAAAGATGCCAGCGCCTTCTCCATTGCCGCAAACTTTTTATAATAACTGTCCTCAATGTCCTGTACCTTTTTATCCCAGTCAGAGATCTTGGTCGTATAACTCTTATATTCAGTCTCTAACTGCTTATCATTATAGAAGCTGCCATAGCTGCGCATTGACGTACTCGTCATCTGCTTTCCAAGATTTTCATACAAATCATTGCTGAGATTCTTGAAAAACTCTGTCACACCTTCCGGATCTTCGATGATCGCTGCCATCAGCTTATCTGTATTGGAAGAGGATGTATCATCATCTGCGTCTCCGTCGATATGATACGCATTCTGCTCATTTTTCTCAGCATTCATGATGCCGAGCGTCTTGATGCCAAAGGTAGACAGCGAATAGCTCTTGCCATTGATCGTCTGCGATTTGGACATTGCCCCCGTCATGACACTCATCAGTGTACTGAGTGTCGAATCCCTGCGCAGGACACCACCCTTGCCCTTACTCTCCCACTTCTCAATCTCTGATTCGCTCATGGCATCCTTTTCATCATCCGTAAGCGGGTCATAGTCTTTAGAACTCTCGGCATTGTATGACTTTGTCATGGTATTAATCAGATCATTGTAATCAGACAAAAAGTCCTTGATCTTGTCGTAGATGCCCTGATTATCTGTCGTTGTAGTAACAGTCAATACTTCACCTTTATCCGTCACCGCTAATGCATTAATAGTCAATCCGTTAACGCTGAATGTATTTCCGTTTGATGTGAATTCCGCGCCATTTAAGATAATCTTCGCATCCTGTCCGTAAATACGAGCTGCATCTGTATTATAGTTGCCATCATTATCTTTACGTTCCTGCAGAAACGTCTTGAAATTAGCTAACACAGATTTCTTTGTCGGATCATCTTCTGCATTCTGATACTGTTTTGCGAAATCAGTGATCACCGCGTCAGCATTTTCAGCATCCACATCATATTTCTGCAGCAAAGTTGTCAATTCATCATCTGTTTTATCTGCATAGGCAATATATTCTTTTTCCGCTGCTGCCGCAACGTTCAGCCCCAGCTGTTTAAGTGCTGTAGTTCCGTTTTTATTCAACGATGTAATTGTAAAATCCGCATCTTTTCCACTCGCTGTCGAACTTACAAAGATACGTTGGTTCGTCGCGTCAAAGTTAGCCTTCACTCCTGCATCGTTTAATTTAGAAATAAATTCGCTGACAGTTGTGGCTTTGCCAACTGTTATCTGCTTTCCATTAACAGAGATATCACCTTCGTCCGACAATCCCAGATCACCGAGCGTCGTGCCTGCTTCTACTGCAGACCCATCTGTTTTTGCAACCTTTCCACCCGTCAGATAACCACTCTTTGCCAGCTGCTTGACTTCCAAGGTCTGCGTTCCATTGACTGCATTATTACCCGCTGTGATCGACGCTTTTGACGAATTCGATACGGATGTCGTTTTCAGACTGTATCCGGTTGAAAAACGCATCTTATCCAGTCCGGTGCGGAAGCTGTAGGTCTTGGAGCTAAGTGATTTCCACGCTTCCTGCTTCCATGAAATCTTTGTCTGTGCCTTTTCGTATTTGGTTCCTTTTTGTTTATAGGCGGATACGAGTTCTGATACAAGAGCCTCGGTATCCAGTCCTGAGTTCATTCCTGTGATTCTAATCGGCATATATGTTACCTCCTTCTAGCGTTTCTCATCTACCATGAGTCCAGCCATCTCCCAAATTTTCTGAATCATATCCAGCGTTTCTTCTGCTGGATATTCTCTTTTGACTTCTTTGGTGTCTTTATCTACGATCTTGATCGTGACACGGTTTGTTCCTTCGTGATATCCGAAGATCGCCTCTGTGTTGGATGAGTTGCGGTTGATATCCTCGACTGCCTTTTTGAGTGAGCTGTCAGACACCTTCTCCGGAATCTGCTTTTTATCCTTTTCTGCCTTGTCACTTTCTTCTTTTGCTGTTACATTTTGCTGCTGGGCGGCTGCCGCTGTCCGTTCCGGCATCTGCACAGTAGCTTGTGTGACGTTCTGTGTCTGGTCGGCTGATACTACACTTCCTTGATATGATACAGCCACCTTCTGAATTGCTTCCATATTCATGTCTGCCACCTCCGTGTGATCTGATTGATATGTCATCATCCGTGCTTTCTACTGCATCTCACCCGTCTTCATTTACTCAAATAAACGAAGCAGCAGACCTGGCCATCATCTGCTGCTTTGGTTCGGGTTGTTACTCTCTATATCGGCACAGAACCCGTAAACTTTATAGTTTTTCGTGATTTTCGTTGTGAAGCATCCATATGGGGCTGCAGATAGCAGTTCTCATCAGCTACAACAACTGTCTGAGTGCTGCCAGATTCTCGACGCTGGCTGCCGCCTCATTCTCCTTCTGGATCTGCAGGTAGACCTCCTTGCGGTACACCGGTACCTGTTTGGGTGCCTTGATGCCCAGCTTGACCTGATCTCCACGGATCTCCAGTACAGTCACCTCAATATCGTTATTTAATACGAGAGATTCACCTTTTTTACGTGTTAGCGCTAACATGATGCACCCTCCTTTCTCTTTTTGAGGGTCTCATAGATCGGATATTTTACCTGAAAATCATTCTCTACGATGATCTGTACCGCCTTATTATTCGCCATATTGATGACAATCGGCGCTTTCAGGTTCACGCTCATCTTCTCGATCTGCGGCGGTACCGTGATCGTCACCAACACATAGATCTGATCCGGTGCCAGTTCTCCGACCGGTGCCAGATGCTCGTCATTGACCGTCGGATTGTAATCGTCCTTGACTACATTCGGCTCCAGTACCGGCATGGCGAATTCGATCTCTTCCATTGACTGCAGCCACATGATCGGTGAATCCGCATTGTCCACATCATGGATCAACGCAAAATTTTTCATAAACGGAAATCCAACGATCCCTTCCGGAAATGTGATCAGCTTTTCATCCGGTATCGTTATGGTTCCAAATAATCTGGTCTCTGCTGTCATAGCTGTTTTCCTCCAAATATTACAAATATTATAAGTAATCCAATAATGTCATATTATCGATCTTGCCTGCTGCCTTTAACGATGCCTGGAAAGCAGTGAATGCAGATGTGTAGTCGATCGTCACATCAGATAATTCCTCATCCTCATTGTTGGATTTGAGCTGCGTAAATGTCGTCTTCTGGTTGCTCATACGGTTTTCCGTAAGCGACAACTGATCGCCACGGCTACCGATATCTGTGATCTCCAGATTCACCTGACTCAGATATCTCTCAAAATTCGTAATCTGTGTACCGAACACCTTCTGCAGATGGTCATCTGCGTAAGCGACCTGTTTCTGAGCTTTTTCCAGACAATCTTTCAGATATGCGAGCTGATCTTTGTCTGTATAGTCACCGGAATTGATCATACTCTGGATGTTCGTCACGGTTGTGTGCGCGTTCACAGCTTCCTGTACGAGATCCGTCATCTCTGCCAGATCCCGGTAGCAGTCTGCACTGACTACATCCCTGATCTGTGTGTTGATCTTCATATCCTGATTTGCAGATACCGCATAATTGATATTCTGCTGTATCCAGTTGCCATCCGCATCATAGTTCGTATATGTGATATGATTTACCGCACTGATATCTGTCTTATTCGTACAGTTGAAGTACATCTCCGGACGGGTCTCACCCTTGGCAAATCCCTCTTTATCATAGTTGACATTGAGCGTCGCGAACTCAGATGACATCTTCTGTGCAATGTTGGTGCCGAGTACCATCTCGCCGGAATCCGGCAGATAGATGATCGTATCCTTATACTGTTCAGATACCGTATCCGGATCTGCCGCCAGTTTCGCAAGATGAGCATTAAATTCCTGCTCCGTCATCTTCTCAATCTTCAGGTTGGTCGTGAGGTTCTTGTCTGCGGTATAAAGTGCGTAGGCTCTGCCCTTTGTAGGATCTGCGGGAACACTTGTATCCACCAGTGCAGATGTTGCCGTCATAACTGGTTTATTATCGGCATTCTTAACAGTGATCGTGCACGGATCATCCGATACTGCGATTGTATTTCCATTCGGATCTTTTTCATAGGATAACGGCAATGCCTGACCAGCAGCATCTGTCAAACCTATCGTATTTCCCTGTATATCCTTTATTGTGCTCAGATTACCATTTGCATCATATGTCAGATCTACACGGTTACCCTGCGAATCTACAATATAGGCTGTTTTTTTACCATTTGCAGCTAGTGTCTCCTGTGCCATGAACGCCATATTGCCGCTCTCATCCGTGTAGGTGTAAGTAGTCAACGTGTTACCATTGATTGTTGTCTCACGAACCGACAGATCCAGTGAGGGATCATCCACACTGAATTTTCCGTCCGGCGAGATCGACAGCTTATAACCATTCATATCCTCAAGACTCGCACTCGTCATACGTCCCTTCGCATCTGCCTCATAGGTAAAAGCTCCATCTTTCCGCAGGCTGCGCCACTGGAACAGCTGGCTGGATGCTGTACCGGACATATCTGCCGTGATCGTCACATTGCCATTGGTCGTGCCATCTGCCTTGGAAGAGCTCGTATCTACCGCATAGGTATAGGCGAGACTGTTCAGGTTGCTCAGCTTATTATAAGCGAGACGCAGTCGTTTCAGTACCTCTTCCTGCGGTGTTCCGACCTTGTTCGCTGCCGGATTCTGTACTTCACCGGCAGACGGCGTATCCAGCTTATTCGCATAATAAGTATACGTCTGCATGTTATTGATACTCAGCTGCTCGTTGATCTCATACTTTGCATTGGACGCTTCGAGTGCATCCTGGAATGTCACGGTCGAATTCGTCTTATAACCACTGAATACGGTACGATCCGCATAATCAGCATTTGCCTCCGCATACAGCTGGGAGCTCAGGCTCTTGAGCTGAGTCAATACGGTGTTGCGGTCTTCGTCTGTCAGCGTGCCGGTGGAGCCGTTGACAGCCAGACGGTACGCATCTGTCAGGATATCCTTCATATTCGTGAGCGCAGTCTCGGTCACATCCATCCAGGACTGTGCATCCTTGATATTATTGCCATAATACTGGTTGATCTGGCTGAGTGTCGTGGACAGACGCAGGGATTTGATCGCGATCAGTGGGTTATCGGAAGGCTTCGTGATCTTTTTCTGCGTAGACATCTGTGTATTCAGCCGGTCTACCGATACTTTATTATTATTGATATTTGTTTTCGTGGTATTCATCATCATACCATTCGTAATTCGCATCATAGACGTCTTACCTCCTATACACCGGTACTCGTGATCAGCCGATCATACATCTCCGACATGATCTGTACGACCTTGGAACACAGATTGTAGGCATTCTGGAATTTTACCAGATCCAGTGCTTCTTCATCCTCGTCGACACCTGAGATCGATGTCCGCTGCTTCTCCACGGTGCTGACGATCGTCGTGTAATTATTGGACAACAGCTCGGACTCCTCGCTGTCTACGGTCACATCACTGATGAGCGTTGACAGGAACTGGTCGCCGCCGCTGCCGCGGTACATCACGACATCCTTCTGCAGCTTCTGCATCTCTTCTACCAGACTCTGGTTATCCTGTCCGTTATTAAAATCATCCAGATAAGCGGTCGCGAAGATGGACGGATCTTTGCACGCATCCGCAACCTTCAGATTGGATGCGGTCAGACGGTAATAGCTGTCTGAAGTGGATAAAATACGGGCGTTTCCTGCATCTGCAAATCCAAGCTCCGTGCCCTGCACACTCTCTGCCACGAAAAATGATCCCATCGGGTTTTTATTCAGGTCGACACCCTTATGCTGGATATCGTTAAACGCCTTGGTAAAAGCACGTAAAAACTCATTCATCTGCGACTGATAATAACAGATTCCTTTATAGTCAATCGATTCACCAACCGAAGCATCGCGGCCGATCATCGATGACAGACCGGATGTGTCCGATGTGATTGTAAATGAAAATGTCGTCTCTCCGCTGACTGTCTGCTGCATACTGAAGGAAGAATAGGTATATTCCCTGTTTCCTACGGTGATCACACCCTGCGGTGGCAGATTCATAGCCAGCTCCGACTTCACGTTTGTCTTTGATACAACGAGCTGTCTGCCGGATGCCTCTGCCACAGTTCCGCTGAAGTTCGCGTGATTGTTTCCATCACGCAGCTGCATCATCGCTTTCAATGTGCCGGTTGCCAGCGCACTTGTGGTCGGAAAATCCGAGTGGTTGTCTGCCCATTTGATATCGTACAGACCCTCTGCATCATTCTGGTTATCTTTATATTTACGGGCCTCGCACTCCAGCTGGCGGTACTGCCCGTCGCTGACCAGCTCCAACCCGTTGATCTTGACCGTATAGCTCGTAGCTCCGGTATACATATCCGGATATTTGCTGTTGACGACCTTCGTCTCCTTGACATCTACAGCTACCATGGTAGACAGTTCATCGACCAGCAGTGCACGCTGATCCCTCATGTCATTCGCATAGCCGCCATTGATCTCGACATCATTGATCTGGTCATTGAGCAATGCGATCTTCTGTGCAATGGAGTTGATCTCATCCACAGTAGATTTGATCTGATCGTTGACATCTTCCTGTATTTTCTGCAAGCCGCTTGATACGGCATTAAAATAGCTGCAGAACTTTTTCGCGCTGCTGATCATCTGATTACGCACAGATGTCGATGCTGGATTGCCACGCAGACTATCGATATCATTGAAAAATTCTGCATAAATAGAAGAAAATCCCTTTAATGAATCATCATCCTGGAAATAGGACTCTACCTGACTCATAAACTTGACTTTTTCTGTATATTCACCTTTATAACCACTGTATTGCCAATATTTATTGTCGTAATACTCACTGCGGACCTGTGTCACAGAGTCAGCCGATACACCGGTACTGAGTGTTCCGTACTCGGTATAGCCACGCAATGCATGATTGGCCCGCATGTTGGTGACCTGCTTGCTGTAGCCTTTGGTATCTACGTTTGATATATTATTGGATACGGTATTCGCGGATGCCTGATAGGCGCGTAAGCCTGACGATGCGATCGACAGTCCAAAAAATGTACTAGCCATTGTTTACGCTCCTTTCTTCTATAAGTTCGTCACTAACAGCTCGATCATATCCGACACTGTCTGAATATACCGGCTGGCTGCATTGTATGCGTTCTGATATTTGATCATATTGGTCAGTTCCTCATCGGTCGATACACCGGTCACCTGCTGGCGCTGGTTGTCGATCGCTGTCACGGAACTGTTCAGTGTCGTGGATGTAGACTCATACGTCGATCCGGCTGAAGCGATCCCACCGATCATCTCCGTATAATATTCGCTAAAGCTAAATGTCGCTTCCGAACCCGGATAGATCTTCAGTGTCTTTGTCGTCCACAGACCTGTCAATTCTGCACCCATTCCATAATCGATCTCATGTGTCTTCTGCGTCAGGTGCGGAAACAGATCCACCTGATTTTCCAGATCATCATTGACCCCAAGTGATGCGAGCGTATACTGCGTAGATGTATCCAGCGCATAATCCGGATTGAGAACATAATATTCTTTTCCTGCAATAAACTGCTTCACATACTTCTGGTTATCTGCCGTCTGCCATTGCTCGTACGGACCTTCCGTACTGCGCAGTGCCTGATCCGTCGCCGAATCATAGGTGATCGTCGTCACATAACCATTTCCCTTGGATTCATCCCAGATCTGATAATCCTTACCGGCGAGATTGACTGTCTTACAGTCATATATATCTTCCTCATTATAGATGTACCAGGTCTTGCCGTTTGTATCGGTCACCTCGGTATACCGGTCGGGCACACCGACTCGCGTAAACAGTTCATGCGGCGGTATCTTCATATCCGAACCGAGACGGCAGTTCTCTGCATCGAGCACCTTGACGTTCTTATACTCCGAGATGCTGTAGGTTCCATCCGGATTTTCCGTGCGCACACTAAAAGAAGCTCTCGTATTCGGTGACAGAATATCGTTAATCTTCGTTGCCAGTCCGTGGATCAGCACATCCAGCTGCGCCTCTGATTCCTCCATCACGGACATTCCAACCGAATTGGCGTATTTCTCCGGATCTGCACCTTCGAGATATGCAAAATTCTTCACGCCATCTCCACGCGCCTGTATCAGCGCCTTGATCTCTCCAATATCAGTATTATACTCCGATGAGATCGGAACCGAGAAATCAAACAGATTCGTGTACTGCCCATTCGCCTCATTGGACAGATACGGCCAATACGCGTTGACATACCCAGTGGAACGGTCAACCTGTTTGCCGACCTGATACATATGTGCCTCGTCAACAAAATACTGACCTTCGACCTTGACGGTCACGATGCCTGTCGCATCCTCTGTATAGGACATGTTGACCAGTGAACCCAGTTCATCGAGAGCCAGATCGCGCGCATCACGCAGATCATATGCGGTCTCCACACCGGACGCCTCTATACTCTGAATATCCAGATTCAGCTTATAGATCTGTTTGCCCAGTTCATTCACACGGTCGATATCGTTTGAGATCTGTATATTTATTTGTGACTGGTACGTGGATAAACTCGAATATATTGCATTTGCCCGAGTAAGAAGCAGATTGGAGCGCTGGATCACCAGCCCCTGATTCGTCATATCCGACGGATCTTGCGCGAGCATCTCAAACGCAGACCACAGACTGCTGTTTGAATCCCTGTCGCTGCCGGAACCCATCAGAACATCTTTGAAAGCTGTTCCTTCCAACTCCTGATATAGACTCTGCACCTCGTCAATCGCATTGTAGTAGGCACTGTAATAAGCCTGCCGTCCGGCCTCCGAACGATACGTCTTATCCAAAAAAACGTCCCTGGCGTGTGCGATATCACCGATTCCTACACCAAGGCCTACTTTCTGCGTACTGACAGATGCATACGCAAACGTATTATAATGTTTATCTGCAAATAATACCTGCTGGCGGACATAGCCCGCCGTGTTTACATTCGCAAGGTTATTTGCAGAAGTATTGATGGCATTCTGCGCCGACCGGAGCCCACTGCCCCCTACATACAGCGACTGCATTCCATTTGCCATAATGATTCCCCCTGTCTGTTATTGCTTGGCATCAAAGCCCCTGCTGCCGAGCAGATCTCCGGTATTTACGGCAGATCTGTTATAGTTCGCTGTCTCCGGGGCCTGTCGCATACTGCGAAACAGATTCAGGTCAAATTCCAATAATTCCATAGACTGGTGAAGCAGTGTCTGATTGGTATGGTTGATGCGCTTCAGCCGGTCCATTGTTTCTTTTAATTCCTGACGGGTCTTGGCCAGTCTCTGCTGCTGCAGCGGCTGGCTGGCAAGTGACTGTTCGAGTGTAGATACCTTCAGTTCTTCAGGCTTACGGTTCATCACAACCGCAATATCATTCATGATATGCGCGCGTCTGGTCTCCAGACTCTGAATCCCATTGGCCACTTCTTCCTGTGCTGCAGTCAGTTGTTCTACTGCAGACACATCTGATACGATCAACGCTTCACGCAGGTTCTCAGACAATTCTGTCAGTTTCTGATATGCTACTGTCTCATTCTCCAAGACCTGTGTCAGGTCATCCATCAAACTTGCCACGTTTTTCTCCCGCTCATTGCATTGCTCTCTACGTTCGCAATTCCGATGCAAAATCCATTCCAAATCGGCTTCGCCGATGGGATTTTGCATACCCAGAATCATGCTCTCACGATCTCAGCAGCAAGTGCTTCGATCTGTTTGAAATGATCGCGAATATAGATTAATATAACTCGTTATACTTTTCTAACAATTTACTAGCAAAATCTCCAGCATCAACCTTATAATTACCGGAATCAACCTTAGCTTTCAGCTCTGCGACTTTATCTTCCCTGATGTCTGAAGCATTTGCGACTGCCTGTTTTGCGATCTGATAATCACGTCCCGCTTGAGAGATCTGCAGTTGATCCTGAAAGCCCGCTGCTTTTTTTGCAGAATCCATGCGAACCGGCTTACTGCTTTTATAGATCGCTGCTACCTGATTATATGCATCTATACGCATAACGGCATCTCCTTTCACTTTCTGTTCTTCCCTGAAATACAAAAAAGTAATCTTGCTGATTGCTTTTTCTAATCTATTTATCGGAGGAATAGGGGAAAACATTAGATCTTTTTCTATATTTTTAAAAATTGCACTTCAGCATCTATGGAATGCACACGGCAAAGAAGCGCATCCATTCCCAGGATGCGCTTCTTCCTTATTTTAGAGAGAGGTAATGAAAACAAAAATGAAAATCCAAATTTTAACCTTTGACACCACCGAGTGCCACACCGCCTACAATGAACTTCGACAGCAGCAGATATACGATGATGACCGGAAAGATCGAAAATGCGATCATGACATATACCTGACCCATATCAAACTTCAGGAAATCTGCGCTTCGCAGCTGTGCGATCAGAATCGGCAGCGTCTTTTTCGTATCGGTATGGAGTACCAGTGCCGGAGTGAAGTAATTGTTCCAGCTGGATACGAATGTGAAGATCGCCTGTACCGCAATCGCCGGTTTCATCATCGGAAGCACGATACTGTTGAATGCCCGGAACTCGCCGGAGCCATCAATACGCGCCGCCTCAATGATCGCGAGCGGTAATGTACTCTCCATATACTGCTTCATGTAGAAGTATGTAACCGGAGCCGCGATCGCAGGTACGATCAGCGGGATAAATGTATCATCCATATGCAGCTTATTGATCAACTGCAGGAAACCAAGTGCCGTAACCTGCGTCGGGATCATCATAACTGCCAGAATGAATGTCGCCATAAACTTCTTGCCTTTAAAATCATACGCATGGATCGCATAAGCTGTGATTGTCGAAAAATATACACTCAGCACTGCGCTGCAGGTTGACACAATCACACTGTTTATCATACCTTTGACTACCGGCAGTGTACCCGAAATCAGGTTCAGCCAGTTTGTAACCAGAAAATGACTGGGGAGAGGTGAAAAACCTCTTGTCAGTTCACCGTTCGAACGTGTTGCATTGATAAACAGGATGTAGAACCAGATCAGACAGAAAAATGTGATCAGGATCAATACGATATATGCAATTGTCTTGCGGGCATGCATGCCCAGACCTTTACTTGTCTTATATTCTTCCATCATCACACCCCCTACTTCTCACTCGCTGCGTTGATCTTAAATACGATCAGGCTCAAAATACCGGTCACAACAAACAGGAATACGGATAACGAACCACCCATACCATAGTTTTTGCTGAACAGATGCTTGTTCAGGTACATGATCAGTGTCATCGTGCTCTGTGCCGGATCACCGCTTCCGTTTGTGAAGATCTGCGGCACATCAAACATCTGCAATCCACCGATCAGCGATGTGATCATCACGTAGATCAGGATCGGCCGCAGCAACGGCAATGTAATTCTGGTAAATACCTGCGTCGATGTCGCTCCGTCTACCTCAGCCGCCTCAAATAACGCAGGATCAATACCCATCATACCAGCCATCAGAAGGATGGTCGTGTTACCAAACCACATCAGAAGGTTCATGAGCGCAATCAGCCCACGCGCGCTTCCTACATGCGTCATAAACTTGTACGGTTCTGAAAGGATACCCATGGACACCAGAATACTGTTGATCGGACCCGTATCTGCAAACAGTGTAAAGAACAGCATCGCAAACGCGGAAGCCATGATCAGGTTCGGCAGATAGATCACTGTCTTAAAAAATGTTGCACCCTTTAAATGCATACGCTCATTAGAAAACCATGCACCGAGCAGTAAGGAGATCAAAATCTGCGGTACGAACCCGAGAATCCACATGATCATCGTATTTTTCAGATACACCCAGATGTCTCCACTGCTAAACATCGAAAAGTAATTCCCGAGTCCGATAAAATTCGGTCCGACCTGCGTCAAGCCGGAACGGTAGTTCTCAAAGAAACTGTTCCAGACTGTACTGATCAGCGGAACTAACTGGAATATAATGTATGTAAGTACAAATGGAATGAGAAAGATATATCCCCATTTATTGTACCGAACAACATTACTCTTTTTTGCCGGTTTACTCATAACGCTCCCTCCACCTTGTAAGATATCGGGGCTGCCCGATGAAAAGCAGCCCCAATCATTTACTCTGTTTTATTGATTATTCGCTAAGCTCAGGATACTTTACGATAACTGCCTTCTTGAAGGACTCAACTGCCTCATCATAGGTCATGTTTCCATCGCAGTAGTTTCTGATTGCAGTCTGGAACTCTTCGTTACATCCCTGATCGTAAGGCGAAGTATTGCTCAGGTCGATGTTGCCGGCACCTGCACAGAACATTGCTAACGGGTTCTGTCCGCCAAGGACTTTGCTCTGATAAGAAGTATCTGCTGCCATTGCCTCCATTGCAGGCTTGTTGTTTACGAAATCGTTATCGTCTTTAACAATGTCAGTCATGATGTCTACATCGCAGGTCATCTTCTTGATGATATCGCCTACTAATGAAGCATTATCTGTTCCGGTTGCTGCACAGATCCATGTACCGCCCCAGTAGAAGCCCTGAGGTCCTTCAACAGCGCCCCAGCCACCCTGGTTTGCGATAGATCCTTCAGTATCTGCTGCCATAGAGAAGTCTACGAACCAGGCAGGTCCAAAGTAGCAGAAGGTCTTTCCTTCCGGATAGAAGCCCTTAGACCAGTCATCTGACCACAGTTCTGCGGTCGTACACTCGCCTGCATCTACCATTTTCTTAGACATTTCAACCCACTTCTCAATGTTAGGGTCGATATTGATCTTGTTATCTACTACCCACTTAGAGGTTACGTTGTTAGAGAATACACGGTAGGTATCAACAACCGATGAGTTCATCTTGTATCCGGCAGCTTTCATCTTCTCTGCTGTAGCAAGATAGGTATCCCAATCCTTTACTGACTGCTGTACATCTGCAGGATCATCGCTTCCCAATACTTCCTTCGCAGCTTCGCGGTTGTAGATCAATACACCGGGACATCCCTGCCACGATACACCCTTTAAGACACCGCTGTCATCTGTAACGATATCTTTGGTGTACTGATACTGATCCTTCAGGTCATCCTCTGTCACACCGAGATCAGCTACGTTCATAGTGTACTCGCTGTTTACATACTTCAATGCATAGTCAGCCTCGATCAGGAATAAGTCTACCTTGTCATCTGCTGCTGCATCAGCCTGCTTTAACAGCATCTCGTCTAAGTTATTCTGATAAGCATTGTCTTTGGAAGGAGTGATCGTCCACTTTACAGTAACATCACCGATCTTACCGGTTGTTCCGTCTACTTCCTCATATCCGGGATAGTGAGCAATCAGACGGCTCTTGAACTCCTCGTTCCAAGCCTGAATGTTCAGAACCTTTCCTTCGTCTGCTGCAGGCTCTGCATCCGCTGTGTCATCTGCCGCAGGCTCCTCTGTGTCTGCTGCATCATCTGCTGCTGGCTCCTCTGTCTGGGCATCATCTGCTGCAGGTGCATCTGCTGTTCCCTTGCTGCCGCAACCTACTAACATGGTTGCTACCATTGTAGTTGCCAGTAACGCGCTGATTACTTTCTTTTTCATATTCTTTTTCCTCCCTTAAAGAATGATCTTTGAAAAAAGTTACAGGTTCTATATTGATATTTGATCACGGTACATCCGTTCAAATATAAATACCGTATGTCAGGCTTCGGGATTGATATCTGCTACCGTATGTCCCTCATACACCTCTCCCCCGATAGATACAAGGCGGATTAGTGTGGACTTCGGTTCTTCGATCAGACTGATGAGGTTTTCTGCGGCCTCCCATCCGATGCGCTCCGTATCCTGTTTTAGCGTGGTCAGTTTCGGTTCAATGTGTCTCGCAATCCGGATGCCATCATATCCAACCACCGATATATCCTCCGGAATCCGAAGTCCTCTCGCCTTGATCGCATTGATACCACCAAAGCTGGCGAAATCATCCGGATATAAAATACAGGTCGGCGGATCCGGCAGATCCAGCAGTTCTTCTGTCTTTCTGTAGGCTTCCTTTGTATCTCTGTATGCCGCCTCCCTGACGTATTCATCCGGCACCTCGATGCCAAACTCCTTTGTCGTCCGGTAGAAAGAAGATAACCGGTTTTGTGTAACCGACGAATCTGCTCCGTGAATGTATGCGATCTTGCGATGTCCTTTTTCATATATATAAGTAACAAGCTGTCTCATTCCATCCACATTGTCGGAAACGATTGCGATACGGTTGTTGAACAGGTGATCGATCGTAACGACCGGTACATCGCTCTGGATGAGCTCCGTGACCTCCGGATCATCAAAATCGATACAGGCGATCACGACTCCGTCGAAGCCTCTGTGTTTTGCATGTTCCAGATATGACATCCGGTTCTTTCCTTTTTTAGAACAGTTGATAAATGTGATGTCATATCCATGCTTCTCAGCAGTCCGTTTGAAGCTGTCCAGTACAAAGGAGAAGTAGTCATGTGTCAGACCGCTCATCGCTTTGTCTACAAACAGGACGCCCAGATTGTAGGTTCGATTTGTTTTCAAGGCCTGTGCAGCGGAGTTTGGAAAGTATCCCATATCCTTTGCTGTCTGTCTGACGAGTTCCTTTGTCTTTTCACTGATGTCTTTGTGGTCATTCAGTGCTTTGCTAACGGTCGCGACAGATACTCCACAAGCTGCTGAAATATCTTTCATAGATACCATAACCGTTAACCTCCTCTTTTAATTGCTTGAATCTGTTTGAATCGATCGCTTCGTGTTGTTGTTGAAGCACTTAATCGTTTTCGTAACGTTATAGTACAACGGATTTCACATTTTTGCAAGTAGTTTTCTGTATTTTTTATGCAAAATACCCATGTTTGTGAAAGTTTTACAGTTTTTTGCAGTCGTTTTTGATGATTTCCAACAAACATCAATCGCTTTTTGCAGTATTCCCTTGACTTTTACTTAATCGTTTTCTATACTAACCACATACATGTTCTACTTTATGTACGAGAAAAGGAACACGCAGAACAGAAACACCTGTCATTTTAAGAAAAGGAGATGTGTTATGAAATTTGGATATTTTGATGATGCGCACAAAGAGTACGTGATCACGACACCCAAGACTCCGCTTCCCTGGATCAACTATCTGGGATGCAACGAGTTCTTTTCACTGATTTCCAACACCTGCGGTGGATATACATTCTATAAAGATGCCAAGCTGCTGCGTCTGACACGTTATCGTTATAATAATGTGCCGGGCGACATCAACGGCAAATATATCTATATTAAGGACGGTGACACCGTATGGAATCCCGGCTGGAAGCCGACACAGACCGACCTGGACAGCTACGAATGCCGTCACGGCATCGGATACAGCCGCTTTACCGGCTCCAAAAATCAGGTAACAGCGTCTATTCTGGCATTCGTCCCGATGAACGATAACTGCGAGGTCAACCAGTTAAAGATAACGAATCACAGCGCCGAAACAAAGGAATTAAGTATTTTCTCTTATGTTGAGTGGTGCCTGTGGAATGCAGATGATGACATGAAGAACTTCCAGAGGAACTTGAGCATCGGTGAGGTAGAAGTCATCGGCTCTACCATCTACCACAAGACAGAGTACCGTGAGCGCCGCAATCACTATGCAGTATATTCTGTAAACTGCCCGGTAGACGGTTTCGATACGAGCCGTGATGAATTCTTAGGCGCATACCGCGGGGCAGATGATCCGATCGCTGTCGCAGAGGACAAATGCCGCAACTCTATCGCTAGCGGCTGGTCACCGATCGCTTCTCATCAGATCCGTATCACACTCGCTCCCGGAGAGACAAAATCATTCGTATTCGTACTCGGCTATGTAGAGAATCCTGAAGATGACAAATGGGAGAAGCCCGGCGTGATCAATAAAAAGCCCGCAAACGCACTGCTGGCCAAATATCAGACGGATGCCGATGTCGATAAGGCATTTGATGAGCTGTGCAGCTATTGGGATGCACTGCTCTCAAAATATCATGTTGTATCCGAAAACAATAAAGTAAACCGTATGGTCAATATCTGGAATCAGTACCAGTGTATGGTGACATTCAACATGTCCCGTTCAGCCTCTTACTACGAATCCGGTATCGGACGCGGCATGGGATTCCGTGATTCTTGCCAGGACCTGCTCGGTTTTGTACATCTGATCCCCGACCGTGCACGCGAACGTATTATCGACATTGCTTCGACGCAGTTCCAGGATGGCAGCGCTTATCACCAGTACCAGCCCCTGACCAAGAAGGGAAATTCTGATATCGGAAGCGGCTTCAATGATGATCCGCTGTGGCTGATCGCCGGAACAAGCGCTTATATCCGCGAGACCGGAGATACAACGATTCTGACGGAACAGGTTCCGTTTGACAACGACATGTCTGTCGCACAGCCGTTGATGGAGCACCTGAAACGCTCCTTTGATTATATTGTCAACCACAAAGGTCCGCATGACCTGCCGCTGATCGGCCGTGCAGACTGGAATGACTGCCTGAACTTAAACTGCTTCTCCGAGCATCCGGGTGAATCGTTCCAGACATTCGGCCCGAGCGAAGGTCCTGTCGCAGAATCTGTATTTATCGCCGGCATGTTTGTAAAATATGGCGAGGAATACGCCCAGCTGTGTGAATTGCAGGGCGATGATACGGAAGCAGCACGTGCACGCGCAGAAGTGCAGAAGATGTATGATGCGATCCTAAAAGATGGCTGGGACGGAGACTGGTTCGTCCGTGCCTATGACGCATACAGCAAGAAAATCGGTTCTAGGGAATGCGAGGAAGGCCAGATCTACATCGAACCGCAGGGCTTCTGTGTACTGGCAGGCGTCGGTGTCAAGGAAGGTCTGGCAAAGAAAGCACTGGATTCCGTAAAGGAAAAACTGGATACCAAATACGGTGTCATGATTCTCCAGCCTGCATATACCAGATATCACCTTGAACTCGGCGAAGTATCATCTTATCCGCCCGGATACAAGGAAAATGCCGGTATTTTCTGTCACAATAACCCCTGGGTATCCTGCGCCGAGACCGTGATCGGCCGCGGCGACCGTGCATTCGAGATCTATCGCAAGACCTGTCCCGCATATGTAGAGGAGATCTCTGAGATCCACCGCACCGAGCCGTATGTATATTCCCAGATGGTAGCAGGTGCAGATGCCAAGTTCCACGGTGAAGCGAAAAACAGCTGGCTAACCGGAACCGCTGCATGGACATTTGTCAATATCTCCCAGTACATTCTTGGCCTGTACCCGACACACAAGGGTCTGTCGATTGATCCGTGTGTACCGAAAGATTTTGGTGATTTTACGCTCACCAGAACTTTCCGCGAAGGCGATTACGAGATCCATGTGACAAATCCGGAGCACGTGGAAAAAGGTATCAAGAGCATTACCGTTGACGGCAAACAGGTAGATGGCTGCGTGATCCCTTATGAAAAAGGAAAGGCAAACTATCATGTAGAAGTAGTCATGGGCTAAAAGGCTTACCCCCTCACCCATAAAAAAGTAGTTCTGACCATATGGTCAGAACTACTTTTTTACTCATTCCGGCAGCTCTACACGTGGCAGATTCCACTGGAAATGCGCAGCGAGGACACGCAGGGTCACAACGAGCAGCAGGCTCGCGATCGCTGCAAACCCACGATAGCCGGTCTGTTGCAGCAGCAGATAGGCACACGCCCCGGCAATCGAAGCCGTCGCATAGACATGCTTGCGGAAAATATATGGCACATTCCCCGCAAAGATATCGCGCAGCAATCCTCCCCCTACACCCGTGATCACGCCGACAAACAATAACAGCGCGACACCGGGTTTGTCCATCTGCGTCTGCACTCCCTGTATACCGAGCACCGTAAATGCACCCAGACCAAATGCATCAGAGAGCAATAGTATCCGGTTCCACAATGCACTATGCGGGCTCTCATGTTTCATTGATAGGATCATACCTGCCACGAATGCAATAAACGCTGTCGTCAATGCCAGCAGCGCATACGTCGGATCACGAAATGACGCAGGCGGCAGATGCCCAATGATCATATCCCGGACTATCCCGCCACCCACTGCCGTGACCAGACCCAGTACCAACACACCAAGCAGATCCATCTTCTTTTTCATCGCCTCGATCGCACCAGAGATAGAAAATGCTATGGTGCCCAGTATTTCCATGAATAACATGATGTCTGTCATATCATACCTGTTATAATTTGAATTTACTTGTCTGTTCGTTCAGTTCTGTGCTCAGAGTCGACAGAATCGCTGTCTCATCCTTGCAACGGTCGATATTTTCTGTCAGTGTATTCATGCTGGCACTGGTCTCCTGCGTAGATGCCGCATTCTCCTCTGCAATCGCTGCGAGCTGCTCAATGACACCGCTCACACCATTTTTCAAATCATTAATCGAATTTGTCTGATCGAAGATCTCACGCGAAGCCGTAGATACTGACTCGATCTCATGCTTGAGTTCATCAAAAGAGGTCTTGGTCTTGTCCAGACGATCTGCCTGTACCTGTGAGTTCTCACTCAGGTCATGCATCTTCGCTACACCGTCTTCTGAGTTACTGATCAATTCACGCACAATCGCCTCGATCTGTTCTGCACTCTCTGCCGAATCTTCTGCCAACTTGCGGATCTGCTCTGCGACGACCGCGAAGCCACGTCCACTCTCTCCCGCACGCGCTGCCTCGATGGAAGCATTGAGCGATAACAGATTGGTCTGCGATGCAATATCCTGAATCGCTACTACCGCTTCGTTGATCTTCTCAGCAGACTGGTTCGTCCGATCTGTCTGATCTGTAACAATATCAATGGTCTGTGCCGTCGATGTGTTGATCTTTGACAGCTCATCGAGCATTCTGGAGGACTCAGCCGCCAGATCACCCATGCGTTCAATCGATGTCTCCAGTATGTTCACATTTGACGTATTTGATTCAATCGCACTGCCGATGTTCTGGATATGTTCACCTGCAGTCGTCGTCTCCTGCGCCTGCGATGTGCTGCCTGTCGCGATCTCCTCAACCGCAACATTGACGTTGCTGACAGTCTCTACGATCTCTGAAAATCCCTGCGCAAACTGCACATTACTCTGCGACAGCTTTGTCCCCTGACTCTGAATCACGCTGACGATCTCTCGCAGCTCATCATTCAGATTGTTGACTGCCTTTGCAATCAGACCGATCTCATCCTTGCGGTGTGCTAATAACTGTTCCGCTTCATCCTGGGTCAGATCCAGTCTGGCTACACGCTCTACCACACCAGTCAACGTATGTAACGGTCGGATCAGACGCCTAATCAACGCCACTCCTGCTACTGTAAATACAACAAGAATGGCAAGTAGTATACCGGCTAACGTATTTCTCGTCTGTGTCACAGCATGGAATGCATCTGCTTCATCTGCACTGACTACGAGGATAAATGAACCATTCGGGTTAATGTAATAAGCAGCGTATTTGACCGCACCCTTGAATTCATACCGGACGCACGCCGGTTCTGCGATCTTGCCATTTTTCAGATCTGCCACCAGTCCGGTCACAACCTCATTCTCTACCGGTGAACCGATCTTATCTGCTGTCGGATGGTACAACATAGTTCCGTCTGACGATACCAGATATGAATAACTGCTCGTCATGCCCTCTACCTTTACACCGGACAGAATCCGGCTGAGTTCATCCGCATCTGTCAGCATGGCATCGCCTTCTATCCCCAGCATCGTATCCATGATCGTACCGGTATCCTCTGCCGATGACAACATGTAATTCTGTACCAATGTCCGAATCTGTTTCTGTGTCTGGCTAATCGAGGCACCGAGCACCACCGCTGCCGTGAGCAGAATACCTGCCATAAACAACGCAAGCAAGCGAAACATCATCGAATGCACAAATTTCACTTTTTGTTTTTGTATCATTTTTGGATACCTCCGTACGTTTATAATCATTTACATTTTATCACATACATGATATACCGTCCACGTGAAAAACGCAATATACATATAATAGTGGTAACAGTTCAGCCATGGCTTAAAAAACGAAGTCATCATGCTTGCATGAATGGAATCGTTTTATAATCCATGAAATGACCACCAATTATGCATGCACTCTGACAAAGACTGCAGCCCCATGTGCCGGCAGCAAAATCTCCAGCCTTCCCTCTTTGACCTGATAACGGATCGGCGCAAATGAGTATCCCTCATCCGAGGTGATCAGCAGCCGATTCATCTCGCAATTCTGCGGCAGACCTGCTGCCCAGACAGACTGTCTGACACGTCTGGGTCTGTCACCATTATTGATCAGCACGACAAACTGCTCCTCCCGGTTGAATCTGGCATAAGCCAGATATTGATGTGCGCCGTCCAGCAATTTCAATGATCCGGTACGAAGCGCCGGATGCGTCCGGTGCATGGCTATGATCTCCCTGTGGAAGCGGATCAGATCCTCATCCGGATTATCCCATGGGTATGTCCTGCGGTTATCCGGGTCAGTAAATCCACACACGCCTGCCTCATCTCCATAATATAGCGTCGGTGCGCCCGGCCATGTCATCAACATGGTAACTGCCTCACGCAGCACCGGTTTGCTGACCCCTTCCTCTGCCGCATGCGCACCCAGATGCTCCGCACGCCCGACCTTATGGTTGGTTCTCGTCAAGAAACGCGAATGGTCATGGTTCGACAACTGGTTCATCGCACATTGCAGGGATGACGTCAGAAAGTTCGCCATATAATGGCGCATCGTACCCTCAAAATTCGCTGCATTCCCAAGCTGGGATGCCTCGTAGCCGTCGGAATGTTTCTCCATACCTGTCAGAAACCAGGTCACCGGCTCCATGAACGCACTATAATTCATGATCGTATCCCACTGATCTCCCTGCAGCCAACTCGTGGCATCACCATAATGCTCTGCCAGAATGATCGCGTTCGGATTGGCATCCTTCACCACGCGCCTGAAATCCTTCCAGAAACGATGGTTCAATTCCTCGCTGTGTCCCAGATCCGCAGCCACATCCAGCCGCCAGCCATCTGCGTTGTACGGCGGTGACACCCATTTCTTTCCAATATCCAATATATACTCATACAACTGATCCGACTCGTCATAATTGAGCTTGGGCAGCGTATCATGTCCCCACCAGCCCTCATAGGTTGTATTATAAGGCCATGCATACTGATCCTGAAACCGGAAATACCCGCGGTAACTGCTGTCTTTGTCGATATACGCACCTTTCTCATATGCCGGATTCTGGCAATAGATCTCCTCCCGGTCCATCCATTTATGAAAGGAGCCACAGTGGTTGAATACGCCATCCAGAATCACACGGATGCCGCGCGCATGCGCCTCTTCTACCACCTGTATAAACAGCTCATTACTCGCCTCCAGATTCTCTCTGGCAGTCACACGCTGCTGATATTTTGTCGCCTTGCGATTGTCCCTGTCACCCGGCGCGAGACATTCGCCACCATCCTTCACGATTTTTCCGTAATGCGGGTCAATATGATCATAATCCTGGCTGTCATATTTATGATTGGACGGAGAAACAAACAACGGATTAAAATAGATCGCTTCAATACCCAGATCCTGCAGATAATCCAGCTTCTTCCGCACACCTTCGAGATCACCACCATAAAACTCGGCCACAGAAAAACCGGACGGCACCTCGTTCCAGTCCTTCATCCTGCGGCTGCCATGACGGATATAATAGTACTCGTTATCCTCCACATCGTTGGCCGGATCTCCGTTATAAAAGCGATCCACCAGAATCTGATACATGACAGCCCCCTTTGCCCAGTCCGGCGTATGGAATCCCGGCTGGATACAAAACTCATACTGCGGACGATGCTCTGTCGCCACACCACAGCGGTCATAAAAACAGTGAATGAGTCCCGTGCAGACCTCAAAATAATAGCAGAAGCGCTCCGTACCCAACGGCACCATCACACTGAAATAATCAAATTCATCTTCCGTCTCTGTCTTGCGCATGGCAAACCGCTGCGCTCCGCTATGCAGCCAGACGATATCGACATTATTGATCGCAGCGCGAAACCGTATGATCACCGTCTGTCCTGCCTCCGGCTCAGCCGGAATGCGATAATCTGCTGTTCCATCCGAAAACAGGCCGTTCTTTTTCAATACCGGACGCATCTGCATCATATACTGCATCTTCCGGTTCATATCATAAGCTGAATATTCTTTCATGACATTCTCTCCATTCATATCAGTCAAACCGAATCCATGATTCAAACCGAAGCTCTCGCTGCTGAGGTTGTGAGAACATGATTCAGCTGAGAGCTGCAAAACCTTTTTGCAGACATAGTAAAAAAGACAGGACGTCTGTCACTGTCTTTTTTAGGAGAAGGTATTTTTACTATGGGGTGTAGCAAAAACCATATAATGTATTGGGGGGTTTTTACAGTGATTATAATAGCATGGATCCTACCTAAAGTGTGCACAAACATCACGATAATCAACATTTGTTTTTGTGCATTTTCACATCATAGTTCTCTTTATCTCGCTAAATTCCCTCTCCGTTTTGCACAAAACAACACAAATCATCAGCAATATGTTGCTTTCACTTGTTTTATGACTGAAACAGTGCTTCAAATTCATCTCTTGTGATCTTTTCTTTCTGGATCAGAAGCTGCGCGCAGTGGTCGAGTACATCCCGGTGTTCCAGAATGATCTCTTTTGCCTTGGCATAGCTCTCATCAATGATGCGCTTGATCTCCTCATCGATCGCACCGGCAACACCTTCGCCGTAACCGCGCTTATGCGCCAGGTCACGTCCGATAAATACTTCGTCCTCGTCATTGTCATAATTGATCAGACCGACACGTTCAGACATACCGTACTTTGTGACCATCGCCTTCGCCATCGCAGTCGCCTGCTTGATATCCTGGGATGCCCCGGTCGTAATATCGTCAAAGACCAGTTCCTCTGCCACCCTGCCGCCGAGATCCACGATGATCTCCTGCAGCATCTTCTTTCTCGACAGGAACATCTCATCCTTTTCAGGCAGCGGCATCGTATAACCTGCGGCACCGCTTCCGGTCGGAATGATCGATACGGTATATACCGGTCCGACATCCGGCAGCACATGAAACAGAATCGCATGACCAGCCTCATGATATGCCGTGATCCGCTTCTCTTCCTCCGAAATAATCTTGCTGTGCTTCTCAGGTCCGATACCTACTTTGACAAATGCCTGCTTGATATCATCCTGAACGAGATATGGACGGCTCTGCTTTGCCGCCAGAATCGCTGCCTCATTCAGCAGATTCTCCAGATCTGCGCCTGTAAATCCCGCTGTCGTCTGTGCGATCTGCTCCAGATCCACATCTTCTGCCAGAGGCTTATTCCTGGCATGCACCTTTAAGATCTCACTTCTGCCTGCCACATCCGGTCTGCCGACCGTCACCTTGCGGTCAAACCGCCCCGGACGCATGATCGCCGGGTCGAGGATATCTACGCGGTTGGTCGCTGCCATGACAATAATGCCTTCATTGACGCCAAATCCATCCATCTCTACGAGTAACTGGTTTAAGGTCTGTTCGCGCTCATCATGGCCACCGCCCATACCTGTACCACGTCTTCTGGCTACGGCATCGATCTCATCGATAAATACAATACACGGTGCGTTGCGCTTGGCATCCGCAAACAGATCACGGACACGTGATGCACCGACACCGACAAACATCTCTACAAAATCCGAACCGGAAATACTAAAAAACGGTACACCCGCCTCGCCTGCCACTGCCTTTGCAAGCAATGTCTTACCGGTTCCTGGAGGTCCTACGAGCAATACGCCCTTGGGAATACGTGCACCCAGCTTCGTATATTTTTCCGGCGCACGCAGGAAGTCTACGAGTTCTTCGAGTTCTTCCTTTTCTTCTTTCAGGCCGGCAACCTGATCAAATCCAACCTGTTTGTCATTGGCTCCTGTCATACGTGCACGGCTCTTGCCAAAATTCATCATCTGGGCATTACTGCCGCCACCCGCCTGATTGTTCATGATCGTAAATAAAATAAACATCGCTGCAAATACGAGCAACAGCGGGAGCAATGACGTCAGCCAGCTCTCAGCCGGCACTTTGCGCGCCACGTAATTCGTAAAATGGTATTCATCCATCAGGTCAATGACGCCCTGTGTGTCAAACACGTAAAACGTCTTCTGTACAGAGTCAGACAATGTCACAGAGACACTGCCAGTCGGCACATCCCTGCTGGGCGACACATCAACTGCCACCACATCTGCATTCTGCAGATCTCTCTCGAAAAGAGACACATTATAATCACTGGCCGAACCGCCGCCCGTTCCGAATGCGAACCACAACAGGATCACTCCCAGGATCAGCACGAAATAGAGCACGACTCCCCGATAATTTCGTTTCAAAGTAAACCTCCTCTAGTCTTCATCAAATTCTACAACACCGATGTAAGGAAGATTTCTGTAATGCTGATCATAGTCCAGTCCGTATCCGACAACGAATTTGTCCGGAATCTGGAAACCAACATAGTCCACATCTACCTCTGTCACCCGCTGTTCCGGCTTGTCTAGCAGTGTACACAGTTTCAAGGACTTCGGCTTTCTCTGCTGTAAGTTGTCCAACAGATATGCCAATGTACGTCCGGTATCGATAATGTCCTCTACAACCAGTACATTTTTTCCTTCAATCGGCGTGTCCAAATCCTTAATAATACGCACATTGCCGGAGGAACGTGTCTGTGAACCGTAGCTCGATACAGACATAAAATCAAGCGATACCGGCACTGTCACATGCTTTGCCAGCTCTGTCATAAAAAAGACACCGCCCTTTAAAATACACAGCATGTAAATATCTTCTCCCTCATAATCCTTGCTGATCTGTGCGCCAAGCTCCGCGATCTTTGCTGCCACATCTGCCTCAGATATCAATTCATGAATTGTTTCACTCATCTTCTTTTCCTCCGCTATATTGTACTTTTAATATTCGTCTGGTGTGTGTATCCACCTTATAATAGTCACTGATCCGATGTCCAATGACCCACATAATATGCGATCCGTCTGCCAGCAGCCAGAGCTGTCCGCGCTCCTGTCTCGGTATCTTTTCATTCACCAGATAGTTTTTCAGCTTCTGACGGTGCCCTTCTGCATCGATCGTCAGATAATCGCCATCCTGCCGCCTGCGAATCTGCACATGATGTTCTATTTTATCATAATCAAAGCATTTCGTATACTTTTTTTTGGAAATTTCAATTCCCTGCAAGCCGTGCACCAATCCGGGCTCACAGTCAATCAGTTCCATGGAAATCCCATCCGGCAGTTGTCCGCTGTGTGCCGGCGCCTCCGGCATAACCTGTCTGTGCATAAAGGAAATGCCCTCATAATCGCGCCATGCATCGATGCCATAAGGCAGCATCAGCCGCTGACCCACCTGATGTCCAAATAGATCCAGCAGCGCCGCCATATGCTTTGCCTGCAGATCTCTCGCCCGGCCGGCACAGGTCTCCAGCGCACGGTACAACACCCGCCGCTGCAAAAGCACTGCTTCCTGCCGTAGTTTTTCGGATACCAGAAGTGTTCCATCCGTCCGCCGGGATACGACCCGCTGATAGACTTCCTCCGTCTGTGCGGTCAGATATTCCTCCGCCTCCTGTGCCCGCTGTGCGCTCTCGCACAAGTGCCTGACTGCCTGCGTATTCAGTTGTTCGAGCACTGGAATAACCTCATGGCGCAGGCGGTTTCTCGTATACGCAGTATCCGCATTTGTCACATCCTCCCGCCAGCCAATCTGCCGCTGTGTCAGATACGCCTCGATCTGTACCCGGCTCACTTCAAGCAACGGCCGGATCACGCGCCCGCGCTGTGGTCTGATCCCACCGATTCCACGCAGGTCACTCCCCCGTATCATCTGCCAGAGCACGGTCTCCGCCTGATCCTCCCTGTGATGTGCGACTGCGATCCTGACAGTGCGCGCTGCAGCCACGTCTGCCTGCTCCGGTTCCGGCGATTCCAGTTTCTGTGCCGCCGCCTCAAATGCTGTATAGCGCAGCTCACGAGCCGCCTCCTCGAGCGAATAGCCATGTGCACGCGCGTAAGCACCCGCATCTACCGTTATGATCTCACAGGGGATCGCACGTGCTGCGCAATAAGATCCGACATATTGCGCATCAGCCACGCTCTCGCTGCCCCTGATGCCATGCTCCACATGAATGACCCTCAGTTCAAAACCGATCTGTTCCATGCAGACATGCAGCAGCTCCAGCAGACACATGGAGTCTGCCCCTCCGCTGACACCTGCGAGCACCAGGTCCCCGAACCCAATCAGGTGATGCTGTACGATATATTGTTCTACTTGTTTTTCCAGTTGTTTTTCTTGTTCTTTTTCTTGTTCTTTTATCAAATCTTCTGTTTTTATTTTCGTATTTATTTCTTTCAATATATTTCATCCTGCATTGTTATTTTTCCCAGATGCCCGCCACTAACACGGTCATGTCATCACGCACTTCGCCGCCTGTAAACAACAGTACGCGGTCTACGATCTTTTTGGCCATCTCATTCGGATTCGCTGATGGCAGCGTCTCCAATATCTCACACATCGTCTGCTCCGGTGACGGCACATGCATATGCTCCAACACACCATCTGTCATGAGAATAATATAATCCCCGCCACTGACATGCGTCTGGCATGATTCGATCTGTAGCTGCATATCTGCTCCGACAGGCAGATTGGCACACGGAATGCAGGTGATCTCCTCACCGCGTTTGATAAATGCAGCCGCTGCACCAATCTTATTAAACGCGACATCGCCCTGATACAGATCGACCACGCATACATCGACTGTGGAATAGGAATCCTCCTGATCCTGCAGCACGCAGGCAGCATTGAGCATCCGCAGTGCCGCTTCCTCTGTAAATCCGGCTTCCAGGAATCTCTCCATTAACTCTAACACCATTTCACTTTCCTTACAAGCGCTGTTTCCGGAGCCCATGCCGTCCGAGAGCATGAGTACGGTCTGTCCGTCATGGTTTTCCACATAAGAAAAATTGTCCCCGGATACCGCGGCTCCATCGCGGATCATGCGCGCCACGCCATAGGTACTGTGATAGAGCGTGTCCTCCTCATAGACATACGGACCCGGCAGCTTACCGATCAGCGACTTGGAATCCCGGTGCAATACCATATCCAGATCCAGTGCACGCACGACGACCTTGGTCAGATCCTTGACGGAAATGCAGTTGCCCTGCTTAGAGCGCGCCTCCAGTGACAACGTAATCCGACCATTCTTTTTCTCCAGCAATCGTACATTCTGCACGAGGATCCCCTGTTCCTTGGCCAGATAGCGCAGTGTGGAGAGCGCAGTCCGTTCCTTTTTCGTCAGATCTACGGCATCTTTTGTGCAATCCTGCATGATATATGCCATCGCCTCCAGCTGCTCCGCAATCACAGCCCGGTTTTCGAGCAGCCGGTTGTACCAGGCGAGATTGAGTCTGGCACGCTCAAATACCCGCGTCGCCTCCATCGCCATCGCTTCACTCCTGATACAGTGGTCACGCAGCTGTTTCTGCGACTCTGCCGCCGCCTTTCCCGCACGGTACATCGATGTCAGATACCCTGCCAACGCCTGATACATCGGCGTATCGGGCCTATCCCAACACGCCGCGCACTGTGCACAGTCGACACAGATATGACCGGTGATCTCATTATGGATCTTTCCCATCTCCTCCGGTGTAAAATCACGTTTGCTCGTATGCAGGCCGGAAAACATCTGTGCCAGTTCTCCAAAGGAGTCCGCATATCCCATCAGCCGATTCTCATCCGCAGCCCGCGGCATCGGGTGGTCCGGCAGCCGCTCCACGAGTAATGGCAGCCAGTATAACAGTCTGGAAAAGAGGAATACACCGGCAAAGCAGATCACCGCCTCCATCAGTTTCATCGGCATATCATCACGCATCGTATTCGTCAGCAGCTCTCCGCATATATTTATGGACAAGGTGACGATCGCAGCCGACGCTGCCGCTGTGATAATCAGGCATTTATGATCCAGCCATTCACAGATCTTCACCACGAGCCATACCACAACCATCACGAGCGCATAGCGCACGGTCTGCGTCACCGGCAGCGCCACGGTCATCGCCAGAAACATCACACTACCCAGCAGCCACCGTCCTTCTCCGCGCAGCAGCGCAGCCGCATAATACGCGGGTATCAAGGGATAATAGCCGCCCAGCGAAAATCTGCACATCAGTGCCCCCAACAATGCGATCAACAATTTTCTGTAGCTTTCTTTTTTCATGATTACTCACCTCCGCATATTTCATCGAAGATAACTGTTTTGCATCCCGCAGTTACCATCGGAGGCCATTATAGAAAAAATATTTTTCAGAATTTGTCAAAATAAATACGGGATCTGAAAAATCGTTCGTCAAAACGCTCCTTCAAATCCCGATTTGCATCGATTGCAGGTACTTCATATATTTGAGGCAGTTCATCCTTCGCTTCCATTACTTCTCTTCACGGTAAATGATCTCATCATCATAAAACAATCCGTAACGGTGTGCCTCTTTCTCAATATAATCCTGAGACTGCATGCTCTTTTCCTTTTCTTCGAGTTCCTTCTGTCTGGCTTCCTCTTCGAGTTTTTGCTCCTCGTAGGACTGCTCCTTTGCAGAAAGTTCCTCATTCTTATTGTATAACTTCACAATCTGGGTGGACATTAATACAATCAGTAAAAACACCATGCAGGTGATACTGAACCGCGCCATCCGATTCTGTCTTCTTTTTCTTCTGACCATCTGCTCACATCCTCTGCCTCATAGTTTACATAAGCCTATTTTAACCATCTTCCACAGCTTTTTCAACCGTTTTTTCAGGGCGAGCTGTAGTTTTCCACATTTTTCCCGGCTTTTTTTACCCTTTGATCCGACATATGTGCACAGTCTGCGCACCGGACGCAGCAGAACGGTCTCTATTTTTTTCAGAAAACAAATGAGCGGCGGCACACAGATCCGGCCAAAGCTGACCGTATACAACAGCATCCCGGCCACCAGCGCGCCAAACACATAACCACGCAGTCTGCCATCATTTTTCTCATAGAGTTTGACGAATACTACAACCGCGACATAGATCCAGTAGAGCAGATCCTCCAGATTGATGAGCAGCACGCCATGCGGCACCAGTCCGCGAAAGATCCTCAGAATATCATAACTCGCTGCCAGGGCAATCCCCAGCAGGAAAAAGCAGCAAAGCAGTGCCAGTTCTTCGTAGATACCGGCACTGATGATCCGCACCTTCATCAGCGGAACATGCGGCTAAGCAGAGACTCGCCCTTGTGCGCATGTGATACATCCGAATAAGACAGTGCATCGATCCTGCCTGCGATATCTACCTCGCCCTTCTCCAGTGACAGCCGGTTCACGTGCAGATCTGTCCCCTTTATGAGCAGCATGCCCTGCTCCGTCTCTAATAAGATCTCGCTCACATCAAATGAGAGCACATCGACCACCCCGCTGAAGCTGCCGGTCTGACGATTGTTCATCAATACACGGTGCTGTGTCGTCACCGTCCTTTTTTCGTCCATGCTATCACGCCCCCTTTGTATCTGTTGCATTATATGAGAGGCGTGGACTATTCAGAACCACATACGCGAAATCCTTGTTACACCATTTTTCGGCCTAAATATACGAAAACAGTTCTGCCGCTTCATCCTTTTTCGTCGTCTGTGCGATATCTTCGACGCGCACCTTCACAGTCCTGGTGCCAAACTGGATCTCAATGATGTCTCCCACCTTGACATTTAAGGAAGCCTTCGCTACTTTGCCGTTTACAAGCACGCGGCCGGCATCACAGGCTTCGTTTGCCACTGTGCGGCGCTTGATCAGGCGCGATACCTTCAAAAATTTATCTAATCTCATCGTTTTTCTTCCTTTCTGACTACATCGATTTGTAAATCTGGTCTACCAGCTTCTTCCAGGCATTGGTGTCTTCCCACCAGCAGCCTCTGTTTTTTGTGACTCTTGCCGCCTTTACCGTCTTTAGCCTGCGTGCATTCAAGCCACCGCAGTAGCAGATATCTACACCTTTCAGTGATTTTGCCTTTCGCAGATCTACGGAGGATACATCATTCATACCGTAGAAGTATACATATTTCAGCGCCGTGCAGCGGCTCATCCTGCACTGTCTGAACTTATTGCTGTAAAAATATGCCAGATTCAGCTTTTTATATTTGTTCAGATCAATACTCGGTGCGCTGCTGTGCGCGACCGAGATCCATCTTAAATCAACCGCGGATTTCGGCAATTTTATGGTTACATATTGGAATACGGATCCATCTATCGTTAAGTACACAGCACTCCTGCACTTTGACACATCCACGGATGCTAATTTCGCCTTCTGCCAGGAGCCACCTGTCTCAGAATATAACGCAATCACTTTCGCAAACGGTGCATTTAACCGGAATCCGCTCTGCCAGAATTCACGTATATCCACATCGCTGATATGGCGGTATTTGGACAGATCCAGACTGCTTCCCGTATAATCCCGGATCCGGATCACGGATACCCACGGCAGATACTTCAATCCCTTCAGGTTCGCCAGCCTGCACTGATACTTCTCTGTCCCGGTCAGCATTCCATAGCCTCCGTCAGACTTTTCATAACTATAATTGCTGACCGTATGGATCTGTCTGATTTCCGAAGGATCCAGCCAGCCGTCGCGGTTCTTATCATAATAACTCTTTTTGCCCTTCAAATCACAATCGTAGAACCCTTTTTTTATCAGTTCATACATACCACCGAAGTTCTGCTTGTTAATCTTTACATATTCGCAGTAGTCGCGCTCCATATGTTCTTGTTCATTCGCGCTCATGTAATATCCACTCCAGCAGCCCACATCCTGATAATCACTGTACACCGGATCGCCCGCCTGCAGCGCAGCCGGCTCCTGCCCATCCGTCTGTCCATCTGTCATTTTGACCGTTCCATAGGCACGAATCCTGGCATACAGCTTTCCACCATTTTTACCCAGCACTGAAAGTGGAATCCGATAGGTGTAGGATGCCGCATCTGCCCCTGACACATACCTTTTTGTTTTATATGTAGTCACTTTCTTCGCAGGATATCCCGGATCAGTACACACCTGAATCTCAAAACCTTTAATATTTATATAAGGATTGCTGTAGTCCCCATGATCAGGATCTGTCATATAATTATTACGGTATTTCCAGCTCAAAATGATCCGGTTCTTTTTGATGGATTCCATATCAATGCTATAGACGTGGCAGTCCTTAAACGCACTGACCGCGTCATCGACGTCCGCCGCCTGTGCATCTGATACACCGAGCCACACGAACAGCAGGCAGCACATGGGAAACAGCAATTTTTTACACAGCTTCATAAACAGCTCTCCTCTCACACAATTGATAATGCCAATCATTCAGTGAAAAGAAAAGCGAGCCTCTCAACCAAGAAGCCCGCCTTCGTATTCTATTCTATCGCATTAAGCGTTTACAATATCCTTTAAAGCCTTACCTGCCTTGAACTTCGGAGCCTTAGATGCAGCGATTGTCATCTCTTTGCCGGTCTGAGGATTTCTACCGGTTCTTGCAGCACGCTCAGATACTTCAAAAGTACCAAATCCTACTAACTGGATCTTCTCACCCTTCTTTAATTCTTCTGCTACAACATCTGTAAAAGCCTTTAAAGCAGCTTCCGCGTCCTTTTTTGATAATCCTGTCTTATCAGCCATAGCTGATACCAATTCCATTTTATTCATGGTTTGTGTCCTCCTATTGGATGTCTATACTTTTCTTGTCTATAATTCGCCGATACTTCGTTACACCCGAATTACCTACGCATATATTTATACTTGGTTTTCGCAGGCTTGTCAAGGTCATTTCCTTATTTTCCAAAGAATTAAGCATCTTTGCGAATGGTGCGGTCTGGTCTGTTATGAGCTAAATCATTTTCTGGATCATGCCAAGCACTTTCGCTCCGAGTTCTTTTGATTTGCCTTCAGCATCCTCTAAAGACGTTCCCTTGACTCCCAGATAGAACTTTACCTTGGGCTCCGTACCGGAAGGTCTCACACATACCCACGCATCATCCGTGAGCTCATAATAGAGCACATTGGATGCCGGAAGTCCGGTCGGTGTCTCCTTGCCAGTCGCTGCATCCGTGATCACACCAGTCTTATAATCACGCACGGCTGTTACCGTATATCCGCCGATCTCCTTCGGCGCCTCTGCGCGCAGCGTGTTCATGATCTCCTGGATCTTTGCCAGACCTTCAATACCCTTTAAGGTGATAGACTCTACATGGTCATTGTAGTAGCCATAACGCTCGTACATCCCGATCATTGCATCCCACAAAGTCATGTTTTTAGTCTTATAATAAGCTGCTGCCTCACACAAGGTCATAGATGCAACGACTGCATCCTTATCACGTGCATAAGTGCCGGTCAGACAGCCGTAGCTCTCCTCCATGCCGAACAGATATGTGCCTTTTCCCTCAGTCTCAAACTTTAAGATCTGCTGTCCGATAAACTTGAATCCGGTCAATACTTCGATCAGCTGGATACCGTAATATTTTGCGATCGCATCTGCCATATTTGTTGACACAATTGACTTAATAAATGCGCCGTCCGCAGGCAGGAAGCCGTCGCGCTCCTTGCGCTGGCTGATCACATAGTCCCCAATCAGGCATCCGGACATATTTCCGGTCAGTGAATGATACTCACCGGTCTTGGAATCCTTGACATAGACACCAAGGCGGTCTGCATCCGGATCTGTGGCGAGGATTAAGTCTGCATTTACTTTCTCGCCGAGTTTCAGTCCCAGTTCGAACGCTTCCTCTGTCTCCGGATTTGGATAGCTGACAGTCGGGAAATCACCATTGGGCAGCTCCTGTTCAGGTACAACATATACCTTTGTAAAACCAAGTTCCTTCAATACACGGCGCACCGGGATATTTCCGGTTCCGTGAAGCGGTGTGTAAACAATCGTCAGGTCATCTTTGACCGCATCGATGCAATCCTGATGAAGCACAAGACTCTTTAACTCTGCAATATAAGGATCATCGATATCTGCACCGATCTGCTGATACATACCGGCTGCGACCGCAGCATCCTTGTCCATCGTCTTGACTGTCGCATAATCTGTGACCTTCTTTACCTCATCCATGATGCCGGTATCATGAGGCGGTGTGATCTGTGCGCCATCTTCCCAATATACTTTATATCCATTATACTCAGGCGGATTATGGCTGGCTGTGATATTGATACCGGCGATACATCCGAGCCTGCGTACTGCATAAGACAGCTCCGGTGTCGGACGCAGGCTCTCGAATACATATGCCTTGATGCCATTTGCAGCCAGGCAAAGCGCTGCCTCATCCGCAAATTCCGGTGACATATGGCGGGAATCAAACGCGATTGCTACTCCCTTGCCCTCACCACCTACACTGAGGATATAATTTGCCAGTCCCTGAGTTGCTTTGCGCACGGTGTAGATATTCATACGGTTTGTACCTGCACCGATGACCCCACGCAGTCCTGCCGTACCGAATTCCAGATCCATGTAAAAACGATCCTCGATCTCCTTCTCATCCCCTGCGATCGCTTTCAATTCGGCCTTTGTCTCCTCATCAAAATACGGATTGTCCAGCCACTGCCCATACATTGCCTTGTAGTCCATGTGTTTTCCTCCTATATACTTCTTTTTGTTTTATTTTTTATTTCAGTGACCGCAGAACAGCAGGCTCTGCGACCGCCTTTTTGCACATTAATTCTGGCTGTCTGCCAGCGATTTGATCAGATCTCCGATCGTATCCAGATAATCACTGTAGGAATCACCCGTACTGCTTGTTCCGCTGCCGGATATGAGACTGTCACTCCCGCTGCCTGTTCCGGTTGTCCCAGTCGTATCGGTTGTATTTGTTGTATTCGTTGTAGTATCTCCGGTAATATGCGACATCCCATCCGTCTGCGAAGTATCTGATTCTGATGCCGCCTGTGAATCCTGTGTACCTGAACCCTGCGACGAGGTATCGCCCTCATCTGCCGTATCCGTGCCATTCCCATTATCTGAGAGCTGTGGCTCGCCTATATCGATCACGGCTTCTTCTGAATGGATCACCAGCTGTCTCTCCCACGTCTCGTAGCCATCCGCAATGACCGTGAGCTGATACACACCGTACCGCAGTTCCACCGGTTTCCCGTAATTGATCTCATCTCCGTTTATATACAACAATGCATCCGGTACATGTACCGCAAATGTCACCTGACACATTTTCGGACCTTCACCTTTATATTCATCCAGATCAACCATTGTGGTTTCCGAGCGTTTAACCTGAACGATCTTCGTATCTCCATAGCCATCATTGGCCACTGACAGCTCGTACCGCCCCTCTGGCACTTCCAGCGTCATATCCGGCGTGACTTTCGCATAGATCTTTGTCCCGAGACTGATCCAGCCGCCCTCAAACAGTTCTGTATTAGACAATACGATCGTGCCATGTCCCTGTACAACCTGAATGGATAAAATCTGCTTGTCCTGCCCCTGCACGCGGATCACATCATTTTCCCCAATCTGTGAGATCGATATCTCCTGATCATCAGAAAAAACTCTCAGATACTGATCGTATCTGTATTTTGTCTCTCCGATCACGAGCATGCCGATCGACTGGTCAATCGAAAAACGAGTGATATTATCCTGATACCATACCTGCGAAGCGAGCCGGATACTGGTCAGCTTAGCCTCACTGTCCAACTCACCAACCGTCACAATATTCCCCGGTTTTAACCGATCCAGTGAGACATACTGACCGTGTTCATCCAGGATCTGTGTCGCCTGGGTATAGCCATACTGCACGGTGCGCAGTGAATCCGTCAGCCCCAGACCAATCAGCTTATTCTTTTTATCCAGATGGATGATCACGTAAATCTGCGTATCCGATGCATTGTCCGTCACATATGTTTCGTCTGCCCCGTCCTCTTCATCCGGCGCACCCGCATCGGTGGGTGCATACTGATCCATCGATATGCTCCCGCCGGTATCTGCACGTTTTCCGCAGCCGCACAGTAGCAGCGCCATGACTGCAATGACCATCATTCGTAAAAAATGCTTATTCATACGCCATATTATATACTATTTCACCAGATAAAACAACATGGATAAAAACTCCTCGCGCTTTGTTTCCTGTTCAAAAATGCGCTGCAGCTTCTCTATATCGCGCTGTGAGACCCATGTTTTACGCGCATTGTAATAATGATTCACGATCTTCCAGTATTTCTCCGGGTACAGCAGCCTCAGATAGAGCTGCTGCAGTTCCCACTGTTCCAGATGCCGCACACTGTTATAGGCCATGATCATATCCATGCCCAGCCCACTGTTCCAATTGTGCTTCTCCAGGATTTTCCGCACAAAGTTCGTCAGATCACTGATACACAGACCATAATGCAGCTTGTCAAATCCGGTCACCGCCAGTCCGTCTCTGGTAAACAACAGATTGTGCTGGTTAAAATCACCGTGGCACAATTGGAGGGCGCCATCCGGCACCTGCGCCTCTGTCTCCAGCTGCAGCACCTGCTGCGCCTGCGCCATATAGTGCCCGTAGCTTTTTAAAAATTCACTCTCAAAGGCATTCTTTTTCTTTTTTGCGCGCACATAATTGCGTACTTTTTTCAGTTCACGTGTATGTTTCCCGGCATAATCTTCCGGTTTGGACGACACAGCCACCTGCGTCTGTGTTTCACAGCCGCACAGCAGCTGATGCATCTGTGCGAGATGCTTTGTGACTATCAGCAGTTCCTTCGTATTCTTTGTGTCACACTCGCGTCCCTGATATGTCTTACGCAAAAAATAGTTCACACCGTCAATATCCGTATACATCAGTGTACCCTCTGCCGTGCGCACCAGCTCCTCTGTGAGGAACTGATGCCCCTTCAGGTCACGCAGCACCTCATCCAGCAGCTCCAGACGCCGGAGCGAGCCATGATATTCTTTCAGCAGATAGATCCCCTCGTTGTCCGTACACAAGATCGACCCACGGCCCTTCATATTTCCTGTAAATTCTTTTGGATATGCACTTAGGATCTGTTCTGCCCGATAATACATAAAAATCCCCTCCATCAGATGAAAATGACACCGTTACTTTCCGTGTCCCTTTCATCCTATGAAGGGGAATGATAAAATATTCATCGCCAAACCATGTTCCCACAGTCTAAGCAGTTCCACTATGACCTGTCCGGACGACCTCCAGCAGATATTCCCTTGTATTCTTCTCCGGCTGCTCTAATACCAGCTGCAGCAGCATATCGAGACACACGCCGATCTGTTTGCCCTGTGGCACGCCCTCTGCGAGCAGATCCGCACCGTTTACGGCGAGATCCCGGATGCACAGGCACTGCTTTTTCTCCAGAATCTGTGTATACAATGCCTCATAATCATCGACATAACGCAGCTTCTCCTCCCGCTGATAATCGCTCTGTGCCAGAATGTCTGCACGTTTAACTGCAAAAATATCCGGATACTGTGCGCTGCCGATGCGATATACTGCGCGTCTGACTCCACGCTCGTCCAAAGGCGGATTATCATCATGCCAGCGGATCAGCTGCGTGACACGTGCGGTCGTTTCATTATCCAGCTTCAACCGCCGCAGGATCATGCGCGCCATCCGGGCTCCCTGCGCCGGATGTCCGTGGAAATGGTCGATGCCGGCTTCATCCGTTGTCTTGCACTGTGGCTTGGCTACATCATGCAGCAGCATCGTCAGCCGCAGCACCTTATCTGCCTCTACATATGCCAGACTGTGCAGCGTATGCTCCCCGACACTATAACAATGATGTGGGTTCTTCTGCCGGGTCTGCATCATGGCATCCAGTTCCGGCAGAAAATGCCTGCTAAGACCTGTCTCATAAAAGACGCGTACTGCGTCTGGATGCGCACTGGTGAGTGTTTTCAACAGTTCGGTCTGTATGCGCTCCGCACTGATCCTGCTGATTGTATCTGCCAGCATATGGACGGCCTCTAAGGTCTGCCCATCGATCGTGAAACCGAGCTGTGCACTGAACCGGACCGCACGCATCATGCGCAGTGCGTCCTCAGAAAAACGCTCCTTCGGTTCTCCGACACAGCGGATGATCCCGCGCTCCAGATCTTCTTTTCCTTCAAATAAGTCAACCAGCCCATTTGTCTCATTATACGCCATGGCATTGATCGTAAAATCACGGCGCATCAGATCTTCCTTCAGATTGCCGGTAAAGCTGACCGCTTTTGGATGCCGGCCATCCTCGTACTCCCCATCAATCCGGTAAGTCGTCACCTCATAGCCGATATGATCCAGCATGACAGTCACAGTTCCGTGCTGCAGCCCGGTATCGATCGTGCGGCGAAATAGTTCCTTTACCTGAAGCGGGCGCGCATTCGTGGTGATATCCCAGTCCTGCGGCTCCCGCCCCAGCAGTGCATCACGCACACACCCGCCGACCGCATAGCCCTCAAAACCGGCCGCCTCTAACGTATGCAGTATATAAGTTACATGTTCGGGTAGTCTAATCTTCATATTTTAATATGCTTTACCCCAGAATACGAGCTTCTTGGCAGGCTTTCCACAGCATACACATACATCGGAGATCTGCTCCTGCTCAAACGGCATACAACGTGAAGTAGCTGTCGTCTCTTCCTTAATCTTGTCTTCACATGCCTGATCGCCACACCACATTGCGCGGATGAATCCGGGTTTGTGCTCTACTGCATCCTTGAATGCGCCATATGTCACAACATCCGTGATATGTGAATCACGATGCGCCTTGGCACGCGCAAACATCTCCTGCTGGATCGTCTCTAACAACTCCGGCAGCTTTGCGGCTGCTTCATCTAACTGCATCACGATCTTTTCTCTCGTATCACGGCGTACGACCACGCACTGACCAGCCTCAATATCCTTCGGTCCGAGTTCGATACGCACCGGGATACCACGCATCTCCTGCTCAGAGAACTTCCATCCGGGTGACTTGTCTGAATCGTCTAAACGTGAGCGGATACCATTTGCCTGAAGTGCTGCAAGCAGTTCATTCGCCTTATCCAATACACCCTCTGCCTGCTGACGGATCGGAATGATCATCGCCTGCACCGGTGCAATATGCGGCGGCAGCTTGAGGCCGGAGTCATCGCCATGTACCATGATGATCGCACCGATCAATCGTGTTGTCATACCCCAGGATGTCTGGAACGGATGAACGAGCTGGTTATTCTTGTCTGTATAAGTGATATCGAATGCTTTGGCAAATCCGTCACCGAAGTTGTGGCTCGTACCGGACTGCAATGCCTTTCCATCATGCATCAATGCCTCGATCGTATATGTTGCCTCTGCTCCTGCGAACTTCTCTTTTTCAGTTTTCTGACCCTTAATCACAGGGATCGCCAGCTCATTTTCGAGGAAATCTGCATATACATCCAGCATCTGCAGTGTGCGCTCCTGCGCTTCTTCTGCGGTCGCGTGGATCGTATGGCCTTCCTGCCACAGGAACTCACGTGAGCGCAGGAAAGGTCTTGTCTCCTTCTCCCAACGTACAACCGAGCACCACTGGTTGTAGTTTTTCGGCAGGTCGCGGTAGGACTGGATCAGGTTCTTGTAAAAATCACAGAATAATGTTTCAGATGTCGGACGCACGCACAGACGCTCCTGCAGCGGCTGCAGGCCACCATGTGTCACCCATGCTACCTCAGGTGCGAATCCCTCAACATGATCCTTTTCCTTCTCGAGCAGGCTCTCCGGGATGAACAGCGGCATATATACATTCTCTACGCCGGTCTCTTTAAAACGGCGGTCAAGCTCCTTCTGGATGTTCTCCCAGATTGCGTAACCTGCCGGTTTGATGATCATGCAGCCTTTGACAGACGAATAGTCGATCAGCTCTGCTTTCTTGACAACATCGGTGTACCACTGTGCAAAATCTTCCTCCATCGAGGTGATCTGCTCTACTAATTTCTTTTCTTTTGCCATGACTTTTCTCCTTCTATTTGTGTGATTTATTAGGTGTTTGCGAAGCTATTTAATCATCGGGCTATCTGGCTGTGGGCGCAGTCGTATTCTGATCAAACTGCTCCGATTGCCCTGCATCATATACTGTTTGCGAAACATTTTGGCGAGTGAATTGGGCATGCAAGCACTATCAACTCAGATGCAGAAGTAGCAGCGCGAGCAAAGGCGTGTCTGATTTTGCTGCCTTTGCACGATGGAGAGGAGACTCGTAACTCGTGGAAGCCTCTGCTGAACACGAGTTAGGTTTTTCCGAGGCTCATCGGAATGGTTCGTGCAATGAAAGCAAAACAGACATGCTTGCGGGAGCTGCGACCTCTTAACAATGTGCTTGCATGCAGGATTCTCCTATCAAATAGAAAAACCACCGGACAGATCATTCCCTGCAGGGACCGATCTGCTCGGCGGTACCACCCTTGTTCATATACGCAACTATCATTCCATTACATATATACACTCAACTATCTTTAACGCAGACATTACGTTATGCTTCCCTGTCCTTTTATAAAACTATGGCAGCTCGCACAATGCTCCAAGGCAGGTTCCAAAACCTGTTTCCGAAGATCTCTCAGCCTATGATCTGTCATCGAATCTTTTCTTAATAAAATCTTCTCTCATAGAATCTTCTCTCTGTAAGGCACATCTGTTTTGTACTAGTCCTTTTCAAAGCAGCTTATTTATCTTATTGTCTCATCAATTTCTTATTTTATAACCGTTTGACGCGGATTGTCAACCATTATCATTTTTTCATAGTAAAAACTTTAACAGTTCAGCCCTCGCCATTGTTACTGTTCACTCGTACCTCGTTCCAGTAACGGATTTTGCCGATGCTTCGCATTCCAAATCGGCAAAATTTGCCACCACCACTGTATCATACGGCATTTTCAGTTCAGAAAATGCCTGCCTGTGAACAGTGACCCCCATTCATTGAAAACCGGGTGGGAGTATTTCTTTGCCTTGTATGCAAACATATATTCTGGTATAATGACCATAAGGTGCTGCCGATAACGGTAGGACGGTTCTCTCCATTCTGGGAGTACAAGCCCAGTTTACATAGATGGTAAGTTGTGCCCAAGCTGCAGAAAGGAGATTTTGCCAATGATAACTTTGTCATATGAGGCATTGATCGCGCTGGTCGCTTTATGCGGTGGTGCCGGTTACATGCTCGGTAGAGATATTCAGAAAGCAAAAAAGTAATCGTCCACGCCAATGGAATAACGATTACTTTTGCTTTTACAAAATAATTTAAATTTCAGAGCAACCGTCTTGTTTAACGGCAGCACCTTCTGTTAAGAGCATATTAGCACAATCTAGTTAAAATGTCAAAATCATCTTGAGAACACCTCTCCCAGTTCACACTGCCCCATAGTGATACTTTTTCCGGCATCCGACAAAAAATGTCACCGTCACGCACAGTGTCAGCAGCTCAGCGACAACGACCGCACTCCAGATTCCATTCATGCCGAACATGCCTGGCAGGATGAGCACCGCCCCAATCTGGAATACAAGTGTCCGCAGAAATGAAATCACCGCAGACACCACCCCATTGTTGAGCGCTGTGAAAAATGATGATCCAAATATATTGAATCCATTGAGCAGATACACAAGGCAGAAGATCCGAAATCCCTGCTCGGTCATCGCCAGCAGCTCACTGTCATAGCCGACAAACAGTTTCGATGCCGGATATGCGAGAAGCTGTGCGAGCACCGCGAGTCCCACGCCCCATACACCGATCAGCTTCAGGCTCTTGTGAAACAGGCTCCGCAGTTCGTCATTGTTGCCTGCTCCGTAGTGAAAGCTCACAATCGGCGCACTGCCGATCGAATATCCTAAAAAGATCGAGATAAATACAAAGTTCACATACATGATCGTGCCGTAGGCAGCCACGCCGTTTTCCCCGACGAGTTCCAGCAACTGCATATTGTACAGCGCATTGACAATCGAACTGGAAATATTCGTCATGAGCTCAGAGGAGCCATTGACACATGTCCTTAGCAGGATCTTTCCATCAAAATGTGCCCGGCCAAGGCGCAGCAGGCTGGCATTTTTTCTGCCAAAGTAGAGAAGTGGGAACAAGCCTCCGATAAATTCCCCACACACAGTCGCTATACCCGCACCGGCGAGCCCCCAGCCAAAGATACCGACAAACAGCAGATCCAGAACCATATTCGTCACACCGGCTGTCACGATCACACCCAGACCGAGCTTGGGCTTCTCCGCAGTCACAAAAAAACTCTGAAAGACGTTCTGCAGCATGAATGCCGGCATTGATATAAGCGTCAGTCTGCCATACAGGATGCAGTTTTCCAACAATTCCCCCTCTGCCCCGATCGCGCGCGCAACCACCGGCACAAACAGTTCTCCGAGTATCGTCAACGCAATGCCTAAGATAGCTGTCACATAGACCAGCATGGAAAAATATTCATTTGCCTTCTCATGTCTGCCTTCGCCCAGCGTTTTTCCTACGATCGCACTGCCTCCGGTTCCGAGCATAAAACCAAGTGCCGAAATGCCCATCATAAACGGCAGGATCAGGTTAATCGCCGCAAGCGCGGTTTTGCCGACATAATTGGATACAAACAGCCCATCCACCACGCTGTAGATGGACGTGAAGATCATCATCACGATAGACGGAAATACAAACGTCAATAATTTCTTATAAGTAAAATGCTCTGATAACTGTATTTTCATTCTTTCCCCTTTATCATATATTTTCACGGTTTTGCATTACCGAATCATATTTTTACGGTCTCAGCAGCAAGTGCTTCGACCTGTACTGACCATACTAAATAGCTACTTTTTCTCAATAAATTTATGTAGAATCTTGTAATTTCATATTCTGTGCGCTAAACTTGAAACGAATTAGTTACTGGAACGAGGTACGAGTGAACAGTAACACGAATTATTCTACAAAAGTATTATCATATTTTTTCAGGAGGTACACTAATATGGCAAAATCAGCTGTTTATTTTACCACATTCAAGACCAGTGATCACGAAAATCTTCTGCAGAAACTCCACCGTCTCATGAAAAGCGCCGGTTTTGAGCAGATTGATCTACAGGATAAATATGCCGCTATCAAGATCCATTTTGGCGAGTATGGCAATCTGTCATTCCTGCGTCCAAACTACGCGAAAGTCGTAGCTGACTACGTCAAAGAACGCGGTGGCAAGCCTTTCCTCACCGACTGCAACACGCTCTATGTCGGCAGCCGTAAAAATGCACTCGACCATCTGGATACCGCTTATGTCAACGGCTTCTCCCCGCTGCAGACCGGATGTCATGTACTGATTGCCGATGGACTCAAGGGCACGGACGAAACGATTGTCCCGATCAACCAGACATACGTCAAAGAAGCGAAGATCGGTCATGCCATCATGGATGCCGATGTATTTATCTCCCTGACTCATTTTAAAGGTCATGAAATGGCGGGCTTTGGAGGCACTCTGAAAAATATCGGTATGGGCTGCGGCTCACGCGCCGGCAAGATGGAGCAGCACTGTGACGGCAAGCCCAGCGTCGTCAGAATCGATGATTGTATCGGCTGTGGCGCATGCTCACGCATCTGTGCACACGATGCCCCGGTCATCAAAGACAAAAAGGCTTCGATCGACCATGACAAATGCGTCGGCTGCGGCAGATGCCTCGCTGTCTGTCCAAAAGATGCCATTGAAGCTGACTACAACGATTCTGTCGCTATGCTCAACTACAAGATGGCAGAATATTCACTCGCTGTCTGCCAGAACCGCCCGTGTTTCCACATTTCCCTGATCTGCGATGTATCACCGAACTGTGACTGCCATCCTGAAAACGATATTCCGATCATTCCGAATGTCGGCATGCTCGCTTCGTTTGATCCGGTCGCCCTTGATCAGGCATGTGCCGATCTGTGCAACGCACAGACACCGATCAAAGAGAGTATCCTCGGAGAGAACATCGCGAAACACGACAACCACGAAGGCCACGACCATTTCCATATGACACACCCTGATACCGAATGGAAATCCTGCCTCGCACATGCGGTAGAGATCGGTCTTGGCTCTGCTGATTATGAACTGATCACCATTTAATCCGATCTGTCAAACAGATCACGAATTGATCTCAGACATAAACTCCGCAAAACCGGCGCCGGAAGGAATCGCACAAAATTCCATCTGTGCGCCGGTCTTCGGATGTGTAAAACACAGTCTGCTGCTGCAGAGCGCAAGTGGCTGCCCGGCTTCGGATAGCTGCTGTCCACCATATTTGACGTCCCCGACAAGCGGATGTCCTGCCGCCGCAAGCTGTACACGGATCTGATGATGCCTGCCCGTATCTAATATGATATGGAGCAGGCTTTTTTCATTCTTTACCGCCAGCCGCTCATAGGACAATCGTGCCTCTTTCCCCTCGTCTGTGCCTCCCGGCACTACTTCGGACATATTGGTACGCCCATCCCGCCGCAGCATATGTACGAGTGTATCCGCCTGCGGTGTGACGCCCTGTACCACTGCATAATATTCTTTGGAAAATCCACGGTCTGTCATCGACTTGCCGAGTGCGGCAGCCGCCTCTCTCGTCTTAGCAAGCACAATCAATCCCTCTACCGGCTGATCCAGCCGGTGTACCAGATAGATTCCACCGCTCCCGCCCTGTGCCGCGCGCCGGTTCGCAAGCAGGCTGAGCAGATCCTGCTGCCTGATATTCTTCGTCTCCACAGCCAGAAACGGTGGCTTGTGGACGACAAGAATCTCGTCATCCTCATACACCATCATCCGCTCCAGTTGTCTCGTTGTCACCCTCATATGCATCCTCTCCTGCCGCTTTTTTGCTATAAATCTGCCAGATCAGAAACGCGCTGACCGGTCCCAGCAAAAAGCCTCCCTTTGAATATACTTTTACACCTACATAGATGCTGATCAGCACCGCAAGCGGCGGTACACCGATCTTTTTACCGATTAACCTCGGTTCCAGCGACTGTCTGGTGAAACTCGTCACCACGTACAATACTACAAACCATACACCTGTTGCATACCGTTTTGTCAGGAAGCGCCACAGTGCCCACGGCAGAAAACAGATACCGGTTCCGAGAAACGGCAATGCATCACAGATGCCGATCGCCACACCAATCAATAGGAAATGCGGCTGTCCCGCCACAAAAAGCCCCGCCACGCAAATGCCTGTGATCGTCGCCATAATGAGCAACTGCGCCCTCACATATGTCTGACCGACACCCTTCACCGTCCGCCCAAAACCTTCATGAAATAATCCGCGCAGTGCATTTCCCAGATCTTCCAGTAATTGTTCATAGCCGGATAGCATGAGCAATGTACTCACGATCGTCACGAGCACATATGCCATCGCCCGCAACGTGCTGCTGCTTAGATTTTTCCAATTATCCAGTATGCCCACCGGATCAAGCCGCATGCTGCGGTCACGGATCGCGTGTACCAGAACGCGGTAATCATCCGGCTCCATAATCCAGCGCCCAGTGATCGCATGCAGCTGCTCACAACACCCATTCCATAAGGTATGTCCCTGCGAGATGAACTGATCCGCCCATGTATTCCGGTTCATATAATAGCTGCTGCCTGCCACGATCCCATAACAGATGGCGCAGACGGCTAATAACAGAATCAGCATCCCCGTAAACAATGCCAGATAGCTCGCTGCCTCCCGCCGCACATGCATGCGCCGTTCAATTTTTCGTCTGAGTGGATATAACATACCTGCGACGATAAATCCGACACAAAAAGGGAATACTACCGGCAGTATATATTCCATCGCAACATATACTGCCAGAGTAATCCCTGTCAATCTGATCCATCGATACCATCTGAAAATGTCCCTGTTTTTTCCAAAATTCTTTCCCTGCTCATTCATAATGGTAGTATGTACACGAGCAGGGAATCTATCACTGGAAGTTAAAGCTATTTTCCGATCACAGCTTCTACACCAGAGATCATACGTGCCGCCTCAAGCGGTTTTGCCATAAATCCGGCTCCACCGAGCGCACCACCCTTTTCACACGTTTCAGGACTCACATCTGCCGTCAGAAAGATCACCGGCACATCTGCCCATTCTTCATTTGCACGGATCTGACGCATCACCTCAAAACCATCCATATCCGGCATCAGAATATCCAGCAATATGAGATCCGGTACATTTTTCGTCAGATAGTTCAGTGCCATTTTACCCGAAGGCACAGGAATCACCTTATAGGCCGGTGACAGAATCTTCATCGCGTTATTTAAATTTAACTTATCATCATCAACAACCAATATCGTCTTCATCTTATGCTCTCCTCATCTGCCTGAATAACTACAGCTTCGCTGTGGAACGCTTGCTTTGCCTTCACCACACACTCTCCACCACGTTCTTTTACGATTCAAGCCCTACAGCTTGAATCTGTAACCTACGCCCCATATGGTTTCTATATACTGCGGCTTGGCGGTGTTGTATTCGATCTTTTCACGGATCTTTTTGATGTGGACTGTGACCGTCGCAATATCTCCTTCAGGCTCCATTTCCCAAATTGTACTAAATAATTCCTCTTTTGAAAAGACCCGATTCGGATTTTCTGCAAGAAACGTCAACAGATCAAATTCTTTTGTCGTAAACTGTTTTTCCTCATCATTGACCCATACACGCCGCGCTGTCTTGTCAATACGGATCCCACGGATCTTGATCTCATTACCACGTGCTGCACCGGGTGAAGTCAGCATGTCATAGCGCGCCAGATGCGCCTTCACACGCGCCACCAGTTCACTCGGCGAAAACGGTTTCGTAATATAATCATCCGCTCCGAGCCCCAGGCCACGGATCTTGTCGATATCCTCCTTTTTGGCTGACACCATGAGAATCGGCACGTTTTTCTTGTCCCGGATCTCCCTGCATATATCAAAACCATCCATATCCGGCAGCATCAGGTCCAGAATAAACAGATCAAAATCTTCCTCCAGCGCGCGTTCCAGTCCTTTGCGTCCATTCTCCTCGATCTCCACCTCAAAATTGCTCAGTTCCAGATAGTCTTTTTCAAGCTCCGCAATCGAGATCTCATCCTCAATAATCAGTATCTTCTTCATTCTGTTCCTCCTGTTGTCCCATCCGGCTGTATATCTGCTACCTGATATTTGCGGATCACAAAATACATGATCGTTCCGATCCCGAGCTTTGATGTCGCCCAGATCTTGCCACCGTGATCCTCGATGATCTTCTTTACGATCGACAGGCCGATGCCGCTGCCACCCGTCGCGGAATTTCTCGATGCATCCGCACGGTAAAAACGGTCAAAAATGTAGGGCAGATCTCTGGCCGCTATTCCACGTCCGTTATCCTCGATCTCTACCTGGATAAAATCACCCACATCCTTGATCCTCATATGGACCAGCCCCTGTGGCTTGTCCATATATTTGAGTGTATTGCTGACAATATTATTGATCACACGGCCAAGCTGTTCCGGGTCAGCGATGATCAGTGTATCATCTGACACATAGTTCATATACTGCAGGGATACATTTTTCGACTCCAGTTCCATCGACAGATCTTCCACACAATCACGAAAGTAATCTGCCACATTGAGCTTGTTAAAATTGTACGGAATACGGTTCGTATTGATCTGTGAGTATAATGTCAGTTCGTTGACCAGCCGCGTCATTTCGTTGGTCTTATTATATATCGTTTTGATATAATGATCCATCTTCTCCGGCGTGTCGGCGACGCCGTCGATGATGCCCTCCACATAACCACGCACTGCCGTGAGCGGTGTCTTCAGGTCGTGTGAGATGTTACTGATGAGTTCGCGGTTCTGACGCTCGTTATTCAGACGTTCCTCCGAATATTCCTTGAGCCTTTTACGCATTTCTTCAAAATTCTGGCACAGTTCCCCGATCTCGTCGTTGGTCTCTGCCTCGATGGTAAAATCGAGGTTATCCTCCATTATATTTTTTGTCGCGATCTGCAGCTTGCGGATCGGATTGATCATACCACTATAGATCCAGATCGCCAGCATACTCGCCGTAAAGATCAGGATCAGCACAACAGATACCGCCATATCAATGATCATCTTCTTGAGTTCCGGTATGATCTCACCTACATTACTGATGATAAATACCGAACCGGGTGTCCCATCCGAAAACTGAAAATCCACCTGTTTGATCAGTGCATGTGCCTCATTATCCATATAGACACCCATGTCCTCATCACGTTCTTCTCCGGTATACTCCGGCAGATTATCCGGTACTTTATGCGCCTTCTCCCGATCAAGATAATAGATCTGTGACCCCTTTCGCACGAGCAGATAAGAATTCTTGTCCTGCAGCGACTCGTCCATCTTTTTCAGATATTCGACATCTTCAATCTGCGCTGGATCAGTATCTGCCAGATTCATCAGTGTCTCATAGTTCTTTTCCGTATAACGGTTCAGTAACTGAACCGTATTAAGCAGGTACGTATAATCCGAAGCTTCGATTCCATAATTTTGTTCCAGTTCCTTCATCTGTAGGTGACGAAGGCTGAAAAATGCCGCTTCTACGAGCAGGATAGGTACAAATATGATCGTGCAGAATGCAATCAGTAATTTCGTGCGCTGTTTCATCCAGTCATTGCTCCAGTCATGAAAAATAGGATTGATACCGTTCGATACCAATCCTATTATAACATAATTTTCACACAACATTTCTAAAAAAAGTATAAAGTTCAGACACCTGCCTATTTATAAAGCCTTTTTTAATACCTCTGCCTTATCGAGCGCCTCCCACGGAAGATCCAGATCCAGTCTGCCGAAATGACCATACGCTGCGGTCTGACGGTAGATCGGTCTGCGCAGATCCAGCATCTTGATAATACCTGCCGGGCGCAGGTCAAAATGCTCACGGATCAATGCTACCAGCTTGTCATCAGAGAGTTTACCGGTTCCGAAGGTATCTACCATGACAGAAGTCGGCTCTGCCACACCGATTGCATAAGATAACTGGATCTCGCAACGCTCAGCAAGACCTGCAGCTACGATATTTTTTGCTACATACCGGGCTGCATACGCTGCGGAACGGTCAACCTTGGTACAATCCTTGCCGGAGAATGCCCCGCCGCCGTGACGTGCATATCCACCATAGGTATCTACGATGATCTTACGTCCAGTCAATCCGGCATCTCCGTGCGGTCCACCGATAACGAAACGTCCGGTCGGATTGATGAAGAACTTCGTCTTGTCATCTACCAGCTCTGCCGGGAGAATCGGATCAAATACATACTTTTTGATATCCTCATGGATCTGCTCCTGTGTCACATCCTCATCATGCTGTGTAGATAAAACAACTGCCTCGAGACGCTTCGGCTTACCGTTCTCATCATATTCCACTGAAACCTGTGTCTTTCCATCAGGGCGCAGATACTTCAATGTGCCATCCTTGCGCACTTTGGTCAGCTGTAATGCCAGCTTGTGTGCGAGTGAGATCGGATAAGGCATGTACTCCTCTGTCTCATTGGTCGCATAACCGAACATCATACCCTGATCACCCGCTCCGGTATCCAGATCATCGGTCAGATCGCCAGCCTTTGCCTCCAGCGCCTTATCGACACCCATTGCGATATCCGCAGACTGCTGATCCAGCGCTACCATAACTGCACAGGTGTTTCCATCAAATCCGGTCTTGGCATCGTTGTATCCGATCTCATTGACGGTCTGACGGACAATCGCCGGAATATCCAGCTTTGCCTGTGTTGTAATCTCTCCGGTCACAAGTACAAATCCGGTACAGCATGCAGTCTCACACGCTACACGGCTCATCGGATCCTCTGCCATACATGCATCCAAAATCGCATCAGATACTGCATCACAGACTTTATCTGGATGTCCTTCTGTCACGGACTCTGATGTAAATAATAATTTTTCCATTCGTTCCTCCTTTGAAAATAAAGAATCGCGCGCGATTCTTTCGCGCACGAGCGGTATGCGCAGCATATACTTCATTTCCGCGAGATGCGCATCCTCGCGGAGCGTTTTATGTGATAGGAATTTCCTAGCACATAAAAAATCCGCTTATTTCAAAAAATAAGCGGATTGATTGCGATATCAAATCCTCTTATTGTTCGACTACTCGCTCAGGTTGGCACCTTCCGAAACCGGGGTTGCCGTGACTTCACAGATCCTATGTATCTCCATCACTCTGAATAAGGGATATTGTTTGTGTTAACCATACTCTATTTCATTCAGAAAGTCAACCATTATTTTTTGTAACAGTTCAGCCATGGCTTAAAAAACGAAGACATCATGCTTGCATGAATGGATTCGTTTGATAAGCCATGAGGTGAGCGCCGGATTATGAGCAAAGTTAACTGCGAAGCAGTGGGAAAACGCCGTCAGGCGTCTTTGCGAATGGCGCGGGCTGAACTGTTACATTTTTTTTCACTTTCTGTCATCTGTTTATTGACAAACTTTGTTTTTATACACATAATAAATTTATGGAGAAGATATTAACACAAGACTTAAAGCCGGGCATGGTCACAGCCGCGCCCGTGACAACCAAACGAGGACAGGAACTTATTCCTGCCGGGACAACTTTAACCAAACAATTGATTTCCCGTATGGAGTTTTATAACGTTGCATTTTCGTACGTAGAAGAAGCTTCGGTGTTAACAGAGGAGGAAATTCAGGCTGCATTGCAGGCTGCGAGGAACCAGAAGCTTGCCGGTGCACAAACAGGACAGACAGTAGCTCCTTCTACGCAAAGCTCCGCGAAATCCACACCTAAGGACGAGGTTGCTTATTCCCAGAAGATCAAACGCAGCAAGACATTTCAGGAATATTCCCTGCACTCCACGCTGGTGACAGAGACTCTGAAACGCCAATTAGAGGGATTTGTATACAACAACCGTCCCATGGACTTTGATGCCCTGCTAAACAGCGTCAAATCACTGATCACACCCGGGCAGACGATCATCCAGTACTTTGATATGCTGCACAATCTGCGTTCCAGCGATGACAGTGTATATGGACATTCCCTGAATGTGGCAATGATCTCACGGGTTCTCGGAAAATGGCTCAAATGGAGTCCTTCCGATCTTGATAATCTGGTGATCGCCGGTCTGTTGCACGATATCGGCAAGATCACAATCCCTCCCGAAATTCTAAACAAAGAGGGCAAACTGACTGACGAAGAATTTGAGCAGATCCGTTGGCATCCACGTGCCGGTTATGAGCTGATCCGTGATCTGAAGATCGATTCCCGCATCAAAAAGGCCGTACTTCAGCACCATGAGCGATGCGATGGCAGCGGTTATCCGATGAAAGCCACCGAGATTATGCTCGATGATTTTGCAATGGTCATAGCGATCGCAGATGTATATGATGCGATGACTGCCGCAAGGAAATACAGGGCTCCGCTCTGTCCGTTCCAGGTAATCCGTGAATTCGAGCATGACGGATATCATAAGTATAAGACAGAATATCTGCTGACATTCTTACGTCACATTGCAACGACCTACCAGAATAACCGCGTGATCCTGAGTGATGGACAAGCAGCCAAGATCATCCTGTTAAACCAGAATTCACTCTCGACACCGCTCGTTCAGCTGGATGACGGTTCCTGCATTGATCTGGCAACATCGTCATTATTTATTCAGTCGATCATATAATTTTCGTTACGGTACAAAAATCCCCATGGCAATGCCATGGGGATTTTTAATATCTATCTATATGATTTATAATTATTTATATCTACACTTACGAAACCTTCAACGTGAATTTCTGGATCTCTTTTTCCGAAGTGACCTTCTCAATCTGTGCGCCGAGACCCGCCAGTTTTTCCTCAAAATGCTCGTATCCACGCTCGATATAATAAATATCATCCACAATCGTAATGCCTTCGGCTGCAAGGCCTGCGATCACAAGTGCCGCGCCTGCCCTCAGATCCGGCGCACTGACTCTCGCGCCTGTGTATCTGGGTACTCCGGCTATGATTGCAATATTGCTTTCGACCTTGATATTGGCACCCATACGTGTCAGTTCGTCGACATATTTGAAACGGTTCTCAAAAATGCTCTCGGTCACAGTACTCGTACCCTCTGCAATACCGAGAATCACGGACATCTGCGGCTGCATATCCGTCGGAAATCCCGGATAAGGAAGTGTTGTCACCTGCGTATGATGCATCGGCTTGGCACATACGACACGCACCGCATCGTCAAATTCCTCTACCTCGCATCCGACCTCCAGCAGCTTTGCGGTCGTAGCCTCCAGATGCTTCGGAATCACATTCTTCACCGTCACATCCCCACGGGTCGCTGCGGCAGCGAACATAAATGTCCCAGCCTCAATCTGGTCAGGAATGATCGAATATTCTGTCTTGTGCAGCTTATCAACCCCGACAATACGGATCACATCTGTTCCCGCTCCGCGGATGCCGGCTCCCATGCTGTTCAGGAAGTTGGCAACGTCTACGACATGTGGCTCCTTTGCCGCATTTTCGATGATCGTCTTGCCCTCTGCCATCGCTGCCGCCATCATAATGTTGATCGTGGCTCCGACAGATACTTTATCGAGATATACATGTGTCCCCTGCAGATGCTCGGCATTCGCAGCGATCAGTCCATGCTGGATATCAACCTGTGCACCCAGTGCGCGGAATCCTTTTAAATGCAGATCAATCGGACGGCTGCCAATGTCACAGCCACCAGGCAATGCGACCTCAGCTTTTTTGTACTTACCAAGCAGTGCACCCAGCAGGTAATAGGACGCACGGATCTTTTTGATATATTCATAATCGACACTCATGCCGCTGATCGTACTGCCATTAATACGTACCGTATGTGCATCGACTCTGTCCACAACAGCCCCGATATCACCGATCGCCCCGAGCATCACGTTAATATCACGGACATCCGGCAGATTTTCGATCGTCACAGTCTCATCTGTCATGATCGATGCCGCAAGGATCGCCAGTGCAGCATTCTTTGCCCCGCCAATCTCTACCTCTCCTACTAAAGGGGTTCCTCCCTTGATCACATATTGTTCCATCTTGCACCTCTGCAATTTTTCATACAAATCTTTTTACAAACCACGTTATTATAGTGGCATCCTGTGGGTTTGTCAAGATAATCGCGCACAAATACCCATCATTTCCAATTATTATAGCAATCTTGTCTGCGTTTGTAAATATGAAATGCCAGCCAGCACGGATAACATAAATTTTATATATTTATGATATGCGCAGCACTGATATACGTGCGACACATATGTTACATGTGTCTGATCCCCACACCCTAGTGTGCAAACTGGCTGTTGTACAGCTTCGCATAGAATCCACCTGCTGTGAGAAGCTGCGCATGATTGCCCTGCTCAATGATATGCCCGTCCTTCATGACCAGTATCACATCTGCACTCTGGATCGTGGACAGCCGGTGAGCCACGATAAAGCTCGTCCTGCCCTTCATCATCGTCGCAAATGCATTCTGGATCTTCAGTTCGGTACGTGTATCGATAGAACTCGTTGCCTCATCGAGTATGAGCATCGGCGGCAGACACAGCATCACACGCGCAATACACAACAGCTGCTTCTGCCCCTGCGACAGGCCTCCGCCATCCTCACCCATCGGTGTATCATAGCCCTGCGGCAGACGCTTGATAAAGCTGTGGCAATGGCTCGCCTTTGCTGCTGCGACGATCTCCTCGTCTGTCGCATCCGGCTTGCCCATGCAGATATTCTCCCGGATCGTTCCGGAATGCAGCCATGTCTCCTGCAGCACCATGCCATAGCCCTCGCGCAGGCTCTCCCTCGTCACATGGCGGATATCCGTTCCATCTACAAGGATTGAGCCATCCTTCACATCATAAAAACGCATGAGCAGATTGATGAGTGTCGTCTTGCCGCAGCCTGTCGGTCCTACAATCGCGATTCTCTGTCCGGTCTGTACATGCAGGTTAAAGTCCTCAATCAGCCGCTTCTCATCTGTATACGAGAAATAAACGTGTTCCAGATCAACATTACCCTTTACATCCGTCAATACCACTGCATCCGTATCTTCCGCGGCTTCCGTCGGTGTCTCGATCAATTCAAACACACGCGCCGCGCAGGCAATCGCATTCTGCAGCTCCGCAACGACACCTGAGATCTCGTTGAACGGCTTTGTGTACTGACTCGCATAATTTAAAAAGCATGACAACTGGCCGACTGTGAGATGTCCATTCACTGCTGATAATGCACCGAATACTGCCACTGCAGCATATACGATATTATTGACAAAACGTGTCGTCGGGTTGGTCAGTGACGAGAAAAATACCGCCTTTCTTGAACATTCCTCCAGCCTGTCATTGATCTCGTCAAAACGTTCCTGTGCCTCATCCTCATGACCATAGCTCTGTACAACCTTCTGATTCTGTACCATCTCATCCATGTATGCAGTCTGCTCACCACGGATCTGCGCCTGCTCCTGAAACATATGATACGTCTTTTTTGCAATAAAGCTCGCTGTAAACAGTGATAGTGGTGTCACCACGATTACGACAAGCGCGATACTGACATCCTCGCGCAGCATGAACAGCAGCGTGCCAAAGATAGTGATCACACCGGTAAATAACTGAGTAAATCCGAGCAGCAGTCCGTCTGCAAACTGGTCGACATCCGAGATCATACGGCTTGTAATATCACCGACCGAATGTCCGTCAAGATACGCCAGCGACAGATGCTGCAGCCGCTCAGCCGCATCGTTGCGGATATCCTGTGTGACATTGTAGGTCAGACGGTTATTACAGCGTGCCATCGCCCACTGACCGATACTGTTTCCTACAATAACCGCTGCGATCAGTCTCAACACACGTGTCAAAGCAGCAAAATCCACCTGACCTTTCCCAACGATACAATCAATGGCATCTCCCGTCAGTCTGGGGACACACAGCGTCAGCACAACGACAAGCAGTGCGAGCAGGATGCTGGCTGCCAGGTAATACCAGTAGCCGCTGACATAACGAAGTACCTTTTTGACTGTCTCACGTTTAAAATCTTTGTTCTGCTCCATGTCCCTATGCCTCCTTTCCCGCTGTTGTCTTTCGATTGTCAAACTGGGAATCATAGATCTCCTGATAGACCGGGCAGCCTGCAAGCAGTTCTTCATGCGTTCCCATTCCGACAATCGCTCCACCGTCCATAACAATAATTAAATCAGCATATAATATAGATGCTGCACGTTGGGAAACGATGAGTACGGTAGGCTTCGGATCGAGTGCTGCGACCGCCATGCGCAGCCTGGCATCTGTCGCATAGTCAAGCGCCGAGGCACTGTCATCCAGGATCAGGATCTCCGGCTGTGCAACCAGCGTCCGTGCAATCGCCAGTCTCTGGCGCTGTCCGCCGGACAGATTGCGGCCGCCTTGCTCGATCTGTTCATCGAGCCCTCCCTCTTTGCCTTCTACGACCTCTTTGGCCTGCGCGATCGTCAGCGCCTTCCACAACTGTTCATCCGTTGCATCCGGATTGCCCCACAAGAGGTTCTCCCGAATCGTACCCTGAAAGAGTACGGCTTTTTGCATCACGGTTCCGACCATGCTGCGAAGCTGTTCCTTGGTATAGGATCTCACATCTTTACCCGCGATCCGCACTTCACCCGATGATGCATCATAAAAACGGGGGATCAGATGCACCAGAGACGTCTTGCCGGAACCGGTTCCGCCGATGATGCCGACTGTCTGCCCTTTTTTGATCGAAAAGTTCAGATCTGTCAGCGATTTGTCGCCGGCTCCCGCATATGTCAGATCTACATGCGAAAATCCGATGATCTCTTCTCCATCTGCCAGTTCAGGCTGTACCACCGAATCAGGCTCAAACTCCATAGATGACTGTACATCTAGCACATCTGCCACTCGTCTGCCACTCGCCAGTGCACGTGTCAGCAATACAATCGTATTTGCCATCTTTACCAGCTCTACCAGAATCTGTGACATGTAGTCCAGCATCGCTACCACATCACCCTGCTCCATCGTACCGGCCGATACATGATGTCCACCCTGTGACAACAGCGCGATCACACCCAGGTTGATAACGACATACGTCAGCGGATTCATCAATGCGGAGATCTTCCCGACAAAGAGCTGCTCCTTTTTTAATACCTCGTTTTCCCGGTGAAAACGATCTATTTCCTCATCTTCACGGTGGAACGCACGGATCACACGTACACCGGTCAGATTTTCTCTCGTACGGCGCAGCACCTGATCCAGCCGCTCCTGCACACGACGGTACAGCGGCAGTGTCGCATAGATAATGCTAAACACGATCACAAACAATATCGGGATCACGACTACAAACGTCATCGCTGCCTGTGCATTGACGGTAAACGCAAGAATCATCGCTCCAAATACGATAAACGGCGACCGCAGCAGCAGCCGCAGTGTCATATTTACACCATTTTGCAGCTGGTTGACATCACTCGTCATCCGGTTCATGAGCGCTGACGTTCCCTGTGTGTCCAGTTCCGTAAACGAGAGCGACTGGATATGTGCAAATAGTGCATGGCGCAGCTTTGCGGCAAATCCGACCGCAGCCTTCGCCGCAAAGTACTGTGCACAGATCGCACAGGTCAGTCCCACAACTGCCAGCAATATGAGTACCCCGCACATTTTATAAATGTACTGTCTGTCCCCATATTTAATACCATGATTGATAATCGACGCCACCACAAGCGGCACCAACAGATCAAACAGCGCCTCCAGCATCTTGAACAGCGGCGCGATGACCGATTCCTTTTTATAATCTTTTAGATATACCAGTAACTTTTTCATAAAATGATTCTCCGAAAAGAATCAGGAACCAAATGGTTCCTGATTCCTGAATTCCTTTATACATATACAATTGGTTCTACACTTAGTATTTCTGTGTCAGCCAGTTTTTATGACTCTGAATCAGCAGTTGTATCCGTCTGCGTATCTGATGACGTATTCGTTGTTGTATCCGATGTACCTTCTGCTGTACTGCCTCCATCCGTCTGCTGCAATGCCTTAGAATAAATAGTATCAAAATTCACCGGTTCCCAGGCTTTCTCATCTACAGACCACTGCGCTGCATCCTTGTATCCATTCAATGTCTCATCATACAATGCCTGCTTACGGTCAGAAATGATCGACTGACGCTCACGCTCTGCCGCATCCTTGTCATCCAGACTGTCCATACGGATCACATAATAATATTTGTCCGTATCAATCAGTGTCTGGCTGTATTCACCCTCGCCCAGCTTATCTGCTGCTTCGAGCACTGCCATATCCAGGTATGTTGAATTATCATCCTCGCTCTGCAGATCCTTTGCTCCATAAGAACAGGTAGCCTTGCTCGCATCATGTGCCTCGGCCGCGGTCTGTAACGGATCTTCTGTGCTGCCGCTGAGTGCCTCATCTAAGATCTGCTGCGCCTGATCCTTTGCCTCAGCTGCTGCCTCCTCATCCGTCTTGCTCGCCGTATCGTCTGTACCGGGTGTCTTTGACACACGTACATAGCTGAATGTCTTCTGCGCACATTCTTCATCGGATACATTTGTATCTACATCTGCGACAATCGCCTGATACATCTTCTGTTGCAAGGTAGCCAGACGAAGCTGCTCCTTGACATACTCCTCTGTCGCACCCATTGCCCCGAGTGCCTCCTCTGTATTTACAGACATAAAATCTGCCGCTGCATTTTCAATCTGTGTCATCTCATCCTCCGTGAGTGACACACCATAATCATCCATGTGCTCCTCGAGCAGATAATACTCCTCGAGCGACTGCAGCGTATTTGCCTTGACACGGTCAGTCATTGTCTCAGCGTTATCTCCACTCTGCTTTGTCCACATATCCTGTCCGAAATAAGACATGTAATAGGTATCATAATCCACTGCTGTATACTGCGCCATATAATTTGCCAGTCCCAAACTGATCTCTGTGCCGTTTACAGTCGCCACCGTCTTGTCCGGGTTGATGGATCCGCAGCCTGTCAGCATCGCGCCTGTCAAAACCACACCGCTCAATGCCAGTATGGATAATTTCTTTAATCTCATGATATACATCCTCCTAAGTCTTGTATGCGGCCGATGGTCCAGTCCCACCATGCATCCGCACTACCGATTATACGTCCTCACCTGCCAGAATGCAAGAGAGCTCATCCAGAAATGTACTGACCGCTTCGAGCGCACCTGCAGTCTTTTGTCTGCTGTTGAAATTCATGCGGTATAAAAATGACGGCGTTTCCTTATCCGGCACAAAAATGACCGCACCTTCAAATTTCCCTACAAAATCCGGTATTCCGGCTGGATCAACCGGAGCCTGGCTATACAGCACAAAACGCAGGGTATCTCCCTTCTGTGTGATCTCGGTGACATACATCCGGTGCGCATGCGCTTTCTGCCTGGCAATCATAAGAAGATTCTGCACCGAACGCGGTGGCTCACCAAACCGGTCAATCAGCTCATCGAGCATCTCATCGCCCTCTGCAGCAGTCTCAACACTGGCAATCCGCTTGTAGATATCCAGCTTTTGATATTCATTTGGAATATAACCGGGTGGAATGTAAGCATCCACTTCTATATCTATGGTTGTCTCAAACAATGCCTGTGGCGGCAGTTCACCTTTCTGTTCCTTCACCGCTTCGTTTAACATCTTACAGTAGAGGTCGTAACCGACTGCCTCCATGTGCCCGTGCTGCTGCGCACCGAGCAGATTGCCTGCACCGCGGATCTCCAGGTCACGCATGGCGATCTTGAACCCACTGCCCAGATCCGTGAACTCACGGATGGCAGCGAGTCGTTTCTCCGCGACTTCCTTCAACATCTTATCCCGCTTGTACATAAAGAACGCATATGCCGTCCGGTTGCTGCGTCCCACGCGGCCACGCAGCTGATACAGCTGTGACAGCCCCATGTTATCCGCATCCTGGATAATCATCGTATTGACATTTGAAATATCAAGTCCTGTTTCAATAATTGTCGTAGACACCAGAACATCAATCTCTCCGTTGACAAACTGATACATCATCCGTTCCAGTTCGAGTTCCTTCATCTGACCGTGCGCGAATGCGACATTTGCCTCAGGTACCAGCGCCGCAATCTTTGCTGCCACATCCGCGATCTGGTTGACACGGTTAAAAACATAGTAGACCTGTCCGCCACGCGCCAGCTCACGTGCAATCGCTTCGCGTACCAGTTCCTCATTGTATTCCATGACATACGTCTGGATCGGGAGGCGGTCCATCGGCGGTTCCTCCAATACACTCATATCACGAATACCGATCAGACTCATATGCAGCGTTCTCGGAATCGGTGTCGCAGTGAGCGTCAGCACATCGATATTATTCTTTAACTGCTTGATCTTCTCCTTATGTGTCACACCGAACCGCTGCTCCTCATCAATGATCAGAAGTCCCAGATCCTTGAACGACACATCTTTGGACAATACACGGTGGGTGCCGATCACAATATCCACCATACCGCGCTTCAACTCCTCGATCGTATGCTTCTGCTGCGCTGCCGTCCGGAAACGGCACAGCAGGTCAACCGTGATCGGAAAATCCTTCATCCGCTGTGCAAATGTATTGTAATGCTGCTGTGCAAGTATCGTTGTCGGAACGAGATATACGACCTGTTTGCCCTCCTGCACTGCCTTAAATGCTGCACGGATGGCGACTTCTGTCTTGCCATAGCCGACATCCCCACAGATGAGACGGTCCATGATCTTTGTGCTCTCCATATCATGCTTCGTCTCCTCGATGGCACGCACCTGATCCTCGGTCTCCTCAAACGGAAACATTTCTTCAAATTCACGCTGCCAGACTGTATCCGGTCCATAGACATAGCCTTCCTTCTGCTGGCGCACGGCGTACAGACCGACCAACTCCTTCGCAATCTCTTTGACTGCCCCCTGTACACGCGCACGTGTGCGGCTCCACTCCTGCGTGCCAAGTGTATTCAGTTTCGGCTTTTTGGCATCACTGCCTGCGTATTTCTGGATCAGATCCAGTTGGGTCGCCAGAATATACAGATTCGATCCCTTTGCATAGGTGATCTTCATATAATCTTTTGTCGTGCCGCCGACCTCCATCTTCTCGATACCCTGATAGATACCAAGTCCATGATTCTCATGCACGACATAGTCACCTACATGCAGATCCGCAAAACTTCGGATATGTTCGCCCTCGTAACGCTTGTACTTTTTCTTTTTCTTCTTTTCCGCTCCAAAGATATCACTCTCGGTAATCACTGCAAAAGACAGCAGCGGATACTCATAGCCACGCCGTACCTTGCCATAGCACACCATGACCTCCCCGGGCTTTAGCTCATGCCCGGTATCCTCAGTATAAAAGCAGGATACCCCCTCATTCATGATATCCTCAGCCAGACGCTTTGCTCTGGTGCGCGATCCTGACAAAAGTATAATCTTGAATTTATTTTTGTTGTATCGTTTCAGGTCCTTGATGAGCAGATCAAAACTATTGTTATACGCATTTACGGTACGCGCCTGAATCTGATACTGCTCCTCTATCTCGAGCTGGGGGACACGCTGCCCAAGTGCACAGAGCGCCACCATACAGCACTGCTGCAGGCGTCCCATCGTCTCCGCCGCACCATACAGCGCATCTGCCTGTCCGGGCAGGATATATCCCTTTTCCAGACGCTGCTGCATACTCTCTGAAAACTCCTGCTCAACGCTGCGCCCCTGCTCCATCAGCCGCGCAGGTTCATCCAAAAAGCAGATCGTACCGGCGCGATCCAGATAATCAATCAGCGATACTTGTTCCGATGAAAAATAGCTCAGAAACGCATCCAGATTTGCGGCACCACCAAGTTCTGTCAGTTCTTCTTCCAGATTCGCTGTCATAGACCTGATTCTTGCCGCTTCTTCTGTCTTATGGTTGTTTTTAAATGCAGTTATGGCTTTCTTTTCCTCCGCGTGGAGATTGCGCAGTCCTGTCTCGATCTGTGTCTGCGACAACACCCACTCACTGGCAGGATATAAAGTCAGACCATCCTCTATGCCATCTTCCAGCGAGCGCTGGCTCTCTACATCAATGCCACGGATGGAATCGATCTCATCTCCCCAGAACTCCAGTCGGAACGGATGCTCCGCCGTCATCGGATAGATGTCCAGAATACCACCGCGCACCGCAAACTGTCCGGGCACGCTGACCTGGTAGTCACGTTCATAGCCCATCGCCACCAATTCCTTGCATAATACGTCCAGATCTACACTGTCTCCGACTGTGAAGCGGCGAATCGCTGCACGAAATTGTCCCGGTGCACTCATCCGGTTCATCAGTGCATCAAATGTCGTGATCACAGTCACACCCGCCGGCTGTCCTCCTTCCGGAGCAGTCCGGCCTGACTGCTCCAGCAATGCCTGAAGCACAATCAGCCGCTCTCTCGTCAATGTATTTCCACGCAGGTCTGACTGATAAAACAGCACATCCTTTGCCGGAAAATACAGAACATTCTCATCAAAGAACCGATAGTCCTCATACAATTCCTTCGCCTTCTGCTCCTGAAACGTGACAATGAGCCGGGTGTGTGCATGCACACCAAGCCCATAGATCAAATGTGCTTTCTGTGCATCCATACACCCGGATATCTCGATCGTCCCTTTGAAGCCGGATAGCTTTTTTTCTATTTTTTCATAGTCGTTCCACTCGCAAAGTGGCTGTAAAAATGCCTGCATGTTCACTGCTCCCACGCTATTTTTTCCCGTTAAACCGATTCATGGCACCATTCAGGTCATCCATGAGAAACATCTCAACTGCCTCACACGCATCCTCAAATGCATCCTCGACCAGTGCCCGTTCTTCCTTTGAAAAATGTCCCAGTACATAGTCTGCGAGATCCCAGCCCTCCGGTTTCTCACCGACCCCGACCTTGATCCGGGCAAACCCTTGCGTTCCGGTCATCGCAATAATATTTTTTATTCCGTTATGTCCACCCGCACTGCCCTTTGCACGCACGCGGATCCGCCCGGGTGCCAGACTGATATCATCATAGATGACGAGCAATTCGCTATCTGCATCCAGCTTATAAAAATTCAGGATCGCCTGTATACTCTCTCCGCTTAGGTTCATGTAAGTCTGAGGTTTGACAAGCAATACCTTTTGTCCTGCAATATAGCCGCTTCCACACAACGCACGGTGCTTACTCTCGCTCACCGATATGTTATATTTTTCGGCCAGTGTGTCAATGACATCAAAACCGACGTTATGTCTCGTTTTCTCATATTTTTTGTCCGGATTACCCAGACCTGCTATTACATACATAATATCCGTATCTTCCTTATATGCTTGATTACATTCTTTTTCTGATAATCTCTGCCGCTTCTGCGAGCTGAGCCTGGTCATTAACTCCTGTAATATCCGTGGCATCATCGAGCGCATAGGCATCTACCTTATATCCTTTTTCCTTAATAATAGTAAGCGTATCCGGCAAATAATATTCGCCCTGTGCATTGTTCGGTCGGATCTGATCCAATGCAGCTTTGAGCTGGACAGTATCAAACAGGTACATGCCAGAATTGATCTCATGGGAAGCCAGTTCCTGCTCACTGGCATCTTTATGTTCCACACTTTTGACAAACCGGCCCTGCGCATCACGGATAATCCGTCCATATCCGGTCGGATCGTCGACCATCGCCGACAGCACGGTCACGGTATTGCCCTGCGTCTCATGATATTCACTCAGCCGGCGGAGTGTCTCTGCCGTAATCAGCGGCGTATCGCCAAAGAGGATCAATGTCTGCCCCTCGTCACCTAAAAATTCACGTGCACATTTTACCGCATGACCGGTACCGAGCTGTTCCGGCTGCAGTACAAACGCTACATCCTTTGCTGCAATCTCGCGTTCTACCACATCATGCTTGTATCCCACGACCAGACAGATCTCCGATACATCTGCCCCGCGGGCTGCCTCGATCACATAATCAACCAGACATTTTCCGTCAATTTTATGTACGACCTTCGGCAGATCAGATTTCATTCGTGTGCCCTTGCCTGCAGCAAGGATCACTGCTTTACGTTTACTCATTGTTGGTTCTCCATTTCATTTCTTCATATAATGCCGCAGCTCCCGCAAGTATATCTGTTCTGCCCTCGCTGCGGCCTCATGATACTACGTTATTCAGGCGTTCCTATAGTGTAGCCTAATTTTGCCCAAAATTCAAGAGAGCTGTCGCACAACCTGCCTATACAGGTGACGACAGCTCTTCGCTTTTCCTTATCTGGTCATGATCTTCTTAGATCTGATCTTTTACGCTTGTGCATCCAGCTCCTGTTCCTGCTCATAACGCTCTAAAATCATCTTCTGGATGCGTCTCCTGGTATCAGTACGAATGGGATGCGCGATATCACGGTATAGTCCGTCAGCAGTCTTTTTGCTGGGCATCGCGATAAACAAGCCCTTCTCCCCATCCACGACTTTGATATCATGCAGTACAAATTCATCATCGATCGTAATAGAAACCACCGCTTTCATCTTGCCGCTGCTCTCCAGTCTACGGATGCGTATATCCGTAATCTCCATATGTCTAACCCCCTTTGCGACCGTTTGATCTGATAAGATACGATCATACGGTCACGCATTTTCCCTTTAAATTCCGTAACGGTTGCTGTCACCGACAACGACCTGGATCTCTCCGTCTCCGAAGTAGTACATATTCGGCTTTAATGTACCACGGCTCTCTACGATACAATTCTCTATATGCGTATTATCCCCGATATATACCTCATTCAGGATAATCGAATTCTTAATAATACAATTCTTGCCGATGAAAGATTCCTTGAACAGTATGGAATTCTCCACCTTTCCGTTAATGATCGATCCACTCGCCACGAGGGAATTTCTCACATCAGAACCTTCATTATACTTTGCGGGAGGTAAATCATCTACCTTAGAATAAATAAAAGGTGCCTCCTTAAAGAAATAATGGCGTACTTCCGGTTTCAGGAAGTCCATATTGGTCTGGTAATAGGATTCTACAGTAGAAATATTGTTCCAATAGCCCTGCAGCTTGTAGCCATAGATGCGCTTCAGGTCTTTATAACGGATCAGAATATCCGTCACAAAATTCCAGCGGTTTTCTGCCGCGCACTGCTCCAACAGTTCAATCAGCTGTCTACGTCTGATGACATAGACACCGGCTGAGATCGTACTAGTCTGTGCAACCATCGGCTTCTCTTCAAAATATGTAATACGCGAATCCTCATTCATGCGTACAACACCGAATCGGCTGATATCTGCTCCCACAGGCATGTCCTTGACCACAATCGTAATATCTGCCTTTTTCTCAATATGATAATCCAGCAGTTCATTGTAATCAATCTTGTAGACGCAGTCACCGCTTGTAATGATGACGTAAGGCTCATGGCAGCGCTTCAGCCATTCAATATTCTGATACATAGCGTCTGCCGTACCACGATACCACCAGCTGTTGTCTGCTGTGATCGTCGGGGTGAATACAAACAGGCCGCCCTGCTTTCTACCAAAATCCCACCATTTTGAAGAGCTCAGATGCTCATTCAGCGAGCGCGCATTATACTGTGACAGCACAGCGACTTTCTGCACATGGGAATTGCTCATATTACTCAATGCAAAATCGATGCAACGGAAGCTTCCGGCTACAGGCATTGCAGCGATTGCTCTCTTGCGGGACAATGCTTCCATTCTTGAATTGTTACCGCCCGCTAAAATAATACCTAATGCTTTCATGCCTTCACACCTGCCTTTATAATAGATTCTCCGCTTTCAAGTACTCCGTCTGCATAGTCGGCAGCCTCTGTCACACCTGACACTGCTGTGTTTCTTCCTATTGATACATGACTCGGGATCACGGTACGTTCTCCGATCACAGCCAGATCACTGTTGTATACCTTCGGGTTGAACTTGCTCGGTGCGAATTCGCCGACACCGATCCTGACATCATCTCCGACCTTGCAGTTCTCAGCGACAATCGCCTTGTCCAGAACGCAGTTCTCGCCGATCTCTGCGCCCTGCATAATGATGGAATCGCGTACAACCGTACCTTTTCCGATCACAACGTTTGCTCCAATCACAGAGTTATGTACCTCACCGCAGATCTCACTGCCTTCACCAATAATACTCTTTAATACCACAGAATCAGCAGATATGTACTGTGGCTGGATCGCGCCGGTATTCGTGTATACCTTCCAGTATTTCTCGTATAAGTTAAACTCCGGTATGAGATCGATCAGCTCCATATTTGCTTCCCAGTAGGAGCTGAGTGTTCCGACATCCTTCCAGTAGCCGTTGAACTCATAAGCAAACATACGGCTGTCACGCTCATGCAGATACGGGATGACATGCTTTCCGAAGTCGCAGCTGCTCTGATCCTTCAATGCGACAAGTGCGTCACGAAGTACCTTCCAGCTAAAGATATAGATACCCATAGAAGCCAGATTGCTGCGCGGATGCTCCGGTTTTTCCTCAAACTCGCTGATCCGCCGCTCGTCATCTGTGATCACAACACCGAAACGGCTCGCCTCCTCCATCGGAACCGGCATAACCGCAATCGTTACATCAGCATTATTCGCTTTATGGAAGTCCAGCATGACTTCATAATCCATCTTATAAATATGGTCACCGGAAAGAATCAATACATATTCCGGATTGTAGTTTTCCATATACTTAAGATTCTGGTAAATCGCATTTGCCGTACCGGTGTACCATTCGCTGTTCGCACTCTTCTCATAAGGCGGCAGTACCGTCACACCTCCGTTATTGCGATCCAGATCCCACGGGATGCCGATCCCGATATGTGTATTCAACCGCAGCGGCTGATACTGTGTCAGGACTCCGACTGTATCAATTCCTGAATTAATGCAGTTGCTCAGCGGAAAATCAATGATACGATATTTTCCACCAAAGGCTACCGCAGGCTTTGCCACATCTGCAGTCAGGACACCCAGACGGCTGCCTTGTCCACCTGCCAGCAACATGGCAATCATTTCCTTTTGAATCATATTACTCACCTCTTGCTCATATTTTTGACTGTATAAGTATACTTACAGTATAACACCTCCCACCTCATTTGTACATCATAATAAACAAAAATTTTACCAATTAATTGACATTTTTGTCAAATTTCACACAAATTTTACGTTCATGCAGGATTTACAGTACATGCACCGTCCGTCCTGAACAGATCGCCGCCACTTCGCGAATGGGGGATTGTATGCGCACAAAAAAGTGGTATACTATCTATATATAAAACAAAAAGCGAAGGTACTTACCATGAATGAATATGCAGTTAATTTTTCCCGCCCGTGCCACATCCACTTTATCGGCATCGGCGGTATCAGTATGAGCGGTCTGGCACAGATCGTATTAAAGGAAGGCTTTCAGGTATCCGGTTCGGATATGAAAAAATCTGCGCTGACGGAACAGTTAACGTCACTCGGTGCCCGGATCCATTACCCGCAGCAGGCATCCAACATCACGCCGGACATTGATGTGATCGTATATACAGCAGCGATCCATGAGAATAATCCGGAATTTACAGCCGCAAAAGCTGCCGGTATCCCGATGCTTACACGCGCAGAATTTCTGGGACAGCTGATGCGCAACTATGCACGTTCCGTCGCAGTAGCCGGCACACACGGCAAGACGACGACAACCTCGATGATCACACACATCCTGCTGGCAGCCGGCGCTGATCCCACGATCTCTGTCGGAGGCATCCTGAAAGCGATCGGTGGAAACATCCGGGTCGGTTCTTCGGACTGCTTTGTGACCGAGGCTTGCGAATATACAAACAGTTTTTTACACTTTTTCCCAAAATACAGCGTGGTTTTGAATGTTGAGGCAGAGCATCTGGACTTTTTCAAGGACTATGACGATATCCGCCATTCCTTCCACCGGTTCTTATCCGGTACTGCCGCAGACGGTTATGCCATCGTCAACGGTGAGATCCCGGATGTTGCAGGGCTGACTGCAGGCATTACTGCCACTGTCATCACCTATGGCTTTGATCCGGCTTTTGATGTATACGCGGATCAGATCACATATGATACATTCGGATGTGCATTCTTCGACATCCATACCGCAGACAGCAAACCGTTATCCGTGACACTGCATGTCCCCGGAAAACACAATGTATCCAATGCGCTGGCTGCTTATGCACTGACTTCCGCCATGGGGATCACTCCCGATGCCATTGCTGCCGGTTTGTCTGCATTCACAGGCACCGACCGCAGGTTCCAGTACAAAGGCACGGTCGATGGCATCACCGTCATCGATGACTATGCACACCATCCGACTGAGATCCGCGCGACACTTGCAGCAGCGAAAAATTATCCGCACAAGCGTCTGGTATGCGTTTTCCAGCCTCATACCTATTCCCGTACCAAGGCGTTTCTGGACGATTTTGCAGACGCGTTATCGACAGCAGACATTGTTGTACTGGCAGATATCTATGCAGCCAGAGAAACGGACAATCTCGGTGTGAGCTCCAGGGATATCTGTGACCGTCTGAAAGCCCGCGGATGCGAAGCTTATTACTTCCCTACGGAAGAGACTTTTGACGGTCTTGAAAAATTTTTATTAAAAAAATGTATCGACGGTGACATGTTAATAACTATGGGAGCCGGAAACATACTGGAAGTGGGAGAACATCTTCTGGGTCAATAAGTTATCCACATTATCCACAATCAATTGGGGAAAAGTTATCCAAGATTGATTGTGGATATTTTATTTACATAACATGTCCCTCGTCAATTTAAAATATGCCCTAACTACGCACCTTATGACTGTTTTTTACTGATTTACATAAAACTTTATCCACTTATCCACATTTTTGTCTATCCCCTTCAAAGCCTTGAAAATCAAGGGTTCGCGCGAAAATCAAGGCTTCTCAATTTGATTTTTCTGTGCTATAATACACGGGCAGCAGAGGGGAATGAGGAGAATACATTCTGCTGTCAGAGGAGAAGATTGGTTATGGCAGATATTATGTTACATACGGACAATGAGGTTCAGCGAACCGTTGTTCCTAATTATTTTATTGATGCATACATGGTTCACGCAAACGGAGAATATGTAAAAGTCTATCTGTACCTGCTTCGGTGCATGAATGACCCTACGATGTCATTCTCAGTATCCGATGCGGCAGATAAATTCGACCACACAGAAAAGGATATTTTGCGTGCACTGCAATATTGGGAGAAAATGCACCTGCTGCGTCTGGAATTTGACGCGAACAAGGAGCTGACCGGCATCTGCTTTCTGGATGTTGCCAGTGCCCCGGCGGTCACTGCAGCCGTTCGTCCGGACAAGCCCCAGCTGCCGGAATTCCCGCCTCACGAGAGCTACAGCGCTGCTGACCTGCGTCGGTTAAAGGATGAATCTGATGTGCAGGAGCTGCTGTTTGTCGCCGAACATTATCTGGGACACACACTGAATCCCACAGAGATGAATGCCATTCTCTACTGGAGAGAATCCTTACATTTTTCGACTGACCTGATTGACTATCTGATCGAGTCGTGTGTCGCCAAAAATCACAAGAGTATTCATTATATGGAAAAAGTCGCTCTCGCCTGGGCCAAGGCAGGGATCTCTACGGTTACTGCAGCCAAGGAAGAAGCCAGCCGCCGCAGTGATCTGCATACCGCGATCCGCAAGGCGTTCGGCATCCAGGGGCGTGATTTTGTCCCGTATGAAAAGGACTATATCTCCACCTGGCAAAAAGATCTCGGATTTGACATCCAGATCATCTCTGCCGCATGTGACCGTACCATGCGCACGATTCACCAGGCCAGCTTTGAATACGCGGATAAAATATTGAAAAACTGGAAAAAGAACAAGGTTGTGTCACTGAAGGATATCGAAGCACTCGATGCACTTCATCAGGAGAAGGCTGCCGCTGCCCCCAAGCGCGCGGAAGCTGCCGCAAACACCACCAAGAAAAACCAGTTCAATAATTTTACGCAGCGTTCTTATGACACGAGCGAATTAGAAAAGGAATTATTAGGTTATGGCTCTCACTAATAGTCAATACGACCAGATCATGCGCTCCTACGAAGAGAAACAGCGCATTTCGCGTCTTCGGCTGGAGCAAAAAAAAGCCGAGATCTATGCAAAAGTGCCCGCCATCCGTGCACTCGACGAGGAGATCGCCGGGTTCAGCGTCCATCAGGCGAAACTGCTGTTGGACGGCGATGCGCATGCACTGACTGACTTAAAGGACAAGTTGGCGCAGGCTCAACACACACGCGCACAGCTTCTGGCAGAAGCCGGATACAAGCCACAGGATCTGCAGCCTGTCTATAGCTGCCCGGATTGCCGGGATACCGGTTATATGGCTCATGGTGTCCGCTGCCACTGTTTCAGACAGGCAGCGATCGACTTGATCTATACACAATCCAATATTAAAAACATTCTGGCAGCTGAGAATTTTGACACTCTGACTTACAGCTACTATGATGATTCCCAGATTGACCCTTCAACCGGCCGCAGTGCGCTCGGCAATGCGAAGCTGGCGGTAGATACCTGCCACTCCTTTGTGGAACGGTTCGATCAAAATTTTGACAATCTGTATTTTTACGGATCAACCGGTGTCGGTAAGACATTTTTATCAAACTGTGTCGCAAAAGCACTGATTGACACCGGTCATTCTGTTTTATACTTTACATCTTTCCAATTATTTAATATATTAGAAGAGAGCAAATTTCGGGGAGATGCGCTTGCACGCGAACAGCAGGAGGATCTGTTTTCCTGTGACCTGCTGATCATCGATGATCTCGGCACAGAACTGACAAACCGTTTTTCTGTTTCCCAGTTATTTCTATGCCTGAATGAGCGCCTGCTGCGAAGAAAGTCTACGATCATCTCCAGCAATCTGGATCTGGAGCATCTGTTTGAGACATACTCCGAACGTAATTTTTCACGCATTATCAGCAATTATACGCTGTTAAAGCTCACAGGCGCAGATATTCGCCTAAAAAAGAGGACACAATAAAAAGAACACATATGGAGGAAACTATTCATGCCGAATGAAGAAATTCAATTAGAGTCTATCCCTCACGGTAAGCTTGGACTTATCACCTTAGCGAGCAGCGCTCCACTTGGTCACAAAGTAGACCAGTATCTCGTGAAGTGGCGTTCCACCAGACAGCAGCTTCATCCGAACGATACTGCATTCAAGGGCTATCAGCGCGATTCTTATCTGATCGAGCATACACTGCCCCGCTTCGGAAACGGTGAAGCAAAAGGCACAATCAAAGAATCTGTGCGGGGTGATGATCTGTATATTATGTTAGATGTGACGAATCACAGCCTGACTTATAAAATGTGCGGGGAGGTCAACCATATGTCTCCCGATGATCATTATCAGGATCTGAAGCGTGTCATTGCTGCTGTCAGCGGTAAAGCAAAGCGTATCAACGTCATCATGCCATTCCTCTATGAGAGCCGCCAGCACAGACGTTCTTCGAGAGAATCCTTAGACTGTGCACTGGCACTGCAGGAGCTCGTTAACATGGGTGTTGAAAACATCATCACGTTCGATGCACATGATCCGCGTGTCCAGAATGCGATTCCGCTGCATGGTTTCGAGTCTGTCACCTGTGCATACCAGTTTGTAAAGGCGCTGTGCCGTCATGTAGACGACCTCGTCTTTGACAATGACCATATGATGATCATCAGCCCCGATGAGGGTGGTACCGACCGTGCCGTATATCTGGCAAACGTTCTCGGCATTAACGTGGGCATGTTCTACAAGCGCCGCGACTATAGCCGCATCGTAGACGGCCGCAATCCGATCATTGCACATGAATTCCTCGGTTCTTCTGTAGAAGGCAAGGATGTATTTATTATTGACGATATGATCTCCTCTGGTGAGAGTATGATCGATGTGGCAACCGAGCTGAAAAAACGCAAGGCAAAGCGTATCTTTGTCATCTCAACATTCGGTCTGTTCACCAATGGGTTTGAGAAGTTTGATGAAGCCGTAGAAAAAGGTATTATCTACCGCGTTCTGACAACAGATCTGATCTATCAGTCAGAAGAAATGCTGAGCCGTGATTATTATATCAGCTGTGGCATGAGCAAGTATATCGCATACATTATCGATACACTGAATCATGACACCTCACTCAGCGAACTCCTCAATCCTTACGACAAGATCAAGACAATCGTTGCCGCATACTCTAAAAGATAAGATAAGATAAAATAAAAAATGGCTCGCTATGCGAGCCATTTTTTATTATCTTATCTTATCGTATCTTATCTTTTCTTTTCTGTTTTTTATCAGAACCGGTTAAAATAAATCTACTCTTCCGGCTACCTTTTCGTTAATCACGTAATATGCAGCACCGTCTTCAGGCTTTAAGTATACTCTCAGATCCTTGATCGATGATACTCTGTGACCCTGATTTACATACTCTGCTTTAATCTGTTCTACAATCGTGTCTACAGAGGCCTCTCCTGCACCAAACTGAATATATACCTTAGGCTCTGCTGCAACCTTCTTAGCGGCTGCCTTGGCTGCCTTTCTACCTCTCTTCACTGTCGTCTTCTCCTCTTCTTTTGTGGTAACTGCTTTCTGAGCCTCTTTCTTTGTAGTCTCTGCAACAGGCTTTTCCACCTTCTCCTCAGCCTTCTCTGCTGCCTTGGCTTCAGCTTTTACTTCCTCTGCCTTTGCCTCTACAACCTTTGCAACTGTCTTTACAGCTTCCTTTGCCTCTTCAACCTTCTTTGCTGCTACAGTTTTTACTGCTTCTGTGGTTCCTTTTACGTTTGCCATGGCTATGCCTCCTATTAACTGTGTTGTTTTAACTGCAAACCAAAAACTTTTCCATTGCTACAAGTGCTTCCTTTTCGTCACTTCCGTCAGCTACAATATTTACAGTCATTCCTTTAGACGGATTGAACGCCATGATCCCCATGATACTCTTGGCATTGATCTTGCGGTTGTCATTCTCCAGCACAATATTGCTGTCAAACTGACACGCAACCTGTACCAGCTCAGCGATCGGGTTCTCATGTTTCTTAGTCACATCAGATACTACAATTCTTTTACTGCTCATAATTCATACCCTCAACATTATCGGTGCCCTATGTACACCCGACTTTTTATTGCTTGTCGGCCGGTTTCCCTGAATGTGTCTCTGCAATATACAGACACATACCCTTCTTATATATACCTTATAAACACTGAATTTTCAAGGTATTTTCATATTTCTGTTAAAACCGACGAATATCTCCCGGTAATATTGGTTTTTTTATGCAACTTTTTAGCGCAAATAAGCGGTATAGTGGCTGCTATGCGCTCCAAACTGCGTCTGCGCAGCAGTGATTGTCTCGCGCGATGTCTGCTTCGTGTCCGGATTGTAGATCCATACATTTGCAGAATCGTAACCGACCAGCAATCGTCTGCTGCCATCTTCCAGCGTAATGACAACCGGTATTCCTTCACTCACATAATACAGCGTCTGCGTCAGTTCACAACCGGTCAGATCATATGCCACCGCTTCGGGATAGGCCTGTGTCATATCCGACACATCGAGATTCTCCGGCAATGCCAGTGGCGTACATACAAGACGTTTCGACCGTTTCCATACAGCTTTCAGTGACGCATCGACTACGACACCCATCTGTTCATCTGCCTGTGCGATCGCATCCTGCAGCTTTGAATGGAACGACTGCCCATTCCCCTTCGCATATGTGTAATAACCTTCCCATGGATGCGCGGCAATCAGGCTCATATCACGCGGTTCTTCCAGCAATACTTCGCGTGAAGTCACCACATTTGCGCGATTGTGGTCCGCAGGAGCCAACAGTCTGATCTCTACGAGTGTCTGTCTGATATCATCATATATCTGACAGACATTGTCATCCAGAATCGTCTCTCCCTGATGATTTAAAATCGTATCCGGCTCTGCCGGGATGTAGGTACCATCTACCCATCTGACACGTTCAAGATTAATGACATACTCATTGATGCTGATATCTGTCATATAGTAGTTTTTCTTGTGATACTCCTTGATCATCTCACCGGCATCCGCATCATAGATCCGCACATAACTCATAGGCACACTGCCATCTGCCACACTACGGCTATCCGCAGCTGCCACTCCGTATACAAAATCATCTACAAGAAAACCAACCGGATACAGCTTCTGTCCATCTGCCGCGATCGTACTCCCACGCTCATTTTCCAGATCAAGCACCGTGATATCCCCGGCAGCATTCTCATCCGTCTGCCATACGAGTAAATGACCGTCTGATGATACACTATAACTCTCGCTGCCGAGTCCTTCGGCAAGCACACGTTCACTGCCATCTGCCGTATTGATCCGGTAGATACTGCCCTCCATCATGCAAAACAGTATTCCTTCCGCATTCTCGTACAGAACATCTCCCATATCTGTACGTAGGCGGGAATATGATTTATCTGATTTGACAAACAAAAGTTCCTCTACCGTGGCCGCAGCACTATCAAAATGACAGACCGAGATTCCACTCTCGCCTTCATGAACCCCGCGGTTCATATAACCATACACCGCAAAATCCACACTTCCGCCTTCATTAATACTCAGGATACGGATATCATGGGCTGCATAATTTTCACGGATGTCCATGCCCTCATATCCACGGAAGCTGAAGATCCGGTACAGTGTGCCATTTTCTTCGTTATAACTCCACAGTTCTCCCTCCTGCACAAAACAGGTAATTTGTCCGTTCTCACTCTTTTTATATTCAACTTGCCCGTCACGAATACCTAATTGAATATAATTTTCATTGAAATTCTGACCGTCGGCACGGAAAATCTGATTGACGCGACGCTCAAAGTTATGCAGATAGCAGCGTTCACCTTCCGTGTTATAGCTGACGCGATAATATTCTTCAACGTTATAATATTCCAGTTCCCCGCCACTGCCGGTAGCCGTGACTATATAATCCAGCGTGATGACCGCATACCCATCGCCCAGCTCTGCAATCGTCAGAACCGAATCTCCCTGCTGCCTGCACACAAAATCTGCCCATGTGACCTCCTGCAGGCTGGAATTGATCGTCACCAGATTGAGATTCTCATTATCCACCGAACTGTTTGGCTCAAGATAAGTCGTTAACTGCTGTGCGCTGTCCTTGTCCATGGATGTTTCATGAAAGCGATTCGCAAACTCCAGATAATCATCCAGATGCGCGTCACTCGTCTGCATCAGGCGTGTATAATAGTAGATTGTCTCATCCGCGCGCTGCAATAAAAATACCAGCTGGTACTCCTGGCCTTCTTCCAGCAGATTCTCGAGCACAAGCTGCATACACAGCTGATCATTATCTGCCTTATAATCATCGCATACACGATCCGCGATCAGACGCTCCCCATCCAGACTGCGGATCTCATAGCTGATCTGATCCACTTCACTGCCAAACAACTCCACCTTGACAGACACCGTCCGGTCACTCTGTACCGGAACGAGAGCATCCCGCATAGTCGCCAGATCCATCTTGTCACGATATCCATGTAATTCCCCGACCAGATAGTCCCTGTAATACATCGAGATCACCGGATAAGACGCCTCACGCATCTCAGTCGTGAGATTGACACTGTTTTGATTCGATAAATATCCAAACGTAGTCACAGCTGCGAAAAAACAGCAGATCAGTACCACGGCTTTTATCATTCCTTTTTTCAACTTTAATCCCTCATTTCATAAAAAAGAGTGCCCAATCTGATTTGGACACTCCCTATTGTAATGCGTTTTTTTGAAAATCACAACTGTAACTTTACCAAAATCTTCGACACTGGCGCCGTTTACAGCGCCGCTTATACATTTCATTGTATAAGAGCACCTCCAACAGGCTGCGCCTGCCCGGATCAAAGGGCGGCGGTGGCGGCGGTCCCGGACGATCCATGTGCATTGCCTGCATAGATTCATCCATCACGCCATCTGCCATATCCTGTGCAGCTTCTGCCGCCTGTGCCTCGGCATCTTCCCTGCGCAGTTCCTCTGCGATCCGGTCACACATCAGCAGCATGGATACGCGATCCGGATACTCGTCGTACATCATACTGCCCTCATAATCCAACCGGTCACAGGCTTCCTCCACCTTTCGCTGCATGCGCCTGGCATCCGCCGGATACATCTGCTGCAGATACTGCAGATCCCGCTCCGTCTCCATCTCACTCATATATAGATCCTGATACGGATACATCCACGGATACGGCATCTGTCGCAATTGCTGCATCTGGAAAAAATAATCTCTCTGGTTAAAATCCATCAAAGTACTCCAAATTTGATTTTTCTATAAAATATGCCGCAGATACCAGACTGTGACTTTCTCCGCAGGTTTTTCATGAAATATGATTGCTTTTACCAGCAAAATGGCATAAAATCAAGCACAAGAGAACTCTCAGCAAGCAAAATCGCACGGAGGAATGATCATATGTGTATCAATAAAACTACTTATCTGGCTCCCGGTGCACACGTCGTAGGCGATGTGACGCTCGGTAAAGATGTAAATATCTGGTATAACGCCGTTGTGCGTGGTGATACAGGCAGCATTTTCATCGGAGACGGCTCCAACGTGCAGGATAACTGTACACTCCACACGGACACCGGTCACTCGATTCACATTGGACGCGGTGTATCGATTGGCCACAATGCCGTTGTACATGGCTGTACCGTAGGAGATAATACCGTTGTCGGCATGGGCAGCATCCTGTTAAATGGCTCCATCATCGGCAGGAACTGTATCATCGGTGCAGGTGCGCTCGTTACAGGCAAGATGAACATACCGGATGGTTCTATCGTCGTTGGCAATCCTGCCAGAATCCTTCGTCCGATGACAGATGGGGAGATTCAGGCAAATAGAAAAAATGCGGCGCACTATCTTGATCTGATGCACGCCGCATTAAAGGAAACAAATTAACCAAGCAGTTTTTTGATGTCATTTTCCGGTGTATCGATCGGAGCGATATGATAGTGCTCTACGAGATAGTTCAATACATTCGGTGAGATAAACGCCGGCAGTGTCGGTCCGAGCAGGATATTCTGGATGCCCAGATGCAGCAGTGTGAGTAAAATGCACACGGCCTTCTGCTCATACCATGACAGCACCATCGACAATGGCAGGTCATTTACGCTACATTCAAATGCATCTGCGAGCGCGAGTGCTACACGGATCGCACTGTAGGCATCGTTACACTGTCCCATATCCATGATACGCGGCAGTCCACCGATCGTGCCTAGATCCAGATCGTTAAAACGGTATTTTCCGCATGCCAGCGTCAGGATCACCGTGTCTGCCGGAGTCTGCTTTACGAACTCCGTATAATAATTTCTACCGGGTCTGGCGCCATCACATCCACCGACGAGGAAGAAATGCTTTAAGGCACCTGATTTCACTGCCTCGATCACGGTGTCTGATACAGCCAGCACTGCATCACGTCCAAATCCAGTCATGACATGGTCTCCACCGTTGATGCCCGTAAAATGCATATCCTGATCATATCCTCCCAATTCGAGGGCTTTTTTGATCACGGGTGTAAAATCCTTATGTCTGCCCTCAGCCATAGCTTCGAGATGCACGATCTGTGGATATGACACCACCTCTGTCGTGAACACACGGTCTGCATAGCCCGCCTTTGGCGGCATCAGGCAGTTGGTTGTAAACACAACCGGCGCCGGGATATCAGCAAATTCTTTTTGCTGATTCTGCCAGGCAGTTCCGAAATTTCCCTTTAAATGTGCATATTTTTTCAGTTCTGGGTAAGCGTGTGCCGGGAGCATCTCCCCATGCGTATAGATATTGATGCCGAGATCCTTTGTCTGCTCCAATAACTGCTTTAAGTCATACAGATCATGACCGGAGATCACGATAAATGGTCCTTTTTCCACGGTCAGCGATACTTGTGTCGGTGTCGGGCTGCCATAGGTCTGTGTATTCGCACGGTCCAGCAGCTCCATGCACTTTAAGTTGACTTCTCCTACTTCCAGTACAACCGGAAGCAGTTCCTCCATGCCCCAATCCCTGGCACCGACTGCATACAGTGCCTTATAAAAGAACCGGTTGACCTCCTGATCCCGATAACCCAGTACATTCGCATGATATGCGTAGGCAGCCATACCACGGATACCGAACAGGATCAGCGATTTGAGCGAGCGGATATCTTCATCCGCCTGCCACAGATCATTCATATCATAATCATCATTTCTTCCACAGGGCGCTCCACAGGCTGTGCAGCCGGGCACCATGCGGTTTTTCTCATCTTCTATCCGCCGGATCAGCGCGGTAATTGTCTCGTTATTAAAGTTCACATTCGTGACCGCCGTAAACAGTCCTTCGATCACGAGGTCGTCCGTGCGCTCTGTGAGCAGATGCATATTGCCCTCGACAGAACGAGCCAGCCCAATCAGCGCTCCGGTTAGTTCATCCTGTAATTTTGCCGTATCTGCCTTCTTCCCACAGACTCCGGCTGCGCCTGTACAACCGCTGCAGCCTGCAGTCTGCTCACACTGAAAACAAAACATCTGTTGATTCGATAACTGATTCTTTGAAAGATTACCCATCCTTAGATTCCTCCTGATTTGATATATTTAAATTTACACATCCAGTAATCTGCCATCTGTAGACACGATGACTACCCGCCAGGGGATAAATTTGCCACTCGCCTGCAATGCCCGCTTCGCAGCCTGCTCAATGCCACCGCAGCACGGTACTTCCATGCGCACGATCGTCACACTCTTAATATCATTATTTGCAATAATCTCCGTCAATTTCTCCGCATAATCACCCTCATCGAGTTTGGGACAGCCGATCAGCGTGATGTGGTTGCGGATAAATTCACGATGGAAATCGCCGTAGGCATATGCGGTACAATCTGCTGCGATCAGCAGGTTTGCTCCATCAAAATACGGTGCATTTGTCGGCACGAGCTTGATCTGCACCGGCCACTGGGACAACTGGCTCGTGATAGGAGACACAGCCTGCGGTGTGCTCTCACACGCTTCCCTCTTGATCGCCTTGGACTGGCTGCCGGGACATCCACAGGGCAGAGGCGCTTTTTTCGGTTGCTGTCCCTGTCCCATCGCCGCAGTCTTGGCAGCCTTAGCCGCGAACACTGCTGCCTCATCATACGCCGGAGCCTCACGCTCCTCAAAATGAATCGCATCTGCGGGGCAGGCGGGCAGACAATCTCCCAGTCCGTCGCAGTAGTCCTCTCTCGTCAGCTTCGCCTTTCTGTCGATCATCTCGATCGCTCCTTCGTGGCAGGCGGATGCGCAGGCACCGCAGCCGTTACATTTTTCTTCATCGATTTTTATGATTCTTCTCATCATGGTTTCTATTCTCCTTTTGTATATTCATTCAATCTTAGGCGTTTGCGAAACTATTTAATCATCGGGCTACCTGGCTGTGGGCGCAGTGGCATTCTGATCAAGCTGCTCCGA
>CAKRIZ010000003.1 GCA_934351445.1 uncultured Eubacterium sp.
CTGTACACCGTTTCATTGTCGATAGAACGATGCTCTGATTTCAGATAATCCGAAATTGATTTTGCAGAGAATGAATTTCCCACGTTCGCAAATGTGTACCGAACCACCCGTTCTTGGTATTCGCCTAAGTATCTGCCGCCTTGCAATTCGCTTTCTTCGCCTCTCGCTTCACGCGCCAGACGGCAAGTGTACGCACGAGCAAAACGTTGATGAGCGCCAAACGCACATAGCTATACAGAACGTTGATGAAGAAATACGGGGAGAAATTGCTGTAGTTGTACAGATTGTCGATCCACAGCGGCATGACACCGTAACTCATCAAAAGCGGGAGCACAACGAGCGCGGCAACCCAGCCGACGATAAGCCATGTAACCTCTTTTTTCGTTGCGGACACCTTGAGCGTCCGGTAGGAGCGCACTGTACAGAGGCTCATCAGAACCATTCCGATGAACTGCATCCACGCGATGGAAAGGCGCGCATAGTTCATCTGCGCCGTCCAGAGGTGCGTCATAAAGATGGTTGTCCATGAAAGACCGGTCGCAAAACGGAGGTAGAGGTCAATGCAGAGATAGACTGCCCAGCCGCAGCAGAGGCCAACACGCCGCTTCACAGCAAAGCAGAGAATGCCGCAGATGAGGAACGGTGACGCGAACAGCAGCCCTGTCAGCAGATCACCGGCGAGCAGCAGACAGAAAATCAGAATGACTGCACCAGTACACAGTAAAATGGTTCCAGTGATGGTACGGCGTTTTTCACGCTCGGGTGTTACCTGCGGTGCAAAGGACGTGGGTACAGTCTGTGCCGCAGGCAGGGCTGTTTCCGTCTTCGGCACTTCCTCGCCGCGCACGAGCTCGTCAAGCGTCACGCCAAAAAGCGCAGAGAGCTTTAAGAGATTGTCGAGCTCGGGGATAGAGGCGTCGGTCTCCCATTTGGATACGCTCTGGCGCGAGATCTCCAGCGCGTCGGCAAGAGCGCCTTGCGACCAGTTTTTCTGTGTGCGTAGGCGCACGATGTTTTTTCCAAGTGTCATAAATGAGGGTTCTCCTTTGCTGATTTTCTGCGTTCAGTTTACCAAAAGGGACGCTAAAAGTCCACCAAGCGGGGTTGAAAAATTAGCAACCGGCGGTTGCACGCGACCTTTTGCAGTTTGGCGGGAGTTTGAAGATTTAAGTTTGACATTAACGCACTCACTATGCTATAATTCTATGCGTTCGCTCGGAGGGCGAGTTGTTCGTGGAAACAACAGCCGGAGAAGGCGCAGACTGAGACGTCTGTCCCTTGTCCGGATTTTTTGCGTGCAGAGGAGGTTTTTTTGATGTTTTTTCTTCACGGAAATATCAAACAACTTTATTTTAAGTATCTTGCTATGCTCGTGCTTTCGGATAAAAATCAGGAAGTTGTGGAGGAATATGATTATGTCAAAAGATGAGTATTTGATTACCGACGCGCCGCTGAAAGCGCTGACAGTTTTTGCGATGCCAATGATTCTCGGCAGCTTTTTTCAGCAGGTATACAATATGGCTGACTCCATTATCGTTGGTCAGTTTGTTGGTTCCTCTGCACTGGCGGCGGTCGGTGCCTGTGCAGCCCTGACGAATGTCTTCATTTGTGTGGCTCTGGGAGCCGGTGTTGGTGCGGGTGTGCTTGTGAGCCGCTATTTCGGTGCCAAAGAGTATGGCAAAATGAAAACCATTGTGTCTACATCGCTGATCAGCTTTTTGATTCTGAGCATCATCCTTGGTGTCTTTGGCTTTTGCTTTTCGCATGCGATGATGAGCGGATTACAGACTCCTGCCGATATTCTGGAGGAAGCGGTACTGTACTTGCGAGTCTATTTTGCGGGTTTTCCGTTTTTGTTCATGTACAATATTCTTTCTACTATGTTCACTTCCATCGGTGAATCAAAAATTCCGCTAGGGCTGCTGATCTTTTCATCAATCCTGAATATTGTGATGGATCTTTGGATGGTAGCCGGTTTGGGACTTGGCGTGTTCGGTGCGGCGCTTGCAACTTTGATCGCACAGGGCATTTCGGCGGTGTTTTCACTTTTGATTTTCTTTTACCGGATGCGGCGGTATAAGAGTACCTTTGTCTGGTTCGATGGGCAGGAGCTGCGTTCCATGCTTCGGATTGCTGTGCCGTCAGTTTTGCAGCAGTCTACCGTGTCTATCGGTATGATGATCGTACAGGCGGTGGTAAATCCCTTCGGTACACAGGCACTCGCCGGGTACGCGGCAACCATGCGGGTGGAGAATGTTTTTTCCCTGATTTTTGTGTCCATCGGCAATGCAGTTTCTCCATATGTTTCCCAGAACCTTGGCGCAAACAAAACTCAGCGTATTAAAAAAGGTTATCATGCTGCATTGGTGTTGGACGTGTGTTTTGCGGCGCTTGCCTTCCTTGTCATTGAAACGCTGCACACGCAGATTTCCTCGCTGTTCCTTGGAAAAGACGGAACCGCCCTGGCTTATCAGGTGTCCGGGGATTATATGAGATGGCTTGGATACTTCTTTATTTTTATGGGAATTAAAATGGCGACCGATGGCGTTCTTCGCGGACTCGGAATCATGCGGCCATTCCTCATTGCCAACATGGTAAACCTTGCGATTCGCCTGTCTGTGGCGTTGATCTGTGCACCGCGTTTTGGCATTGATTTTGTTTGGCTTGCCGTGCCGGCAGGCTGGCTGGCCAACTTTCTGGTTTCCTATACGGCGCTCAGAAAATCCTGGCCGACTGAGAAGGTAGAGCCAACACAACCAGCAGGAGCATGAAGAAGTTCAAGGAACTGTTCCCTGATCAGCTCAAGCTCCGCATCCGTTTCTCATTGGACAATCTTGACGGAGTTGTGGAGGATGCGCAATGCAAAATATAAATAATTTTTCTTTTTTTGCAACATTTCACGAAGCTGGGCTGTATATAAGGTGAAAGGGTAAAGAAGTAATAAAAAATACCCCCAAAAACAAAGCGAAAAGGAGAAAAAACCATGATGAACAAAAAATTTACCGTACTTTTATCACTGCTGTTAGCAGCGACACTCACAATCCCGACATTTGCAGGAACGACTGCATTGGCAGCCAAGGCAAATAAAAAGCTCGATACCGTTGCACAGTATACCGTCGTTGTCGATGACAAGGACACTGGCGTAGAAATACCTGTGATGGTACCGCTGCGCAAGATGGCAAAGGCGACTGGTATGAAAGTCACGAAAAAGGGCAATCAGGTGCGTCTCGACACGGGAGAGATGCACGCAGACTTCACGGTCGGAAAAGATGTGTATTCTCTGACGACCAGCATGAAAGGCGCAGCTGGCGCGACCGGACAGTTTTCACTCGGCAGCGCACCATATGTTGTGAAAAAGACCATCTATGTACCGATGTCCCTGTTCTGGGTGATTGAGGGAAATGATGCTTCGGTTTTAAGTATCAATGGACAGAAGATCAATTTTTCAACGAAAGGCAGTGATCAGACACAGATCCCGAATCCGTTTGTCGATTATCAGACACTGGCAGAGGCAGAGAAGGCAGCCGGATACACGATCAAGCTGCCGGAGCAGATAGAAGGTTACAAGCAGACTGCATACAGCGTTAGGAGTGCACAGATGCTGCAGGTCGTATATGAAAAGGAAGCGTCACAGATCACGATCCGCAAAGAGGCGGGCACAGATGATATCAGCGGCGTGTACATCGATTATGCGAAAAAAGAGGCACAGACGATCGGTGGACATCAGACCGAGCTTCGTGGTGACGGCACACATGTATATGTAGCTGTATGGAACCAGAACGGATATACCTATTCCGTGTATGCGGATGCAGGTGTGACGGCAGCACAGATGAGTGCGATCGTAGAGAGCATTCAGTAAACGCAGGTTACAGTGAACTGACGGCAGGCGGAGGCAGGTGGCCGGACTTTTACAGGTGAACAGGAGGAATTATGTCTGCGATAGGATATGTCATGAGGGATCGTGTGGGTGTCTATGTGTGGACACCGGGATGGAGCGGTCATCTGACACGATTTTTGAAGAACCGCATGCGGACGATTGCTGATACAGCGATCCGTTTTGCGGAAACGGTCAGAACCGCAGTTAAAGTTGAAAAAGAAAATAGCGTAAGTGTAAGTAAAGAGGAAGTGAACCGTCAGGCAGAGCGGATGTTGACGGAATATGGAAACAGTGTCCTGCGGCTGGCATATACCTACCTGCATAATTACAGTGACGCGGAGGAGGTCGTGCAGGATACGCTGATACAGTTTCTGCGGACGACGCCGCAGCTGACTGGAACAGAACATGAAAAAGCATGGCTGCTGCATGTAGCTGCCAATCTGAGCAAAAACCGCATTGCATATAATAAAGTACGTGCTGCTGATGAACTGAGCGAAACATTGGCAGCAGAAGAGCGGGAAGATCTGTCTTTTGTATGGGATGCAGTGAAACAATTGCCACAGGTGTATCGGGAGACGGTACACCTGTATTATGAAGAAGGCTACGCGACAGCAGAGATTGCGCATATTTTAGGCAGAAAGGAATCTACCGTGCGTTCCGATCTGCGGCGGGCGCGTGCACAGTTGAAAGACATGCTAAAGGAGGTGTATGATTTTGAGTGATCATTATCATGAGGTTATGGAACATATAGAACTCACTCCCGAGATGCGTGCGCGCATACTGGAGCATGTGCAGCAGGCGGATCTCTCGCCGGATCAGGCTGCAAAGGAGCCGAAAAAGGTGACAACATTTGCAAACCTCCGTAAATATGCCGGTATGGCGGCAGGACTGGTCGTTCTGATCGCTGCCTGTGCTGTGCTGCCGAATGTGCTGACAAAAAATGGTGATCAGAATCAGGATCAGACACCGGAAGAAGATACACAGGTGACCTGGGATTATCAGGAGTATGACAGCGTACAGGCACTGTCGGAAAAGATGGGCTATGAGGTCAGCGATATACAGGGACTGCCGTTTGAACCGCAGATGACTGTGTACGCATCGATTGGCACGGATCTCGCACAGATCGAGTATCAGAATGGTGATACATCTGCCTGTTATCGCAAATCACCGGGAACGGAGGATAATTCTGGTGATTATAATCAGTATGGGAACATCGATACCGTATCGGTCGAAGATGTTCAGGTAGAACTGCGCGGAACGGGTGATGGCTATGTGCTCGCAGTATGGACAGATGGAACGTATGCGTACAGCCTGTCATTTTCACAGGCACAGCCGGAGGAAGTATGGATGCAGCTATTAGAGACAAATATCATACCGGATGAAGAAAAATAGGCAAAATTAGAAAAAAATAGAAAAAATCAGAAAGTAACCAGTGAGGAAACCGAGAATGGAACGGATGTTATATAAACAAAATGATCTTGTGCGTGTAGACTGCCATGACTGCCACGGCTGCAGCTCCTGCTGTCGGGGCATGGGCGACTCGATCAAACTCGACCCCTACGATGCATGGCAGCTGCAGCGTGAGGAAAAACCGATCGCTAGTCTGCTTCAGGACGGTACGGTCGCGCTTACCGTGTGGGAGGGAATGATCCTGCCACATCTGCAAATGAATGCACAGACCGGTGGATGTTCTTTTCTCAGTGGGGAGGGGCGCTGTACGATCCATGCGTACCGGCCGGGAATCTGCCGTCTGTTTCCACTCGGCCGGAATTTTACGGAGACAGAGATGACATATTTTCTGCTGGAGGATGCATGCGGGAATCATCAGCGTTCTAAAGTGCGTGTCAGCAAATGGATCGGGATCGAGCCGGCAGCGGTTTACCATGATTTTGTGAAAGAATGGCATGATTTCCGAAAGGAGATGCTGGAGCTGCTCGCCGGAGCAGAGGAAGAACCGGCAAAACAACTGAATCTGTACCTGTTACAGACCTTTTATCTCAATCCGTATGATCCGATGCAGGATTTCTACGGACAGTTTGCACAGCGTATGGAACGGATACGGTCAGCGTTTGCGTAAACTCTTGTATGCCCCCAAAAGCTGTGCTAAGATGGATGAGGCGATGGCAGAGCTGGCAGGCGTGGCAAAGCCGTTGTAGTTGAAACAGATACAGGAATAGGAGAAAAGCAGACCAATGAAAAACGAGATATGGGATATTTATGATGTGAATAAGCAGTTAACCGGCAGAACGATGAAGCGGAATGACTGGAATATGCAGCCGGGGGACTACCATCTGACGGTGTTGGGTGTAATCCGTAATGCAGACGGACGTTACCTGATCACCAGACGTGTGCAGACAAAGACGTGGGCAGCCGGCTGGTGGGAAGTATCTGGCGGCGGTGTCATGGCAGGAGAGACTTCACAGCAGGCGGTACTTCGCGAGGTGCGTGAGGAGACAGGGCTTGATGTATCCGGCTGGGAAGGCGGTTACGAATTTTCTTACCGCAGGGACAATCCGCAGGAAAAGGATAATTATTTTGTGGATGTGTACCGTTTTACGGGTGCGTTTACTGAGGCTGATCTCCATTTACAGGAAGAGGAGACCGATGGATGGATGTTCGCGACTGTGGATGAGATCCGTTCATTTGCCCGGCAGGGGATATTTCTCCATTATGACAGTATCAGACAGATTTTTGAATAGCATACAGAAAAAAAGCAGGCGCGATCGTGATCGCGTCTGCTTTTTTTGGAAAAGGACATATAAATATATTACTGGATCAGATCCGGTTTGTCGCTGTTGTATTTATCGGCTTCGGCAGTGGATTGTTCAGGGCTGACATAGGCAAACTGCAGTGCTTTCTGGCTGTCAGTCACCATCGTACTGATGATAATGTTGCCGTCCTCCCGATACCATACATCGCCGTAGTTGGTTTCCTTGTCGGTATTGTAGCCGCTGTCACCATAGGTGTCGACCAGGTCACTGTGAATATCTTCATATAACCCATATAATTCATCAGTATCCTCGGAACCGTATGCCCAGGCAATACCGGCGAGTTGTTTCTTGTCATCAAACATATATTTTACAGTTCCAGCAGAACCTTTGAATTCCTTCGGATAGGTATATGTCATACCGCCATATACGGAATCGTAAGTCTCGTAGTCCGAACCTTCTATTTTTTCCATATCTTTGACGCTGCTTGACCATTTCAACTCGGAAAACGGACAATCAGGCTGGCTGTCGCTGCCTTTGCTGCCGCATCCGGCAAACAGGCTGGCTGTCAGGGCTGCCACGAGGCAGAGCGACAAGATTTTCTTTTTCATACTGGTAAATCCTCCTTAAAACTCTGACGTTGTAAACTGTTTGGGTGTGATGCCCTTGTATTTATGGAACGTCTTGATAAAATAGCTTTCATCGTTGAAACCGCAGGACAGCGCTACTTCCTTGATAGAGATGTCTTTGGTGGATAGCATCTCACAGGCACATTCAATCCGGTAATAGTTCAGATAATCAATCGGAGTGCGCTCGGTCATGCTCCGGAAATAGCGGCAGAAATATTTTTCATTCATGCCGGCGATCTTGGCGAGATGTTCAAGCTTGATGCTATTATAATAATTCTCAGAGATATAGGCAAGCACATTCTTAATTGAGTTGAGACGTTCGTTGGAAGCGGCATCATCCTTATTCTGCTCATACAGATGCTTTTCCAGGATGATTCCGATGAGTTCATAGAGGTAGCCCTGTACCTTGAATTCGTATCCGGTTGACCGTGAGGAGAGCGCATGGCTGAGGCGGTGAACCAGCTCCTGGATGGAATCGTCAAGTGCCGAGAGCAGCGTATGTATCAAAATCTTGTGATCAGTGATATCCTGAATGATCTTTGTACATGCATGGTTGTTATGCATGAGAATCTGCAGGTCAAATACGATGCACTCATAGACGCAGTCGATGGGGGTGCCCCCATGGAGAACGCCATCTGTGATAAAAATGACGTCTCCTGCATGGTAGACCAGAGTTTCATTATTGATTGTCAGATGGAAACTGCCGGAAATGATCCGGATAATCTCATACTCTGTATGCCAGTGATAGGTCATATGATAACGCGGGCTGCGTGGTTGTTCATGGTAAAAAGCGATCGGAAAATTAAATGTACCATGTTTGCGCTGCTCTTTATAGTCTATGTATTTCATGAAAGCTCCTTGTCGAATGAGTGAATATTTTACAATGTTTTTTACTATTATATCACTTTTCAAACCATTTTCCAATGTTATAATAAAAAACGAACAAGAGCGTACCGTTTCGCGGTAGCGTTCGACACATGGAGCAGAAAGGACAGCATATGGCGGCGACAATACGTGATATCAGAAATCAGACGGGACTGTCACTGGCGACGATTTCAAAATACCTGAATGGGAAAAATGTGCTACCGGAGAATAAGGAAAAGATCGAGGCAGCCATCAAAGACCTGCATTACGAGGTGAATGAGATAGCCAGGGGATTGGTCACGAACAAGACGAATACAATCGGGATGATTGTATATGATATTGAGAGTATGTTTTCTGGCGTATTGATCCGGCACGTGGGTGAATACCTGCGCAGAGCGGGCTATGCGTTGCTCGTCTGCGATTCCTGCAATGATGAGAAGGTCGAAGCGGATAATGTGCGGTTCCTTCTAAATAAGAAGGTAGAGGGGATTATCATTATTCCGGTGTCCCGCAAGGAGGAGTTCCTGCTTCCTGCCAAGGAGAAGAAGATCCCGGTTGTATTGATGGACCGGTCGTTTGCGGTATCGGATTTTGATTGTGTCAAGATCGACAACCGTATGGCTGGATTTCGCGCGACCAATCATCTGATCTCCTGTGGGCACAGAAAGATCGCGATCATTGCTTCACGCGTGGAATATACGGGCTGGGAGCGCTATAAGGGCTATCTGGAAGCGATGGATCAGGTGGGATTCGATGTGCCAAAGGAGTATTGCATGGTGGGCACCCATACGATTGAGTTCGGGTATGAGAGCATGGAGAAGCTGCTGGCGCTGAGCAACCGGCCGACAGCAGTGCTCATGACGAACTACGAGACATCGCTTGGAGCTGTCATGGCCGTAAACGAATCGTCCTATGATTGCCCGGAGGATATTTCCATGATGGGCTTTGATGACCTGATCATGTCCCATGTTGTCAAACCAAAACTGTGTATGGTTGTACAGCCGATGCGGGAGATCTGTGAACAGGCAGTAGAACTGGTGCTTGGGCAGATTACAGCCCCGGAGGAACGACCGCCGATCGAACTCAGTATGGGAACAACGCTGCGCGAGGGAAACTCAATCAAGCCGTTGCAGGGAAAATAACGGATTGACTGGCAGGGTGACTATTGTACTATCTTTTTCTTGAAACGTTCCATTCATAATAATTGACAATGAAACGTTTTGGGTGGATAATAAGGTTACTCAAAGGGTGAAGCGTTTCACCCTGATTACGCCAACACAAAAAACAATAGTTGGGAGGAAGAAAATTGGAAAAGATTAAACAAAATCCAATCGTGAAAAAAATCGGATTTAACAGAATCGTGCTATGTGGTGTACTGATCCTCATGTACATACTCTTTAGCGTGACATCGAAAGGATTTGCGGGTCTACCCCGTATCCTGAGTGCATTAAACTATGCATACTTTTTAGGATTTTTAGCACTGGGTGTTACCTTTGTTATCGCGACCGGAGGCATCGACTTCTCGATCGGACCGGTAATGTTCTGTGCAGCGTTGATCGCAGGCTATTGTCTGACAGGTCACGGATTGTCCACAGCAGTCTGTCTGGTCATCAGTATTCTGGTAGGTTTCCTGTTTGGATGCTTCAACGGATATCTGGTAGCGTACTGGACGGTGCCGCCGTTCATTGTATCCATGGCGAGCATGAATATCGCAAAAGGTCTTGCTTCTGTATTTACCAAGACACAGTCAGTGAGCTGGCCGCAGGCGGCTGAAGCAGCCGGATGGTTCAGAAAGCTCGTAAAAGTAGGCAGCTTTCCGGTAGGACTTGTGATTTTCCTCGCAGCGGCAGTGATCTGCTCGCTGATCCTGAACAATACAAAGGCCGGACGTTATATCCTGAGTCTTGGAAGCAATAAGGAAGCGGTTCGTCTTTCCGGCGTAAACGTAAAGAAGTGGGAGATGCTCGCATATGTGATCTGCGGAATACTGGTAGGTATCGCAGCGATCTTCTTCGTAGGAGCATACACCACCGTACAGCCCGGTTATGGCGATCAGTATAATAACGAAGCGATCGCAGGTTGCGTAATGGGAGGAACTTCCATGGCAGGTGGTCTGGCGTCCATCGGCGGAACCGTGATCGGTGTATTCATTATCTCACTTTTACAGGAAGGTATTCTGGCACTTGGTATCAATAAGAACTACCAGTTGATCATCACAGGTCTGATCGTTATTGTAGCGGTATACGCAGACGTTGTGGCAAGACGCAGAAAGAATTAATTGTAAAAATTATTCGTAGAGCAGATACATACAGAAAGGTAAAGGTAAGACAATGGGTGAAGTAATCTTAACGATGAAAGATATTGATAAGTCTTTCCCCGGTGTTCATGCACTTGATCATGTAAACTTTGAAGTGAAACGCGGAGAAGTACATGCGCTTATGGGAGAGAACGGAGCAGGTAAATCTACTTTGATGAAGGTGCTGACAGGTATCTACACAAAGGATTCCGGCACTATTACATTTGAAGGGAAAGAAACAGAGTTCCATAATACAAGAGAAGCACAGGATGCAGGTGTGGTTATCGTGCATCAGGAGCTGAATATGCTCGGTCATCTGACCGTAGCACAGAATATCTTCATTGGACGTGAGTTCAAAAAAGGTGTCAAGATCGATGACAAGAAGATGAATGAAGAAGCAAAGAAGCTGTTTGACAGACTTCACATTGATATTGATCCGTCAGATACAATGTCAGATCTGACTGTCGGTAAGCAGCAGATGTGCGAGATCGCAAAGGCAATCTCACATGAGGCAAAGGTAATTATCTTTGATGAGCCGTCAGCAGCGCTGACAGAGTCAGAGATCGAGGAGCTGTTCAAGATCATCCGTGATCTGCGTGAACAGGATCTGGGTATTGTATATATCTCACACCGTATGGATGAGATCAAGGTCATCACAGATCGTGTAACAGTCATGAGAGATGGTACATATGTAGGTACTTTGATCACGAAAGACAGTACAAAGGATGACATCATCAACATGATGGTTGGCCGTGTCATCTATGAAGACCCGAAGACAGAGAGCATGGTTGCACCTGATGCACCGGTTGTGTTAAAGGTAGATCATCTGAACGCAGGAAAGATGGTACAGGATGTCAGCTTTGAACTTCGTAAGGGTGAGATCTTAGGTTTCTCCGGTTTGATGGGAGCAGGACGTACAGAGACCGCACGTGCGATCTTCGGTGCAGATCCGAAAGAGAGCGGAGATATCTATATCAATGGCGAGAAAGTAACGATTAATTCTCCGCAGGATGCGGTTAGATGTGGTATCGGTTATCTGTCCGAGGATCGTAAGCGTTACGGAATCGTTGTACAGAAAACAGTTGCTGAGAACTCTACGATGGCATGTCTGGAGAACTTTATGTCAGGAATTTTCATCAACAAGAAAAAAGAGAAAAAGGTTGCACAAGATTATGTAGAATCATTGGCAACAAAGACACCGAGTGTAGATCAGCTGGTAGTAAATCTGTCAGGTGGTAACCAGCAGAAGGTCGTTATCGCCAAGTGGCTGATCAATGACTGCGATATCCTGATCTTTGATGAGCCGACCCGTGGTATTGATGTCGGAGCGAAAAACGAGATTTACAAATTGATGAACAAGCTGGCAAGCGAAGGAAAGTCCATCATTATGATCTCCTCAGAAATGACTGAGATTTTACGAATGAGTGATCGTATCGTGGTAATGTGTGAGGGAAGAAAGACCGGAGAGGTCAGGATCGAAGAAGCAACACAGGAAGTTATCATGAATATGGCAACACGAGAGATTGGTTAAGGAGGAGAGAGGACAATGAAAAAGAAATCATCTATTTTTACGAGTCAGAAGTTCATCGTACTCCTGGTAGTAATCGTATTATTTGCATTTTTTAGTATTATTAGTGAGAACTTCAGACAGTACTCAACACTTATGAGTATTCTGGATTATTCCTATTACATCATTTTGATGTCAATCGGTGTAACCTTCCCGTTGATCACCGGTGGTGTTGACCTTTCTATCGGTACAGGTCTGATCTGTTATTCACTGGCTGGTGGATACCTGATCACCCAGAAGGGAATGCCTGTAGCAGTAGGACTTTTAGTAACAATTTTAATCGGTATTCTGATCGGATTATTGAACGGTGTACTGGTAGCAGTCATGGATCTGCCGCCGTTTTTGACAACATTGTGTACCTGCATGATCACACGTGGTCTCGGATCTATCTTCTCAAAGGGATTCGGTATCTCATGGCCGGCAGCTGGAGCTGATGGTGGCTGGTTCAGAAGTATCTTCAAGATCACTACGGCAAGCGGAACCAAGATCCCGATCGGTTTCCTCTGGATGCTGATCATCGTAGCAATCATGGCATTCGTGCTGAATCATACGAAGATGGGTCGTTATACGATCGCGATCGGAAGTAATAAAGAAGCAACCAGATTATCTGGTGTAAACGTAAAGTTCTACCATGTAATGGCATATGTAATCTCCGGATTTTTTGCAGCATTGGCTGCGATCGCTTACTCAGCGGTATTCGCGACCGTACAGCCCGGTACCGGAGCAGGCTTCGAGCTGGAGGCGATCGGTGGTGCGATCATCGGTGGTGTATCTGCATCCGGTGGTATTGGTTCTGTAGAAGGCTCACTGGTCGGTGTATTCGTTATCTGTCTGTTAAAGACTGGACTTCCTTACATCGGACTTCAGGCAAACTGGCAGCAGATCATTACCGGACTTGTACTGATCGGTGCGGTTATGGTAGATATCATTAAAAAGAAGAGAGCAGAGGTTCACTAAGAGAGTGTCTTTGCGCACAGAATGTTCACAATTTTATGTTACACTAAAAAGATATAAGACCGGAGGGGTTTTATATACATACCACAAATGGTACAAAAGGAGGACAAAAAATGAAAAAGAAAGTTTTAGCAAGCTTATTGTGTGTAGCAATGGCAGCAACAATGGTAGTTGGATGTGGATCTAAGACAGATGCACCTGCAGATGCTCCCGCAGCAGATGACGCAGCAGCAGACGATGCAGCTACAGATGACGCAGCAGCAGATGATGCAGCTACAGATGACGCAGCAACAACAGATGATGCAGCAGCAGGTGGAGATTATCACTTCGAGATCATCGTTAAGTCTTACCAGTCATCGTACTGGCAGGCAGCTGTTAAGGGTGTTGAGCAGGAAGCAGCTAAGCTTGGTGTAAGCTACAACTGTACAGGACCGAACGCTGAGTCAGATATCGCTGATCAGGTTAACATGCTGAACAACGCAATCAATGCTGACGGTGTAGATGGTATCGGTCTTGCAGCTTGTGATCAGTCTGCATGCTTAGACGCTTTACAGACAGCTATGGACAAGGGAATTCCGGTAGTATGTTTCGACTCTGGTATCCCGGATGCTCCTGAAGGATCTGTATTATCAACTGTTGCAACAGACAACTATGGCGCTGGTGCTACCGCTGCTGAGAATCTGTATGCTGCATTAAAGGATAAGATCGCTGCAGCTACCGCTCCGGTTCGTGTCGGTGAGGTAAACCAGGAGGCTACTTCTGAGTCTATTATCAACCGTGGTCTTGGATTCATCGATAAGTTTGCTGAGTTAGCAAAGGCTGATGGCAAGAGTGTTGCAGTTATCGGAAATGACAAGTATGTAAACGATGCAAAGGCTGAGACCGTTGCAGAGGCAGATGCTGATATCATCATCGAAGTAGCAGTTCCCGCACAGACAACTGTAGAGTTATGTGCAACTGAGGCTTCAGCTATCATGAACAAGAAGGATACAATCGGTATGTTCGGTTCTAACCAGGTAGCAGCTGAAGGTGTCTTAACAGCAAACGACAACCTGAATGTATTAGGAACAGATCCTGAGACCTCTATCTTAGCAGCTGGTTTCGATGCTGGTTCAGTTATCAAGGGCGCTATCACAGATGGTAAGATGTACGGTGCAGTTACCCAGTCTCCTTTAGCAATGGGTATCACCACAATCGACACTCTGTACGCAATCGCTTCTGGTCAGACAGTATCTGATGTTCCTACCGAGGGATATTGGTACAATGCAGACAACATGAACGATGAGTCTATCGCTCCCAACCTGTATGACTAATCTTTGAATTAGATTGTGAGTTTCTAATTTAATAACAACAAAAGGCTTCGTGCTATTGCACGAAGCCTTTTGTTATGCACACCATTTGTCTGCTGCGACATATAGTATAGTATCCTGACTGTGAAGCTGCTGAACAGTTAGCGATTCTAAAAGAATAAAAATAGCAGGAGGCAGATAGAATGGCAACATTTTATAATCAGGCGACGCTTTCCTATGGTGGAAATACGACGACATCTAACATTACAACAGGAGAATTGCTGGATGCATTGACTGCAGTAAAGACCGCACTTCGCGGGACTTATACAGCGAATGATACAATCACCTATGTACTCAGTCTGGTAAATACGAGTGCAGGCGCATTGACCAATCTTACGATCACAGATGATCTCGGTGCATTTGCATATAATACGCAGACACTTTATCCGTTGACCTATGTGGCTGGTTCACTTCGTTATCTGGTGAACGGTGTGCTGCAGACACAGCCGGTAGTCGCAGCGGGACCGCCATTGACAGTCACCGGAATTAATATACCGGCAGGCGCAAACGCAACCATTATTTATGAGGCAGCGGTGAACCAGTTTGCACCACTGACAGAAGGTTCAACCATTACCAATACGGCGACGATCAGTGGCGGTGGGTTGACTGCAAGTGTAGATGCGACGGCGGTACTGACAACGCAGAACAGACCGGCATTGACGATCAATAAATCTCTATCGCCGACGACGGTGACAGAAAATGGTCAGATCACCTATACGTTTACGATTCAGAATACGGGAAGTGCACCGGCTACAGCGACAGATGATGCAACTGTGACAGATACGTTCAATCCTGTTTTAAAGGGAATTGCGGTTAACTTCAATAATACGGCATGGACAGAACCTGCAAATTATAGCTATAACACCGAGACAGGCGTATTTACGACATTGCCCGGACAGATCACCGTTCCGGCGGCTGTTTATACGCGGGATCCTGCAACAGGTGCATGGATCGTGACACCCGGAGTCAGCACGCTGGTAGTAACAGGTACTGTATAAGACAACAATGGCTGTGGCATTCTTGCCCCAGCCATTGTTCCTGTTTTATGCTAATTCAGCGATGACCTCGATCTCGGCCAGGACATTTTTCGGTAATGCTTTGACTGCGACACAGGAACGCGCAGGTTTGCTCGTGAAATATGCACCATACACTTCGTTGAATGCTGCAAAATCGGACATTTCAGCGAGAAAACAGGTCGTTTTTACGACGGAGTCATACGTGCAGCCGGCTTCTGCGAGTAATGCACCGATATTCTCACAGATGCATTTGGTCTGATCTTCAATGGTAGATCCGTTTACTTCACCGGTTGCCGGATCGAGTGCGATCTGACCTGAGAAAAAGACGAGGTTTCCGACGATCTTGCCTTGTGAATAAGGACCAATGGCAGCGGGTGCGTTGCTAGTTGCGATTGTTTTCATGTGATTACCTTCTTTCGATTAAATAAAAATATAATGAAGAGGTCTGCTTGTGATGCAGACCTCTCAGGTTATGCGTTACAACGTGTCAGGAGTTCTTCCCAACGGCGGTCTGTCTCAGCCTGGAATGCCTCGATCAGATGCTCGTTTCCTGACTTGAACAAATGCTTGAAACGTCCCTGCTTGCGCAGAAAATCTTCGAGCGGGAGCTTCTTTTTCGGCTCATAGTTCAAGATCCACTTTCCATCTACGACCTCAAATAAAGGCCAGTAGCAGGTCTCTACGCCCAGTTTACAGATCTCAATGATATCCGGGGCATCATATTTCCAGCCACGCGGACAGGGAGCCATGATATTCAAGAATGCTGCGCCCGGGGTATAGATTGCTTTCTCGGACTTGATGTACAGATCCTTCATGTTGCCAATGAAGGTCGTCTGCGCAACATACGGAATGTTGTGTGCAGCGATGATTGCAGCCAGATCCTTGCGTCCCTGCGGCTTTCCATCAGAATGAGTACCGTTCGGGGTGGTCGTCGTATCTGCAAAATGCGGGGTCGCAGAACTGCGTTGGATACCGGTATTCATGTAGGCACCGTTATCGTAGCAGACATAGACGAGGTCGTGTCCGCGCTCCATGGCACCGGAGAGGGACTGCAGACCGATGTCATAAGTACCGCCGTCGCCTCCGAATGTGATAAATTTGTAATCTTCCTTGATTTTTCCACGCTTCTTCAGTGCGTGATATGCAGTCTCCACACCGGAAAGCGTAGCTCCGGCATTCTCAAATGCATTGTGGATATAGCTATCCTCATAGGCTGTATATGGATACATGTAGGAGGATACCTCCAGACAGCCGGTGGCATTGCCGATGACAGCTTTATCTCCGGGATGTAGTGCTTTTAGGACGTTGCGCACAGCGATCGTTCCGCCGCAGCCGGCACACATACGGTGTCCGGGTGCCAGACGCTCCTGCCGTCCCTGTATTTCTTTATAATGAAATGCTTTCTGTTCCATGATTCACCTACTCTCTCAGACCCAGATACGGGCAGGTCTCATGATATACCTGTTCGCCGTCACCGAGTTTTACCAGATTGTCAAATAACTGCTCCATATCTTCGACACGCACATCACGGCCAGACAGACCGTACATGATGTTAATCACCTCTGCGTGGGATTTTGCACGGTAAAGTGCTGCGGTCACTTCTGCGCCGAGCGGTCCGCCGACAGCGTTGTAGCCCTCGGAACGATCCATGATGGCGATTGCGCGGCAGTCCTTTAATGCTGCTGCGATTTCTTCAGCAGGGAACGGACGGAATACACGGATCTTTAATAGTCCGGCACGCAGACCGCGTTCACGCATAGCATCGACAGCATCTTTGGCTGTACCACAGACAGAGCCGATCGCAACGACCGCATACTCAGCATCATCGAGCCGGTAACCTTCAAAAAATCCATAGGATTGTCCGGTCAGTGCTTCGAATTCCTTTGCTACATCTAAAATGACCCTTTTTGCTCGTTTCATTGCTTCGGTCTGCGCTTTTTTGGCTTCCATGCAATAATTGGAAGCAGCATAAGGACCGACAGCCATTGGCTCATTGGCATTGAGCAGATAGTGATCTGGGTGATATTCTCCGACAAATTTTTTCATCGCGGCATCATCCCACAGTGTAATGTTTTCAACTGCATGGCTTGTAATAAAGCCATCCTGACAGATCATGATCGGGAGCTTGACATCCGGGTGTTCTGCGATGCGATAAGCCTGTAAAAAGTTGTCATAGACTTCCTGATTGTTTTCAGCATAGATCTGCAGCCAGCCGGAATCGCGTGCACCCATACTGTCAGAATGCTCTGCGTTGATATTCAGAGGACCGGTCAGACCACGGTTTACGACAGCCATCGCAATCGGCAGACGGTTGGAGGCTGCGACATACAACACTTCCCACATAAAAGCAAGTCCGCAGGAAGAAGTAGCGGTCAGTGTGCGGGCACCGGCTGCGGATGATCCGATCGCAGCACTCATGGAACTATGCTCACTCTCAACCGGGATAAATTCTGTGTCGATCTCTCCGTTTGCGATCATACCAGCAACAAACTGCGGGATCTCAGTGGAAGGTGTGATCGGAAATGCAGGCATGACATCAGGGTTGATCTGTTTGATCGCATGTGCCACGGCTTCATTTCCGGACATACGTGTTTTTAACATGTTATTTGCCCTCCTTCATAGATATTGCGTGAAAGGGACATGCCTTTGCACAGATACCACAGCCTTTGCAATGGTTCAGGTCGAAGTCCTGACGTTTTTCATTCACGACAGGGATGGAACTATCAGGACAATAAGGGACACATAACAGGCATTGTTTGCATTTTTCTGTATCCCAGACCGGTGTATTGGTGCGCCATTCGCCGGTGAAAAACTGGCGGGAAGTCGCAGGCTCATAGATCTGCAGACCGTCTGTCAGCTGATGCCAGGGGGTCATCTCATTGATGAATTCGGCGCGTTCATGCTGTTTTAGATTACTCATTCGTGCACCTCCTCGAATGCCATGCGAAGTGCGGCAAGATTGCCTGCCAGAACTTCCGGTTTTCTTGCAAATTTGTGTTGGAGAGAGCCTTCCATCTCTTTCAGGAAGATCTCTTTTTCCATGACACCGGATATTTTAACCATGGCGGCTAACATAGGTGTATTCGGGAAGTACTTGCCCAGTGTCTGCATACATACATGGTGTGCATCGATCACATAGACTTTACCTTTATATCCGTTTAATAAGGGCAGTAACTGCTCCCTGGTGCGCTGTGAATTAATGAGAATCGCGCCATCCTCCTTCAGACCTTTGGTCACATCTACCGAATGCAGCAAGGTGTCATCAACGACTGCTACAAAATCAGGATCATAGATGTTGGAGTGTACACGGATCTCTTTTGCGCTGATCCGGTCATAGGCAGTGATAGGTGCGCCCATGCGCTCCGGACCGTATTCGGGAAAGCCCTGTACGTGCATACCGATATTGAATGCGACGTCAGCCAACAGCAATGCTGCCGTTTTGGCTCCCTGTCCGCCCCTGCCGTGCCAGCGGATCTCTGTCATTTCTCTCATGATGTTATCCTACTTTCTATCGTTCTGTTTCTATGTATTTCACTCACGGACAAATAAAATGCGATGTTTGTCGGTGAAAAACATGTGTGTGTTAGCGGTGGACACAACCACCTTAGTATACGCTAAAAGTATCGGTTTGTAAAGGTTTTTCGCGCATCAGTGCATCTACCGCTGCATGATATTCTGTCAGGCGGTTCGCTTTTTTGATGCGCTTGATGTATTTCTCTGAATCAGGAAAAAGAACTGCCATATAGACCCACAATTCCTTGAGTTTGTACAAGGTGTTCCGGTCGCCACCGCCCATTTCTGTTAGATAGCGGTCGCAGATATCGGACAGAAAACTTTGCAGCCGTGCTTTGTCACAGGCCGGTTCGCCGCGCAGTGCTTCGGGCAGTTCCGGATTGGCAATGATGCCGCGCCCGATCATGATCCGGTCAATGGACGGATCGACGGACAGCACATGCTGCAATGCCGCAGGGGAGTTGACATCGCCGTTGTAGCAGAGTGGAATATTCAGACGTTTTGCTGCCAGATAGGTATGCGGACGTGTCGGCAATTTGTAAAAATCCTTTTGCAGGCGTGTGTGTATGATCAATTCCTCAATCGGGTATTTTTCGTAGATATGCAGAATATCCTCCCACTCAGCTTCGTCACTGATACCGATTCTTGTTTTAATAGAAATCTTCAGTGGGCAGGCAGAGAATATCTCATCCAGAAAGCGATCCAGTTCATCCGGGACAGCCAGAAAACCTGCGCCCCGGTGTTTTGACACGACAGTTCCGGACGGACATCCGAGATTGAGATTGACGATGCCGTAACCATAGGTCTGCAGCTCTTTTGTGATGGACAGAAATTCATCTGCACGATTGGACAGGATCTGTGGGATCACGGTGATACCGGCATTGTGTTCCGGAAGTACTTCATTCTTTTCGCGTGTTGACAGATGCATACTGGCGAGAAATGGCGTGTAGTAGCGGGCGATGCCGCCGTAATACTTTGCGTAGGTTGTTCTATAAATATAGGTAGTAATACCTTCCATTGGTGCTAAATCGTAGGTCATGGATTGTCCTCCTGCACATTATTTCCTGTTCAGTATAAACTAATCATATATCAAAGTTCAATAAAAAGGAGGATTTCTTATGTACAAACAGGATCGCTGCGGCTGCCAGTGCCAGAAGTATGCAATGGCAGAAGTACCCATGCAGCAATGGGGCGATTTGTATGACTGGTATACGGCGCTGTGCAATGGTACCATTTTTCCTGATTTAAACCTGGAATTCTGGTCAACCGTGAATATGGCTTGCCAACCCAAAAACTGTAATTCAAAACAGGAAGCATTGATGATGGAGATCAATCAGATCAGCTTTGCAGTCAATGATCTGACCCTGTATCTGGATACACATCCGGACTGCATGCAGGGAATGGAATTATTTAGCAAACTGCAGGAACGACGCGTGCAATTGCTCGAGGAATACGCCAGACTGTACTACCCGCTGACGATTGATAGCATGCTTGGCCGTACAGCAGGCAGTACCGGAGAATTCAGTTGGGGCGATTGCCCCGCACCGTGGGAAGGAGGCACGTGTAAATGTGGAACTATGAGAAACGCTTACAATTTCCAGTAAAGATCAGCAAATGCAATCCTAAAATTGCCCAGCAGATCATCAGTCAATACGGCGGTCCCGATGGCGAATTATCAGCCTCTATGAGATACCTTGCACAGCGCTACACAATGCCTGTGAAACGTGTCGGAGGATTACTAACTGATATAGGGACAGAAGAACTCAATCACATGGAGATGATCTGCGCCATGGTGTACCAGCTGACCAAGAATCTGACACCGGAGCAGGTCAAAGCATCGGGATTTGATGCATATTATATCGACCATACGACCGGACTGTGGCCGCAGGCAGCAAGTGGATTGCCGCAGAATGCGATCGAATATCAGTCAAAGGGTGACGCACTGACGGATCTGTACGAGGATCTGGCAGCAGAACAGAAAGCACGTACTGTTTATGATAACCTGCTGCGTATCATTGATGATCCGGATGTCAGAGAACCGTTAAAGTTCCTGCGGGCACGTGAGATTGTGCATTTTCAGCGTTTCGGTGAAGCGTTGGAAATGACCAAGGATAATCTGAATTGCAAGAATTATTATTTCTTCAATCCGGAATTTGATAAACAGGTGATGGGAAAATCATAAAACCTGCAGAAACCGGCACTGCAGATGTTGGTGTATAATGAGATGCATGAAAACGAAAAAGCTCCCGACGCACATGTTTTGTGCTGCCGGGAGGCGCATACATATTTATTTTGCAGGATCGGCCGGTTTGTGATCCGGATCCGGGTTTTCGTCGAAATACTGCAGGAGACGTAACACCAATGCCTGTTCATGGTCGCTGTACGTATCCAGACAGATGGTATGTTCATTTTCACAGTCCAACAGGTAATCCGTAGATGCGTGGAATAACCTGGAAAGTGCAACTATTTTATCTGTACAGGGGCAGGAGTGTCCGCTTTCCCACGATTGAACCGTAGAGCGGCTAACGTGCAGCCGCTTGGCAAGCTCTGTCTGGGACAGGCCAGCCTGTTCACGTAGGCGTGTAATACGGGCACCTAGTGTATCGATCATTATTGGTACCTCCAAAAAGAATGCTTTGCGCGTGTAAATGATGTATGCAGCAGATGCGAAGCATACAACTGACAATAAAGATAGTATCAATTTGATGTATGGTTTCACCGACATAAAAGATGGTAATAACTGACAACGCGCAGTCGGCTTGATAAATGTTATTTTGACAGATTATAATAACGAATATAAGTAACTGTTGGGGGAATCGGAGTCAATGGGGGATGTTAAATGAGACGGTTGGAGGTAGTCATTGCTGCAGGGGATGGAGAGATCTGCCGCACACTGACAGAAGCAGTGAGCCGGATGCCGGAGATGAGTGTTGCCTTTTGTACAGGCAGTGAGAGCTGTGCGATAGAGTATATGCAGATGCACAGGACGGATATCCTGTTTTTGGAGATGGATCTGGCAGAAGGGAATGGAATATCCCTGTTGGAACAGATAGAGTGCATGGTACAGCCACGCCCGTTGATGATTGTTATGATGGAGTCCGGTCAGACGGCAGTGTTGGAGTATCTGCATAGTCATGGGATCGATTATATCTGTCAAAAGGGAAAGAATGATGATTCACCACAGCGCCTGACAGACATCGCCTACAGGCTGTATCCATATAGCTGTTTTTCAATGATTTCAGATTCAGGATATACATATCATAAGCTGACGGGTGGACAGGCGGATGTAGTTACGAGAGATTATATTGAGCGGGAACTTCTGCGCATGGGGTTCAGACAGAAATATGTCGGTTTTTCTTATATCGCAGAGGGAATTGAATTGCTGATACATTGGGATGAGAATGAACAGGTGCAGATCACACGGGATCTCTATCCGTTGATTGCACAGCGGTATCATGCGACAAAAGCGGGTGTTGAGCGGGCAATCCGTATATCCCTTCAGGCAGCATTTTCGTCGATGTCGGATGAAGAGATATCGCGTCATTATCCGTATCCGTTTGACCGGGCCAGGAAACGGCCAAGCAATGCAGACTTTCTGGTCAACATGTCCAAACGGTTGACATTGGATTGACTGATATAGAAAAAATGCGTATTTTTTTCATTTTCCGTACATTTGCGGCAGACCTTGTGCTATACTAACCACGTTGAGCTTATATAGCTTGCGAACGACAGAGAATAAAGAGAGGACTAGCACAATGGGTGGATTTTTTGGAGTAGCGTCACAGGAAGACTGCGTATTTGATCTGTTTTTTGGAATTGATTATCATTCACATCTTGGAACAAGGCGGGGCGGAATGACTGTTTATGGACCGCATGGTTTTAACCGTGCGATCCATAATATAGAGAATGCACCGTTCCGGACGAAGTTCGACAAGGATGTGCAGGAGATGCAGGGAAAATATGGAATTGGCTGTATATCGGATTATGAACCGCAGCCGCTGATCATTCGTTCACATCACGGTACTTATGCAATCACGACAGTCGGCAAGATCAACAATCAGGATGAACTGATTCAGATGCTGTTTGATCAGGGACATGCACATTTTCAGGAGATGAGTACCGGAGAGGTCAATGCGACAGAGTTGGTGGCAGCTCTCATCAATACAAGGGCGAATCTTATTGAAGGTATCCGGTTTGTACAGGATATTATAGAAGGATCCATGTCGATTTTGCTGCTCAATCAGGCAGGTATCTATGCGGCGCGTGACAGGATTGGACGCACGCCACTCGTCATCGGAAGAAAAGAAGATGGATTTTGTGCATCTTTTGAAAATTATGCCTATAAAAATCTCGGGTATCATGATTATAAGGAACTTGGACCCGGAGAGATCGTAGTGATCACAGAGAAAAATTGTATTACATTGTCAGATCCACAAAAAGATATGAAGATCTGTACCTTCCTCTGGGTATATTACGGTTATCCGGCCAGCTCTTACGAAGGTATCAGTGTGGAGCAGATGCGCTATAACTGTGGTGCCAAGATGGCACAGAGGGATCATGTAAAGCCGGATATCGTAGCAGGTGTGCCTGATTCCGGAACTGCCCATGCAGTCGGTTATGCCAATGAATCAGGAATCCCGTTCTCGCGTCCGTTTATCAAATATACACCGACCTGGCCGCGGTCATTTATGCCGACAATCCAGAGCAAGCGTAATCTCATTGCGAAGATGAAGATGCTGGCAGTCAATGACCTGATTGAAGGAAAGAGCATACTGCTCATCGACGATTCGATTGTGCGTGGTACACAGCTGCGTGAGACAACCGAATATCTGTATGAGAGCGGTGCAAAAGAGGTACATATCAGACCGGCATGTCCGCCCTTGCTGTACGGTTGTAAATATCTGAATTTCTCGCGTTCCAACTCAGAGATGGATCTGATTGCGCGACGTGTGATTGAGCGGCTTGAAAACGGAAATGTCACAGAGGAAGTATTGCAGGAATATGCAGATCCGGAGTCTGAAAAGTATGAGCAGATGGTGGCAGAGATCTGTAAAGAACTGAAATTTACTTCACTTCGGTTTAACCGTCTGGATGATATGCTGGAGGCAACCGGTGTAGAGCCCTGCAAGCTGTGTACCTATTGTTGGAACGGCAAAGAGTAATAAGATGACAAAGGAGAAGAATCATGCCAGTATTTGATTTTACAAATGCGCCGGTGGACAAAAAGCAGGCAGAATGTACTTACGTGACATTTCGCTCGAATCAGGCGCAGCCGACAGCGGAGCAGCCGATTATGCTATTGGATAACGCTGCACGCGCCTGGAAGCATCATTCCTGCGGAGTGTTTACCAATCCTTCCAAGCGTACTTCTTTTGAATTTCAGGAGGAGGATGGTACATTCAGCGCAGATATCAGAAGGATCGATGCGAGATTTGTCGGTCTGTTGAAATGGCTGGGTGAAAATCATATTAATGTGCGCCTTTCTGGAGAGAACCGCCCGGAAGGCTATGCAGTATACAAGATCCGCGAGATCGCATTCGGTGGTGGAACAAAGCTGTCAGCCGAGGATGGATTTTTACAGTTTATGATCGACCGTCTGCTCGCGAGCAATGCGCCGGAGGAAGAAGCCGAAGATGAGGATGATAAGGAAGAAGTGGGCGACAGCATGAAGCTCACAAGCATCCAGAGCATTACGGATTTCATGAACTGTGCGGGTCGCACACTGCCGGATAATATCCGGCTGTGGGCGCGCAGAAATCTGGCGGTCGCCCGTTCGCATGAAGTATCTCCGGAGGAGCGTAGACATGCGCAGCGCGCGTTGTCCATTATGATGAATGTGCAGTGGAAGAGCGATTATTTCGAGGCGATTGATCCGGATGAGGCCAGACGCATTCTGGATGAAGAATTATATGGAATGGAGCGTGTGAAACAGCGTATCATTGAGACGATCATCCAGATCAACCGGACACATACGCTGCCGGCATACGGTCTGTTGTTGATTGGACCTGCGGGCACCGGAAAATCTCAGATTGCCTATGCGGTGGCACGCATTTTAAAACTGCCGTGGACGACGCTCGATATGAGTTCGATCAATGATCCGGAGCAGTTGACAGGTAGTTCCAGAATCTATGCGAATGCCAAGCCGGGTATCATCATGGATGCATTTTCCATGGCGGGTGAGTCCAATCTGGTATTTATCATCAATGAGCTGGACAAAGCAGCAGCCGGAAAGGGCAATGGCAATCCGGCAGATGTGCTTCTGACACTGCTCGATAACCTTGGATTTACGGATAATTATATGGAGTGTATGATACCGACATTTGGTGTGTATCCGATTGCTACGGCAAACGATAAGTCTCAGATCAGTGCGCCGCTCATGTCGCGTTTTGCGGTGATTGATATACCGGACTACACGGCGGAAGAAAAAAAGATCATTTTTTCACGGTTTTCACTTCCGAAGGTATTGCGGCGGATGAGTCTGCGGGATGATGAGTGTATCATGACGGCTGAGGCATTGGATGCGGTTGTGGCGCGTTATGCAGATACGAGTGGTATTCGTGACCTGGAACAGGCAGCAGAACATATTGCTGCAAATGCACTGTACCGGATAGAAGTAGAACATGTGAAATGTGTGACGTTTGATGCACAGATGGTAAGAGAGCTGCTTGACTAGCAGCTCTCTGTGACTATAATCTGTAAATGTAACAGGATCGGTGTCTGGACTTAAATGAATCAGATAAAACGGTATATGAGAATGGCGAGGATAATACCCAGGATCGTAGCGATGCTGAAATGGATCGTAAATCCAAAGGTGAGGGTCAATACTGCCAGATCGAGTACAAGCGGGCTTGTCAGTCCGAATGTTTTGCCATAATTGAGCCATGAGAATGCTCCGGATGAGGCGAGATTGCCGATAAAGCTGCCGAGCACGGCGCCGATCAATACAAGCATGATGAGCACCCAGGTGCTCTTTGATGCGATACCTTTACTCATATGAAATACTCCTTTGTATATGTGTATAGTTGGCAGGAAAAAGCCACTGTATGTAGTTTAACATATGCAAAGGGGACAGACAACCGGAAAAGTGTAATACCCATAAATGAATTCATACGAGGAGATCAGAATATGGAACAGAATTTTAGCAAGGGACTTCGTGACGGTATACCGATTTGTCTGGGATACCTGTCGGTGTCCTTTACATTTGGTCTGCTGGGTGTCGGCATGGGACTGTCATGGTGGCAGGCGACATTTATATCACTCACAAATGTGACATCAGCCGGGCAGTTTGCCGGACTGACACTGATGATGGAGGGTGGTGCGCTCATCGAGATGGTGATTGCGCAGTTTTTTATTAATTTAAGGTATCTTCTGATGTCGATCTCGCTGACACAGAAGGTAGATGACAGATTTCGTGGAATCGCGCGCTGGATTCTCGCAATGTGTGTCACGGACGAGATATTTGCAGTGGCGATGTCACAGGAAAAACCGGTCAGCAAGGGGTATTTTGCCGGATTATCGCTCACACCTTATTTGGGCTGGGCAGTCGGAACTCTGGCAGGCGCGTTGCTCGGGGAAGTTGTGCCCGCACAGGTAGCAGAAGTGTTCGGGATCGCGATCTATGGCATGTTTCTGGCGATCATCATACCAAAAGCCAGGGATAGCCGGCCGGTGTTAGAGGTCGTATTATTAGCGGCAGTACTGAGCTGTGTCATTCATTATGTGCCGTTTATCAAGCTGTCAAGTGGTATGTCTGTGACCTTGTGCGCAGTCATCGCAGCGGCCTGCGGTGCATGGAGACATCCGCTCGCTGCGGGTGAGGACAATGCCGTAGGTGAGACAGGTTGTGAGGAGGTGTCACATGCTTAGTCTGTCGATATATTTCAAATATGTGGCAGTGATGGCGGCCGTTACCTATCTGTTACGTGCGTTGCCGTTTGTGCTGGTAAAGAAGAAGATCACGAACATTTATATCCGCTCGTTTCTCGAATACATACCATATGGCGTGTTGGCGGCAATGACATTTCCGGCAGTATTTACCTCTGCAGGTGCATGGATTCCATCATTGGCAGGAATGAGCGTGGCACTGATACTCGCCTATCGCAGAAAGGGGCTGCTCACAGTGGCGATCGGGGCAGTGGCCGCAGCCGCAATTCTGACGATCGTTATATAACTCGATTTAGCTAGAAAATGTTTTAACGCGATAATGCGGTGCCGCGGCAGCACGGGAAAGCCCTATAAAATAGGCAGTTGACAGGGTTTTACACGTTCGTTATAATAAAAAGGCACTGTCTTATATTTGGAATTTCTTATGCTGCTTGAAATGAAAAATGTAAGATAAAAAAATATAAAGGGGATTAGATAGTATGTCTAACGAAAAAGAATTTAAGCCGTACATCCCTGCGGACAAGGTGTTACCTGAGTTATCTGTTGTATCAGTGATTCTCGGTGCCCTTCTTGCCGTATTGTTTGGCGGCGCTAATGCGTACCTGGGACTGCGTGTCGGAATGACCGTATCCGCATCGATTCCTGCCGCAGTTATTTCAATGGGTGTGATCCGCTTCATTTTACGTCGTGATTCCATTCTGGAAAATAATATAGTACAGACGATCGGTTCTGCCGGGGAGTCCGTAGCAGCAGGAGCAATCTTTACATTACCCGCGATCTTTATGTGGGCGGATGAGGGCGGCGTAGCTTATCCTTCGCTGGCTGAGATCGCGCTGATTACTCTGGTCGGTGGTATTCTCGGAGTCTTATTCATGATTCCGCTGCGATCCGCATTGATCGTAAAAGAGCATGGTACACTGCCTTATCCTGAGGGAACGGCATGTGCTGAGGTGCTGCTCGCCGGTGAGTCTGGCGGAGCAAAGGCAAGTACTGTATTTACAGGACTTGGTATCGCAGCCGTGTACAAGTTTATCGCAGATGGTCTGAAAGCATTCCCGAGTGAGGTTGCTTTTGAGATCAAAGCATACAAGGGTTCCGGTATCGGTATGGATACATTGCCCGCATTGCTCGGTGTCGGCTATATCTGTGGACCGAAGATCTCTTCTTACCTGTTAGCGGGTGGTACGGTCGCATGGTTCGCGCTGATGCCTCTGATCGCACTGTTTGGTGGCGATATGGTGATGTTCCCCGGAACAGAGCCGATCTCTACCTTTAGCCCGGATGCGATTTGGAGTACCTATATCCGTTATATCGGTGCAGGTGCGGTTGCATGTGGCGGTATTCTGAGTCTGATCAAGTCTCTGCCGATGATCGTCCGCACGTTCCGTGATGCGATGAAGGGACTCAAAGGTGGCAGCGCTAACGATAACAGTCGTACCGCACAGGATCTGAGCATGAACATCGTTCTCATCGGAATCGGTGTCATAGCGATTGCTATGTGGCTGATCCCGGCGATCCCGGTGAACCTGATCGGAGCGATCATCATCGTTATCTGTGGATTCTTCTTTGCGACTGTATCTTCACGTATGGTAGGTATCGTCGGAAGTTCGAATAACCCGGTATCAGGTATGGCGATCGCAACACTGCTGATCGCTACGATGCTGCTCAAGGCGAGCGGAATGATCGGATATCCCGGTATGGTATCCGCGATCGCGATCGGTACAGTCATCTGTATTATCGCAGCCGTGGCAGGTGATACTTCACAGGATTTAAAGACCGGTTATATTGTCGGTGCTACACCGAAGAAGCAGCAGATCGGTGAGTTGATCGGTGTCGTTGTATCTGCACTGGCGATCGGTGGCATTTTATACCTGTTTAACAATGCATGGAGTTATGGTACATCGGAACTCCCTGCACCGCAGGCGATGCTGATGAAGATGGTCGTAGAGGGTGTTATGGGTGGCAACCTGCCCTGGAACCTCGTATTTGTCGGTGTCGGTATTGCGATCGTAGTAGAGATCCTCGGTATTCCGGTTCTGCCGTTTGCGGTAGGTCTGTATCTGCCGATCTACCTGAGTACACCGATGATGGTCGGTGGAGCTGTCCGCTGGTTCTTCGAGCGTAAAGGTAACAACAAAGAGGGCATCGACCGTGGTGTTCTGTATTGTTCCGGCCTGATCGCAGGAGAGGGACTCGTAGGTATCCTGCTAGCAGTATTTGCTGTCATCAAGGTTGGTGGTACATCCCTGGGTGATATCATTGGAAGCTGCCTGCCGTTTAGTCTCGGCAACTGGGGCGGTCTGGTTATTTTTGCAGCACTGACCGCTACATTGTTTGCAGTAGTTTCAAAAAAGTCAAAAAAGAACTAATCATACGTTCGTATGAGGGGGCTGCCATTCCGGGAATGACCGGGATGTGCAGCCCCTAAATGTAAGGAGTATTCATGGCAAAGAAAAAAGCTGACAATTTTTTGGATTATATTCCCAAACACAACGCACTTTATGAATATCGAACCAACGAAAAAGGCATGATAGAGGTTGGTATGTTAAACAGAGGTCTGTTTAACCGGATTGCACAGATTTTTTTCAAGCGTCCGAAGATCAGTTGGATCGAGCTGGAAGGCATGGGATCATTTATCTGGAATCAGATTGATGGGAAACGAAATGTCTATGAGATCGGAAAATTAGTAAAAGAAAAATATGGACAGGAAGCTGAGCCGCTCTATGAGCGCCTGAGCACATATATCAAAACATTGCATAATTCCTGTTTTATCGTATATGAGAATAAAAAGTAACTACCCGGAACCCTGAAAATAAGAAAATAAATCGTAACTGTGAGGGCACCAAACAGTTACAATAAATAAAAGAAAGAAAGAAGGCATCAGCATGCGTGTATTGGAACAATTAGAGCCAAACAAAGTATTCCACTATTTTGAGGATATCTGTAGTATCCCGCATCCCTCTTACAAGGAGAAAAAGATCAGTGATTATCTGGTAAATTTTGCAAAGGAGCACGGTCTCGAGCATTATCAGGATGATCTGTATAATGTAGTCATGATCGCACCCGCGACAGCAGGTTATGAGAATGAGGAACCCATTATCATACAGGGTCATATGGATATGGTATGTGAAAAAGAGCCGGGCGTGGAGATTGATTTTGAGAATGACGGCTTAAAGCTCATGATCGATGGCGATTATGTGACCGCGCAGGGGACGACTCTCGGAGGAGATGACGGTATCGCAGTCGCATATGCACTGGCGATTCTTGATTCACCGGAGATCGCACATCCGCGTCTGGAGATCGTGATCACTGTGTCCGAGGAAGTCGGCATGGAGGGAGCATCCGGCATAGATCTGTCTATGCTGCATGGACACAAGCTGCTCAATATCGATTCTGAGGTAGAAGGTGTAATGACTGTCAGCTGCGCAGGCGGCAACAGCAGTATCTGCCATCTGCCGGTTGGATATGAACAGACAGACGGCATTGCAGTGAACGTGGCAGTGAAAGGCTTAAAGGGCGGACATTCCGGTGTTGAGATCGATAAGGGCAGAGCAAATGCCAACCTCGTGGCAGGACGCCTGCTGCTTGCACTGGAGCGAAAAGGAATCGCGTTTGGCATCGCAGCACTCGCCGGAGGCGCGAAGCAGAATGCGATCCCGCGTGAGTCTGCGGTATGTCTTGTATGTGCAGCGGAAATGAAGGATGCATTACTGTCATGTCTGCATGAGACGATGGAGCATCTGCAGCACGAGTATGCTGTGACAGATCCCGATCTGCATATGGAGCTGACAGAGAAGACGGTCACAGGTGTTCCCGTGCTGATACAGGAGAGTGCGCGTGCAGTCTCATTGCTGGTCAACAATCTGCCGGGTGGCATCCAGTCCATGAGCGCCAATATCACAGGACTGGTAGAGACTTCCTTAAACATGGGCATTATGGAGCTGAACGAGAAGGAACTGCATCTGGAGTTTGCCGTGCGCAGCTCTGTGATCAGCGCGCGTGATACTCTCACCGAGCGAATCAAACAGATGGTAGAGTATGTCGGCGGCAGTGTCGATGTGATCGGTGTCTATCCGGCATGGGAGTATAAGCAGGATTCTGTGATGAGGGAGGATGCAGTCCGCATCTATGAGAAGATGTACGGCAAGGAGCCGACCGTCGAGGCGATCCATGCAGGACTCGAGTGCGGTATACTGGCAGGCAAGATTAAGGATCTCGATGGAATCTCCATCGGACCGGATATGATCGGCATTCACACGTTCGAGGAAAAACTGTCGATCGCATCTACACAGCGGGTCTATGAATACATCATCGAACTGCTGAAATGTAAGCATAAATAACAGGAGGCCACAGCCGTGGGCTCTTCAAATAGGAGATGACACAAATGAGTATAAAAGCAGCCATATTTGATCTGGATGGCACATTGCTGAACACATTGGAGGATTTGTGTGACAGCACCAACGCGGCGCTGGCACAGTATGGGTATCCGACACGCACGATCGATGAAGTACGCCGGTTTGTCGGTAACGGAGTCAAGCTGTTGATGCTGCGCGCATTAGGCATCGAGAAGCCGGAAGACAACGCGGATTTCGAGAACGTATTTGCAGCGTTCCGCGCGCATTATGCTCAACATAGTAACGACCATACCCGCCCTTATGATGGAGTCATGGATCTGATGAAACAGCTACAGGAGGCTGGTATCGGGATAGCGATTGTATCGAACAAACTGGATGCAGCCGTCAAACAACTGAATGAGATCTATTTCAAGCAGTATATCAATGTCGCGATCGGTGAGAATGAGGCGGCAGGAGTGAGAAAAAAACCGGCACCTGACACGGTGTACACAGCTCTGCGGGAGCTGGGTGCCAAAGCAGAAGATGCCATTTATATCGGAGATTCTGAGGTGGATCTGGCGACTGCAAGGAATGCCGGACTGCCGTGTATCAGTGTGACATGGGGTTTTCGTGACCGTGCATGCCTCACGGAGCATGGAGCAGAGATCTTTTGCGATACACCCGAAGAAGTATGGGAGACAATAAAAAATCGTTAAGAAATCAGAATTTCAGAATTAAGGATAAAAAATAGCGGCTTGTTTTTTGGTGGTCAGACCATTTCATTGACAGCCGCTGTTTTTTATGTTAAAATACTTTAACGATTAAAAGCGTTAAACCGCAACGCTTTAATGCGACAAAACAAAGATGCTGACCGGGTTTATCGGGCGACAAATCAAAGGCGCGACCGGGTTTATAGGGCGGGAAATCAAAAGAAAAGAGGAAATAGTTATGATTGCAAAAATTTGTATGCTCGTGATCTTCTTTGGGGTGATGATTGCGATTGGTCTGTATTGCAGAAAGCATGCAACAGACGTAAACGGATTCGTATTGGGAGGCCGTAGTGTCGGACCGTGGCTGACAGCGTTTGCATATGGGACATCTTATTTTTCGGCGGTTGTATTTATCGGTTATGCCGGACAGTTTGGCTGGAAGTACGGTATCGCAGCATCGTGGATCGGGCTTGGTAATGCGGTGATCGGTTCCCTGCTTGCATGGGTCGTACTCGGACGCAGAACACGCGTCATGACACAGCATCTGGATTCAGCGACGATGCCGGAGTTTTTTGGAAAAAGATTTGACAGCCCGGCACTCAAGATCTGTGCATCTGTCATAGTGTTTATTTTCCTGATTCCGTATACTGCTTCGCTCTATAACGGACTCTCACGTCTGTTCGGGATGGCATTTCATATTGATTTTAAACTGTGTATCGTGATCATGGCAGTGTTGACTGGTATCTATGTCATCGCTGGTGGATATATGGCGACAGCTATCAATGATTTCATTCAGGGCTGTGTCATGCTCGTCGGCATCTGCGCTGTCATCGGTGCTGTGCTCAAAATGAATGGTGGACTGATGAATGCGCTGGATGGACTGGCACGTATTCAGGATACGACCGTATCGACGACGCCGGGTGTATTTAATTCTTTCCTCGGACCGGATCCGCTCAATCTGCTCGGTGTTGTAATACTGACATCGCTCGGTACATGGGGACTTCCGCAGATGGTGCAGAAGTTCTATGCAATTAAAAGTGAGAATCAGATCCGCAAGGGAGCCGTGATCTCAACGTTCTTTGCCTTGGTTGTATCGGGTGGATGTTATTTTCTGGGTGGTTTCGGACGTCTGTTTTCAGATCAGATCGATATCGCGGCAAACGGCTATGATTCCGTTATTCCCACGATGCTGTCGGGACTGCCGGATCTGCTCATCGGACTTGTAGTAATTTTGGTGCTTTCCGCATCCATGTCGACGCTGTCATCACTTGTCATTGCATCCAGCTCGACGTTGACGATCGATGTGATCAAAAACCATATTGTGAAGAAAATGGATGAGAAAAAGCAGTTGTTATGTATCCGTATACTAATTGTCGTATTTATCGCGATCTCCGTTGTGATTGCGATCGTACAGTATACGAATAATGTGACATTTATTGCGCAGTTGATGGGTGTTTCATGGGGAGCGCTCGCGGGTGCATTTCTGGCGCCGTTTTTATATGGTTTGTACTGGAAGAGGACGACCAGATTATCGGTGTGGGTGAGCTTTATCTTTGGAGCTGGTATTATGGTATTGAATATGCTTGTGCGCAGCGCGTTTCCGGCATTTTTACAGTCACCGATCAATTGCGGCGCATTCGCGATGCTGGCAGGACTGGTGATCGTTCCGGTTGTGAGTCTCATCTCACCGAAGCAGGATGTGGGACAGGTAGAGCAGATCTTCTCCTGCTATGATAAGACAATATCCGTGCGTCGATCACAGTCATTAGGAAATGAATAGCAGATCACACCGATCACCGGCCGCGTTCAGCGGTCGGTGATTTTGCACAACCTGGATAAGTCCTGTAACTGATAGGTGGCGCATCGTTTGCCGGGCGATGATAATGTGCGGTACAATTCGAGGAAAGACTGTTCATCTTCGGAGAGTACGAGAGGGTTTTTCCGGTCTGACAGACCGATGACATAATCGGATGATATATTTAATGACTGGCAGATTCTGCGCAGCAGGGGCAGGTTGATCCATCTGTTTGCGTGCAGATAATTACACAGGGAGGAGTTAGAGACATGCAGTTCAGCCGCAAGTCTCTTTTGTGTCATATGCTGTTCGTCCATAAGGATGCGAATGCGTTCTGACGTAGCTTCCATTTATGCCTGCCAGCCTCCGTCGAGCGATATGATCTGGCCTGTAAGGTAGGAGGGGGCAGTGACAATCTGCCAGGCAAGATCAGCTACTTCGTTGGGGGTTCCGTAGCGGCCCATAGGTATTTCTTCTTCGAGTGCGGCACGTTCATCGGCATCAAAACAGCCGTTCATACGAGTATCGATGACACCACAGGCGATGGCATTGACACGTATGCTGCTGGGGGCGAGCTCTCTGGCGAGCGCTTTTGTAAATGTATTGACACCGCCTTTGGAAGCAGAATACGCGACTTCACAGGAGGCACCGACCGAACCCCATACAGAAGATATATTGATGATGCAGCCGGATTTTTGATGTACCATATATGGGATCGCTTCGTGGCAGCAGGAAAATACACTGGAGAGGTTCGTAGCGATCACGCGGTTCCAGTCATCGATGGATAGATCTGTGAGGAGACCGATCCTGGAAATGCCTGCATTATTGATGAGAATATCGACCCCGGCGTCGCTATAACTATAAGTAGAACGGATCTGTGCAAACATATCGCAGACAGCCGCATGGTCGCTCACATCACAGGGAATGACTGTGGTACGGATACCATAGGCGTCGGATAGTTCGCGTGCGGATTGCTGCAGGCGTTCATAATCCGTTTTACAATTTAGGATCAGGTCGCATCCTTCAGAGGCAAAACGTGCGGCGATAGCTTTGCCGATGCCATGGGATGCGCCGGTGATAAGTGCTGTTTTTTGTTTCATGATTTTCCCCCATAGTTTATATATTTTTTATATATTTTATACGATAAACACTGGTTTTAAAAGCGAAAATGTATTAAAATTATAATACAAAAAAAAGTCTCGAAAGGAGATGTGTATTATGAAAATAACAATCAGTGGAAAAAACATTGAGGTGACAGAGGGATTACGCGCAGCAGTAGAGGACAAGCTGTCAAAGCTGGAAAAATACTTTACACCTGATACGGCGTGCAAGGTAACACTCAGTGTAGAAAAGGATCGTCAGAAGATGGAGGTCACGATTCCGATGAAGGGACATATCATCCGTGCAGAGCAGCAGAGTGATGATATGTATGTGACGATCGATCTTGTTGTAGATATTATTGAGGCACAGCTAAAGAAATATCGCAAAAAGCTGATCGATAAGCAGCAGAACACCGAGAGCCTCCGCAGGGAATTTGTAGAAGAAGACGCGGCAGATGATGAGGAGATCCGTATTGTGCGTGTCAAGAAGTTCGGAATGAAACCGATGTTCCCGGAGGATGCATGTGTACAGATGGAATTACTCGGACATAACTTCTTTGTATTCAGTAATGCGCAGACCGGAGAGGTCAATGTTGTGTACAAGCGTGCGGATCGCAGCTACGGTCTGATTGAGCCTGAGTTCTAGTTTCCATTTTGAAAATGTGAGCCATCAGCGATTGTGTGTATTACACAAAATGAAAAAGCCTCCCCATATGAATTGTGTATACTAATAGTAGCAGCACAAAACCATATGGGGAGGGTACAAAAATGATATACTACAGATTAGGAGAGGTGATCCGTGAGCTGCGGAGCCGCCTGCACATGACGCAGGAGGAATTGGCAGCCGGGATTTGCTCTGTGAGTACGATCGCAAAGATCGAAAATGGCAGCCAGATGCCTTCTGGCCGCGTAGCAGATGCACTGCTTCGCAGGCTGAAGGATGCCGGCTGTTTTTTTACGGGTTTTTCACAACCGCGGGAACTGGAGGAATTGTGTAGCTGGGAACGCACACTGGAGCGCGCAAAAGGAAAGCACGTCGGTGGTTCATTGTTCGAAGAACAATTTTATTCGTATGTGCGGGTTCTTGACCGGATGCAGGAGACGACTGACCATGCGTTGCTTTTGCTTGAACTGATGGAGACGCTCGTCATGTCGATGCCATTAGAGGAACTGTATGATGAGACGGCGCAGCGCCGTACATATACCTATCTGGAATTATATATGCTCAACAGTATCGCATTGCAGTTTTATTATCTGGACAGCTACGACCATGCGATGCGCATATTGGAGCGGTTGTACGAATATCTGCAGGAGTGGCATCGTTATGGGGAGATCGGACGGTATCTGTATCCTGTGGTCTGCAATAATCTGGCAGCTGTTAAACTGGTACAGGGATATGCCAGACCGGCGCGCCTTCTGTGTGACGCTGGGATCAGCAAATGCCTGAATACGGGGATGATGCTGCCATTGCCGGAACTATATGGGAACCTGAGCAATATTTTGTATACATTGGAGGAACCGGGCGACGCGCAGCGGGCGTATGCGAGGATGCAGTCGCTCAGTGAGATGCTGGCAGAGCGGGAGCGTATACCGTCGCCGCCGGAACAGGAAATGATCAGGCAGAATTATCTAATGGCATTTGTGCATCATTGACACTTGTCATTGTATAAAAAAAAGAGTAGGATGGAACTATTCGGAGCCGGAGAAGGACTGTAAAGCAGCCCTGATATAACGGAATCTCCGGACCGTTATAAATTTGGATGAAATAGGAGAACACAGACTTATGAATATCGTAGTATTAGCAGGTGGGCTCAGCCCTGAGCGTGATGTATCACTGGTCACAGGCAGCAATGTATGCCGTGCTTTGCGTGAAAATGGACATCAGGTGATCCTCATGGATGTATTTATGGGACGCGAGGGCGATGATGTGGCACATTGGTTTGAGAAAAGTGAGGAGGTCAGCGCACAAGTGGCATCGATTGCTGAGACGGCACCGGATCTGGCAGCGGTCAAGGCATCACGTGCCGATCAATCCGATTGCTTTTTTGGCCCGAATGTGATCGCACTTTGTCAGCTCGCAGATATTGTATTTATGGCATTGCATGGAGAAAATGGGGAAAACGGTAAGATTCAGGCAGCGTTTGACCTGTTCGGTATCCGTTATACAGGATCAGACTATCTCTCCAGCGCCATTGCGATGAACAAAAATCTCGCGAAGAAGGTACTGGCAGCAGGCGGTGTACCTGTTCCGCGTGGATTTTCTGTAAAAAAAGGTGTACAGACTGTGGAACAGCCGGCATTTCCGTGTGTCGTAAAACCGTGCTGCGGTGGATCAAGCATCGGCGTATCGATTGTAAATGATCAGAATGCTTATGAAGCAGCGTTGGAAGAAGCGTTCAAGTGGGAAGATGAGGTTGTTGTAGAGCAATATATCCATGGCCGGGAATTTTCGATCTGTGTGATCGATGGTAAGGCATTGCCGGTTATAGAGATTGCGCCGATCAATGGCTGGTATGATTATAAAAATAAATATCAGGCCGGCAGCACGATTGAGACCTGTCCGGCGCAGCTGTCCGAGGCAGATACCGTAAGCATGCAGCATTATGCGGAACTGGCAGCCGCTGCGATCGGACTGGATACCTACTCCCGTATGGATTTCCTTATGGACGAGGACGGAAACATGTATTGCCTGGAGGCGAATACATTGCCGGGTATGACACCAACGAGCCTGATTCCGCAGGAAGCGGCAGCGGTAGGTATCGGATATGAGCAGTTGTGTGAACAGTTGATTGCTATTTCGCTGGAGAAAAGGGAGAAACGCGCATGAAGGGTATGACGATTGAACGGATGGCACAGGCGTGTGGTGCGCAGGTGATCGGTGGTCAGCCACAGGATCGGGATGAGACGGCAGCTGCGATTGTGACAGACAGCAGACAGGTGACAGAAGGAAGTGTCTTTGTGGCACTTCCCGGTGAGCGTGTGGACGGACATGATTTTATTCCGCAGGTATTTGCCGCCGGTGCACTCGCTGTAGTATGTGAGCGTGTACCACAGGGAGTGGCGGGTACGTGTTTGGTCGTTCCATCATCACGCGATGCGCTGCGGCAGCTTGCAGCATGTTATCTGGATGAACTGGCGGTTCCTGTCGTCGGCATCACAGGCAGTGTGGGCAAGACGAGTACCAAGGAGATGATTGCATCTGTATTGTCGCAGAGATACCGGGTGCACAAGACTGCGGGTAATTTTAACAATGAGATCGGTCTGCCGCTCACGGTGTTTGGTCTGCGGGAGGAACATGAGGTCGCAGTCCTGGAGATGGGTATCTCAGATTTTGGAGAGATGAGCCGTCTGGCTGAGATCGCCAGACCAAATGTAGCGGTTATCACGAATATTGGAATCTGTCATCTGGAAAATCTCGGAACACGCGACGGCATCCTCAAGGCAAAAACGGAAGTATTTGATTATCTGGGAGAGGGCGCTTCGGTTGTACTCAATGGAGACGATGATAAGTTATGTACGATTGCGGATGTACACGGTACGAAACCGGTATTTTACGGCATGGGAGAGGTGCTTCCGACGGAGGCGGCCTATGAACAAAAGACGATTTATGCTGATGCGGTGGAGGATCATGGACTGAGAGGTATCGATTTTGATCTGCATCTGCCGGAGGGTGTCTACCGTGTACATGTGGCGATCCCCGGCATGCATAATGTCTATAATGCGATGGCGGCGGCAGCAGTCGGCAGGGCGCTTGGGCTGACACCGGAAGAGATCTGTGCCGGTATAGAATCGGCGCGCACGATTGGTGGACGCACGAATCTGATCGAGGCAGGCGGATATCTCGTGATCGATGATTGCTATAATGCAAACCCGGTCTCTATGCGGGCAGCGATAGATGTACTCGCACAGGGTGAGGGGCGCACGATAGCGGTGCTCGGTGATATGGGTGAACTCGGTGCAGATGAGAAGCGACTTCACTATGAAGTCGGTGCATATGTGGCACAAAAGCATATTGACTGGCTGTTTGCGGCGGGAGAACTGTCTCAGGAACTGGTGCGTGGTGTGTCGGAATATCCCGATTTTACAACGCAATATGATTATTTCGGCAGCAATGTCGATGCATTGCGGGCACGCGTATGCGGGTTTGTGCAGCCGGGCGATACCATACTTGTCAAAGCTTCACATTTCATGGATTATCCGAGAATCGTAAAGGCACTTACAGAAAAATAATTGTAAAAAGAAACGTATAGATCAAACGTATAGATCATTACTGCTGTTGTTCTTTTAACAATTCTAAAATAATATTCTGGCAATAATTTCCCAGTTTTTTCTTCTCGTCTTTTGAAAGCGTCGAAAGATCAATGGGAGCGCCATAGGTCAGATAGACATGCGTTTTTTTAATAAAAGGAATATGATTTTCGAACACATCTGCAGATCCGGTGATCGCCATAGGCACAATCTTGCAGCCGGTTTTCTCCGCGATCTTGAGACTGCCTTCCTTAAACGGCAGCATGTCCAGTTCATTCTCGCCCTGGCCGCGGGTGCCTTCCGGGTAGATACACATGGAGATGCCGGATCTGACATTTTCGATGCCGGCGAGAATGGTCTTCAGGCTGGCTTTGATGTCGTCGCGGTCAATAAACAGGCAGTTCAGACGGCGCATCCATGTAGATAGCAGCGGGATCTTCTCCATGCTGCTTTTGGCAATATATCCGGTCAGACGGGGGCAGCGCGCGTAGGTGATGATAATATCAAAATAGCTGCGGTGATTGCCGATGTAGAGCACCGGTTCGTCCTTTGGTACAAGATCTTCGCCAACGACAGTCAGACGGATGCCGCTCAACACGCAGATGCATCGGAATGCCCACTGGACGATGCGAAGCTGCGCGAGCGCAGCACTGTCTTTCCATTTTTCATTCCGGCTGATCAGCCAGAACACACCGAGTACCGGAATTCCCAACAATAGAAATAAAATAACATAAATAACGACAAAAATAGATCGAATCATACGCAAAAGCCTCTCATATAATTTACCATGTGCAAACTGCATACACATAGACATACACAATTATATCATGAGGACGCAGCCCCCGCAAGCAGTATATCATGGGATTGCTGCGTTACTGTTCATAGGTAGGCATTTTCTGAACTGAAAATGCCTACCTATGAACAGTAACATTGCTGCGTCCAAAATTGAGAAATGTAGATTGGTAGATTGCTAACTAAAATAAAGCAGTGGGAGGACACATCATGACACATGTAAAGCGAATACTGGCGGCATTGATGACTGCATGCCTGCTTACAGGCTGCAGCATCGAGAACGCACCGGAAGAAAACGGCACAGAGCCGGAATACACGATCGTTGCGCAGGAGGATCTGCCGGAGGAGCTCCTCGGACAGATCGAGACAGCTAAGACACAGGAGATGAAATTCAGCTATGCGGATGCAGACGCATTCTATATCGTGCGCGGTTATGGTGAACAGCCCGCTGGCAGCAGCATCCGGATATTAAGGCTTCTCAGCACGGATGAGGGCATATTATTTGATACAGAACTCCTCGGGGGTGGCGATACACAGACCACAAGTGCATATCCATATATAGTGGTAAAGCTCCTGTGTTATGAACAAAATGTTGTGTTTGAGTGATTTTTACTCATTGACAGTATACTAGATATTGTGGTATAATCATTGCGGAAGAATTCATTACAATAGCATAAGGGAGGAAAAAGGATGAAACAATCTGAAATCAGCAAGGTTCGTGCATCCGTGCACCAGCGTTGTGGCAATAAGGTTGTGATTCAGTTGGATCGTGGACGCAACAAGGTCGATATTCAGGAGGGCGTGATCCAGAACGCATATCCGAGTGTATTTACCATTCTTGTAGACAGCACCGATGGAACTAATCCACCGCAGCTTCTGTCCTTTTCCTACACTGATATCATTACCAGGGATATCCGTATGAAATTGTGCTAGAGCCGGGAAGGGGCTTTCGCACATACTTATGCAAAGTGGCTGGGCATGCAACGCGTGGACAGTTACGAAAAGAAATGCATAAAGATCTTCATGTTGACATACTTATCAATAAGTAAAGTAAGCCAACATGGAGGTCTTTTTGTTTATGGAAGCAGAATATTTAACATGTGAACGCCGCCAGATCCATGTGATCTGTGAGAAAGGCAGGGCGGTCACACAGATCACGCTCGATGATGATCACAATCTGACGGAGTATAAGCCGGATATTTTAAAGATCGTAGAAGAAAAAGGGCAGGTACGTTTTGAGGAGATGAAGGCAGCGGCAGATGCAGTATATCTGCGCGGGGCACTGCATTTTGAGGTATTGTACCGATGTGCCGCAGAGGATGGCGGGTTTGCAAGGCTGAGCGGGGATCTGCCGTTTCAGGAGCATGTGCGCATGGAAGGTGCACAGGAATATGACAGCGTGTATGCAGATCCGCAGATTGAGGATCTGAGCATCACATTGATCAATTCCAGAAAACTGAGTATCCGCTCGCTGCTCACGATCCATCTGGAACTGCGGGAACCGTGCACGTATGAACTGGCAGAATCCCTGGCTGGACCACGTGATGCACAGACGCAGAATCTGCAGATGCGGACGGGACAGACGCAGGCGATGGAGCTGCTGGTCCAGAAAAAAGATACAAGCCGTTTCCGGTCGTCCCTGTCGATCCCTTCCAATAAGCCGGGGGTTCAGGAGATTCTATGGTATAGCCTGCAGCCGCGCGGGATCGAGAGCCGTGCAGAGGAAGGTGTTCTTCAGCTCAGTGGGGAAGTGTTTGTACATATGGTGTACCGGAGTGCAGAGGAGGCAGATCAGCTGCAGTGTCTGGAGCTGGCAGTGCCGATGCAGACACAGATCGAAGTGCTCGAGGCAGATCCACAGGTCACAGCATGGATGCGTGTGCGGCTGGCAGGAGGAGAACTGGAGACGGATGATTCATTTGACGGTGAGGGGCGTGAACTGCAGCTTGAAGCGCTGCTTGAGATTGATTATACATTGTGGCAGGAACGGACACTCACGCTGTTGGAAGATGTGTATGCGACCGACCGGCAATTGACCTGCATGCGGACACCGGTTACATTGCAGCGGCTGATGGTCAAAAATGATTCACGTTTCCGGTTGAATGAGCGTATGGAACTGGAGACAAAGGGCGTTGTATTGCAGATCTGTTCCTGCACAGGGGATGTGCAGACCGAGGAAATTGTGCCCGAAGAGAACCGCCTGACTGTGTCCGGTCTGCTCAGGCTGCGCCTGCTCTATATTGCGGCAGATGATGACATGCCGCTCGTCACAGTGGAAAAGATGCTGCCGTTCCGGGAAGCGGTAGAAGTCCCCGGACTCGATCCCCAGACAATGGATATCAGTTATGAACTGGAAGCGGGTATCGATCAGCTGTCGAGTGCATTGCTGGATCAGAGCCAGGTAGAGTGCAAGGCACAGATCCGTCTGTGTGTAATAGTATTCGAAAACCAGATAATTCAAAATATGGAATCGATCGAGGTCGTACCCATCGATCAGGAACAGATGGGAAATATTCCCGGTATGGTGGGATATATTGTCAAAAACGGCGAACAGCTCTGGGACATCGCCAAACGGTATCGTGTGACAATGGCGCAGTTACAGGCGTGGAATGGCATGGAAAACGAGCAGCTACAGACCGGCGACAAGCTCATGATCGTCAACACCATCGGTTGAAATTCATGCGTCAACGTGTTATACTCCATGTGGAACAAGCGGTTTCACATGGAGTAGGATATAGATAATGAGAGGATACAGATGATGAGAGGAAAACGTATGATCGCCGCGGCATTGATCTGTACGCTCGCGGGAGGCATGGCGCAGGGCGCAAACGCATCTACGATCCGCGATGCGCAGGATAAGATCAACCAGGCGAATGAACAACTGAATCAGACAACCGGCACCATATCAAATATAGAAAAACAGCAGAATTCACTGCAGAAGGAGATCGATGCACTGGATTCCGAGCTGGTAGCACTGCTTCTGGACATTGATGTGCTCAAGGATGAGATCTCACAGAAGGAGCAGGATATTGCTCAGGCGACGACCGATCTGGAAGAGGCGCAAAAGACCGAGAAACGACAGTATGAGAGCATGAAAAAGCGTATCCGTTTTATGTATGAACGTGGAGATAATGCGCTGGTGGAGTCGCTGCTCGGAGCCGGCAGCATGGCAGATGTGCTCAATCGTGTGGAATATTTCAATCAGATCTACGACTATGACCGCACGATGCTGACGGAATATCAGGACACGGTTACGCAGGTCGCATCACTCAAAGATACACTGGAGCAGGAACAGCAGGATATGGTCGAGCTGAAGGAGAACCAGGAGCAGCAGTCACAGGAGCTGGAGAAAATGCTCACCAATAAGCGTGCGACGATGAGCGACTTTGACACAAAACTTGCAAAGGCTCAGGAGCTGGCCAGACAGTACAAGCAGACGATCCAGGAACAGAATGATATTATTGTGGCAGAGCAGGCGCGGATTGCAGCAGAGGAAGAACAGCGCAGACGGGAAGAAGAACAGCGCCGTCAGGAGGAGCAGCGTAGACAGGAACAACTGCAACAGCAGCAACAGCAGCAACAGCAGCAACAGACTTCAACCGGAGGCGGTACATCAGGCAGCAGCAGTTCGGAAACCGGCAGTTCGGATGACGGCGGCGCTGATCCCGGATATCAGACGAATATCAGTGGGCAGGATGTCGTAGATTATGCCATGCAGTTTGTTGGCAATCCGTATGTATGGGGTGGAACGAGTCTGACCAACGGGGCAGACTGTTCCGGATTCGTTATGAGTGTATTCGGGCACTTTGGCATCAGCTTGCCGCACAGCTCCTATATGCTGCGCAGCTGCGGACGCGGTGTGAGCTACAGTAATGCCAAACCGGGAGATCTGATCTGCTATAGCGGCCATGTGGCGATCTATGCCGGTGGTGGACGGATCGTAGGAGCGCAGAGTTCAGCAGTCGGTATTGCAACACAGACGGCGACTTACCGGACGATTCTGGCAGTTCGCAGAGTACTGTAGTACACAGAAACAGCATTTGGCCGGATGGCCGGAGGATTGTGATGGAAGCGCAAAAGATAGAGAGACATCCGGTCAGAGACCGGCTGCTGCGGCTGATGACAGCCGGCATACTGTTTGGAATGGTGATCGGTATGCTGGGTGGCTGTGGCGTCAGACAAAAGGAGATTGTATTTGCGGATCATTTAGATGATATCGTACTGATTCTGGATGGGCGTGAGCACAGATTGCGTGAACTGGCATTTTACATAGCATATGAAGAACAGACGGTACAGGAGCAGGCACTCCTGTACGATGCCAATGATCCGAATAAATACTGGAACACGCATATCAATGGACATTTTGTGCGTGTGCGTGCGCGTCAGGAGGCGATGAATCTCGCAATCCATGATTTTATATTTTATGATCTGGCGCAGGAGATGGATATGCAGCTCGATCAGGAGGAGATTGATTATGCGGCTTCGCGCTGCGATGATTTCTGGTCGGATCTGGGTGAGGCTGGCCAGCAGCGCCTGGGTATCACACAGGAGGAACTGCATGAGGATATGCTGCACATGGCTCTGGCACAGAAATATCAGCAGCTCTATGCAGCGATGCAGGCGGTGACAGAAGAAGACTGTGATGTGGATGGCATTACTTATGAAAAGCTGCTGAAAGAACACAGCTATAAAGTGAAGAACCGTGTGTGGAAAGGCATCTCAATGGGGCATGTCACACTGAATCAGTGAGTCTGTCCGGCGATAAATGGACAAGAGGAGAGAGAACAAATGAATTTGAATCAGAACCCGTTTGCGGGCATGCATATGGCAAAGCAGATCAAGATTGGCAGAAACGATCCCTGTTGGTGCAGGAGTGGCAAAAAGTACAAGCAGTGCCATATGGCGATGGACGAGAAGATCCGGCGTATTCAGGAAGAGGGACATATCGTGCCCAGCCATGAGATTATCAAAAATCAGGATCAGATCGCAGGCATCCGTCAGAGTGCAAAGATCAATATTGCAGTATTGGATGCAGTCGCAGACCAGATCAAGGCAGGCATGACAACCCAGCAGATCGATGATATCGTATACAACCTGACAACAAAGATGGGTGGAATTCCTGCGCCGTTGAACTATCAGGGATATCCCAAGAGCGTATGTACGTCGGTCAATGATCAGGTGTGCCACGGCATTCCGGATGAGAAGATCGTGCTGCAGGATGGGGACATTGTGAATGTCGATTGTTCTACGATTTTAAACGGATATTTTTCAGATTCTTCCAGAATGTTCTGCATCGGTGATGTGAGCCCGGAGAAAAAGAGGCTTGTAGAGGTGACAAAGGAGTGCTGCGATCTTGGACTGGCAGCAGTCAAGCCGTGGGGATTTCTGGGTGACATGGGACAGGCAGTGCATGACCACGCTTATGAAAACGGCTATTCGATTGTGCGGGAGATCGGAGGACACGGAGTCGGACTCGAGTTTCATGAAGATCCGTGGGTCGGCTATCATTCCAAGCGGGGCGAGGAGATGCTGCTCGTGCCGGGCATGATGTTTACGATCGAGCCGATGGTCAACATGGGCAAGGAAGACATCTTTATCGATGAGGCAAATGGCTGGACGGCATATACAGAGGACGGCAAGCCCTCTGCGCAGTGGGAATATATGGTTCTGGTGACAGAAGACGGAGCAGAACTGATCTCTTATTAGTCCATACGGAATCAAACAGGTGGCGGGCAGTACATGCTTTGCGTCAGGGATACCCTGCGCGTGGAGCTGTGCGTTCAGCCGCTTTTTTATACAGTATTAAAATATGCCGGAAATTATTTTCAAGGCAGTCAGGATCAGTTATAATGGATGCGGATAATGTGAATGACGGCAATTATAGATAGAAAGAGACAGATGATGCAAGAACAATTATTGCAGGAGTATGTAGAGCAGATTCAAAAAATGCTGGACTCCTATATCAAGGTTATGTCTACTGCCATAGATGCGCGGACCCCTTATAATGCAAACCATACGCGGAATATGGTTGTCTATGCGCAGCATTTTTTACAATGGATGGAAGAACAGCATCTGCCACAGGCATTTGATGAGAAAAAGACGCGTGAATTCATTATGAGTATATGGATGCATGATATCGGAAAGCTCATCACACCTATTGAGATCATGGACAAACAGGATCGGCTGGCAGATAATTATGAGTGCATCGTACAGCGTTTTGCGAAGATCCGGCTGCTGGCACGTATTGACTGCCTGGAGGGGAGGATCAGCCCGGAACAGCTGCAGGAACGGCTTGGGCAGATCGTAGAGGCGGCGGGACTGGTCAGGACGGTCAATGGCATCACACAACTGACAGATGAGCTGGAGCAACAGGTGCTGCAGCTGGCGGCCCGTACCTATACGGAAGAAAATGGAGAGATCTGTACCTGGGTAACACCGGAAGAAACAGAACAGCTGCTGATCCGCACAGGTACGCTGACGGAAACAGAACGAGACGTCATGCGCGATCATGTGGAGAAGACGAGGATCATGCTGGAGCAGATGACATTTGGAGCAGATTACAGCCATGTGTGTCTGTGGGCATCCCAACATCATGAACTGTTGAACGGAACCGGCTATCCGAAGGGACTTTGCGGTGATGAGATATGTATGGAAGTACGGCTGCTTACGATTTTAGACATATTTGAGGCAATGACAGCGTTGGATCGCCCGTATAAGCAGCCAATGCCGGTAGAGCATGCGCTTGAACTATTGCATCAGATGGCAGATGCGGGCGCAGTGGATGCACAGCTGCTGGATCTGTTCGAGCGCAGCCGGGCATGGGAGACTGATGAAGACAGCAGAAAGGACAAAATCGATGAAGATAGGTGAAGTACCGGTAAATGCGATGATTCAGATTCGCGTGATGCGGGGAGAAAAGAAATTTGAATGTATGGGAGCCGTTGTCGCGGCACGCGAAGATGGATTGTACCTGGCTCCGATCAAGCATGAAGGACAGATGATCGATTTTTCGGCCGAAAATATACAGATCTTTGCATTTTATGTCGATAAAAACCGGCAGGCATACGGCTGGAGTGGATGTCGGATCCGGCGGGATACTTACCAGCATAAGCTGTGCCATCTGCTCGTAACCAAACGAGACAGCGTGCGGGTCAACAGGCGCGGTGAGCCGCGTATCCGCACGGAGATGAATGCGACGGTACGGACGCTGGCCGATGACAAAGAGCGTGAGATCGTCGTACGCAATTACAGTGAAAACGGTATCGGCTTCGTCTGCAAGAACGCAATACCTAAAAAAGACTGGACTCCGGTATCACTTGTATATGAGGACCGGCTGCAGCAGCTGCGGGCCGTGCTGAGGGTCAACATCCTGCGGGAGATCGAATTGCCGAGCGGACTGTATAAATACGGCGGTACGATCCTGCAGCCGGATGAGGAGTGGCTCAGATATGTGAAGAACAAGCTGGAGGCGATCAAGGAGCGCGATCAGGAAAATAGCCATTGACACGTTCACGCGACTGTGGTAGCATATCACCGAGGTAAAGTGAATAAGCTACATATGATGCAGGAGGATAAGATATGAAGAATAGAAGATGGCTCGTATGCGCACTGGCAGCAGTGATGACAGCAGGAATGCTGACGGGATGCGGTTCAAAAAGTAATGATAAGACATTTACGGTAGGATTCGATGCAGAATATCCGCCGTATGGTTATATGGATGATAACGGAGATTATACCGGATTCGATCTGGAACTCGCACAGGCAGTCTGTGATATGGAAGGCTGGACATTGGAGAAGAAACCGATCGAGTGGAACTCCAAGGATATGGAGCTCGAGAGCGGTGCGATCGATTGTATCTGGAATGGATTCACGATGAATGGCAGAGAGGATGACTATACATGGTCACAGCCTTATGTGGATAACAGCCAGGTGGTTGTAGTTGCCGAGAATTCCGGCATCAGTTCACTGACAGATCTCGCAGGCAAGACGGTTGGTGTGCAGGCAGCGAGTGCGGCACTCACGCTGCTTCAGGAGGATCAGGCGGAGCTTGCAGATACATTTGCAGGGCTGCAGGAGTTCGCAGATTATAACAGTGCATTTGTAGAGCTGCAGGCAGGATCCGTAGATGCAGTTGCGATGGATGTCGGTGTGGCTAATTATCAGATCAAGACGCGTGGTGAGGGTTATACCATTCTTCCGGAAGTACTCAATTCCGAGAAATACGCGGTTGGTTTCAAAAAAGGTAACACAGAGCTGTGCGAGACTGTAGATGCAGATCTGACAAAGCTGGCAGAGGATGGCACAATTGCCAAGTTAGCAGAAAAATACGATATTTCCGATTTGATCTGTATCGGAAAGTAACCGGTTGGGAGAAACAGGAGTTTGTACTCCGGGAGGAATATACATATGTCTACCGCTATGATTTTTCAGCAGCTGGCGGGAGGAATGCTAAAGTCCATCAGTATTTTCTGTTGGACTTTACTTTTCTCCCTGCCGCTCGGTTTGTTAATCACATTTGGACGCATGTCAAATGTGAAGCTGTTTGGACGTTTTCGCGTGGTGAGGGGCATCACCAAGCTCTACATTGATATTATGAGGGGAACACCGCTCATGCTGCAGCTGATGGTCGTGTACTACGGTCCGTATTTTTTGTGGAAAGCAGATATCGGCGGATTTCGGTATATGGCGATCATTCTCGCATTTTCGATCAATTATGCGGCATACTTTGCGGAGATCTACCGTTCCGGTATCGAGTCGATGCCCAAGGGTCAATACGAGGCGGCAGAGGTACTCGGCTATACCAGGGTGCAGACATTTGTGTTTATTATTCTGCCACAGGTGATCAAGCGTGTACTGCCCTCGATCACAAATGAGATGGTGACGCTCGTCAAGGATACATCACTTGCATTCTCGCTGGCATATATGGAGATGTTTACAATTGCAAAACAGATTGCCGCAAAGGAGACGACATTTGTGCCGTTTGCCGTGGCAGCTATCTTCTATTTTATCTTCAACTGGATCGTGTCAACCGGCATGACGAAGCTCGAAGAAAAGTTAAATTACTACAGATAGGAGGGGCAGACGGACAATGGATATTTTACGGATGGAGCATATCAAAAAGAGCTTTGATGATCTGGAGGTGTTAAAAGACATTTCCCTATCAGTCAAAGAAGGCGAAGTGCTGGCGATCATCGGACCTTCTGGTTCGGGAAAATCGACGGTCATGCGCTGTGCGGTCATGCTGGAGACAATCGATGGCGGCGAGATCGAATATATTGGTGGAAAAGCAGCGTGGACAGATGAGGCCGGTATCGTACATTATGCGGATCATGCTGCACTCAAGGAGATCCGGCGTGACTATGGCATGGTCTTTCAGAATTTTCACCTGTTCCCGCATTATTCTGTGCTGAAAAATGTCATGGATGCACCGATCCGTGTGCAGAAGCGTGACCGGGCAGAGGTAGAAAAGGAAGCGCGGGCATTACTGGCGAAGATGGGACTGGAGGACAAGGCAGATGCCTATCCGTACCAGCTCTCTGGCGGACAGCAGCAGCGCGTATCGATCGCGCGTGCGCTCGCGATGAATCCGAAAATTCTGTTTTTCGATGAGCCGACTTCGGCGCTTGATCCGGAGCTGACCGGAGACATCTTGCGCGTGATCAAGGGGCTGGCGGCAGAGCATATGACGATGGTCATTGTTACACACGAGATGAATTTCGCGAGAAATGTAGCGGATCATGTGATTTTTATGGAGCATGGTGTGATCGTAGAGGAGGGAACGCCGGAGCAGGTGTTTGATGCAGGTAATACGAGATTGCAGGAATTTTTAGGAAAATATGAGGCTGATTAGCGGCAGAAAAAATAATAAACGAGAAAAAGAAAAGGGGATGATCCGTGGACGGTCAATCCCCTTTTTGCTATGTGCGCCTAGCGATGGTTCACATGCGGTTGCCTATTTCCGGCTGCTCTCGTATGCCTCACGGCATGCCTTCGCGAGCTGGTCACCGCAGGAAGTATTTTTAAAACCGCAGTGAATACCACCGATGCGTTTCTCTACCTCATCGACAGTCATGCCTTCCACGAGCTTCGGAATCGCTTTCAGATTGCCGTCACAGCCTCCGGTGAATTTTACATTGTGTACGATATTGCCGTCCAGCTCCAGTTCAATCAGAGAAGAGCAGGTGCCTTTTGTTCTATATGTGTAGTTCATTGTCAGATCCTCCTTTGTGTCAGATATGTTTCCGGTTATTTTAGCACGCGCATCCTGTAAATGCAAGATTTATCCGTTCAAAAAACGTTTACAAAAGGTTCACATGACTGCTACTTGTGAAAATCGCGCAATCATGTTAGAATATAACAGTTAATGTGCATAATCATATAAAAAGGTAAGATGGCTTACCGGACATAGTTAGGAGTATTATTATATGAACCTGATAGAAAAAATGTTTGGAACCCACAGCGAGCGCGAGGTTAAGAGACTGATGCCGTTGGTAGATAAAATTGATGCCCTGCGTCCGCAGATGCAGGCGTTGACCGACGAACAGCTCGCTGATAAGACCAAAGAATTCAAGGAGCGCTTTGCAAACGGCGAGACTTTAGATGATTTATTGGTAGAGGCATACGCAGTTGTCCGTGAGGCAGCCGTCCGTGTGCTTGGTATGGAGCATTACAGGGTACAGCTTCTCGGTGGAATCGTTCTGCATCAGGGACGAATCGCAGAGATGCGGACCGGTGAAGGAAAGACCCTGGTAGCGACACTTCCGGCATATCTGAATGCGCTGGAGGGCAAAGGAGTCTGCATCGTCACAGTCAACGATTATCTGGCAAAGCGTGATGCCGATGAGATGGGACAGGTTCACGAGTTTTTAGGATTGAAGGTCGGCTGCGTGCTCAATAGCATGGACAACGACGAGCGCAGGGAGATGTACAACTGCGACATTACTTATGTGACAAATAACGAACTTGGATTTGACTACCTGAGAGATAACATGGTCATCTATAAGGAGCAGCTCGTACAGCGCGGACTGCACTATGTCATCATTGATGAGGTCGATTCTGTATTGATCGATGAGGCGCGGACACCGCTGATTATCTCCGGACAGAGCGGCAAATCCACCAGACTGTATGAGGCGTGTGATATTCTGGCGCGTCAGATGCAGCGTGGTGAGGCGAGCGGAGAATTTAACAAGATGGACGCACTCATGGGCGTGGAGATCGAGGAGACCGGAGACTTTATCGTAAACGAGAAGGACAAGGTCATCAATCTGACAGAACAGGGTGTGGCGAAGGTCGAGCAGTTCTTCAAGATCGATAACCTCGCAGATGCAGAGAATCTGGAGATCCAGCACAATATTATTTTGGCGCTGCGTGCGCACAACCTGATGTTCCGTGACAAGGATTACGTTGTAAAAGATGATGAAGTGCTCATCGTAGACGAATTTACCGGACGTATCATGCCCGGCCGCCGTTATTCGGACGGACTGCATCAGGCGATTGAGGCGAAGGAGCATGTGAAGGTCAAGAGAGAGAGCCGTACACTGGCAACGATCACGTTCCAGAACTTCTTTAATAAATTTGACAAAAAATCCGGTATGACCGGTACTGCCCTCACAGAGGAGAAGGAGTTCCGTGATATTTACGGCATGGACGTCGTCGAGATCCCGACGAACAAGCCGGTGATCCGTATCGATCATCAGGATGCTGTATACAAGACGAAAAAAGAAAAATTCCATGCAGTTGTGGAGGATATCAAGGCATCACATGAAAAGGGACAGCCGGTTCTGGTCGGTACGATCACGATCGAGACATCCGAGATGCTTTCGCGTATGCTGAACAAAGAAGGCATCAAGCATCAGGTATTGAACGCCAAGTTCCATGAGATGGAGGCAGAGATCGTATCACATGCCGGCGAGCATGGCGCAGTTACGATCGCGACGAACATGGCAGGCCGTGGTACGGATATCAAACTTGATCCGGAATCTGTAGCGGCAGGCGGACTCAAGATCATCGGTACAGAGCGTCATGAGTCACGCCGTATCGACAATCAGTTACGTGGACGTTCCGGTCGACAGGGAGATCCCGGTGAATCCAAGTTCTATATCTCGCTGGAAGACGATCTGATGCGTCTGTTCGGATCAGAAAAGCTGATGAATATGTTTAACGCGCTGGGTGTACCCGAGGGCGAGGAGATCCAGCACAAGATGCTGACGAACGCCATTGAGAAGGCTCAGATGAAGATCGAGAGCAACAACTTCGGAATCCGTAAAAACCTGCTCGACTACGATCAGGTCAACAATGACCAGCGTGAGATCATCTATGAGGAGCGTGCCCGCGTATTGAATGGTGAGAGCATGCGCGATACCATTTACAAGATGATGACGGATTTTGTGGAAAATGCAGTAGATACCTGTATTTCGGATGATGTTCCTTCTGAGGATTGGGATGTTGTCGAACTCAGCCAGATCATTATCCCGGTCATCCCGATGGAGCCGGTGACACCGGAAGAGGCGAAAAATTATAAAAATGCAAAAGAACTCAAGCATGCACTCAAGGAGCGCGCAGTCAAGCTGTATGAGGCAAAGGAAGCAGAATTCCCTGAGCCGGAGGCAGTCCGGGAACTTGAACGTGTCGTATTGCTCAAGACCATTGACAGCAAGTGGATGGCTCATATCGATGATATGGATCAGCTGCGTCAGGGTATCGGTCTGCAGTCTTTCGCGCAGAGAGATCCACTCGTTGAGTACAAGCTGGCCGGATTTGAGATGTTTGATGCAATGACGGCTGCGATCGCAGAAGACACCCTGCGTATGCTGTTCCATGTCAAGGTAGAACAGAAGGTAGAGCGCGAGCAGGTGGCAAAAGTGACGGGAACAAACAAGGATGAATCACTGGCAGCAGCACCGAAAAAACGTGAGGTGAAGAAAGTATATCCGAATGATCCCTGCCCTTGCGGAAGCGGTAAAAAATACAAGCAGTGCTGTGGTAGACAGGCGTAGAAGATAAAAGATTGCTGCTTGGGCAGCAGCTGGGCGCTTGGCGGTCCGGGTATGTAGGCATAGGATATGGAGTGAGGCTGTTCAGGATCGGGAGAACCGGTTCTGGGCAGTTTTGACTATAAATGGAGAAAAAATGATGAAAAAAGACTGGATGCACCGTGTGTATAGCTGTCTGCTGATGCTGGGCTGTCTGCTCGTGCTGGCGGCTGTGCCGGCACAGGCGGCGGTAGTTTATAGTGATACGCAGATACGCGCTGCGATGGACCGCGCATTTGAAAATGGGGATCCGCAGGTAAATCTCACGATAGAGCGTACATTTGCGGTCGGTGAATATGATGCGAAGCGCGAGGCAGAGAATTATGCCCAGGAACTGGTTTCCATGCTGGAGCAGGCTGCGCTTAAGAATGGCAGACTCATGTGCGGTACGAGCTACACGTACACGATAGCGGGTGATCACGGCAGTGTTACTTACAATTTCGATATTTCCTCACAGTTTACCAAGAAGGTTACTGTCGTAAAATCAGAAAAAGATGCCTATAAGCATGCGCTGAAGGCATTGAAACGGCACGATTATAAAACGAGCTTTTATGCAGACGGTGCATTGTATTATGAGACATTTGTATTGGCATTGCAGCATCATCCGGAATATAATTATAATCTGGTCATCTGGAAGAGTACCGACGGAACATTTGGTTACCGGGCAGGTAATGACCTGAGTGCGGCGCAGATCATGGGTAAAATAAAGCAGGCGAATGCAAAGGCAGACGCGATTATCCGCCGGATTATCAAGGACGGAATGACGCGCAGACAGAAGATGCGTGCGATACATAATTATCTGGTGAAAAACTGTGCTTATGATGAGTCGGCACGTGAATATGGTTATGACGATGCGTATACGGCATACGGATGTCTGGTGAAAAAGACTGCCGTTTGTCAGGGTTATGCGGGGGCATTTAATCTGTTGGCAGCCAAAGCAGGCATCTGTTCAATCGCCGTGCCGGGTGAAGCCGGTGGCGGATCACATGCGTGGAATTATGTGAAAGACGGAAACAACTATCGCTATATCGATGTGACCTGGGATGATCCGGTGCCGGATCAGGGCTCGAAGGCTGCCGTGAAACAGACTTATTTTTACCGGACACAGGCACAGTTGGAACTGACTCATACGTGGGATAAGGTAGAGAATGCGAAGAAATATGTAGATTACGCAGCAGCTTTATAAAACTTCGTGTCACCGGTTTTTGTAGAGTCGGAGGAAATTTATTTCCGGGAATACATAACAGATGAAAGGGAGAATACTACTTATGAAAAAACAGCTTACAGCACTTGTTTTATGTATTTGTATGGTATTGTCGGTGTTACCGTTTACGGGTACACAGACAGCGCAGGCAGCTGCTGAGGAAACGAGCAGTGTTGGCGCAAGCAATATTAGCATCGGAGACTATATCAGTCTGGGAACCTATAACGGGCAGCCAATCTTGTGGCGCTGCGTCGATATAGATGAGCTGGGACCGCTGATGCTCTCCGATCAGGTACTGGCAACGATGGCTTATGATGCCAAAACAAGCGAAAACAGCGCTACACGTTCACACAGCCGCAACTTAAAGCGCGGGACGTATGGCTCAAACCAATGGCGTGACAGCAATATGCGTTCGTGGCTGAATTCCAAGGCTGAAGCCGGGAAGGTGGACTGGCTTTGCGGAAACCCTCCAAAGAGCGGTTTTGTAGGAGAGAATCCATATGATCAGGCAGCGGGCTTCTTAAACGGCTTTCAAGAGGACGAGATCGCAGCGATTAAAGCAGTAACCCAGCGTTCGATCGTATCCCATCCGGAATATAATGCAGGAATGATCGAAGGCCAGGGGGCAGATCTGCCTTATGACACAAATATAGCATCAGCCGCTAACGGATTTGATCAGGCCTACTATGAGAACGTTACAGATAAAGTATTCTTAATGGACGTAAAGCAGATAAACAAGGTTTATCAAAATAACAGTCAGCTTGGAGGCAGTTATCATATTGCTTATAAGGACGGTATAAGATGGCCTTACTGGCTGCGGACTCCGGTAACGGATTGTAACCACGATATGCGCTATGTGGAAACCGATGGGAGAATCGACAGAACCTGGCCTTATTTAGGGTTTTATGGTGTTCGTCCGGCGTTTTATCTGGATACGCAATATTATCAGGTGACCGGTGGAAACGGTACGGCTGATTCCCCTTACCGCGGTGCAGCAGTAAACAAACCGGAGGAAAACTTTATAGTTTCCGGAGACGGACCGACAGCGGGGCAGGAGTGGGATGTCCCTCTTGATAAAACGATGCAGCTATATCTGGGACCGAATTATTCTAAAAGCAAGAAATACGAATCTACCACGATACCTATCCAGGTCATCCAGAAGACGCGCAGCGATAATGAGAATATGGTTGTCGTCATCTGCGGCGAAGGTTATACAAAGGGACAGCAGAGACAATTTGTTGCAGATGCCAAACGGCTATGGGATGGCGCGATGCAGTATGAGCCATATAAGACGTACAAGGACCGTTTCAATGTATACGCATTATGTACGGCATCGGATAAAACGTACAGAGATCAATCCGGTTATGACAGCACATTTTTTGATGTGCTGGGACAGAATATATCCGTGAACGGAAGTACATGGAAAAATCATATTTTTGAACGATGCATCGGACCGGCATTTATCGAGAAAGTGCATGATGCCCATATTCCGCAACAGACAGATCCGAATGTAGATGGAGATTATGAAAAGTATAAATATGTACATGACTACATCAGCCAGTTCGTACTTCTGGTCAATTCTGCAAAGGATTTTGGTGGGGCATCCAACAATCTTGAATCCGGATTCCATTATATTGTCAGCCCTGCATACAGCTCGCGTGCAGTCAAAACGTTTACGCATGAGCTTGGTCATGGGCTGTTGTGGCTCGGAGACGAGTATAACAGCGGATCTTTTATGGGAGAAGCGGCTGAAAGGACCTCGCTAAACAGAACGGTAATCAGCAATCCTGAACAGGTAAAATGGAAGCAGCTGCTGGGCTTCCGGAAGACATACAGTGTTCCGCATACAGATTATGATACGGATAAGATTTACAATTCCAGCCGTGAATGTATGATGCGTTGGACAGATTATGATTTCTGTGAGGTATGTAAGCTTCAGGGAAATAAGCGGATGAGTCAGTTGGTCACAGATGGACCGGATCTCTATGTGGCAGAACCGGAAGTGACAAAGTACACAGGTGCATATACGAAGCTTTCAGATTTTAGCGATGCAACCGGTTCGGGTTATACAAAATTTGATGCAGACAAAAAGTCACGCCTTTTGACAGGGGCAGGTAAAATTGCTTTTCGACCGACAGAGATGAAGGGGCAGGAGATTGAGCTGCGTACGATCGTGCAGAACCTATCCGATACAAAGCTCAGTCAGGTGACATTACAGGTATGGGTAAACCATGCGGATGGAACAATTGCTACTGCTAATGGTCAGCCTGTAGCAGCGTCAGAGACGTTCAAGATTCCGCTTTGGACGGATAAGAGCAAATTCCGCCCGAAGGGAACCTTGGAATATCATGGAAGTGATTTTGATTCCGGTTTGAAAAACTGTTCCCTCTTATATACCATCCCGTCTAATGCAGATCTGAAAACCGGCGATACAGTCGGATATGCAGTGAGGGATGAGCAGGGCAAGGTTCTTGCTTACGAAGGAACGCTTCCGGACAAAGGTCAGGATCTCTTGCCGACGCCGAAGCCTGCAAAGAGTTATACAGTTACTTTTTGTTATAATGACGGAAGAACAAATACAACAAAAACGACCGGAATCAATGGAAAACTCGCTGATCTTCCGGCACCGAACCGTAAAGACTATGTGTTTGACGGATGGTATACGGCAAATGGCACAGGCGGTGAAAAAGTTGATTTAACAAGAACATACGACAGCGATACGACGTTGTTTGCAAGATGGAATGAATATATCGCACCTTCACCCGCTGTTAAGAAAACGCCGTCCATTCTGTTGACAGCAAGCCAGCATACAGTGACCGAAGGTGAACAGGTCGTGTTAAGTGTCAGAGAAACATCCGGATTTGGCGTGGACTTGAGAGGAGTCACTTACACAGCCGATCCTCATGTGTCAATATCCGGGTCTGGATCTGTTCAGACAATCAGGCTTGGCACAGCCGGTAGGTATACATTTACTGCGCATTATTCCGGTGATAATGAGAAATATCTTGCGTCCGACAGTAACAGTGTTACCGTAACCGTAACGAAAAAAGCGGATATTAGCGGAGAAGCCAGTTATACAGTTACTTTTTGTTATAATGACGGAAGAATAAATACAACAAAAACGACCGGAATCAATGGAAAGCTCGGCGATCTTCCGGCACCGGCCCGTGAAGGCTATGTGTTTGACGGATGGTATACGACAGATGGCACAGGCGGTGAAAAGGTTGATTTAACAAGAACATACGACAGAGATACGATGTTGTTTGCAAGATGGAGTGAATATATTGCACCTTCGCCCACAGTTAAGAAAACGCCGACCATTCTGTTGACAGCAAGCCCGCATACAGTGACCGAAGGTGAACAGGTCGTGTTAAGTGTCAGAGAAACATCCGGATTTGGCGTGGACTTGAGAGGAGTCACTTACACAGCCGATCCTCATGTGTCAATATCCGGGTCTGGATCTGTTCAGACAATCAGGCTTGGCACAGCCGGTAGGTATACATTTACTGCGCATTATTCCGGTGATAATGAGAAATATCTTGCGTCCGACAGTAACAGTGTTACCGTAACCGTAACGAAAAAAGCGGATATTAGCGGAGGAACCCCGTCAGGAGGCGGTGCGGCAGCAGGAGGAGCCCCCGCAGGAGGCGGTGCAGCCACAGGAAATACATCTGCAACAATTACGCCGGACATCAAGGATGCGGATGGAACGACTGCTGACATAGTGCAAGATAAGACAGGAATGCTCACAGCAAAAGTGCAGCTTAGTGAAAAGGCGATCGCAAATGCTGAACAATCAGGTGAAGCAGTCAAACTTCCAGTTGAAGTAAAGGCAGGTAAAAATATAGAATCTGCATCCACTGTGACCATCAATCTTCCGGAGCGCGCAGGGAAAACGAAAGTAAAGATTCCGGTAAAAAATATGACCACAGGTACAGTCGCAGTGCTTGTCAAAGCCGATGGCACTGAGGAAATTGTGAAGAAATCAGTGGCTGCAAAAGATGGGGTTCAGCTGATCGTGGACGAAGACACTACAGTGAAGCTCGTAGATAAGGCGAAAAACTTTAAGGATACCAAAAAACATTGGGCGAAGGATTCTATTGATTTTGTAAGTGCACGCGGACTGATGAATGGAAAGAGCAGTACGGCTTTTGCACCGGAAGCAAAAATTACCCGGGCACAGATATGGACGATTCTCGCACGATGGGATGACGTAGACCTGACAGGTGGAAAGAAGTGGTACAGCAAAGCACGTGCATGGGCTAAAAGCCAGGGAATTACGGGCGGCAGCAGACCAAATGCTGTGATGACGAGAGCCGAGGTGATTACAATGCTATGGCGTGCGCAAGGAAAACCGGCAGCAGAGCAAGAGACAGCTTTTAAAGATGTTTCTGCTGATGAATACTATGCACGGGCAGTGGCGTGGGCCAAAGAGAAGGGTATCACACAAGCGAATAACAAAGGACGATTCAATCCGGATGCTGCCTGCACAAGAGCGGAAACAGCCGCATTCCTGTATCGAATGTCGTTGAGTGAATAAACGGTTTATATGTACCACCTGGTATAAAGATAGCAGGAAGGAGATGCCGGATTTGAAAAGAACTGCAAAAAGCATTTCAAGAAATGCGTGAGGTAATGCGTGCAAACAGGTAAAGCTTAATTTAATCAAAAAAGAAAAATGGACGATACGGAGAAATCTGTATCGTTTATTTTTTACTCTGTACTATTAATATAATTTCCAAAAAACAAAAAAGGAACAGTATATAACGGAAAAATCTCCAAATAAACGAATTCATGTTGGCTATAAGAAGAGCAAAACATATAATAAAGGTGGAGGTGTATAAGGATGTTAGTAAAAGTAAGTGTTGAAAATTTGTAACTGTTCAGAAGGTAGTATCCGCGAGGTGTTTTTGGCATGTTTTTTGCCAAAAGCCCGAGGCATACAAGGCAAAATGCCATCACCGAAGGTGATTTGGAATGGATTTCGCATCGTAACTGTGAGGGTACTGAACAGTTACTATATTCCTTTTTTGATACAAATAATAAGAACGGATGTTCTTGATTGGATAGACAAAGTCTATTTTTTGTAGTAAAATTGAGCATGTAAGAGTAACAATCAGTTGGCTTATAGAAGTCGATTTTACTATAAATTTCAGGAAGGAGAGGGCATTATGGAGTTTAAATTACATGCCCCATACGAGCCGACCGGCGACCAGCCACAGGCAATAAAAGCCTTAGTAGACGGGTTCAAAGAAGGCAATCAGTTCGAGACGCTGCTCGGCGTGACCGGCTCGGGTAAGACATTTACGATGGCAAATGTGATTCAGAAGCTGAATAAGCCGACATTGATTATCGCGCACAACAAGACGCTGGCGGCACAGCTATACGGTGAGTTTAAGGAATTTTTCCCGGAAAATGCGGTAGAATATTTTGTGTCCTACTACGATTATTACCAGCCAGAGGCGTATGTGCCGTCTTCGGATACTTATATTGCCAAGGATTCCTCAATCAATGAGGAGATCGACAAGCTGAGGCTGTCGGCGACAGCATCTCTGATCGAGCGCAAGGATGTCATTGTTGTATCGAGTGTGTCGTGTATCTATGGACTGGGCAGCCCGGAGGATCTGTTTTCCATGATGGTATCACTGCGGCCGGGCATGGAAGTTGACCGTGATGATGTGCTGCGTGCGCTGGTAGATATCCAGTATACGAGAAATGAGATGGATTTTCACCGCGGTACGTTCCGTGTACACGGTGATGTCGTAGAGATCTTTCCGGCAAACAACAGTGAGCGTGCGATCCGTGTCGAGTTTTTCGGAGATGAGATCGACCGGATCACGGAGATCGATGTGCTGACCGGGGAGATCAAGGCGAGTCTGGAGCATGTGGCGATCTTTCCGGCTTCGCATTATGTTGTGCCAAAGGAGAAGATTCTGGCGGCATGTGACAATATAGAAAAAGAATTAGAGGAGCGTGTGCGTTATTTCAAAGGTGAGGACAAGCTGATCGAGGCCCAGCGTATCGCGGAGCGCACAAATTTTGATGTGGAGATGCTGCGTGAGACCGGATTTTGCAGCGGTATTGAGAACTATTCGAGGCATCTCGCTGGCACACCGGCAGGTGCGACACCGCTGACGCTCATGAACTATTTTAATGATGAATTTCTGATTATTATTGACGAGTCACATATTACATTACCCCAGGTACGCGGCATGTACGCGGGTGACCGTTCCCGCAAGACGACGCTTGTGGAATATGGGTTCCGACTGCCGTCTGCACTGGACAATCGGCCACTCAATTTTGAAGAATTTGAGCAGAAAATTGACCAGATGCTGTTTGTGTCTGCGACACCCGGAGAATATGAAGAACAGCATGAACTGCTGCGTGCAGAGCAGATTATCCGTCCGACCGGATTGCTCGATCCCAAGATCGAGGTGCGCCCGGTTGAGGGACAGATCGATGATCTGATCGGAGAAGTCAATAAAGAGACGAAAAATGGAAATAAGGTACTCATCACAACGCTGACCAAGCGCATGGCAGAAGATCTGACTGACTATATGAAGGAAGTTGGTATCCGCGTCAAATACCTGCATTCGGATATTGATACACTGGAGCGCGCAGAGATCATCCGGGATCTGCGGCTGGATGTATTTGATGTGCTGGTCGGCATCAACCTGCTGCGGGAGGGACTCGATATTCCGGAGATCACGCTCGTGGCGATTCTCGATGCAGATAAAGAGGGATTTCTGCGTTCTGAGACTTCTCTCATACAGACGATTGGGCGCGCTGCGCGAAACAGCGATGGACATGTCATTATGTATGCGGATAAGATCACGGATTCGATGCGTGTGGCGATCGATGAGACTGAGCGCCGCCGTGCGATTCAGCAGGCATACAACGAGGAGCATGGCATTACACCGACCACCATCAAGAAGTCGGTACGTGATCTGATCGCGATCTCCAAGAAGGTCGCGCAGGAGGAACTGAATTTTGCCAAGACACCGGAATCTATGAACCGGGGCGAACTCGAAAAACTGATCAAGGAAGTCGAGAAGAAGATGAAAGCAGCCGCCGCAGACCTCAATTTCGAGGCAGCCGCCGAGCTGCGTGACCGCATGGCAGATCTGCGCAAAATGCTCGAGGACACAGAGGATAATGATCGGGCGTTGAAGAAGAAATAATGTAACTGTTCAGGACAGGTCGAAGCACTTGCTGCTGAGACCGTAAGAATATGACCCGGTCATGCAAAATCCTATCGGCGAAGCCGATTTGGAGTGGAATATTTTGCACATGAATAAGGCAAAGTTATATGAAGGGGTTCTGTGAACAGTGAGACTTGGTCGGCGGGAGATTACGACAGATCCTTTATGCGACCGGGGGCGCGCGGAGAACGCGTAGAGGCAAAGATATGGCGGCAGCAAAGAGACGCCGGTTTTGCGTCTGCTTTGTGCCGTGCGCGTGGGTTCAAGGGAAAGCATAAGGATTGTCGTAACTCCGCCGGACAAGTCTTGCGTCCGAGAGGTCAATAAAATAGACACAAGAATAGATATAAGAAAGGTACACCATGAAAGAACGTAAATATATAAAAATACGTGGAGCCTGTGAGCATAATCTGAAAAATATAGATCTCGACATTCCGCGTGACGAATTTGTCGTACTCACCGGACTGAGCGGCTCAGGGAAATCCTCGCTGGCATTCGACACGATCTACGCAGAAGGACAGCGGCGCTACATGGAATCACTGTCCTCCTATGCACGCCAGTTCCTCGGACAGATGGAAAAGCCGAATGTGGAGAAGATCGAAGGACTGTCTCCGGCGATCTCCATCGACCAGAAATCCACGAACCGAAACCCCAGGTCGACGGTCGGCACGGTGACGGAGATCTATGACTATTTCCGGCTGCTGTATGCACGTATCGGCATTCCGCATTGTCCGAAATGCGGCCGCGAGATCCGCAGACAGACAGTAGACCAGATGGTCGATCAGATCATGGAACTGCCCGAGCGGACCAAGATCCAACTGCTGGCACCGGTCGTTCGCGGACGCAAAGGTACGCACGCCAAGCTGTTTGAACAGGCGAGACGCAGTGGTTACGTGCGCGCGATTGTAGATGGCAGCATGTATGAGCTGACCGAGGAGATCACGCTGGATAAAAATATCAAGCATAATATTGAGATTGTCGTAGATCGGTTAGTTGTAAAATCAGGCATTGAGAAGCGTCTGACCGATTCGATCGAAAATGTATTGGAGCTGGCAGACGGTCTGCTCGTTGTCGATGTGGCAGATGCAGAACCGCTGAACTTTTCGATGAGTTTTGCATGCCCGGACTGCGGAATCAGCATAGATGAGATCGAGCCGCGCAGCTTCTCGTTCAACAATCCGTTTGGTGCATGCCCGGAGTGCTTCGGACTCGGATACAAGATGGAGTTTCATGAGGATCTGATGATCCCGGACAAAAAGCTTTCGCTCAGCGAGGGCGCGATTCAGGTCATGGGCTGGCAGTCATCGACCGATCCAAAGAGCTATACCTATGCGATTTTAAAGGCATTGTCACAGGCGTACGGCTTCAGTCTCGATACACCGTACCGTGAACTGCCGGTGGAGATCCGCCATATGCTCATCTACGGTGCAGACCGCGAGGTCAAGGTCTATTATAAAGGGCAGCGCGGCGAGGGAGTCTATGATGTACTGTTCGAGGGACTCGTCAAAAATGTGAACCGCCGTTACCGTGAGACACATTCCGATACGATGAAACAGGAATACGAGGAATTCATGCGGATCACGCCCTGTAAGCTGTGTGGTGGGCAGCGATTAAAGAGAGAGTCGCTGGCGGTGACCGTTGCGGATAAAAATATTTATGAGATCACGAATCTTTCCATCAAAAACCTGCATGGTTATCTCGGTGAGCTTGATCTGACACCGCAGCAGCACCTGATCGGAGATCAGATCTTAAAGGAGATCCGTGCCAGAGTACAGTTTCTCGTGGATGTCGGGCTCGACTACCTGTCGCTGTCGCGTGCGACAGGGACGCTCTCCGGTGGAGAAGCGCAGCGGATCCGCCTTGCGACACAGATCGGTTCGGGACTGGTCGGCGTGGCATATATTCTGGATGAGCCGAGTATCGGACTGCACCAGAGAGACAATGACAAGCTGCTTGACACGCTGAAACACTTGCGTGATCTTGGAAATACGCTGATCGTCGTCGAGCATGACGAGGATACGATGCTGGCAGCAGATTATATTGTGGATATCGGGCCAGGGGCAGGTGAGCATGGTGGACAGGTCATCGCGTGCGGTACTGCCAGGCAGATTATGAAAAATCCGAAGTCTATCACGGGTGCTTATCTGAGCGGTAAAAAGAAGATTCCGGTGCCGGATGAGCGCCGTCAGCCGACCGGATGGATCACGGTAAAGGGAGCCAGGGAGAATAATCTGAAAAACATTGACGTACAGTTTCCGCTTGGTATCATGACGTGTGTGACCGGTGTATCCGGATCTGGCAAAAGCTCGCTCACAAATGAGATTTTATATAAGACGCTGGCAAAGGAATTGAACCGTGCGCGCACGGTTGCCGGAGATCACGATGAGATTCTGGGACTGGAACAGCTGGATAAAGTCATTGATATCGACCAGTCGCCGATCGGGCGCACCCCACGTTCCAATCCTGCGACCTATACCGGTGTGTTTGACATGATCCGTGATCTGTTTGCAGCGACACCGGATGCAAAGGCAAAGGGCTATAAAAAGGGCCGTTTTAGTTTCAATGTCAAAGGAGGCCGCTGTGAGGCTTGCTCCGGAGATGGTATTATCAAGATCGAGATGCACTTTTTGCCGGATGTATATGTGCCGTGTGAGGTATGCGGCGGCAAACGGTACAACCGTGAGACACTCGAAGTCCGCTACAAGGGCAAGACGATCTATGATGTGCTCAACATGACCGTGGAGGAGGCACTCGAGTTCTTTAAACATGTGCCGAGTATCTATAATAAGATACAGACGCTGTACGATGTCGGGCTGTCTTACATCCGTCTTGGACAGCCGTCGACCGAATTGTCCGGTGGTGAAGCCCAGCGTATCAAGCTCGCGACAGAGTTGAGCCGGCGCAGTACGGGCAAGACGATCTATATTCTGGATGAGCCGACGACCGGACTGCATTTTGAGGATGTGAACAAACTCGTCGAGATCCTGCGCAGATTATCCGATGGCGGCAATACCGTGATCGTCATAGAACACAATCTGGATGTGATCAAGACCGCAGACTATATCATCGATATGGGACCCGAGGGCGGAGATGGCGGCGGAACGGTCGTCGCCACAGGCACACCGGAGGAGATCTGCGCGGTAGAGGCATCCTACACCGGTCGATATTTGCAGAAATATTTGAAAAATCTCTAAACCACTTGGAAAAATGGAATTTATTGTATATAATAACTCTATATGAGAAAAAATAGTTAGTGTCTATATTATTAAGGAGACTGTAAGATGGTTGGAACAGATATCGGAATCGATTTGGGAACAGCGAGTATTCTCGTTTACATTAAAGGAAAAGGTGTTGTATTGAAGGAGCCCTCAGTAGTGGCATTTGACCGTGATACAAATAAGATCAAAGCGATCGGAGAGGAAGCGCGTCTGATGCTGGGTCGTACACCCGGCAATATCGTAGCGGTGCGTCCGCTGCGACAGGGTGTCATCTCAGATTATACTGTGACAGAGAAAATGATCCAGTATTTTATCCAGAAAGCACTTGGAAAGAAGACCTTCCGTAAGCCGCGTGTCAGCGTCTGTGTACCGAGCGGTGTCACAGAGGTCGAGAAGAAAGCAGTAGAGGATGCGACCTTTCAGGCAGGTGCGAGAGAAGTAGAGATCATCGAGGAGCCGATTGCGGCAGCGATCGGAGCCGGCATCGATATTTCCAGACCTTGTGGAAATATGATTGTGGATATCGGTGGAGGAACTGCGGATATTGCCGTTATTTCATTGGGCGGATCCGTTGTATCGACCTCCATTAAGATCGCAGGAGACGATTTTGATGAGGCGCTGGTGCGTTATATGCGTAAAAAGCACAATCTTTTGATCGGTGAACGTACCGCAGAAGATATCAAGATCAAGATCGGAACATGCTATCCGTTACCTGACGGCGGCACCATGGATGTACGTGGACGTAACCTCGTCACTGGTCTGCCTAAGACTGTGACCGTGTCTGCAGAGGAGACAGAAGAAGCACTGCGCGAGGCAACGAACCGCATTGTGGAGGCGATCCACAGCGTACTCGAGAAGACTCCGCCGGAACTGGTAGCAGATGTAGCGGAGCGTGGTATTGTACTCACCGGAGGCGGTGCATTGCTGCGTGGACTGGAGGAACTGATTGAGGACAAGACCGGCATCAATACGATGACCGCTGAGGAGCCGATGACCTGTGTGGCGATCGGAACCGGAAAATATGTAGAATTTCTTGCAGGAAAACGTGATGACGATTAAGAGGAACAGAGCATGGTAAAAGGACTCTATACAGCGTGGTCCGGCATGGTGAATGAGATGAACCAGCTGGACGTGATGACAAACAATCTGGCAAATGCAGATACAAACGGTTACAAAAAAGAGGGTGCAACCTCACAGACATTTGATGAGCATCTTGCGGTTAAGATCCGCGATCTGTCGGATAATGGTCTGCCGGTGCCACTGGGACATGTGACGCCCGGTGTTATGATCGGTGAGACCTACACCGATTATTCGCAGGGCAGTTTCCGTGTGACAGACAGCCAGTATGATGTGGCACTTGATGGAGACGGTTTTTTCGCAGTTTCCTTCACGAGTAAGGATGGGGAGACATCGGTAAAATATACGAGAGACGGTGCATTTACCGTCAACACGGATGGTTATCTTGTGACGAAGGATGGTGATTACGTCCTGAATCAGGCGGGCGCACAGAACGGCGATCCCGGAGCCAATAATTTCATCCGGCTTGACCCCAATCAGGAGTTCAAGATTGATGAGAAGGGCTTTATCTGGCAGAATGACCAGGTGGTTGCACAGCTTGGAACTGTTGATTTTGAAGATTATAACTATCTGGAAAAATACGGCGAGAATCTGTATCAGACAGTAGACGGAGCAGTATCGACAGCAGCGAATGCCCGCGTCAGACAGGGCTATATTGAGGCATCCAACGTGAATGTCGTGTCTGAGATGGTCAATATGATCACGATCAGCAGAGCCTATGAGTCCAACCAGAAAGTCATTCAGACAGTAGATGGTATGTTGGATAAGGCCGTGAACAATGTCGGCCGGGTATAAACTTATCAGGGCGGCTAGCCGATAATACACTATAAGGATAAAACTATCAGTCCACGGAAGGACGTTAAAGGAGTACTACCTATATGATGAGAGCATTGTGGAGCGCAGCATCCGGTATGCTGGCTCAGCAGACCAATGTAGACACAATCGCCAACAATCTGGCGAATGTCAATACGACAGGATACCGCAGTGAAAAGACAGAATTTAAGAGTCTATTATATCAGACACTGCAGACACGTACAACGACAGCAAACGGCGAGCAGAAGCCGATTCCCGCACAGGTGGGACTCGGAACGCGTGTATCGTCCATGACATCCAGCTTCAAAGAAGGCGAGCTGGTTGCATCTGAGAGCAACACCGCATTTGCGATTGAAGGTGACGGATTTTTTGGAATCCAGGGTGTAGATGGCGAGATCAGTTATACGAGAAACGGTGATTTCTTCTGGACAAACGGAGAGGACGGCCTGACACTCGCGACAGCGGAAGGCTACTATGTACTTGATCAGGAGGGTAATCCGATTGTGATACCTGACAACATAGATGCGAATACTGTGACGATCAATCAGTACGGACAGGCAGGCTATAAGACAGCGGACGGCAATTTTGTGAGCCTGAACCAGACCATCGGATTGTGGCAGTTCAATAACCCGGCGGGACTGGAAAAAGTTGCCGGTACTTATTTCCGCGAGACAACTGCATCCGGTAATGCATTGAATGAGGCTGGCAACGGCGTGAATCTCATTAAGAGTAAGCTGCGCCAGAACTATCTGGAATTATCCAATGTGCAGGTAGCAGATGAGATGGTCAACTTGATCGTGGCACAGCGCGCCTATGAGCTCAATTCCAAGGCGATTCAGGCATCTGATGACATGCTCGGTCAGGCGAACCAGTTGAAACGGTAGGAGGTAGCACATGAGTATAGGAATCAATGACAGCATGTATAGTTACCTCACGCAGACAGCGAGCAATGCGAGCAGCTCAGCAGCAGCCGGCGCAGTAAACAATTCGATTCAGGGCTTGGATCAGAACTCCAGTGAGGAGGAGATGAAGCAGGCGATCAAGGATTTTGAGTCCTATTTCGTCGAGCAGATACTCAAAAATGTGCAGGAGTCACTTGCGGGAGATGAGGATTCATCCAATTCACAGTTGACAGAGTATTTTATGGGGCAGGTCAATGAGCAGATTGCAGACAAGATCACAGATCAGGTAGGCGATCGCCTCACACAGACGCTGTACGAGCAGATGTGCCGTAACTATGGCATCTCGGCAAAAACAACCGAAGAATAGACACGATCAAAATGGGTGGGCATTGCCCACCCATTTTTCAAAGGCAGCTGCGTCCGCAGCCTCCACCCCAGACTAAAAATAGTTTCAGATAGAAGGAGCACCATACACATGGAACATATCACCGGATATGTAGATCACATCATTTTTCAGAATGCCGACAATGGCTACACCGTCCTTGAACTGATGACAGACGGAGCAATGACAACCTGCGTGGGCACACTACTGGGGCTGACGGATGGCATGAATGTAGAGCTGGAGGGAGAATACACCGAGCATCCCAGCTACGGCAGACAGTTCAAAGCAGCGCACTACATAGAAAAGGAACCGGAAGACGCACTGGCCATCGAGCGGTATCTGGGTTCCGGAGCGATCAAGGGTGTGGGTGCAGCGCTGGCAGCGCGTATCGTGCGCCGATTCGGGGCAGATACATTCCGTGTCATCGAGGAAGAACCGGAGCGGCTCGCAGAAGTCAAAGGAATCAGTGAGCGCAAAGCGCAGGAGATCAGCATACAGGTCGAGGAAAAGCGGGCACTGCGTTCGGCAATGTTGTTTTTGCAGCAGTATGGGATCAATCTGAACCTCGCAGTCAGGATCTACAATACTTATGGAGAGGAACTGTACAGTATCCTGCAGAAGAATCCATACCGGCTGGCGGACGATATCGATGGTGTTGGATTCCGGATTGCAGACGAGATCGCGGCCAAGGTCGGCATACGCACAGACTCCGATTTTCGTATCCGCAGCGGACTGCTCTACTGTCTGCAGCAGGCATCCGGAGAAGGGCATACCTATCTGCCGGAGCAGCAGTTGACGATGCGGGCAGTAGATCTGCTCGGAGTGCCGGCAGAAGCAGTTGAGAAAAATCTCATGGATCTGGCGATAGAACGCCGGATTGTCAAAAAACAGGCGTCAGATGGTGTTCATATCTATGCAGCGGTCTTTTATAATATGGAAGCGAACGTTGCGCTGCGTCTGCAGGAGCTGAATGCCCCGATGGATATTTCCGAGGCACATGTGTATCAAAGTCTGCAGCATATTGAGCAGGCGACCAGACTCGAACTCGCGGATCACCAGAGGCAGGCAGTCGTGGCAGCCGCGCGAGAAGGCGTGTTTGTGCTCACCGGAGGACCGGGAACCGGTAAGACCACGACGATCAATGCGATTATCCATTATTTTGATCTGGAGGGACTCGATTTCCTGCTCGCGGCACCGACCGGACGCGCAGCAAAACGTATGAGCGAGACGACCGGTTACGAGGCGCGCACGATTCACCGTATGCTCGAACTGGGTGGAGAGGAATCCGTCGGATTTGGCAGAGACGAGAGCAATCCGCTGGAGGCAGATGCGGTGATTATCGATGAGATGTCAATGGTTGACCTGCCATTGATGAATTCACTGCTCAAGGCGATTATGCCGGGCACCAGGCTGATACTTGTCGGGGATGTCAACCAGCTGCCGAGTGTGGGACCGGGGCGCGTTCTCAAGGATATTATCGTATCGGGACAATTGCCGGTAGTAGAGCTGACAGAGATTTTTCGTCAGGCAAAGGAGAGCGATATCATTGTCAATGCACACCGGATCAACCGGGGCGAGCCGGTGACACTGGATAACCAGAGCATGGATTTCTTCTTTCTGAAACGCTATGATGCGGATCAGATTATCAATGTGACGCTGCAGCTCGTGTTGCAGAAGATGCCAAAATATGTAGAAGCATCGCCTACAGATATTCAGGTGTTGACGCCGATGCGCAAAGGCTTGCTCGGTGTCGAGCATCTAAACGTTGTATTGCAGCGGTATCTGAATCCGCCGGACGCGTCCAAATCAGAAAAAGAGCGTCCAAACGGAGTGTTCCGTGAAGGCGATAAGGTCATGCAGACAAAAAACAATTATCAGCTCGAATGGGAGGTGCGCAGCCGCTACGGCATCCCGATTGACAAGGGCACAGGCGTATTCAATGGGGATATGGGGACGATCCGCATTATTGATTCGTTTGCACAGAGCCTGACAGTCGAATACGAAGAAGGCCGCATGGTCGAGTATCCCTTTGGCGCAATCGATGAACTGGAACTCGCCTATGCGATCACGATACATAAATCGCAGGGTAGTGAGTATCCGGCGGTCGTGATTCCATTGATGGCAGGTCCGCGTCCGCTGATGAACCGCAATCTGCTCTATACGGCAGTCACCCGAGCCAGAAAATGTGTGACGCTCGTCGGGGATGACCGCGTCTTTGCGCAGATGGTAGAAAACGTACAGGAGCAGAGACGTTATAGCGGGCTCAGTGAACAGCTCGCAGAGAGAAAATTAGAGTAAAGGGAGTACTATTTGATCAAAACGATAGCAAAGACAATTATAAAAATTTTGTATCCTCCGGTCTGCCCCATCTGTAATGAGGTACAGCCGCAGATGCTCACAGACGATGGGATGGGACAGATTTGCAGCGGATGCCGGACGCATATCCGCCGTGTCGAAAGTCCCTATTGTATGCGCTGTGGCAAGCCACTTGCACAATTACATATGGGCATGGAATACTGTGAGGACTGCAGCAGGCGCAAACATTCATTTACGCAGGGAAGGGCAGCATTTGTCTACCGGGGTGCCATGATCGGCACGATGCATCGGTTCAAATACAGCAACCGCCGCGATTATGCACCTGTGTTGGCGCGCGAAGCCTATGGGATGCATGCAGACTGGCTCGGGCGGATACGGCCGCAGATGATAGTGCCGGTTCCGCTGCATCCGGCGCGCAGGCGGACACGTGGATACAATCAGGCAGAACTGCTCGCAGAGGAAGTGTCACGGCTGAGCGGAATACCGATGGATGCCGATTTGCTGATCCGTACACATAATACGGACAGGCAGCGTGCACTAAATCCGCAGGAGCGAAAAAATAATCTGAAAAATGCTTTTCAAACGTCAAAAAAAATAGTACAATTAGAGAAAGTATTGCTCATTGATGATATTTATACAACAGGCAGTACCGCGGATGCGGCGGCAGATGCGCTGCACCGGTCGGGAGTAAAGGATGTGTATCTGCTATGTATCTGTATCGGAGGAGAAGAACAGGGAGGTTTGGAACATGGAAGTAAGGACATGTAAGTCATGTGGACGACTGTTTAACTATATTTCGGGACCGGTGAGATGTCCTGCATGCATGGAAGCGTTAGAAAAGAAATTTCAGGAGGTCAAGACCTATATCTGGGAGCATAAGAATGCACCCTTGGCTCAGATTTCAGAGGATACAGATGTATCTGTTGGTCAGCTCCGCCAGTGGGTGCGTGAGGAGCGGCTGAGTTTTTCTGATGATTCACCGGTAGGACTCGAGTGCGAGATCTGCGGGGCAACGATCAAGACCGGACGCTACTGTGCCAACTGCAAGAGTAAGATCAACCAGAATCTTTCCAGTGCACTCAAGCCGAAACAAGCAGCAGAAAATACGGACTTCAGTGACCGTAAGAACAGAATGAGATATCTAAAATAGATCACAGACATAGTGGATAAAGCGTCGTTTGGGAGAGCGGCGCTTTTTTCTTTTGTATTTCATGGAAAACTATGATATAATACGAACAACTATGTAATAAACCAGAATGGGGTGTAATATGATTCATAACGAGCGCGTGCGCCATATGGTGCAATTACAGGCATTTCATGACCGGAAGGGAAACGAGTATTTCCCGGTTGTCAGATATTTTCGCGGAGATTTTGTGGGGCTGCATATGCTGAGTGCATTTGTCAGCGGGACTGTCTGCTATGGAATCGGATTACTGATGTGGGGGATCTGCAATATGGAGATGCTCATGACATCGATCCACACGATGGATCTGAAGCAGTTTGCGACGAAGATCGTGCTGCGGTATATCGTATTTGTCGTATTGTATCTCATAGCCGTATATATCTATGCGCAGGTCAAATACACCCGTGCCAGAAAAGAGATGAAAAGCTACAACCGTCACCTGAAACGGGTGATAGCCAGCTATGAACGGGACGGAGGGGACTCATGACGACATTATTAGAGATAAAAGAACAGATCCGGGGCTTCTGCAGCAGATATGAGATTTATCTGCGCCCTGTGGTCAGGAGTATATTGGCACTTGTCACATTTATGATGATCCGGTCCAGACTGGGGTATATGACGCGGATCAACAGCATGACACTGATACTGGTACTGTCGTTGTCCTGTGCCCTGTTGCCGGTGAATATGATCGTTGTATTTGCGGCGCTGCTCGTGCTGCTGCATCTGTATTCGCTGTCGCTGGCAGCCTGTGCAGTATGTTTTCTGGTCATGCTGGTCATGTTTTTGCTATATTTTCGATTTTTACCGAAAAAAGCTTATTATGCAGTATTGATGCCACTTGCATTTGCATTTCATATACCGTATGTGCTGCCGGTTGTACTTGGCCTGCTCAATGAGAATCCGGTATCGATTCTGTCCATGGTATGCGGAGGTATCATCTATTATCTGCTCGCCGGGATTACGGCGAATGCTGCCGGTATCGCAGAGATGACAGAGGATGATTCTATTATTACCAAATTCAGTGATGTCCTGAATCAGTTTGTGGGTAACCGTGAGATGATTGCGATGCTGGCGATTCTGGTACTCGCGGCGCTTGTCGTATGGTTTCTGCGCCGGCTGGCAGTCGATCACGCATGGCTGATCGCGATATCTACCGGATGCCTGCTGCAGCTGGTACTCAGCCTGATCTGTGATCTGCAGCTGAAGCTGGGGACAAATATGCTCAGCGTGGTACTGGGTGTCGTCCTGAGTGCACTTGTCGGGCTGGTGCTGCAGTTTTTCTTCTTCAATCTGGACTATACGCGGACAGAGCGGGTGCAGTTTGAGGATGATGAATATTACTATTATGTAAAGGCTGTGCCCAAGATCTATGTGTCCGGTACAGACAAGAAAGTGCAGAAATTCAGCGGAGAAGATGCGCAGATTTCCAGAAAAGATCTGGCGCAGGAGATGGATATAGATGAGGATCTGCTGGATTTCTAGCAGACAGAGCAATCATGGGAAAGGAGAACATACGTGCAGGGAATCATAAGCGGAGTGGTAGCATTTCGTGACAAATATTTATTCTGGCTGAATATTCCATCGGTGACACCGACAGATATTGTAGAGATCATATTGATCGCCTTTTTGCTATACAGTATCTTAGTCTGGATCAAAAATACGCGGGCGTGGGTATTATTCAAGGGCATCGTCATCATCGCTGTGTTTGTATTGCTTGCGGCTTTATTCCAGATGAATACGATCCTATGGCTGGCGAGCCGGCTCATTAATGTCGGTATTATCGCGTTGGCAGTGATCTTTCAGCCGGAGCTGCGCAGGGCGCTTGACCAGCTTGGCAGGAAACAGATATTCGGTATGTTTAGCTGGGATCTCGACCGCACGATCAAGCGTTTTTCAGAACGCACGGCTAATGAGCTTGTCAAAGGAACATTTGAGATGGCGAAGGTCAAGACCGGAGCGCTCATTGTCGTGGAAAAAGATATTGTACTCGGAGAATACGAGCGAACCGGCATCGCGCTGGATTCACTCGTGTCCAGTCAGCTGCTGATCAATATATTTGAGAAAAATACACCGCTTCATGACGGCGCGATCATCGTGCGCGGAGATCGGATTGTATCTGCGACCTGTTATCTGCCATTGTCAGATAACATGGAACTGGATAAAGAACTCGGCACGAGACACCGTGCGGCAGTCGGCATCAGTGAAGTCAGTGATTCGCTGACGATCATTGTATCGGAGGAGACCGGAGCTGTATCAACGGCGATCGGTGGTGTGATCATGCGTGGCCTGGACGAGGAAAGCCTGAAAAAAGAACTCATGGAGCTGGCAGATGCCGGTTACGGACAGTCACGTCTGCAGAAGTTAAAGAGGAGGTTGGAGCATGGTCAGAAGAGTGTGGAAAGTCATAACGAATAACTTTGGACTCAAGCTCTTAGCAGTGCTGTTTGCAGTCATTTTGTGGCTGGTTGTGGTCAATATCGATGATCCGAAGCTCTCACAGCGGTTCAGCGCATCGGTCGTCATAGAAAATGCAGACTACCTCACCGGGCAGGGCAAGTATTTTGAGGTACTTGACGATACGAATACGATCGTATTTACGGTCACAGCCAAGCGCTCTTATCTGGAGAAACTGAGCAGCACCGACTTCAAGGCAGTCGCCAACATGGAAAATGCAGCGATTGATAATGAGACCGGTATCGGAAAAGTGCCGATCGAGGTTACGGCTCTGCGTTACAGCAGTCTGGTCACGATCAGCAAAGCAACACAGAATCTGGAGATTGCTCTGGATGAACTGGCGCAGCAGCAGTATATTATCACCGTGGATACGACAGGCACGTTGCCGGATGGCTGTGCACTCGGAGATGTGGCAGTATCACCGAACCTGATGAAAGTTTCAGGACCACAGTCTGTGGTGAGCCGGATCGATCATGTGACAGCGAACATCGATGTCACAAACATGAATGAAGATGTTGTGGCGAGTGTGATACCGGTATTGTATGACAGCGCTGGCAACGTCATAGACAAAAATAACCTGACACTCAACATGTCTACCGTGACAGTGACGGTGCACATCCTCGATATCAAGGATGTTTCACTGATGTTTAATGTGACAGGCACACCGGCAGACGGTTATGCATATATGGATATGGAATACGAGCCAAAGACGATCGCGATCAAAGGTACAGCGGCATCGCTCAACAATGTGACGATGGTCAATATCCCGGAGTCGGCGCTGGATATCAGTGGGGCGAGGGATGACATCACACAGGTGATCGACGTATCCGAATATCTGCCGAGTGGAGTGACGATGGCAGATAAGAGTGATTCGAAGGTGACAGTCACTGTGCATATCGCACGTCTGGCGACAAAGACCGTGAACATCTTCCCGTCATCGATTCAGGTACTGAATCTGCCGGACGGATACAAGCTGAGCTTTGACAGATCTGTGATCCGGGTAGCGCTCAGCGGAGTGGAGGAAGATATCAATGCGCTCGATACATCAGCGATCGTCGCGAGCATTGATGCGGGTCAGCTCACACCGGGCACGCATGAGGTAGAACTGGTGCTTGATCTGGATGAAAATATCTATCATGAGCCCGTGAGCGTGGCTGTGACAGTGAGTGAGGAACCGCAGACAGATGACAATACACCGGACGATCCGAACGATAACACCACGGATGAACCGGCAGACAACCCTACAGATAACCCGTCAGACACGACGGATGATACAACAAACAATTCGGAGGAATGATACATGGCCAGACTATTTGGAACAGATGGTGTCCGTGGAGTAGCGGGCACAGAGCTCACGATCGAGCTGGCAATGAAACTCGGTCAGGCAGGAGCCTATGTCCTGACAAAAGAGAAAGCACATAAGCCGACGATTCTCGTCGGCTGCGATACAAGAATATCCGGCGGTATGCTGGCAAATGCGCTGGTAGCCGGTATCTGCTCAGTCGGGGCAGATGCGATCCACGTTGGCGTATTGCCGACACCGGCAGTCGCATATCTCACGCGCAAACATAAGGTGGATGCAGGTGTTGTGATCTCGGCATCGCATAACCCGATGGAATTCAACGGAATCAAGTTCTTCAACGGAGAGGGCTATAAGCTCTCAGATAAGCTGGAGGATGAGATTGAGGAGCTGATTCACAATCATATGGCAGGTGTACAGCTGCCGACCGGTTCCGGTATCGGCAGGGTCGAGTACCGGTTTGATCTGCAGGATGAATATATCCGGTTTATGCGGGAATGCGTACCTGTCGACCTGAGTGGTCTGCGCATCGTCATTGACTGTGCGGAAGGCGCTTCCTACCAGACATCGGTACAGACACTGCGCCAGCTCGGTGCGGATCTGATCCCGCTGCATGTCGATCCGGATGGAACGAATATCAATGCCAACTGCGGCTCTACCCACATGGCGGAGCTGCAGGCACGAGTGGTCTATGAAAAGGCAGATGTCGGACTCGCATTTGACGGAGATGCCGACCGGCTGCTCGCCGTTGACGAGAACGGTGCGATTGTAGACGGTGATAAGCTGCTTGCGATCTGCGGCAGCCATATGAAGCGCAAAGGCACACTCAAAAAGGATACGATCGTAGTGACTGTCATGTCCAACCTTGGATTCTTCACGATGTGTGAGCGTGAGGGACTGCATGCGGAGAAGACGAAGGTTGGTGACCGCTATGTACTGGAGAATATGATAGAGAATGGCTATAATATCGGTGGTGAGCAGAGTGGACACATCATCTTCTTAGATGACAATACGACCGGAGATGGACTGCTCAGTGCGCTGCATCTGCTGGAAGTCATGGTAGAGACCGGTGAGCCGCTCTCGAAGCTGGCGCAGATCATGGAGATTTATCCGCAGGCACTGGTCAACGCCAAAGTGCCGAATCACAAAAAAGAACATTTTATGGAATATACCGAGATCGCCCATGCGATTCAGGAATTAGAACAAAAATTTAACGGAGAAGGCAGAGTTCTCATACGTCCGTCAGGCACAGAGCCTCTCGTGCGTGTCATGATTGAGGGGAAAGATCAGGCGCAGATCGAGAGAGAGGCACATGCACTGGCAGAGTTGATCACGAACACGATGCTATAGGAGCAAGCTATGGTTCATAAAAAAGTAATCGTAAAAAATCCGACCGGACTGCATCTGCGTCCGGCGGGAGTACTGTGCAATGAGGCAGTGAAATACAAGAGCAGAGTTTATTTTCGCTACGGAGAAGACGAGGCCAATGCCAAGAGCGTGCTGAGTGTCCTCGGTGCAGGCATCAAATGCGGCACAGAGCTGGAGTTTGAATGTGAAGGCGAAGATGAGGTGGAAGCACTGGCAGCAGTCATCGCAGCTGTGGAGAGTGGACTGGGCGAATAATCGCCTGTGAAGGGCTCACAAAAGGGGAAGCTTCGGGGGTACTAAAGGAGCAGAGAGATGGAAAATAAGAACTATCAGTACAAGCGGATATTTATGTTCTGGGCGAGCGTGCTGTTTGTCGCAGCCCAGACAGCAGTATATGCATGGCAGTGGTACAATATCTATGCACATATCATGCTGGTCAAATATTATCGGCGTGGAGACTGGGCGATCATAGCGCTGTATGCCCTCTACTGTGTCATGTTTTTGAAAATATTCGGTGGCTTCAAGGTCGGATACCTGAGAAATATGGATGCGCTGTATGGACAGGCACTCGCGATCTTTTTCCAGAATGCAGTCGCGTATCTGCAGCTGGCATTGCTGGGTCTGTGGCGGTTCGGAACGCATCTGGAGCATTTTATATACCTCGTTATCATAGAGGCGTGGCTGGCGATCCTGTGGACGTTGCTCACGCGGCATTTCTATGCCAAGATCTATCCGCCACATCAGATGCTGCTGATCTATGGAGACATCAGTCCACAGCATTTAATAGACAAGCTGGATTCGAGGCAGGACCGCTATCAGATCCGTGAATCTATCCGCCTCGATGCGGGGATGGATGCGATTTTAGAGAAAATCAAGGAATACGATACGGTCATCATCGGAGACATTCCGTCACATGAGCGGAACCAGTTCCTGAAATTCTGTTACTGGCATGAGATCCGCTGCTACAGCATACCGAAGATCTCGGATATCATTATCACCGGATCTGATAGGATCGACCTGTTTGACAGTATCCTGATGCTGAGTAGAAACAACGGATTATCGATTGGAGAACGCTTCTTCAAGCGCGTGATGGATATTGTGATTGCATTGATTGCATGTGTGATCCTTTCGCCGCTCATGCTCGTGATCATGATTGCGATCAAGGCATATGACCACGGTCCGATCTTCTATACACAGGAGCGTATCACCAAGGATGGCAAGCCCTTCCAGATCCTCAAATTCCGCAGCATGATCGTGGAATCCGAGGAGGAAGGTGCCAGACTGGCATCAGCCAACGATGACCGTATTACACCGGTCGGACGCGTGATCCGGCGCACACACTTTGATGAACTGCCGCAGTTATTCAATATCTTAAAAGGCGAGATGTCCGTCGTCGGCCCCAGACCGGAGCGCAGGGAGATCTTTGAACAGTATGAGGAGAGTATCCCGGAGTTCAAGTTCCGCCTGAAGATGAAGGCAGGACTGACCGGATATGCGCAGGTCTATGGACAGTACAATACGGTGCCCTATGACAAGCTCAAGCTGGATCTGACTTATATTGAAAAATATTCCTTCTGGCTCGATATCAAGCTGTGTTTTCTCACGGTGAAGATATTATTCCAGAAAGAAAAATCAGAGGGAGTGGACGACACGCAGAAGACAGCCTTGCAGTGAACACCGTGAGATCCCTCATAGGAGACACATATGCTCGTATCAGTCATCATACCGGCATACAACGCCGGGAAATATATCACCAATGCCGTCCGGTCGGCGCTAGAGCAGGAAAATCTCGCTGAAGATGAGCGGGAAGTCATCGTCATCAATGATTGCAGCAGCGACCATACAAAGATCGCGATGGAGGATTTTGTGCGCGATCCGGCAGTCAGATATGTAGAAAATGAGCAGAACCTCGGCGTTGCAGAGACGAGAAACCGCGGTATACGCATGGCGCGCGGCAGATACATCGCGTTTCTGGATGCAGATGACTGGTGGGAACCGGACAAACTCGCTGCGCAGATCGCATTGCTGGAGCGCACCGGAGCACCACTGTGTTATAGTGCACGCCAGTTACATGCAGCCGACGGTACACCGACCGGGCGCATGATCCGTGTACCGGAGCGTGTGACCTATGAACAGCTCCTGTATACGAATGTGATCCCCTGCGGATCGGTCGTGATGCGTACCGATATTGCCAGGGAATTCTACATGAGCCATGCAGAGCTGCATGAGGACTATATCCTGTGGCTGCAGGTGCTGAAAGCATATGGGGCGGCAGTCGGCATCGATGAGCCGTATCTGCACTGCCGGCTGAGTGAGGGTGGAAAATCGCGAAATAAGCTGAGATCCGCGCGCATGCAGTACGGTGTCTACCGTTATATGGGATTTGGAGCCATCAAAAGCCTGTATTATCTATGCTCCTATGCATGGCATGGGGTGAAAAAATACTATGGCTGATCAGAGAACAGAGGGGAACGACGATGCTGAAGATATATATCTGTCCGGAATGTGGCTGGCTGCGGACGGTATCGCGCCGCAAGGATGTGGAATGCCACCGATGCGGCAATACCGCCATGGAGCTGACGAAGCTGGATTATGAGACTTATGCACGGATGAGTGAGCAGGAACGCGCAGACTATGTACAGAGCTGGCGCTACATTCACAAAAAATCCGAAAAGAGCGATTGACAGATGGCATGAATTAGACTAGAATTGTGATGTTTAGTTTACATTGCGTTATATCTATATATAATAAGTATGAATATACAAAGGAGTCGCCATGAGCAAGAAGAATCGGCAAAGTGAGCTGAGCCCCAGGGAACAGAAGAAGCTATTAAAGAAAAAAAGAAAAAGACGTAAAATAATCCTGTTAGTCGTAGAAGTCATCGTACTGTTGATTGTACTCGGTATGTTATATGTCTGGCAGGCATTGAATAAAATAGAAAAAGATCCACCCGCGAGTACAGACAATACCCAGCAGGATGTGAGCAACAACGAGAATGAACTCAATGATGAGACGGTCGAGATCATGAAAGGATATGAAGATGTCGCGTTATTCGGTGTAGACAATTACTTCAACGGACACGCCGATTCCGGTAACTCCGATGTGATCATGATCGCCAGCATCAATAATGATACAAAAGAAGTCAAGCTCGTATCCGTATACCGTGATACATTCCTTGACACAGATATTAACACAGATTCATCACCGAACTTCCACAAGGCAAACCGTGCGTTTGCAATCGGAGGTGCAGCACAGTCATGCAGCATGCTCAATGCCAGCCTGGATCTGGATATCCAGCATTACATCACGGTAGATTTCAAGGTTGTGACAGACGTCGTTAACATGCTCGGAGGCGTAGACATCGATGTCGACGATGCAGAGCTCAAATACATCAATCATCACATTGATACGACAGCGAAAGCGACCGGGGACACGCCGGTACATCTGACCACGACCGGACTGCAGACCCTGAACGGAACACAGGCGACTGCCTATGCGCGTATCCGTTCCACCGCAGGCAGTGATTTCAAGCGTGCAGAGCGACAGAGAGAGGTCATCAATGAGGTTGTGAAAAAGGCGAAAAAGACAGACCTCGGAACGATCAACAAGATCATTAATCAGGTATTTCCTGAGATCAGTACCAATTACACGAACATGGACATTATCCGTCTTGCATCCAGCATGTTCAGCTATGAACTCGTGGATTCGACCGGATTCCCGTTCAGCAAATATCCGGCGAGACTCGGCGGCAGCAAGGGTGATGTAGTCATTTGTGCCGATCTGGAGAACAACGTCAGGGCATTGCACCGCTATCTCTATGATGACAATGAATATGTGCCGTCAGCGACTGTTACCAACTATAGTGACCTGCTTATCAGTAACTATGGTATCACGATCGACCATGGAGACAATCCGGAGACAGTACAGGGAGGCACAATCACCGGTGACAGTTTTGACGAACCGGCAGAGACTGCGACGGATACGACAACAACGCAGTGACAGATCAATCAAACAGATAAAAAGTATACCCGAGGACAATTGCCCTCGGGTAATTCTGGATTTAGCGGAAAACGGAATCAGACAGGAGGACAACAATATGTGTGGAATCGTAGGATTTATAGGCAGGCGGCAGGCAGCGCCGATTCTTTTGGATGGGCTGTCCAAGCTGGAATACCGTGGTTATGACTCAGCAGGAATGGCTGTCTATGATGGGCAGGAGATCTGTGTGGAGAAAAGTACCGGACGGCTCAAGGTACTCAGCGAGCTGACACATGATGGCAGCACGATGCCGGGCACTGTCGGTATCGGACATACCCGTTGGGCGACGCATGGCGAGCCAAGCGACCGTAATGCACATCCGCACTGCAATACGGAAAAGAGCATCGCAGTCGTGCACAACGGTATCATTGAAAACTACATGAAATTAAAGAAAAAGCTGCTCGGCCACGGATATGAATTTATTTCTGATACAGACACAGAGGTCGTTGCACAGCTCTTAGACTACTATTATAAAAAGACAAATGGCAACATTATCGATACGATCACAAAGGTGATGCACCGTGTGGAAGGCTCCTATGCGCTTGGAATCATCTTTGCGGAACATCCCGATCATGTCTATGCACTGCGCAAGGATGCGCCACTCATTGTAGGCAAGTCCGCAGACGGTAATCTGATCGCATCCGATGTGCCTGCGATCCTCAGATATACGCGTGATGTCTACTTTATCGAGAACGAGGAGATCGCATGTCTGACAGAGGATGATATTGAGTTTTATAACATCGATGGCGAACCGATTGAAAAGACGAGCCGGACGATCGAGTGGGATATCAATGCAGCAGAAAAAGGTGGCTACGAGCATTTTATGCTCAAGGAGATGTATGAGCAGCCCAAGACGGTGCGCGATACACTCAGCCCGCGTATCAAGGATGGACAGATCGTGATCGAGGAGCTCGGCATGAGTGACGAGGAGATCTGTGCGATCGAGCGCATCCATATTGTAGCATGCGGCAGTGCCTATCATACAGGTGTGACAGCCAAATACATTATGGAAGGATTGGCGCGCATTCCGGTCGAAGTCGATCTCGCCAGTGAATTCCGCTACCGCAATCCGATCCTGAATAAAAATGACCTGGTAGTGATCATCAGCCAGTCCGGGGAGACCGCAGACTCGCTCGCAGCACTGCGCGAGGCAAAGGCACAGGGGATCAAGACACTCGGTATCGTCAATGTCGTAGGCAGCTCCATTGCACGTGAAGCAGACCGCGTCATGTATACATGGGCAGGTCCTGAGATCGCAGTCGCGACGACAAAGGCATATTCTGCGCAGTTGATCGCACACTATCTGCTCGCGATCCATTTCGCACAGGTAAAGGGACAGATCTCGGGGGCACAGGTCTCAGAGATGATCACGGATCTCAAAGCGATCCCGACACAGATCGAGATGCTGCTCGCCAATAAGGAGCATATCCAGAAGATCGCCAACCGTTATGTCGGAGCGAGGGATGTATTCTTTATCGGCAGAGGTATCGATTATTCGATTGGAATGGAAGGCTCGCTCAAGCTCAAGGAGATCTCTTATATCCATTCCGAGGCATATGCGGCAGGAGAACTCAAGCATGGAACGATCTCCCTGATTGAGGAAGGCACACTCGTAGCTGCGCTCGTGACACAGAAGGATCTGTACAAAAAGACGTTGAGCAATATCGTCGAGGTACGTTCCCGCGGGGCAGTCGTGCTCGCGGTCACGAATGAGGACAATACAGAGATCGAGAAGAACGCAGACTATGTGATCTACATTCCGCAGACGAATAAATATTTTACGAATTCACTCGCGATCATCCCGCTGCAGCTGTTCGCATACTATGTATCCGTCGGCAGAGGGTGTGATGTGGATAAGCCGCGAAACCTCGCAAAATCAGTGACGGTAGAGTAATGGTGGAAAATCACAATTATAACAAACATAGAACACAATTCAGACACAACTTCCGATTAAACTGTGAACTATCAAATGAAGGAAAGAACTTCAAAGGGATGAAAAAGAGCTCAGTTTTAAGGAGGCATGACATATGGACAACTATAACAACGACAACCAAAACGGCTATAACAGCTATGGCCAGAACAATTACAACACAGAAAACAACAATGGCTACCCGGTAGATCCGAATAATAACAGCTACAGTTACACAGGAGCAGGTACGAATCAGACCTACAGCCAGCAGACGCAGAGCCAGACACAGGGCACCGGTCAGCAGCAGTCACAGGATCGCTACTACAGCCCCTATGAGCGCCGTACAATGGCTGAGGACAACAGCCGCGAGGCACGCAGGGAGCGCAAACGTCAGGAAAAACGTGCAAACCGGCAGAATAAGCAGCATGGCTTTGGCACGACATTAGCCAAATGTGCATGTCTGGCAGCGACCTTCGGACTTGTCGCAGGCGGTGTATTCGGCGGGGTCAACTACCTGATTCCGGAAAAGGAGCAGACGGCCATCGTACAGCAGCAGACCTCTGCATTATCCACTACTTCGGACAATGACCGGACGAGTTCTGCTACATTGAATGGCGGTATCATAGCTACCGATGTATCCGGTATCGTAGAAAAGGCGATGCCCAGTATCGTAGCGATCACAAATATGACAGAGACCGAGTACCGTACCTGGTTTGGACAGACCTATTCACAGGAAAACGACTATGCAGGCAGTGGTATCATCGTCAGTGAGGATGACAAATATCTCTATATCGCGACAAACAACCACGTCGTAGACGGAGCCAAGACACTGACCGTCAAATTCTGCGATGACAATACCGTCGCAGCAGAAGTCAAGGGTACGAGCCCCAGCAACGATCTGGCAGTCGTAAAAGTAGCAAAAGACGATATCGAGCAGGAGACGATGGATGCGATCAGCATCGCCACGATCAATGATGCGGGAAATGAAAAAGTCGGAGAGCCTGTCATCGCGATCGGCAACGCATTAGGCTATGGCCAGTCAGTCACAAGCGGCATCATCAGCGCGTTGAACCGCGAAGTAACAGCGCAGGACGAATCCACAGGCGAAACATATGCGAATACACTGACACAGACAGATGCCAGCATCAACCCCGGTAACTCCGGCGGCGCATTACTCAATGCCAAGGGCGAAGTCATCGGAATCAACTCATCCAAGATGGGTGGAGAGTATGTAGACGGTGTCGGTTTTGCAATCCCTATGACGACCGCAGCGCCGATCATTAACGAACTGATCACCAGAGAGAAAGTCACAGATGACAAGGCAGCATTCCTCGGAGTCAGCGGTATCGATGTCGATGATACGGTATCACAGATGTACAATATGCCCAGTGGTATCTATGTTGCCAAAGTATACGAAGGCAGCGCAGCCGCAGAGGCAGGCATTCAGCAGGGCGATATCATCACTGCATTTGACGGACAGGATGTAGATACCATGGAAGAGATGCAGGAGCTGTTACAGTACCGTGCAGCAGGCACCAAGGTCAAGATCACGATCAGCCGTGCCGACAACGGTAAATATGTCGAGCAGAAGGTCGCAGTCACACTCGGCAGCAAAAACTAATAAATATAAGTTTTCCCAGATCTAAAAGGCATGATTCGCGCTTGAATCATGCCTTTTCATGTGTTAGACTAAAAATTAGCATTTACAGACCATTTCCGTGGAGGAAAACGACTATGAAAAACAGTACAAAGAAAAGAAAAATAGTGATAGCACTCGGACATGAAGCACTCGGAACGACACTGCCGGAGCAGAAAGAAGCGACAAAGCGTACCGCCAAGGCAGTTGCAGACCTGATCAGTGAAGATGCACAGATTATCATCACGCACAGCAATGGTCCGCAGGTCGGTATGATCCATACAGCGATGTCAGAGTTTGCCAGATTATATCCGGAGTATACAGCGACACCCATGAGTGTCTGCTCCGCCATGAGCCAGGGCTATATCGGTTACGACCTGCAGAATGCGATCCGTACCGAATTGTTGAACCGTGGCATCTACAAGCCGGTAGCGACGATACTCACACAGGTGACCGTAGACCCTTATGATGAGGCATTCTACGAGCCGACCAAGATCATCGGGCGTGTGATGAACCGCGAGGATGCAGACGCAGAGGAGAAGAAAGGCAATCACATCACAGCGGTAGAAGGTGGTTATCGCCGTATTGTAGCGGCACCGAGACCCATCGGCATCGTAGAGATCGACAGTATCCGTGCACTTGTTGACGCGGATCAGGTCGTGATCGCATGTGGCGGCGGCGGTATCCCGGTACTCGATCAGGCACATAACTTACAGGGAGCCAGCGCGGTCATCGAAAAAGATCTTGCAGCAGCCAAACTCGCAGAGCTCGTCGATGCAGACGAACTCATCATCCTGACCGGAGAGGATCATGTCTATCTCGATTACGGTCAGCCTACACAGCGTCCGATCGAGCAGATGAGTACCGCAGAGGCACAGGAATATATCCATGAGGGTATGTTTGAGGAAGGCACGATCCTGCCCAAGATCGAGGCGGCCATCGATTTTATCGGCAATTCAGCGATCCGTACAGCGACGATTGCAAGACTTGGCATCCGGCCGGAGACTGGAAAAGAGACACTCGAGGGCACAGTCATCCATAAATAATATCCATTGCAGTGCATATACGAGGCGACACCGAAATAGCGATGCCGCCTTGTTTTTTGACCACGAATGTCGGACGGTTGCCGGGAGACAGATCCCGGGGCAGAACGCTGACCCTAAAAATAAGCCGGTTTTATCCGTATTATTATAAGGTAGCATTAAAACAAAAAAGAAACAGGCACCAGAAAGGAATCAGAATGAAGTTACACACGAAAAATCACATACCGGGTCAGCGCCATATCCTGCGCCGTACATTTGCAGGATTGCTGGCAGCAGCAACACTGGTATGTACACTGCCGGGCGGGCTCACTCCGGTATATGCGGCACAGACGCAGAAGCAGAGTCTGAAAACACTTGGCGTGATCGATACACCGGGCGAAGAGGATACGGCGAATGATTTACCGGATCTGGCAGATATTCCCACCGCGCAGGCGAGTCTGCAGACAGCAGATAACGGAGATCTGATCATTGCGATCGATGCCGGACACGGCGGATCGGATGCAGGAGCGACCTACGATGGCATGAAAGAAAAAGATGTAAACCTGAAGATCGCACAGTACATCAAGGCATATTTTGCAGATTATGCAGGTGTGCAGATCTATCTCACGCGGGATAGTGACACGGCAGTCGAGCTCAGCACACGTGTGGAGCAGGCAGCCGCCGCAGGGGCAGATGTGTTCATCAGCATACATAACAACGCATCATCGAATGAGAAAACGAGCGGCAGCATGGTATTTTATCCCAACAACAACTACCGGCCGGCGCTAGGAGCAGAGGGCGCAGAACTATCACAGAGTATTCTTGATCAGTTGACAGCGCTCGGACTGCCGGATCTGGGCATCCGGACAAGAAATTCCGAAAACAACACCAAATACAAAGATGGCAGTCTGGCTGATTATTACAGCGTCATCCGTAATGCCAAGCTGCAGAATATAACCGGAATCATCGTAGAACATGCATTTGTATCGTGTGCATCTGACCGGAAAAACTATCTGGGAACGGATGCACAGCTGCAGAAGCTCGCACAGGCAGATGTCAAAGGTATCGCGGACTACTACGGACTGGAATACGTCGGACTGACGAAACCCGCCGTGACGCTGAGTGCACCGGGCTATAAACAGCTGGCGGTCGAATGGGATGAGCAGGAAGATGCACGCGGATATCTCGTTTACCGGTCAGAAAAGAAAGCCAGTGGATATAAAAAGATCGCGACAGTCACAGGCAGCTACAACACATCTTATGTAGACACCGGACTGGCGTTAAACAAAGACTACTATTATAAAGTAAAAGCTTACCGTAAAATAGATGGAGTCGCATATTACAGTGACGAGTCGAGAATCCTCAAGGGAAATGTGATCGGCGGCACACAATTTACCGAGATCAAGCAGACCGGGGACAACTTCAAATTAAGCTGGAAAGCCATGTCCGATGCAGATGGCTATGTGATCTCACGCAGCGAGGATGGAGGCAGCTATGAGCGTATCGCCGAGATCGATGATCCATCACGGACAACCTATACAGACAGAGACGTATTCAGTGAGATCACCTATCGTTACCGCATCCGCCCGCTTCATTATCTATATAATAATGAGGGCTACGGCAAGATGTCTACTGTGGTCACACTCAGCTATCTCGATCCGCCGGAAATAAAGAACACGACGGCGCGTACCGATGGCAAGGTCAAGGTCACCTGGTCAAAAGTCAGCGGTGCATCCCAATATGTGCTGCAGCGCAGTGACAGTGAAAACGGAACCTATAAGACCGTTGCAACGTTAAAGGGCGAAGAAACAACCAGCTATATCGACACGAAGGTAGAGATCGCGAAAGAGTATTATTATCGTGTAAAAGCATATAATGAGCATGGTATCGTGAAGGGTTCATCCTACTATTCAGATGCCCTCGACGCGTTCAACTTCCGGACACCGGAATTTACAAATGTAGCGATCTCAAATAAAACACCGGGTGTATCACTCACCTGGTCAAAAACACCGTTTGCGGAAGGCTATCGGATCTACCGCAGCGAGACCGAAGACGGCGGCTACACACGAATCGGTACCGTAAAAGGTTCAAGTACAGTCACATACCTCGACACCGCAGGTACAGATATCGGCACTACCTATTATTATAAGGTCAGGGCATATGTTACAAAGTCCAAGAAAACGGTACTGTCCTATGTCTCCGATCCGAGAGCGATCACACCCGGATATGCGATCATGGGAGAGAGCAGCACGACTGCGGCAAAGATGGCCAACTGGTACACCGCGCGTGGCGGTGTCTATCCCGAGGAGATCTACAGCGAATACGGCGCACCTACCTTAAAGGACTTCTGCAAGCTCGTCTATAACGAGGCGAAAGCAGAAGGCGTGAAGGCGGAAGTACTGTTCGCCCAGATCTGTAAAGAGACAGGCTTCCTGCAGTTCGGCGGAGATGTCCAGCCTGATCAGTGCAACTTCGGCGGTATCGGAGCGACCGGGGGCGGCGCAGCGGGCGCATCCTTCCCGGATGTCCAGACCGGTATTCGCGCACAGGTACAGCACCTGAAAGCATACGCCAGCGACCAGCCGCTGAACAAAGAATGCGTAGACCCGCGTTTCACATACGTCGACCGCTGCGCAGCGATCTACGTCGAATGGCTCGGTGTCCACGAGAATCCGACCGGAGCAGGCTGGGCGACCGGCAAGAACTATGGATATAGCCTGAGAGATGACTATATCAGCTCGCTGTTGGGCTATTGATCAGGCGATTGACCAATGCATACAAAAAAAGCAGGAATGTCAGTGGACGAGTTTAAGAAAGTGATGTTATCATAGTTCTATTCTGCAGTCTTAAGGCACTGTTTAAAATTTTTCAAACTTTTTTACGGCGACCCCACTTTTTTGAGAGGGGCCGCCGTAATTATATAGTGTCGGAACCAAAGAACAGTATCTTTTGTGGGAAGTGGCAATGAATTGTCCGAATTTTTTTGACAAATTAGCAGATATGCTATGGACAATTTGCTGAGGATATTGTATACTTAGGTGACAAAAATAAACATCATACGAAAGTATGACAAAATTTAAGGAGGAAAAGGACATGAAAAAGAGTTTCATGACGAGAGCACTTGCTACTGGATTATCCTTAGCAATGGCGTTCTCACTGACAGCTGCAACAAATGTAACAACAGCAGCTGCAGCAGCAAAGCCTGCTATGAAAGCTTCTCAGATGACCGTTAAAGAGGGAAAATCTAAGACTTTCTTAGCAACAGCTAAAACGCTGAAGACCTACAAGATCACTAAAGCAAAAGTGAAGAATGCTTCAGCAAAGAAGTACATCAGCGTTAAGAAAAACGCAAAGGGTACTGGTATCGTTGTAACTGGTAAGAAGGGTGCTGATACCGCTCGCAAGATCGTTATCACATTCCAGAACAAGAAGACAAAGAAGACAACTAACCTTACTGCTAAAGTAGTAGTCAAGACAGTTGAGCCGGTAGTAGTTCCGCAGTCTATCGTTAAGGCTGAGGTTACCGGTGTTAAGACTGTAACATTAACAATGGCTAACGATGTTGCTTCTGTAGCATCTCCTGTAGCTATTACTGTTAAGAAGAACACATCTGACAGACCTTGCAAGGCAACTGCTGATGGCAAGACTATCACACTTGCTATGGATGCAAAGCTTACACAGGGCGCTTACACAGTAAGCATCACTGGTTTAGAGGATACTGCATTGACAGCAGAGTTCAACGTTGAGAAGGATGAGACATTAACTTCTTTCTCTGTTTCTGATTACCTTGTTGCACAGGACGTTGATACTACTACAGTTGGTTCTATCAAGTTCGCTGCATTGAACCAGTATGGTGAGAAGATGAACGCTTCTGATCCGACTGTAACATGCTCATTTGGTAAAGTTACAAACAATAACAAGCCTTCGAAGTCTGCTTCTGCTACTGCTGAGGGTGTGATCACTGTTGAGGATATCAATGCAGTTCTTGCAATCCCTGGAACAAAGGGTGTTGTTACTCTCGTTGGTGACATGGGTGTAACTGCTACAAAGGAGATCTCTTACAATACTTTCGCAAAGGCTACAAAGGCTGAGGTAGTTGGTATCTACAACAAGAATACAGCAGCACTGACAACCTTGAAGGAAGATGATAAGGCATCTGATTACGAATTATTACTGAAAGTAATTGATCAGTATGATTCAGAGATGAGCCAGTCTGATTTTGCTAACAAACAGAAGCTTCGTGTAACAATCTCTGGTGGTTTAACAGGATTAAGCGTAGACAAAGAGTCTAATGATTCTGCATTCAGCACCAGAACATATGACGGCAATGATTATATCGCTGTTAATCTGGCTGCAACAAGCAGCAAGATTTTAGCTGGTGATGCTACTCTGATCGTTACTGGCAACTATTCAGGTATGTTAATTAACGACAAGATCACTGTTGCAAAGAATGTTGTTGTTAAGAGTGCCAACATTACGGCTGATAACGGTATTTACTGGGGACAGGAAAATACTTTGAACTATGAGTTCATCGATCAGGATGGAAATGCTATTACTGATTATGTTACATTAGTTGAAAACTGTGGTGTGACTTTTAGTAATGGAGATGGATATCTTCGTTTTGAGCGTCAGGATGACGGCAAGGCAAAATTAATCGCAGACTTAACAAATCCTACAGGAACTGAGCCTAGCCAGTCAAATACCGACAAGGCTTCTAAGCCTTTCATTGTTACCTGCTATGCAAACTCACAGACAGGTGGCGAGTACTTAGTTAAGACATTTAGCCTTACTGTAAATGAGTCAAGAGTAGCTAAGGGTGTTACTGGTGTGAAAGATGATGTGACACTTGCTATTTCTGCTAAGAACACAAAGAAGAACTTAACCATCAAGTCTACTGATATCGTATTAGCAGACCAGTACTCTAATCCTTTAAAGGATGACGAGAAGGCATTCAATAAGACAATGGTAGCTGCATCTGCCGCAGCAAGCATTACAAGTGGTACATCTGTTTTTGTTAAGCAGAATGCTACTCCTTCTTTCAATGTAGCTGTAGTAGATAATAAGATTGTTGCTACTCCTACCGCTGTTGTAGGTAACGCTACTGTTTATTTGAAGTATAAGTATACTACTGATACTACAAAGCAGACGAATCCTGTCGCAAGCGACAGAAACTATGATGCAAAATTTGTTTTAACAGCATATGATACAAAGAGTGTAGATGTTAGCACATTATTCATCGATTCTATCAAGGATGGCTGCGATGTAACATCAGGAGCTGCTGATAAGATGGATGTAGATGACATTGTTGTTAAGGCTAAAGTTGGCGGTGTAAACACTGTCATTCCTGCTGATCAGTATGTAATTACTGACAAGGGAGCTTACAATTGGACCAATGAAGAACTGAGCAAGGGTGTTGAGACCAAGAAGGCAACTCTGAAGATTCAGGTTACTACCTGGGATGCTTCTAACACACCGATCTCTACTGAGCTGACGAAAGAGTATACTGTTTCTAGAGCAAAGAGCAAGCTGTTCAAGGTTGACAGCACTGTAGTTGATACCGTTGGTGTTGCAATTTCTGGAAATGTTATTTCTGGCAATTCACTGACACTTGCATCACCGGTTGTTATTAAAGGCACAGATTTCGTTAAGCAGTTCAAGTTCAAGGATCAGTATGGTTTAGGTGCTAATACTGTAGCTAACTTAAAGGCAGATACTTCTAAGCTGGTTGGAGGAGACTTAGATACCGGTTCTGTTACTTACAAGATTACAGTCCTCAGCTCTGGTAATAAGGATGCATATGAGATCAGCCATAATGGTACAAACCAGGCTCGTATCGTTATTGTTGAGAAGCGTTACTGCAAGTTTAAAGTTACTGTAACAGCTCCTGATGGATCTTCTAAGTCTGTAACTTATGTAGTAGGAGCTTAGTTCTAAGGACTAAATCAAACTGAATAAGTTAAGAGCTTTTAACAAATAATTTAGAATTAATTATTTGTAGGCATAACAAAGAGGGGGCTGTAAAATAAGTCCCTAATTAAGAAACGCCAACTCCGACAAATGTCGGTTTTGGCGTTTCTTTATATAAACTTTTCTATTTCTGAGCGAGTCTGCATCTTTCGGTATAAAAAAGGGTACATTTAATAAAGCTCCGTAATCACGCTCGCTTAAGTTTTATGCAACTTTCGTCTGCCGTTGCTTTTTGTTGTGATATTTATAAAGATTGAATCCACATGAAATCAGTGTGAGCTCGAGAATTACATTTTTCTC